>JABHLG010000013.1 GCA_018692915.1 Candidatus Woesearchaeota archaeon | reverse complement strand
TGACTGCTAACCTAACCTGTGGAACTCTGGGTGTAGCATCTGGAGCTACAGTAGTAACTGGCGAATATTCAATTAATGCTACTAGCGATGCAGAGATCAACGGAACCTTGAATGCATCACTAGGAGGAGAGCAATGGTTTGGCTCACTAACAATCAACTCCGGAGGAGTTTATGAAGCTACTAGTGGAACTACAGAGATAACGAGTGAGAGTGCAGGAAATTGGGCAATAGATTGTGACGGAACTTTCATAGCGAACGCAGGATGGGTTAATATTACTGGGTCAGAACAACGTAACTTAGAATTAGATTGTACTGGCAATGTATATAATTTAGAAATAGCTGCAACTGGAGCAGGTAATATTCAATGGACGCCGAACACCATTATTGATAATAATCTAACCGTTTCTGCTCCTTCTTTTATACCAAATAATGCTGCTACTAATTTAACGGTTACTGGCGATGTAACTGTTAATAACGGTGGAACTCTTGGCGGAACCTCTCAATCGGCAGGTAACTGGTTTGGTTCACTAACAATCAACTCTGGCGGAACATACGCTGCAACAAGTGGAACAACAACAATCACACGTGCTACTGATGCTGCTACGAATATGGCGTGGGATTGTGATGGAACATTTACCCACAACAGTGGAACAGTTAACTTTACAGATAGTTCCGGATTCACATATATAGATGGAGCCTGCACGGGTGCTGGATTTAATAACGCCACATTTGACGGAGGAGCTACGTGGATAGACCAAGAAGTTAATAACGTGCCTGTTTCAGATACGTTTACATTGAACGCAGGTGTATTTAGACAGTCAAGCACTAGTGGTGATATTACTATCGTCGGTGATGTTGTACTTAATGGTGGAACAATGTTAGGTGGTGTTTCACATTCAGGAGATATGTCTTTCGGATCTCTAACAATCAATAGCGGAGGAACTTATTCAGCTACTAGTGGAACAACAACCATAACGAGTGAAAATCCTTCAAATTGGGCTATAAATTGTGATGGAACATTCACCGCCAACAGCGGAACTGTAAATATAACAAATCCATCCACATCAAACGCAGATATTAATTGTACTGGAAATGTCTATAATTTAGAAGTTGGTGGTAATACAGTTAATTGGGCAGAAGCAGATACAACAATAGATAATGATTTGACTGTAACAGATTTATTTAGAGCAAGTAGCGATGTTTTAGCACTGACTGTAACTGGAGATGTAGTTATTGATAATGGTGGTACTCTTGGTGATGGAGAAGAATCTACATTAACCTTCGGCTCATTAAAAATCAACTCTGGCGGAACATACTCAGCAACTAGCGGAACAACAACTATCACAAGTACTAATGGCAATGGATGGGCTATACGTAATACTGCAGCAGGAACCTATACACATAATAATGGATTGGTTAATCTAACTGGATCTATTTCAATATTTGGTAGCACTCAACCATTTTATAATTTAGTTGTATCATCTGCAAATCAGCGGTATTCTAATCAGAATTTAGTAGTTGAAGGTAATCTTACCGTTGATGGCGGATCGTTGTTCAATGGTAATGGGGAAGGTTCACTTATAATAAATACAACTGGTGATGTAGTCATTGCTGAAAGTGGAAGCGGAACGCTTGGTGGTAATGGTGCTACAGGTGCGCATTACTTTGGATCTTTAACAATCAACTCTGGAGGAACTTATGCTGCAACAACTGGAACAACAACAATCACAAGTGAGACTGTGGGAGGATTTGCAATAAACCATGACGGAACACTAAACAACAACACTGGCATCTTTAATGTAACAACGGTTGACGCGACGCTATTAGATTTAACTGGAACTGGAAATCTTAATGATCTTGTAATGAATACAAGTAGTACAGCAAGTATTGTTGATACAACTACTATTGATGGAGATCTAAATATATCTTCTGGAACTTTCCAGTCTAATAATGATAATCGAGCTCTAACTATAACTGGCGACGTTGTAATTAATGAAGGTCAATTAGATTCAGGTTCAGAAGCAGGAGCAAGATCATTCGGCTCCCTGACAATCAATAGTGGAGGAACATATTCCGCTACTTCAGGAACAACAACCATGAAAGGTGCTTTTGATAGCAATGGAACTTTTACACACAATAATGGAAATGTAAGATTTATGAGTAGTCCATATATTCAATGGAACGGCATTTCTGAACCAGTATTTTATAATATTAGTACTGATGGAGAAGGTTATCCAGATATTCGGAATGGTAATATTACTGTCATAAATAATATGCATGTAGATAACAGAGCATTTAGAATTAGAAATACAATAGTAACCTTCGGTAACTCTACTCAGGCAGCAACATTAACTGGAGATGCAGGTAATATTATTCAAGTTAGAGGTTCTATGAGCATATACGGTGCAAGTCAATCTTATCCTGCAAATATTACTCGCGCTTTGAGTTTCTATGAGGGCGCAGATATTCGTTTGAAGTGGTTAGATTTCCAATTGACACAGACTACGGATTCAACGTATTCATCAACTATATCGCTTGATGGAGATACATGGTTTAGAACTTTAAGTATTAATTCCGGAGATACACTTAACTTAACTGATTCAGCTACATCGTACGTGGATACATTAACTCTTAATGGAGGTTTAACTGCAGGATCTGGAAACCTAACTAATAATACGAATACTCAATGGAATGCTTCTTTTGATTCTGGAACATATACCTGGAACTCCACCAACATCTCAGAAGGTAACAACACAGGTTCTTTAGTTATAAACGCACAGACTGCTACAGATGGCGGCAACAACGTCCCACCTGGAATGTGGAACTTTGGAACAGCAGGAGAGGCCTGTCTGTTCTCAGCTAATGACACGCTGACAGCTAACCTGAGTTGTACAACGCTTCAGGTTGAATCAGCAGCAACCGTTGTAACCTCAACATACAGCATCAATACAACAGGAAACGCAGAGATTAATGGAACTCTGAATGCTAGCCAAGGAGGAACTCAACAATTTGATTCCATGACAATCAACTCAGTCGGAACATACGAGAATCCTAGCGCATCAACAACAACAGTTACAGATAAGACCTTTGTAAATAGTGGAACCTTCTTGGCAGGCACAGGAAACCTTAGTCTAGGAAGTGCATATACTGCAGAATATGGAATGGAAGTTAAAGGAACATTTATGGGCGGTTCAGGAGATCACACATACGGTAGCCTAAAGATAGAAACAGGGGATATGAATTTCACTAGCGGAACAACCACAATATCGAGCCAGACATCAAATCTAGCGATTGTATTTAGTAGTGGAGTTAGTTACGCACACAACAGTGGAACAATTAACTTTACAGGGTCTGATAATCAACAACTATATGATGCAGCTAACACTGCTCGTACATTATATAATGTAGAAATCGATAAAGCTTCTAATAAAGTTCAATATTGGAATGGAAAAGGATTTGCTCTTACCGTTAGTAATCTAACAATAACATCTGGAGAATTTGAATCATATGAAGCAACGTCTGGAACTGCAAGAAATCTTATCGCATCTGGAGATGTTGATGTCAGTGGAACACTGGATTGTAATGCTGGGTCAGGAACAGTCAGTGCTACATTTGGAGCATTAGCAATCAACTCAGGCGGAACCTACTCAGCAACAAGCGGAACAACCACTTTAACTGCAACAACTACAGGAGTTAATTATTTCTATTATAATAATGGCGGAACATTTACACACAACAGTGGAACGGTATTATTTGATAGAGCTGCTGGCTCAGGAGCTTTCTATGTTAGAGAAGATAGCGGACATACTGGCACTCTATATAATGTTATTATCAATAATACAGAACCAGTTATACAATCAAGAACTCAAGACATTTCTGGAAACTTAACTGTTAATGCGGGAGCAGAATATGTATTTGGAAATGCTGCTGATCGATATTTGAATGTTTCAGGAGATGTAATTATTAATGGATCTCTTACAGATGATGGTAATAGTGTCGACGCTACTTTCGGCTCACTAACAATCAACTCTGGAGGAACATACTCAGCTACCAGCGGAACAACCACAACAACAAGTGAAATCGCAGGAACAGCATTAGAATCAAAATCAGGGTCAACATTTACACATAATAATGGAACAGTAAATATTACAAATGTAGCGACACATTTTGATTTTGCTGGAACAGGTAATCCATATGATCTAGTTGTATCAACAGGATTCCAAAACGGAACTGAATTTGATACTTCACTAACTGTAGATAATGATGTAACGGTAGAAAGTGGAACGCTTATGTCAGATACTACCGCACAAACATTAACCGTAACTGGAGATGCTGTTATAAATAATAATGGGAAAATTTGGGCTAATAGTGGTTCTCAAGCATTCACTTTCGGCTCTCTAAAAATAAACTCAGGTGGAACATATGACGCAACATCTGGAACAACAACAATAACTAATGAAACAGCTGGAGGATATTCAATAGATAATGATGGAACATTTACAGCTAACTCTGGAACAGTTAATATTACATTAAATTCTGCACATACAGAATTTGATTTAACTGGAACATCAGGTAATTTATATAATTTAGAAATTAATACAGGTAGCTATAGAGTAGATTATAGAGATCCAACAATAGATAACAATTTAACAGTTTCTTCAGGAACGTTCTATCCAAATTCAGTATCAACCACGTTAACTGTAACTGGAGATGTAGAGATTACTGGAACACTTGGTAAAAGCGCACATGATGGAGCAAACTCTTTCGGTTCACTTACAATCAACTCCGGCGGAACTTACACTGCTACAAATGGAACAACAACCATCACAAGCGAAAATGTAGCTGGAAACGCTTTCATTGCAAGTTCAGGATCAACATTTACTGCAAATAGTGGAACTGTAAATATTAGCAGTGGAACAGCAACACATATTGACTTTGCAGGCGGAAGTCCATATGATCTTGTTATTGATGCAACTGGCACAAACAATGTTCCATTTGATACGTCCTTTACTGTAGCTAATGATCTAACAATACAGAGTGGAGTCCTATACCCAGACAATAGCATTTCTACAGGTTCCCTAACAGTAACTGGAGATGCAATTATAAATGGACGGTTAGGTAACCGTGCAGCATCATTGTGGTCTGGTTCATCTACACTTGGCTCTCTTACAATCAACTCAGGCGGAACCTATGATGCTACTTCAGGAAATACTACCTTGAATGGAGCAGCAACAAGAACTGGCTCAGGAGTTTTCATACATAATGAAGGAACAATGGTTAAAGATTATGTGAGTGGAGACTGGAACGGCTTTACAGGAAGCAACGCGATATATAATTATCATGGAATCGGTAGTTATACTGCTGATGGTAATTCTATTACAATTATAAACCTATTAAGCAGCGAAGGAGTTGCAGGAGATTTTAATTTATATATAAATAGTGTATTAACTCTTGGAAACGCCTCTCAATCCGGAACAATTGATATGGCTTCAATTAGTGAATTTGATTATACTTTGAAATACTCTAATACTTTACAAGGAGCAAGTCAGGCATATCCAGCCATCATCCAAGATGGAGCAATGACAACTCTATCGGGTTCTGGAACACTAACTCTAAAATGGGTGGACTGGCAGCAAGCATTTACAACCGGCGGGTATGGAACTGGAACAGTTGACATTATAGGAGATTCCTGGTTCAGAAACTTCACTGTAGCAGCAAACGACACTCTAAACATAACCAACTCAGCAACTCTATACACCGATGTCCTAGACCTATCTGGAAACCTAACCAGCGGGGCTGGAAACATAACCAATAACACAAATTCACAATGGCTAGCTTACTTTGATTCAGCAACATCATATACTTGGGATAGCACCAACATCAGCCAAGGAAACAACACTGGAGCAGTAGTTATCAATGCTTTGACTGCAACGGATGGTGGAAATAATGTTCCAGCTGCAATGTGGAAGTTCTCAGAAGGATCAGTTACTCTTGGAAATCCAAACACTAGTTGGACAGTTGGTGCAAATGCAACCTTTGACTGTTCAGCAACTAGCACTGATGTTGCGCTAGTAAATATTAGCTTGTATCAGAATAATACTGGAACTTGGCACAACAATGGAACTGTATCTGTTTCAGGAACATCTGCATCTGCTCAGTTCAATGTAACTGGCTTGCAAGAAAATGGATTTGAATGGTATTGTGAAGCTTGCGATGGAGCAAGCTGTGATGTATCAAGCGAGAATTGGACAATAACCTCCGATCAGACAACTCCAAGCATTAGCTTCCTAGCAGATGTTTGGTCAGACCTAACTCGAATAGCAACTTGGAGAGAAGTAGTTGTCAACCTAACTTCCTCAGACACAAATAACCAAAGCACATTCGTAGATTGGAACAGAACTCTGGTTGGATACTGGAGCTTTGACCAAGTATCAGGATCAACAGTTTCAGATAATTCTAGCTGGAGCAATGACGGAACAGCAGTTGGAGCTACACCAACTCAAGGTAAGTTTGGCAAGGCAATGAGCTTTGATGGTAGTGGAGATTATATTACAGTAACTGATCATGATAGTATCGATCCAACAGAGGCATGGACTTTAGAGGCATGGATTCATAGAAACGAAACAGTTACTCAGCATTCAGTATTAGAAAAATATGATTGGTCTGCAGGAAAAGGTAATTATGCACTAAGAGTTACTTCAGGTAATCGAATAATCGCATATGTCATAAATGGTACTTCATCAGCTAATTGTGGTAGTGCTTCAACAATAATTAATGCAGGAGAATGGTATCATTTCGTAGCAACTTTTGACAGTAATACAAATACTCTTGCTTGTTATGTAAATGGTGATCTTGATGTACAGAATACAGGTGCAACAATTAATCCACCTTCTTCAACCGGTACCTTAAATATAGGAGCTAGAGGTGATGATGCAGGTACTAAGTTTAACGGAGCAATTGATGAAGTAAAAATTTATAGTAGAGCTCTTTCAGCAGGAGAGATACTTGCAGAATATGATGCTAATGCTAATCAGTATAACAAGACATGGACAGGGTTGACTGAGGGACAGAGCTATACATATACAGGGTATAACTTTGATTTAGGAGCTAATGCAAATAATACAGAAGAGCGAACAGTTACAATCAATAACATACCAACTGCATATACAAGCGTTAACATAACAGCAACATCTGATAATAACTTGACTGAAGATAATCTAACATTATACTGGACAGAAGGAACAGATGCAGATAGTGATGCAGTTGTAAATATAACAGACTGGCGAAGAAACGGAACAAGTATAGCAGTTCTAAATATGCCATTTGATACTAACAGATCTGGGCAGACTGGATCATATATTAGAGATTATTCAACCTTTGAAAATAATGGAACTTTCGGAACGGGAAGTGCAGAACCTACTTGGACATCTAGCGGACAGATTGGTGGGGCATATACTTTCGATGGTGTTGATGATTATATTAATGTAAGTGATGACTCAACTTTGAACTTTAATACTAACTTAAAATTCACTATTTCAGCATGGGTCAAAGGTCCAGCCACACAGGAGGGCGGAGCAGCTATAGTTACAAAAGGTTATGGTAGTGGCAATGAACAATATTCAATAGATATTGATAGTGGTAATTTCAGATTCTATGTATGGGATGCTACTACACCTTATGTCGCTTCAACAACAACAAGCCCAGATAATAGTTGGCAATATGTTACAGCAGTATTTGATTATGAAAATAGTCGTATGAAGATTTATGTTGATGGTGTAGAAGTAGGCTCTACAACACCACCATCATCATTAGTATCTACATCAGAGCCAGTAACTATTGGTAGTAGAAAGAGCTCCTCAGGAAGTGGATATGACCTTAACTTCAACGGCTCAATTGATGAAGTCAAAATATTCAATCGTTCACTTACTGCAAATCAGATATTAGAAGAATATTCAGCAGGGTTAGCAGGACATTCAGTTCAGAACTTATCCTTTAATGAGACAGCAATTAGTGATATATGGACTACAGCTGTAACTCCAAATGACCTTTACGAAGATGGAACTACAACAATATCTGCTAGTGTGAACTTAGCAGCTACAGCTCCAACTGCACCAACTAGTTTGATACCTACAAGCGGAACATGGGGTGGATGGAATGAAACCGTTGCAATCAACTGTTCAGGTTCAACAGACGAAGATGGAAGCGATATTTATTATTATATCCAATCTAATGTAACAGGTAGTTGGGCAAATATTGTAGAAGATGATGCAGATGGATATTATGATTGGAATATTTCAACTTATAATAATACAGCAGGAATAAATCTAAGATGTTTTGCAACAGACTGGCTCTTTAATTCTAGCTGGTATAATGAAAGTGCTAGCTTGAATATTGATAATGCTGAGCCAACTTGGTCTGATGTAAATAAGAATGAATCAACTATTTGGAATGGTTGGACAGTTATGTTCAATACAACTTGGACTGAATCTCAAGTAGCAGATATGGGTCTAGCAGGATTTATGTTTGCAACTAATGATTCAGGAAGCTGGGAGAACTCAACATATTATGAATTCTCAGGAACAACAAATACATCTAACTTCACAAGACAAATCTTAACTTCAGCAGGTTCAAATGTTGGTTGGTATTTCTGGGCAAATGACAGCCTTGGAAATGAGAATGAAACAACTATCCAAGAGTTCCCTGTCGGTTCAAAATCCATATCCATAGCAATTTCATCCGAGTTAAGTGCAGGAGTAAGATGGATAATTAATCAATTACCAACTGCTAGAGGAAATGCAACTGGAAATAATGATACAAGTGATACAGATTATTATGTGACTGTGACTTCCACAGGAACAAATGTTGACTTATCTATGGCAGCAGATGGTAACCTAACAACAGATGGTGGAGCAATTCTTGAACTTGATTATGAAGAATATAGATATAATACATCTGAGTCTGCTGTAACAAATAGCGATTATTACACAATGGCTTTATCTAATAGCACAATTGGTAGAGATTTAGTAAGTGGCATCACATCTTATTTGAAGTTTTACTTAACTGTTCCAGGAAACCAGTCAGTGGGAATATATAATAATACAATTGCAGTTTACGCAGAGGAGGCTGCTTTGTAGTATGAAAAAGACATTAGCTAAACAACACAAGAGAGAATTTAGAGTTATTAGAAAAAGTCTTCTTCATAGCTTGGTTGATGGTCAGAGAAATATAAATCAGCTATCAAAAGATGCAAGTGTAAATTGGAAAACAACACGTAATCATATGGTTTACTTATGTGGGTTTGGATTTGCAAAAGTTGTAATCAATCTGCCACAAGTTACAATCTATGAAATTACTGAAAGGGGCATGGAGGTTTTATCAAAGCATGAAATCTAAGCAAAGCAAACAGAAATATAATCATCAGAAGAGAAATTATTCTAAAATAAGAAGAGCTTTGCTTAAATCTTTAGCAACAGGTCAGAAAAATACTAGTGAACTTGCTAATATTTCAAAAGTTAATTGGAAAACCACTAGAAATCATTTAATATTTTTAATTGGAATGGGCTATGTAAGAAGGGTATTTGATAGCCCACAAGTTAGGATTATTGAAATTACTGAAAAGGGGTTGAAGGTTCTTGTTGCGAAAAAGATATAATATCTGAATATGAAAAATATAATGAGAAAACTGGTTTTGATTGTTCTTGTATTATCTATGCTAGCACCACAAGCTATTGCTATGAAAGGTGTAGGAATTGTTTATGGAACAGTTATTACTAATGTTGATGAGGGCGAGCATGCTTGCTTTAATTATGGTGTTTATAATCCATGGGATGAAGATGTTAAAGTTGAATTAACTGTAAGTGGTGAGCTAGCTGAGCTAAATCCGTTTAGTGAGAATATTGATGTTCCTGCAGGAACTATGCATGATGAAGCAAAGCCACTAGATATTTGCTTTGATATACCAAAGACATACTCATTTAATTGTCCTGATACTCTTGAGAGAATTCAAGGAAAAGTAATTGTTACAGAATACTATCCTGCTGGAATCGCAGGAACTGGCTCAACAACATCTGTTTCAGCTGCTGCACCTCTGGAATTAATTGTCCAATGTGATGCGGAAAAAGGCTTTCAATTTGATACAAGAATGTTCCTAATTGGTGGAGGAATTGTTGGAATATTCGTTGCATTATACTTGATTAAAAGTTTCTTTAGAACTCATAAAATTACTAAGAAATAATTAATTTCTTTCAAATTGTTTTACATATTTATCCAAATCTTTGAAATCATTTTTTCTATGCAAAAAACAAATTAGAATAACATTTGGTTCGATTACGGTGTATATTAATCTTGCTGGAGCATGTTCTATATTTAGTTTAATCTCAAATAGTTTCAGATTGAATCCATGTAATTTTTTGAAACGATAGGGGTTCTTTTTTAGTAAATCTATCTTGTTATTTAAAATTCTTTTAGTTTTTACATCGAGAGATTTTGCTTGTTCTAAAAATTGTTTAGTTGGTATTATTTTAAATTTCATCTTAATTACATGTAATTGAGAGGCAACAAATTAATCACATTAATTTGTTTCATGATTTAAGTATTTCGCGTAGTTCTTCCTCAGTACCTAGCAAATTATTCTTTATACTAATTTCCGCAAGCTTCTCTATTAGCTCAATTTCTTTTTTAGTGAATGTTTCATCAAATTCTGATTTTTCCATAACTTTTTCTCTTAGTGCTTCTGTAGTAAGCTCTTGTACATTTTTAAATCCAAAATGTTCAGCATAATTTCTAGCCGCTTCAATTAAGTTAGCAGATAATCTTATATTTATTTGTTGTAATGCCATAGATACCAATTGATACCATTATATATAAAGTTTTTGTTTTAATTACTAATTCTGATGCTTTTAACCCCCTTGAAATAGTGAAAATATAGTGTAAAAAGCGTTGTTTTTGAGTATTTTTAGGCATAAATCAGAACTTTTTTATACTATTGTTAATGTAGTTAACACATACATAGATGAACTAACAACAAAAGTGTTAATGTAGTTAACAAGTCTTTGGGGTAAAAACAGTGAGTAGTAAGCCGAAGTTAGTAGTAGGCAATAGTATATGTAAATACGTTCTAGTCAAATATAGCCCAAAAATATCAAGTTCTGAACTTGTTAAATTTCATTACGCTCTTAATGGTAGAGGAAAGCAAAAAGGAATCCTCGAAAAAACGCATAGCTTGAAACTTGCTAATTCTGTAATTCTAGTCCCAAAGGCTTACTATGAGCAAGTTGAAGCTTTTTTATATTTTTGGAAATGTAATGTTTCTAAGAAATCGATTGCCGTAAATCTGTCCCGAGAAGATCGGATTAAAGCAATTTCCAGACAACTGGTTGCTAAACGACGAGATATATCAGATATTATTCTGATAGATTCTAGTTTGATATCACAATCCCGTGAGTCAGCACCAGTTGTCTGTTTATTAACTCACTCAAAAACACCCCAAAGACTTGCTGAGAATTTTCAAGAGCAAGTAGGTTTGCCTGTAATTTATGTTCAGGCAGATCAATTATTTTCTTCCAAATATACTAAACTTATTGATGCACTGAAACAAGGAACTAGTTTAATTGCTAAAGAAAAGAAGGTCACCCCAAAGACTTTGTTTGTTTATTCAACTAAGCAATTAACTGGTTCAGCAAAAGTTCAGTTTCATTATGAGTTAAAAGGAAGAGGAAAACAAAAAGGAATATTAGAAGTTACGCATAGTGAGTTCTTTGCTAAATCTGTAATTATTACATCTAGCAGAAGCTCTGCAAAAATTCGTAGTTTCTTGACTAAGTGGAAGTGCCAATTTGAAGAAATGGAGGTAGCTGAAAGTGTCTAGAAAGTTTAGCTTTGTTTCAGATAGGAAAATAAGCTACCTAGAAACATCTCTCGAGAGATTAGAAGCTAAACGGACAGAAATAGCAAGAAAGCTAGAGGAACTAAATACTGCGTTTGCAGCAGGAGTGCTTGACCAAGAACACTATCTATTACATAGAAATGCAATCCTTGAAGGCAAAACAACAGAACAATGGGATGCAGAGTGGGTTGAAAGAAAAACACAGTTTGAAGATACCTTGCATGCTTTAAGACACAATAAAGCAAAGGCAGACTTCAGAGAAAGTGCAAAGAAAGCATTTGGAGTAGCTGCAATATTTATGATGGTTCTTGCAGCGCTAGCTGGAATACAAATCCCAACAAGTATTACAGGATTTGCAGGAGATAGTTCGCAAGTTACAGCAGAAGCAAATATTACTGCTTACTTCGCAGTTGCTAGATCTGATAATTTATTAGATGGTATTGAATTTGGAACAGCAACAGCAGGAACAGATAATAATAATGCTACAGACAACTACAATAACGATAGTAGTGGAAGTTCAATGTATTTGGCAGTATCTAATGATTCCAATGTGCCAATTGACTTCTGCGTAAACGCAGACGATGACCTAAACAGCACAGATAATAGTCTTGGATTAGATAATATGACATGGGTATCTGCAATATCAACAAGTTCAACAACACCTGCAATCGGAAGCGCTACAGGATTAACAACTAGCTTTGTAAATGCAGACACTAATGTAGCAGGCGGAGATAATGAATACTTTAGATTCTGGTTATCAATACCACTTTCAC
Source organism: Candidatus Woesearchaeota archaeon (assembly GCA_018692915.1). Classification (GTDB taxonomy): domain Archaea; phylum Nanobdellota; class Nanobdellia; order UBA10117; family JABICX01; genus JABICX01. The sequence continues at coordinate 70,928 of JABHLG010000013.1, read as the reverse complement.
AACCTGCAGGAACATACAATAATGTAGTAAATTTCAGATATGTCCAGACAGGAACAGGATGTTAGTAATTTTAATTATAATTTATTTCTTGGGATTGTAAAACCTTCTTTTTAAAAGAAGGGATTACACAGGAACAGGATGTTAGTAATTTTAATTAATTCTATTAAAATTCACATAAAGTTTATATAGAATAAGATATATTATAATTAATGAATATTAAAGACAAGAAGTATTTATATCCAATTGTGTTAATTTTACTTATAGTAATAATTTACTTTTTATATTCAATGAACGCAAATATTAGCAGTCAGGAATCAGAAAGTGTAGTAAAGCAAGGTGATTCTGAAGCTACAATTAATTTAGTAATTGAATCAAATGAAGATAATTTAGATACAGGAGCAGTTGAAAATGGTGAGCAGGAAGAGACAGTCTAGCAAAAGAAAAGGATTTAATATATCAAATGAGCTATTAGCTCTTTTGTTAGTTGTAGCTATTAGTTTGTCTATGGTTGATTTCTTTTTAGGAGATAGTATGGGATTTACAGGTTTTGTTACATCAGATTCAAATGCAACCGCTACAGTAACAATAGAATCTGTTACAGCAATTAATTGGACGTCAGCAGCAATAGATTGGGGAACTGGCTCAGTTACAGGTGGTTTTGAAAATGCTACATTAGATACAGATGCGAAATCAGTAACTGGGGGAAATTGGACAGCTACAAGTCAATCTTTAGTTCTTGAAAATATTGGTGGAGATTTAATTGAGTTAAATCTTACAGCAAATAAAACTGCTGAAGATTTTGTTGGTGGTTCAGACCCTGCTTTTAGATGGAAAATCGAACAAAATGAATCAGATTCCTGTGCAGATATAGTTGACACAAGTTTTACAGATATTAACACTTCAGCAAATATTATTTGTTCTGTTCTTGATGCAAATCAAGCTAATAATTCAATTAATGTTGAAATACAATTAATTATCCCAACAGATGCAAATCAAACAGGAGCTCTAAGTGCAACAATTACAGCTACAGGAAGAGGACTTTAATTTTGAATAGAGTTAAATGTGTATATTAATATGTTATATTGATTTTTAATGAAAATTTAGAGATTTTCAATTTAGTAATTGGTTAACCAATGGCATTATTTTGCGACGAATATAATTTGGATTCTGAGGAGCAAAGGTGTGATCAAACTTCACCTGAAGTTTGTGCAACAGGAAGAGGACTTTAATTTTAATTAAGAAATATAATATTATTTATTAATATATTATGTTAATTTTCTGACGAACATATCTTGAGTTCTGAGGAAGAAAGTTAGGGATTTTTAATTTTTTAGTATTTATTTTGTTATATTCTTTAGTAAACTATAAATAATTTCTATTGTTTTATTACATATGATATACAAGAAATTGATACTTTTAGTTGGTTTATTATTAATTATACAATCTGCTGACGCTATAGGATTAGCACACGGACCTTTAAAACATAATTTCCAACCAAATGGTGTTATTGAAGTATCTTTTAGAGTTATGGGACATAATAATATTGAAGATGTTAAGATTGATTTAGATGGTGCTCTAAAACCATATGCTACAATGACAGAGTTAGATGAAAACCATCGATTTTGGATTACAGTAAATTTGCCTGAATACATTGCAGAGCCAGGTGACCATAAATTAAATATTCTTGTTTATGAAGATTCTTCTTCATATGGTGCAGTAGGCACAAGAACAGAAATTGTTAATGAAATTAAAGTATTTGTTCCCTTTGATGGAAAATATATTCGGCTGAATAGTTTTATAGCAAGAAATATTGCTGTAGGAGAAAAAGGAACATTTGTCGCAGCAATTCAGAATTTAGGGAACACGAAAATTGATGCAACGTATATGGACGTTGATATATATGATAATTCAACAGACGAATTAGTAGATAGTTTAAGATCTAATATCATTTCACTTGATTCTTTTATGTCAAATAGTATTGAAGCTGTTTGGGTAGATACTCCTGAAAGTAATGGAATATATTATGCTAAAGCAACTATATATTATGATGGTCAAAATGTAGAAGCAGAAGATGATTTTAGAGTGGGAGAATTATTAGTTGAAATTTTTGGCTTTTCAGAAGAATTAACAAAATCAAAAACACAACCTTTTGATATAACTGTAGAAAGCAAGTGGAATTCAGAAGTAAAAGATGTTTATGCAAGTGTAGCAATTAATGAAGTAGAGTTTAAGTCTTTTCCAGTTGATTTACCACCATGGGAATCGCAAACAATGACTGCATATGTTGATACATCTGAATTAAAAGTTGGTGAACTGTATCCCGTTGAAATAACAATTTATTATGTAGGTAAAACAAGCACAACATCGGGAGAAATTGAGATTATTCCATCGTTTTTTGAGCTTGATTCAACAAATTTAACATATATCCTAATTGCAGCAGCATTAATAATTATAATTTATATATTGCACAAGACAAATATTAATATAACTTTTAAAAAAAATAAATAATGAAAATTCCTTTTAGTATATTTGTTATTGGAATAATCACAATAGCAGCATTTTCAATTTACTTACCTTTCTTAATTGAAGATTATGATTGGAATGAAGTAAATGCACCGCACATAAATGATAATATTGAGGAAGCAAGTCAAGGAGACATAAGAATTACTATTGAACCAAATAATAAATCAGGTGATAATTTTGGAAGTTAGCTTAAAAAAAGCATTGTTTGTATATTTAGTAATTTATATAATATTTTTTAGTATGGGAGCATTTTATCTTAAAACAAATACAACAAATATTGTTTATAATACAAGTGTTATTGTTGGCGATCGTGTTGGTTTTGATTTAAATCCTGATGCAATTACTTTTGGGATGGTTCCTTCAGGTAATTATGCATCGCGCGCAATAAATATTATTCCAAGTAAGTATGATCAAAGCGTTGAAATATTTGTTAAAGGAAATATTACTGAATTTTTAACAACAGGTGAGAATTCTATTTTTATTAAAGCAAATGAAAATAGAAAAATTAATTTTGATATATTTATTCCAGCAAATACACTGTTTGGTGAATATTCTGGTCAAGTTAAAATAAAAATTAGTGAATTTAAAACTTAAGAGTAGTTAATTTGGCCAATGTAACACGAAAAGTATAAATGTATCAGTGTTCTTAATAATATATGAAGCAAGTATCAAAAGGTATACTAGCGTTATTGCTAGTGATCTATATAGTTGTGCTAGTCCTTAAAATTAGTAATACTATGATTGCAGATTATCCTACTGCATATAATTCTGGAGATATTGCAGGCGAAGATGCAACAATTGGTTTATATCTTAATATTGCACCTATACTTGTTGAGAATATTTCAGATATATCTTGGTATCAGACATACACATATACTGGTTTGGATTTAGATGATCATTTTAATGATACTGTGGGAGAATTTCTTACATATACATTTTCAGGACCTCAAGATATTGCAGTTGCAATAAGTAATGAGAGCATAGTTACTCTTATTGCAGTAGAAAGTTCGTGGACAGGAGATAATAATATTACATTCACCGCAACAGATAACCATGGATTATCCATTGATAGTAATTTTGTAAACCTTACTATAATCCCTTACTCTGGCGATAGTTCCTCTAGCTCTGGCTCCGGAGGAGGAGGAGGCGGCGGAGGAGGCACAAAGCTCGTAGTCGGAGAATGTAATGAATCTTGGGCTTGTACTGATTGGTCAGATTGTATAAATAATATTCAAACAAGAAGTTGTATTGATAGAAATGAATGTGCAACTGAATTAGAAGAGCCATCTTTATCCCAGAGTTGTCTTTTACCTGGAGAAGTGCCTGTAGATTATGAAGACGAAGATATAATTGCACCTATATTTAAAGAAGTATCTCATAGACCGATTTTATGGGTAGTATCTTTACTCGGTCTTGTATTTTCAGCAGAGGTATATTTATTTATTCATAAAAGAATGAAAGCAGGAGGAAATAATTATGGGTAAAGTTAAAGTAAATTATATGAAAGAAATTACACCCTTATTAATATTTACAACAATTGTATTTTTGTTAATCATATTTATTGGATTTTTCTATTATTTATGTAATTTGCCTTCTGGATGCCAACATAGAGGATATTTTGCAAGTACGTTTGTTATTTTACCTATAATTCTTATTTTTATGATTCTTTTTGAAAAAGAAAGATTAAATTTATCTTTTGATGAATTATTTGTAAGATTTAAAGTTAAGAAGAAGAACGTCAAATTACCTTTGGATAAACAAATATCTAAACTTAATAATTTACATAATGATTTTGATAGTATTACTTTAGAAGATGCAACAGATCGTTTTTGTATTACATTTAAAGAAATTGTTAGCAAAATAATTGGTGGCAATAGTAATGCAACATATGAAGAATTAATGGAACGGATTAATTCTTCAGATAAAAGTGTTAAATTAAAGCACGATTTAATTAGGATTTTCAAATTCATCATGGTTTCTAGATACAAAGAAAATAAAATTGATGATAAACATCTAAAAAAGTTTATTGATTATGCAATTAATCTAGCAAATAACTTTAATGATTCTCCAAAAGCACCAAAGAAAATTAAAATCCCTAAGCAAGATGAATTTTTAACTCCAATTCATAATTTAAAGTTTGCAAAAGTAACTGGAATATTTGTTCTTGCGCTTCTTTTTGTAACAGGTTTCGCATTTATTGGAGGAAGTATAACGGGTTTTTCATCTTATGAAATTACTGAAGGAACTAGTGGTAGTGTAACAATACATACAATTGCAGACCAATCTGTTGTTGAAGGTCATAATTTATCAATTACAATAACTGCAAATGATACTGATGGCGAAACAATAACATTTGATATTGGAGATAGTGACCCTAGCTGGGTTTCAATAGCAACAATTAGTGGTGTAACCGCAGGCGATACTAATGCAACAGGAAATTTGACTTTTCAACCTGCTTCAACTGGAAGCATAGGAGATTTTAATGTAACAGCTATTGCACGTTCTGAAGATAATGATGCAGCATCAGAAGGACTTGTTATTACAGTTACTGAAAATACTGCACCTTCATTTCATACAGATATTCCAAATATGACTTGGCCAGAAGATACAGCTAATACTAGTCTTAATTTAAGTGATTATTTTAATGATACTGAGAATGATACCTTAACATTTACTTATTCAGGTAATACAAACATAACTGTTTCAATTGCTGCAACAGGTGTTGTAACTTTAACTCCTGATGATAATTGGAATAATTCAGAAACAATTACATTTACTGCATCAGATGGAATTGATACGAGTGATTCATATGGCGTTCTTATGAATGTTACAGGTGTTTATGATGCACTTGAATTGTCACAAGTAGCAATATCACCAAGTTCTCCAAATAATGATAGTAATCTCTCATGTAGTTGGTATACTGCAAGTAATGATTCAGATGTAAATATAACTGCAGAAGTTTATTGGTATCTAAATGTTAGTGGTGCTTGGACATTAAATCTCACTGAAACAGATATTAGTTGTACACAAAGCACAACATGTAATTCAAGCGAAACAATAAATGATTCAGAAACAAGAATTGATAATATGTGGAATTGTACCGTTAATGTAACAGATCAAAATACTACGTTTATTAATTCTACAAATATTACAATAGGCGCATCAGCACCAACACTTAATATTTTAACTTCTGATTCAGATTCATTTAATAGAACTCCTGTTAATAATACAATTTTATTTAATTTCACATGGTCAGATGTGGATAGCACAAATGTTTCAGTTTATGTTTGTAATACAAGCACAGCAAATACTTCTGCAGGTTGTAATGAAACAACTTTCTGCTCTGTAAATGAAACAACAAATTATAATGTTTCTTGTAATTACACTGTTTTGAGCACAGATAATATAACGACAGGCATATGGATTTTTGTATGTGACTCAAGTTCTTGTTCATCTGGAAATGCAAGTAATTTTTATGTAAATCAAAACCCTGAGATGTATGAATCTTATGTTAATCTTAATTTGCAAGAAGGTGCAGTTGTATGTGCAGGAGATTTTGATGATGATACATATTACAACCAAAAAAGTTTCCTTAAATTTAATGCAACAGGATTATATGATTTAGATGTAATATCAATTAATAATGCTAGTATAATAATTAATACATCGATAGTAACAACTGAATGGAATGGAAGTATTACTGTCGAAGAAATTACAAATGAGAGTTGGGTCTCAACTGAAAATTATGATATTCTTACAGGTATGACTGCTGGATTAAATACAAATCTTACAGATATTAATTCTACAGGTAATTCGACAATTAATGTTACAAGTTTAGTTGCTTCACAATATGGGATAAATTACACAAATTTCTCATATATTATGTATAGTCCATACACAAACGGAACAATTAATGATAGTATACAAGCAACAACTTTCTTTGGTTTAGGTGATAATGATACAGCTAGTGCATATGGAGAAATGCGATTTAATGAGAGCCCATATATTTTTGTTAACCTTACAAAGCAAATCCCTAATTATACATGGAATACTGGTTCAGTACAGCAAGGACCTGATTTAGATGATTACTTTTTAGACCCTGATGGTTATGCTTTAAACTTTACTGTATCAGGCAATGAAAATATATTGGTATCTATTGCAAATGCAAGTCATTTAGCATCATTTACACCTACATCGGGTTGGTCTGGAACAGAGACAGTGACTTTTATTGCAACAGATGCCTCTGGTGAAAATTTGACAGCAAATACGAGTTTAATTGTTAATGCTGTTACATCTGAGTCTACATCATCACCATCTTCAGGTGGAGGCGGTTCTAGTGTTAAAGTTGTATCTCTTAAATTAAATATGGATGATGTTGAAATGTATCCAATTGATGCAAAGATTTCTCAATTAACTATTATAAACGATGGTGATAAAGATTTAGAAGATATTAGCTTGAATAGTTTGTTCCCAACTATATCTGGTTTTGATGCTAATTTAGAAAAAAATACTATTGATAAGCTTCCTACTAAAACAAACCAGACAATTACAGTTAAATTTACAACTTATTTAGCTACATCTGGAGAATATAATGCAACTATAACTGGTAAAGCAATAAAACCTATGGATGTAACTGATAGTGAAACTTTCGTAATTAAAATTAAGGAAGACGATGATGAATCATTTTTTGCAAAAGTAAGATTCATTGAAGATTTATTTAAGACAAATCCGGAGTGTATTGAATATTTAGAACATGTTCAATCTGCAAAAACTTTTTACTATGGTGGCAGTTTTTCTAAAGCACACAGAGTTTTAGACACATATATTAAAGAATGTAAAGATAGAATTACTACTGATATAAATATATTAGACCCTCTATTAGATCGAAGCGGTCTAGATAGGAATAAAATCATGATAATTTTAGGTGTTGCAGTTATTAGTATGATGTATATTGCTTCGCTATATCTACATAACAACTAACTTCGTCAGTATCACTAACTTCGTCAGTGGAACAGACTTCGTCAGTATCACTAACTTCGTCAGTGGAACAGACTTCGTCAGTAATAACTAACACAAAAAATATATATACTTAAGACTATATTACATTCTATGATAGATAGTTTAGCTAATTTCCTATTTGAGAATGTTTTTATTTTACTAGTCATATCTGTTATTGCGTTAGTTATTTGGATTTATTTGTACATTATTGAATATAGTAAAGAACTTAAGAAAATTAAGGCGCCAGATATTAAAATGCCAAATATTAACATTCCGGGTATTGAATTACCAAAATTTAAAGGTATAGATTTTAAATTTTCTTCTAAGCCGAAAAAATTTACTAGAGAAAATTTAATTGATTATTTTAGGATAAGAGTATCTTATCTTATGGAAAATATAGACAAATTAAGCTCTCGGGAAGCAATAATTGAAATGGATATGATTGCACGATATTATTTAGCAGTTCATAAAAATATTAGAATATCGCCAGGAGATACTGTATCTGAAATTGCAGATAGGATAAATAAGAAAGATCACTCTTCAAATAAATTAATTCATCTTCTTATACGTTTCAGAACACTAAAACACAAACTAGAAAAAATAGATTCAGAACAAATAAAAGCGTACCTTGATTACATGAACGCATTATTAAATCATAATTCTACAAATTCTGAAAAAAACAAACTCACTACGGAATCATCTTAAATAATGTATTAATTAAAACCCATTCTAAAACAAATAAAGCTAATATTAGTAATAATATGTAATGTGTTAAATCAAGTTCATATATTCCTTGTGTGTGTCCAATAGATGTTCTAAATATATCACTTAATTGTTTAGAACTTGTTACTGCATAATATGAACCTCCTGTTTCAGAAGCAATTTTCTTAAGTGTGCTTTCATCAAGAGTAGAAGATAATCTATCTTCTTCAACTAATGGGTCTCGGACTGTTCCAATACCTATTGTATTTACAACAAGAGAATTTCTTTGCGCATATTTTATAGCATAATCTACATCTACACCAACATTACTCTGACCATCCGTTATAATATATAGAACCTTAACTTTATCACTATCATATAATATATTTGCACCATTTACTATTGTTTCTCCAATTGCAGTTCCAGGAACTGTGCTTATGTTTAAACTTTTTACAACATCAGGTAGAGGGCCTGTATCATAAGTTAGGTGTGTGTGTATAAATGTAGAACCTGCAAAAGTTAATAATGAAACTCGAGATTTTGTTCCAGTTTTAGTTAATGTATTAATGAAATTAATTTCAGCTTGCTTTGCAGCATCAAATCTAGTTGGTTCAACATCAGCGCTAAGCATTGAACCTGAAGCATCAAGTGCAAGAATATAATCTGCATCACTAACAGTTGTTTCATAAACAAGTGTTGTTCCTGCTATCGCAAATGTAAATAGCACACAAATTAATATTTTAAAAACAATCCAAGAAATGTTTTTTGGAAGTTTATGTTTACTACTAACTCTTTTCATAGCTTCATAATTAGAGAAAAGTATAGCTCTTCTTTTTGATTTGTATATACTTAATGAATGCGCAAAGATAACTATAGGTATTGTTATTAATAATATCAAATATTGTGGATGTTCAAACACTAGCATTTCTCGAAAGTATATCTTTGATATTATCAACTATATTTTTGTTTGTGTATATTTTATATAGTGCTGCGTTTATAGCAGTAAATCCTTCTGATATAATATTTTCTTGTTTAGTTGCAATTCTTTCATATTCTTCATTTATTTCACTTGTGTTTATTAGAAGATGCTCTTTTTCAGAAGGGTCCTCAAAGATAACATAACCTCCTTTTGGTAAATTTTTATCTGTTATATCTCTAACCATGATTCCAGCAACTTTGCATCTGTTGCCAATTTTTTTTATTATATCTATCTCCCGCTCATTAAATTTAATAAAATCAGATATAAATATTACAACACTCTCAGGTCTTGCTACAGAATGGATAATTGGAATTGAAATGTTTATATTTGTTTCTCCACCAAATGCTTGATAATTCATTAAAGTTCTTCTAATATCTTCAAACTGATGACCACCAAAACTAGGTTTTACAAAATCTTTAACTTTGTCGCTGTATAAAATTAAACCAACAGATACGCCAGAATGTAATAGCATATGAGATAGTGCAGCAGTTAATTCTACAGAATTTTCGATTTTTAATTTATCAACAGAACCAAATAACATACTATTGCCACAATCTACTGCAAAAATAACTTCCACGTCTTTTTCAATAATTGTTTGACGTATTACCATTTTACCTGAACGAATTGAAGCTTTCCAATCAATATTTTTTGGATTATCTTGTGGAGTGTATTCTCTAAAATCAAAAAATTCTATACTCTCAGATCCAAGTTCTTTACTTTCATATTGACGTGTAAATCCAATAGAGCCTTTTTTTGTTATTTGTAACTCTGTACTCATTGCAGATGTTTTTCTAATTACATCATCAATATCAACTTTAAGTGATTTCATTATTAATTATGGTAGCGGAACTTTTTCAAGTATCTCTTTGATAATATCTTCTGAAGTTATTTTGTTTGCAATTCCTTCGTAGTTTACTCTTATACGATGTCTAAGTATGTCATATGCTACATTTTTAATATATTGTGGTAGGACAAATGATTTATTATTTAGAAAAGCATTTGCTTTTCCTGCAATATATAATCCAATTGATGCTCTAGGACTTGCACCATATAAAATATACTTACCACTATTAACATTATAATTTTTAGGATTTCTTGTTGCATCTACGATTTTAACTATATATCTTTTAACTGTCGGACTTACTTCAATTTGCTTAACTAATTCTTGGATTTCAATGATTTTTTTACTATTAATAACTGGTTTAATATTTAAATCAGAAAATTTATTTGTTGTTACATTGTTATCTAATATTATTTCTTCAGAAAAAATATCTGGATACCCTACTTTTGATTTAAATAAAAATCTATCTGTTTGTGCAGCAGGTAATTCATATGTTCCAGATTCTTCTATGGGGTTCTGTGTTGCAAAAATAAGGAAAGGTTCGTCTAGTTTGTAAGTTTTTTTACCAATAGTTACTTGCTTTTCCTGCATTGCTTCTAAAAGCGCAGATTGAACTTTTGGAGATGCTCTATTAATTTCATCTGCTAGTATAAAATTTGCAAAAACAGGACCTTTAATTATTTCAAGGTCAAGGGGAGCTTTACCACCAACTATTGCTGAGAATGTGCTTGCAAGAGTAGTCATACCGATAATATCTGTAGGTAGTAGGTCTGGAGTAAATTGAATTCTACTAAAATTACAATCATTTAATTCAGCCAGTACTTTTACTAAAAGTGTTTTAGCAAGACCTGGCTTACCTTCTAATAAAACATGTCCATTACACATTAGAGCCATAATAACAACTTTAACTGCATTGCTTTGGCCTATAACTACTCTTTGTAATTCTCTTTCTAATTTTGTTAAGTATTTATTATATTCAATTATTTTACTATCTAGACTTGTCTTACTAATATTCATATAGAATATATACTAGATTGTATAAATAAGTTTTGATGATAGTCGAAAAATAAATATATTTGATTATATTATACCTAAGACTTCCATTGCGCCTACTTTAACCCAACCTATGTATGGAACAATAAAAACTGCTTTTCCATGAACTTGATTGTAAGGTATTGATGTTTCAAAAGAAATTTGACCTTGGTTTGCGTCACCTTTTGTTTCAATAGGGTCAAAAGAAACAATTCTGTGTATAATTGGATCAGCTCTATATGGAACAGAATATACTATAACGTCACCTATTTCTAATTCCGCCTCTGGAATGCTTTTAATAATTAGAACATCTCCTTTCTCAAAACCATTATTTACATAAAAATCATTAAAATCAGACTCACTTATATTAAAATAATCATAATATCTGTTATTCTCTGCCCACCATTCATCAAATTCAGCATTGTGATGGTCCATAGAACCTGAAATTACTGCAACAATTGGGAAGTCATTACCAAAAATAAGCCCTAATCCTGGAAAAAGTATAAATTTACCAATTATTAAAATTAATATTGCGTCAGCTATAAAGCTATATACTGTATCTTCATGAATTAGGAAATTCCACGTTTTCCAAAATAATTTGCGCATTTTTACTGTCATTTAATCAAGCTATAACAACTTATAAAAACATTTTCATCTTATTTGGTATAGTAAGTTTTATATATCCAGGTTTTGTCGGAAGAACGAAATGAACACACCTTTTTGTCCAAAATGTGGTGGTCTATTAATTCCATCTTCAGATAAGAAGAATATACATTGTTCTTGTGGTTACTCATCACATTCAAAAGCAGAATTATCTTTAAAAGAAAAAGCAGATTGCGAAGATAATCATAAAGTTAAAGAGGAAACTGCAGATACTTTAGCAAAAGTTAAAGAAAAGTGCCCAAAATGCAAACATCTTGAAGCATATAATTGGTCATTACAAACAAGATCTACTGATGAAGCAGAGACCCAATTTTATAGATGCATTAAATGTAATCACACTTGGAGAGAATACGCATAATTGCGTGCGAAGCACGAGTATATGTTCTTTCTTTGGAAGCATAGTTTCTTTCTTTCAAGAAAGAAAATGGCAATCACACTTGGAGAGAATACGCATAGACCTTACTAAACAAATGCTTTTATTTTAATTCGAATTTATGAGAATTGAGATGGCAGAAGAAGAAAAAAGAACTTTTCAAAAAAGAGCACCTTCAAAGCAAGTTTTAGTAAAAAATTTAAATAAAGATTTGACTAGAGTATCTATTGTTGGAACAATTGTTAGCAAAAATGATAAAATACTTTCATTCTTGCTAGATGATAGCACTGGAACTGTAAATATAATTATGAATGATGCAGATAAGTTTAATCAGATTAAAGATGGTCAAGTTGTTAGAGTTTTCGGTAGGATTTGGGGCGATGGAGACGATATTGAACTTCAAGGCGATATTGTTCAAGACTTTACAAATTTTGATTTAGGTTTATATAAGCAAGTATTTGCATAGCAATTAATTAGTAAATTATATATATAGCCAATAGTATGTATAACTAATAATTGAGGTGATGTTTATGAATAAAAAAGCAATGGGCATGGGAATGATGGGCGGCGGATTAACTATGTATATAGGTATTGGAATAATTATTGGAATATTAATCGCAACCTATCTATCAAATCACGGCATTCTGGACTTAAGTATTCTGCCAATATAGAAATGCAATATGAAAAACCATCAGAGAAAGATATCTCTGATATTTCTATTCTTTTTAGGAAATCTTTTTTAGAAAAGAAGTTCTCAAAGAAATTTTCAGAAAGAGTTATTTCAATATATTTAAAAAATCCTGAATTTAGTTTAGTTGCTCGAGATAAAAATACAATTGTTGGGTTCATATATGCAATAGATGATGCTTCTAAAATTTTAAAAAATGCTAGTTTCTTAGATAAAATGTTACCGAGCACACAATTATTACTTGTGCCTGCAAAAAAATATCGTAACGATGCATTTGTTATTTTAACTTTTGTTGATAAGGCCTATCGTAATAAAGGAATTGGTTCTGAATTGATAAATAGAGCGATTAATCAAATACATAAACCGCTTTTTTGTCAGATTGATATGAAAAATAAATCCTCGATGTGTATGATTAAGAAATGTGGAGCAAAATTAGTTGAAACTATTGGAATATTTAAGAAATATGGAATATATGAGTTGTAGCAAAAGGAATTTGCTACCTCACAAGATTTTAAATCTTGAGCTGTCTGTTGAAAACGCAAAATCATTATAAATACAATTTAACTGTTTCAATTAGGTGAAGCTATGTTTAATATTAAGCTAGATGAATCTCGAATTTTGAGTAATACTGTAGCTATTATATCTGATTTTATAACGGAAGCAACATTTTCAATTACAAAAGAAGGTGTTAAGCTAACTGCTATGGACCCAGCAAATATTTCTATGGTTATTCTTGATATTTTACCATCAGCATTTACAAGTTACCAAGTTGATGGCTCAGAAGAAATTACAATAAATCTTGATAATCTTAAGCAAGCACTTAGACGAGTTAAGCCAACTGAGCCAATTTCATTGACTGCAGAAGGTAATAGATTAGTTTTAACAATATTCAGCAAATCAATTAAGAAATTCCAAATCCCTATGCTTGAAAAAGAAACAAAGGAAAAGCAAGCACCAAGTTTAGAATTTGCAGCAAAAATTGAGATTGATGCTAAGGAATTTAGAGATCTTATTGATGACGCAAGTGTTGTTGGTGATGCATTAAATTTTGTCGCAGATTCAGAAAAACTTCAATTAAGTGCAGGCGATACAGGGTCTAAAGTTAATATTGATTTAGCAAAAGGAAGCGACGCATTAGTTAGTATGGATGTTAAAGAAAAAGTTACAGGCATATATTCAACCGAATATCTTAAGAAAATGGCAAAGTCTTCAGTTTTATCAGATACTGCAATTATACAATTTAGTTCAGATTATCCTCTTAAAATAGATTTCAAGAGCTTAAACAAGCTACAAATGAGCTTCATACTTGCTCCTCGAATAGAGAATAAATAGGATTTTGTTCTGACTGTGTAATAATAACCTTTTTTTTAAAAACGCACTACAGCACCGAAGAATTTATATATGATAACGTTGTCTGATTTTAGTAGATTAACTATATAGTTATTCTATAGGAGTTAAAAAATGGCAAAGCGAAGAGCAAGAAAAGCTAAAGGTTCAACACGGTATTTCGTGTTACAACAGAACGGAAAGGATACTAAGCATGTATTTACAGGCAGACAACCTCGACAAGCAGCACTTAAAGCAGCAACACGTGGTTTCACAAATATAGTACTTCGTGAAAGAGGACGGAAAAGGTTACACATCTTTACAGGAACAAGAAAGAGGGTCAAAGCACCAGCAAACGCACCTGCATGGATGAGAGGAAAACAAATCTGGAAGTCCAACGTTAAGAAGAAAGGTATTAAGCACATTTAATTATTTACTTCGGAAGGTGCACCTTTCCCTTTCTTTCTTTTTTATTTTAATTGATGTAGAATTAGTGCTCGCTCTTGTTTGATTTTAGAAATCTCTTTTGCTTGATGGCTGTTTGGATTATCAATTGAATTAAAGTAATTATCACCGGCAACTGTGCCTTTTCGAGGCCAGTATTTTGTTGTGTTCAGAACTTCTGGCTTCAACCACTGTAACAGCTCAACGGTTTTCTTAAAATCTGCTTCAGTCTCTCCAGGAAAGCCAACAATTATATCTGTTGAAATGCTGTCTATTGGAACCTGTTTGCGGAAAGTTTCAACAACCTTCTTGAATTCAGCTATAGTGTATTGCCGATTCATTAGCTTTAGAATTTTATCTGAGCCAGACTGAACAGGAATGTGCAAGAATTTCACAACTTTTTCATGCTTATAAATTTCAATTAATTCAGGTAATAATTTAAGAGCCCACTGTGGACTCATCATTCCAATCCGAACTTTAAAATTACCTTTAACTGCAAGTACTTTCTTAACTAACTCAATAAGATTTGTGTTTTGATCAAAGCCATAGCAGCCAGTGTCTTGACAAGTTAAATAAATTCGATTGCATCCATCTGCAACAGCAGCTTGAACTTCAGATATAATATTTGTAATACTGTAGCTTTCTAATTTTCCCCGAGCTTTTTTTCCCGCGCAAAACGCACAGTTTGAAAGACAGCCTTTTGATATTACAACTTTTGCAATTTTTTGATTATCTCTGATTTTTGGAAGACAGGATTTATCTTCTGCTTTTCGACTAAGCAGAACAACGCGCTTGCCATTTAGTGTTTTACTAACAACATCAACAACTTTTTTCAAATCAAAGCTACCTAGTAAGGAATAGTTTTTCAATCGTTTATCTTCTGGAAATGAAAGTGGAAAGCAGCCAGCAATAATTATTTTTTTAGTTTTAGCATTGTCTTGAATTTTCCTAAATAAACTTTGCTCAGTGGGACTTTTCAAACTACATGTATTAAATATTACTAAATCTGCATTTTTCAAATCAGTTAGTTTATAACCTGCTTCTTTGAGCAGCCCAGCTATAACTTCAGAATCTGATTGATTAGCTGTACAACCTTGTGTATGTATATAGATTTTTATCATTTTGAGTAACCTCTATAATATGTATTTTTTGCGAACTTTTTGCGCGAAGCGGAAAAAGCTCCTGTGCATCCTTGCGTGTATATATGAATTTTATCCATTTTTACAGCAATACTGAAAACTCTTAAATATTTCTTTTAGTATACAAATATGTGAAAAGCAAAAAACTCATAATAATCGTTATATCTGTTATATTTCTTATAATCTTAAGCAATTTTATATTTTCACAAGTTTTGAAAAATCCATTAGTTTCTGGAGAGAAATTCGGACCTTTGGTCTTGGGCGTTTCAAGACTGATTCCGCGCGAGATATCCACAATTGAATCAACTTCTTTTCAAGGTTTAACAACTCCACGAAGCTCGCCAGATCAAATGTTAGTTTATGATATCTCAGAATTATCTCATGAAGATGAATTAAAAGCAAGAGTTTTCCAAGGTTTGCTCAATCGTGAGAAGCCAATACTATATCTTATTGGTTCTGAGAAAGATGAATTTTGGTTAGAGCAAATTTCTGCTGAAAAAACAGTAGTTTCAGACTTAGATTATTCTAATTATCCTACAATTAAATATGATGTTGATTCAGTTAAGCAGAAATATTTAGCAATTACTCTTTCAGGAGTTTACGATGCAATTCCAGTAACTTCTGCAGAAGATCCAATTTATGATTTAACAATTCTTTCTGAAGAAGAGATTAATATGTTAGTACTTGAAGTTTCAAAAGAAACAAACAAAAATATGATTTCATTTCGCGACGGAAAAATAGACCACATCGATTTTATTGTTAAGAATAAAATGATTATGTCATCTTTAGCGCTTAGTGGAGAAGATTCACCAATGCCTGTATATCATAAATCAACAACTGAAGCAGAAATTAGTGATGAAATTATGTCTCAGATGAATCCCGACTGTGCAATGGTTGGATATAATATAAATCCTGGAATTATTGGTGAAGTCGAGACAATTGGTTATTTATCAGAAAAAGGATGTTTTTCACTTCCAATACCTGGAGTTCCAAATTTATCTTTTTTATCTGCTTTAGAACGAGCAAAACCAACACATTCAACTCCAATATCAAATATTACATTGGAGGATAAAGTATATGTTGTTATAATTTTATCTGATGGAGATAATTTAGATCTTCCATATTCAAAATACAAAAGTTTTTCCCAGCAACACGAAACTCCTCTTGCTTGGAGTGTAAGTCCGTTTTTGAATGAATTTGCACCAAATATGTTTGAATATTACTCTTCAAATTTACCACAGGGAGATACACTTGTTGTTGCACCTTCAGGAGGAGGATTTATTTACCCTTCAACTTACAAATACTTCCCTGCTTTTGTTGAACACACAGATAAATTTATGAAAGAATCTGATTTGAAATATATTTGGCTTCTTGACATCGCATTTAGAGGTTATTCTCCAGAAATGTTAGATGAATTTTCTCAAATATCTAATGGTTTGTTTATGGAATACACAATATTACAGCCATATAGTAAATCAATTGAATTTTACAATGACAATCCAGCAGTTTGGTCAGCAGCATTTGTTGAAAAAGATGGAAATATAGCAGAACGGATTGTTGAAAGAACACCAAAAGAGCGACCGGCTTTCTTATTTATTGGAACAGAAATGCGATATAATTTCCCTAAACATATTGATTCAGAAATTGCACAGCTTTCTGATGATTACGAAGTTGTTTCAGTTCCAGAATTTATAGATTTAATTAAGCAATCAAGAATTCTTTGATTCTCTTTTTAAGTTAATCATTGCTTTGTATATCTGGCCTAAAGAACCAACCTCTACAGGTTTAATATCCGTTACATACATAAATGGTTTAAATTTAAGAATTGCTTCTGTTGCAGTATTAATATCCCAATTAGATATTGCTTCTTTTATTTCATTAGTATATTCTTTTCTTTTAGCTTCTGGATTTTCCATACATTCAATTGCTTCAATACAGTTTAATCCATGTTTAAGAGCAATATATTTATCTAATTCAGATAAAGGATTATCTTTATCAGTTAGTTTTTCTACAAGTTTATGTAAATAAATACGATGGAAATTTTGTCTAGTTTCAAGAGGTGCTCTATCGAGTTTTCTAGAATAATATGATATTTTAATATTTATTATCGCATTCTGTATTTTATTAGTAAGGCTCATAATTTACCTTAGAGTAAAGACTTTTAAGGTTTATTTTCTATATATTTTTATGAAAATACTACTTTTACATACAACAGCAATAACTGTTATTCCTAGAAAGCCCGCTCTGAAATCAGCACCACCTGCAAAGCAAGATGAGCCAATTGAAATGAAGAAATGTATGACTGTTATGATGGCTTCAGAAGAGCATGATACTGATGTAGAAGCTGTTTCAGACCGAATTGTTAAAGAAATAAAAGCATATCAAGCGCAGATTGGTGTAAAGAAAATTATGCTTTATCCTTATGTTCATCTGACTTCAAAGCCCGGAAAGCCTGGAATTGCTTTAGAAATTTTACAGAAAACTGCAGAAAAGATAGAATCTGATTTTGAAGTTGCTACAGCACCTTTTGGTTGGTATAAAGAATTCAACATCCATGTCAAAGGACATCCTCTGGCAGAATTAAGCCGAGAATTCTAAACCACAATCCTTATAACTTATTTTTTCTATATATATTATGGCTAAACTGGGTGAGTACCCCACAGTTGAATAATTTTGTATCTAGCCATATTTCTAAAGTTTTTTATAGCTTAGTATTTAGAGGAGATTATAATGCAAGAGAATGATAATTTACCTGAAAATGACCATAGAATTATTGGTCAGAAATTAGATTTATTTAGTGTAAATGAATCTACTGGAGCAGGTTTACCTTTGTTCCATCCAAATGGAGCAATGCTTTTTCGTTTAATTGAGCAATATATAACAGACAAGCTTCTAAAAAGTGGCTACCATCTTGCCAAGACTCCGCACATATACAAAGCAGGAGTCTGGAAAAAGTCTGGCCATGAAGCAAAGTTCAAAGAGAATATGTTTTACACAGAATCAGAAGGTCAGAAGTTTGCAATCAAACCAATGAACTGTCCAGGACATATTTACATTTACAAACACAAGAGCCACAGCTATAGAGATCTGCCAATAAGACTTGCAGAGTTTGGAACAGTTTATAGAAATGAACTATCTGGAAACTTAACCGGACTAACTCGAGTTAGAACTATTACTCAAGATGATGCACACATATTTTGTACAGAATCGCAAATTGAGTCAGAAGTAATTAATATGATTAATTTTTTCATAGAAACTTATAATGAATTTGGATTATCTATAGATACAATTGAGCTTTCAACTATGCCTAAGAAACATATTGGGGATATTGAAAGTTGGAATAAAGCTGAAGAATTGCTAGAAAAAGCTCTTAAGAAGAATAAAACTACTTACAAAGTTAATCCAGGAGATGGTGCATTTTATGGGCCAAAGATTGATTTTCATGTTAAGGATGTTCTTGGAAGAAGTTGGCAATTAGGAACTATTCAGGTTGATTTTAATCTTCCAGAAAGATTCAAACTTTTTTACATAGATGAGAAAAACGAGAAAAAACAAGTTACAATGCTTCATAGAGCAATGCTTGGCGCAGTTGAAAGATTTATGGCAATTTTAATTGAAAATTGCAATGGAGCATTTCCACTTTGGTTAGCACCTGTTCAGGTTCGAATCATAAATATGAATGATACTTTAATTGAGTATTCTGAAGGAATTGAGAAGAAGTTCAGAGATGCTGGCTTCAGAGTTGATTCAGATTATAGATTAGAATCTGTTGGAAAGAAAGTTCGAGAAGCTTCTCTAATGAAAATACCTTATGTAATTGTAATTGGAGATAAAGAAAAAGACGCAGGAACTCTTGCAGTTCGTTCTAGAGGAGATAAACCAAAGTTCGGTGTAAAGTTTGATAATCTTATTAAAGATATGAAGAAAGAAGTAGAAAGTAAGAAATGAAAATTATAAAAAATGTTCAGCAAGAATATTTTGAAGCAATAACTGATGGTAGAAAACGGTTTGAAGTCAGGTTAGCTGATTTTAAATGTAAACCTGGAGATACATTAATTTTGAAAGAGCAAAAGCAAGGATCAAAAGAATTAACTGGACGAGAGAAAGAATTTGAAGTTATTTTTAATTTAAATACAAAGATTGCAGAAAAATTTTATTCAAAAGAAGATATTAATAAATATGGTCTTATGATTTTATCAGTTAGACGAAAATATAACCATAAAGATTAAGCATTAACAATTCTTTTTTCATCTTTGGCATATTTGTAATGGATTTCACCAAAATTGCAGTTTGAGCAAGTAGCATCCATCGGTTCCCATTTGTTGTTTATGTAACCTTCAACATAAACATGACCTGGAACAAATACAAACCGTGCAGGAATTCCAATTGATTCTAATAATGTAGCTAATGCAATTGAGCTATCATCACAATCGCCCGCAGCACCATTTACCAAGCTTTCCTTAGCTGTTTTCATATATTCAAAACTTGTTGGGTCAGACACATATTCAAAGTTCTCTTGAACAAAGCCAAACATTGCTCGAGCCTGACATTTTTTCTGATTAGAATCACAAGCGATTGTTGCAATCCTATCAGCTACACCTTTTATTTCAGAATCAATTATAACATAATCTTGAATATTATTTGATTCAATTCTATCATATTCAGTTATGCTTGAGACTTCTTCAACTGTAGGAATTCTAGCTGGTGGTGGGTCAATCTGAATTTGATAAGATGGAATAAACCATAAAATCATCATGAAAATAAGAAATAGTCCAAGAATCCAGCGAAACGGAGAAGGTTTCTTAATATCTTGTAATTCATCTTCAAAATGATCTATTAAATTAGCTTGTTCACTCATAGAATTTGAATAAGTTTATTCTTATTAGTCTTTCCTTTTACATGAACTGACAGCGCCAGTTCGCACCACTTCGCTCCTCAGAACACTTTATCTGTTCGTCGCGAAATTCATTCTTGGATTTGAATAAGTTTATTCTTACATCTTAGCCCTGAAACAATTTTACATTTCCAATTGCGTTCTTTTTTTAGAAATCGAATAAGTTCGGTATTTGCTTTTCCATCTTGTGCAGGTGCAGCTATTGCAATCTTAATTTCATTTTCAGTTTCTTCTAAGATTTCAGATTTCCTAGCGTTTGGTTTTACTTTTATTCTCTTTAGTGTATCTGGAGATCTTCGATCTCGAGAGATAGAAAAGTCACTTTTTTTGTTCTTTTTTATAACCATAGCGATTAATTGCTTTACATTCTCCACAAATATATTCTACACATTTTGTTTTTGCATTAGTTCGAACCGTGCAGTTTTTTCCAGGTAGAAGATAAGAATCACATTTGTGACAAAACTCTCTGCGATACTTTCGCGGAATTCGAACATTGTATCGCATTCCAATCTTGCGAGCCATTTTAACATAACGATTCGCTCGTTTAGGCTTCTTGCTAGCTTGTTTTCTAGCTTCGCTAAATAAGATTTCAATTCGTTCTTTAGCTACCTTAATCCATCCTTGTGGTTTATGTCTACGAGATTTTTTATTCATTCTAACCTCCAATATGTCTGAATAAAAACATTATCATTATACCAATTATGAAAAATGTAAATGATAATATCATTCTTTTTGTATCATTTTCTTTATGTAACTCAGGGATTAAATCTGAAGCAGCTATGTAAATAAATCCACCTGCTGCAAAAGGTAGCAACAATGATTCTAAACCACTTGATTGGACAAAAAAGAATCCAACAAGACCACCTAATACAGCAGTTAGTTGCGATAAGAAATTGTAGAAAAGTGCTTTATTTTTACTAAATCCTCCATGTGTTAATACGCCAAAATCACCTAATTCTTGCGGCAGCTCGTGCGCAATTATAACTAATGTAGTTACTATACCAAAAGGAATACTTACAAAGAAACTTGCAGCAATAATTAGACCATCAATAAAATTGTGAAGCGCGTCCCCAAAAAGAATCATTTGACTAAATGTATGAACTTTACAAACACCATCATGGCAATGGTGCCAATGCAGCAGTTTTTCCATCAAGAAGAAAATTATGAAACCAATTAGAAGATAGTTTATTGCAGCTTCAACACCCAGATTCTTAATTGCTTCAGGTAATAAATGTAATAATCCACCACCCAGTAATGTTCCTGTAGAAAGTGCAACAAGTATAAATATTATCTTCTGTAATGTTTTAGGTTTTATTGCTAGAGTAAATGCTCCAACAAAAGCAACAAGCCCATTTAGGAACGTAAATCCTAAAATCCAGAGTAATAGTTCATTCATAATAATGTTTGAATTAAGTATATAAAAAGATTAAGAATTGAGAAGTTTGTGAAAATGAAATATGGCAGCTTTCCAAGCTTCCCACATAAATGCAGTACCACAAAGGAACGTACAAAGGCTTAACTTCTGTGTTCGGAATGAGAACAGGTGTTACCCTTTGGCTTTGACCGCCACAAATAATATCAATTTCTTTGATTTATAAGCTTTGCTTTTACTGTTTTTGCCGCAATTTATTTCTCAGAGGAAATTATATATAGTTGAGCAGAGCTCAGCTAATAGAATTTTTCTGGGAAAAATTATATATATGATTGAGCAAATAGATAGGATGGAGATTAATCTTACTTTTAAGCCCAAGAGCCCGATTATTATCGAAGGTTTTCCTGGTTTGGGTTTTGTTGGAACAATTGCAACAGAATACTTAGTTGAGAAGCTAAATGCTAAACCAATTGGTTATGTTTGGTCAGAAGAAATGCCACCAATTGCTACAATTCATCACAATCGGCTGAGACATATATTTGAGATATTTTATGTAAAAGAGAAAAATTTAGTGTTAATGCACGCTCTTTCTGGAGTTAAAGGAATGGAATGGAAGCTAGCAGATGTTGTTATGAAAATTGCAGGTCAATTAAAAGCAAAAGAAATGATTAGTTTAGAAGGTGTTGGCTCACCGTTTGGAAATCCTATGGCTCGGACTTTTTATTATTCAAATTCACCTGCTTGCGAGAAAAAGCTAGCAGCTCTAAAAGGACCAGAAAAGCTAACAGAAGGTATGATTGTTGGAGTTACAGGTGCAATTATGGAAAAATCAATTGGCAGTATAAAATCATCATTTATTTTTGCAGAAACACATACAAACATGCCAGATAGCCATGCTGCAGCAGCGCTGATTGAAGTTCTAAATAAATATATCGGCTTAAAAGTTGATACAAAACCACTCTTATCTGAAGCAAAGAACGTAGAAGCTAAACTAAAAGAGCTAATGCAAAAATCAAAAGAAACCAAGCAAATCAAAGATAAAAAAGACATTAGCTACCTTGGCTAATGCGAAGCAACTGAGTTAGCAGGTTTCTTTGCCAGCTTTCTTGGAAGAAAGCTGAGATATAAAAGATATTTCTTATTTAGGTTAGAGCCCCTAGCAGGAATTGAACCTGCGACCTTTACCTTTTTCCGAATCCGTTCTTTGGGGTTGGAAGACCTTTCTTACAAGAAAGGGATTCTTACGAGGGTAACGCTCTACCAGCTGAGCTATAGAGGCATAATATATAAAATTAAAAACTGTTTTAAGTTTTACTATCATATAGTTATATGGAAAATAAAGTTCGGAGATATTTAAATGAAGCAGGTGTTTGTAAACACCAAGGCGGCGATAAATATGACTTAGACTTTAAAAATAATACTTATAGTGTTAAAACTTCTTTAGAGCCAATTTCAGATAATTTAGCACAACAGTTCAAGAAAATTGATTTTGATGGAATTATTACAATAGATATTGTTTTAGAACGGGATATAGAAGAGCCAAGTTTAAAATTAGAAGAAGGTTTTGTAAATCAAGATAATAATTATAATTTATATAATAAATTAGCTGTAATTAGATTAGCAGAATATATATCTGAAAAATATGGATTAGATAATCCTATACAAAAAGAGAGACACATTAGCGGTCGACAGGGTAGAGGTACGCACGTGAATTCTTTAATGCTTTCAGCTAAGTTTATATCAACTGAGGGATTAGATGATATAGTTAATGCTGTCCAACATTATGATTTAATTAGACATTCAGGAGAATTTACTACAAAAGCTAAACATGTTAGAAAAGCATTTGGTAATATATCAAAATTAGTTAATAAAAAATAAGTAAACTATTGTCTCTTTGGCCAAACAAAGAAATATAAACTTTTATTCACTTAAAAGACTATGCACTCAGACGTATTTTCAACAGATTGGCGGACTAAAAAGCCTAGTTATGACTTGCGGCATAAGGAAATTATGGCAAAAGCTCGCAGAGAAATTGACCTTGCAGACCATTTAGTTTATGTTACTATGCCTCTTACTGATGATACTAAGTTTATGTTAGCAATTATTGAGCATGTTTTTAATGCATCAAGTTCAGCTATAGAATCTGTTCTTGAGCAAATGCGTTACTATAAGAAATTAGAAGCATTTCCAAGGACTTTTGGTGCTATGACTGACATTTGGGTAAGAGATGTTCAAGATAAACATAATTTTGAGCGCAAATATGCTGAATTCTTAAAAAAAGTAGGTGAAATGCGTCATGCTATTAGTACTAGCAGCATGCGATTTAAGCGCCAAGATAAATATATTCTTACAAATGATGTTTATTCTCTAAAAGTGCTTGATATAGATACTGTAAAAAAATATTTAAGTATTGCAAAAGACTTTGTTGATAAGTCAGAAGATATAATTAAAGAGGAGGATGCTCGCCAGAGTGTATTAAAAGATAATGAGTAATTTTTATGAAATTGAAAAGAAATTGAATTTTGCAGATTTTTTAATTAGTCAAGGAGATAGTGGAAGTTATTCTTCAGCAGCATTTAAGCATGTTTTAACTGCATCTACAATGTTGATTCAGGAGCTAACTGATTTAGATGATAGTTCTGCAAAAAGCCCACAAATTGTTGCAAAAACATTAAAGCGATTTGAGGAATCAAAAGCAGGAGAATTTTCAAAATTTTATATTAATATTTTGAAGTTAGCAAGCAGACCAGAAGTACCTGTAACTGAAGTTGAACACTTAATCCGCAAAACAAGAGATTTTATGAAATGGGTTGAAGACCAAAGAGTTGCTTAATCGTAAAAAATAATTAAATTATTGTATTTATAGGTGTGCTAGTTCGAACTTTAGTATTAGTATACATTATTAAATCATTATTATCAAAATGATAATCTTTACCTTCTTTAAGATCTTTTGATAACATAAGTAAGCAATCACCTTTCTGTGGAGGTCTATTAATTTTAAGCCTAAGTGCTTTCTCTCCAAATTCAGGTGCTTTTGCAGGATTAGCAAGTTGCCCTTCCGTAGTTGGCACGATTTCACGAGTGCCACATATTAAAATTGTATTTTCAAGAGTCTCATTGTTTCTAGTTATTTCCTCATTTAGTATTTTATATATAGAACTTGTATGTGTGATGTAAATTATCATTATCTTTCTTGTTTTTCTTTCTTTTAAATATTTATATAATGGATTTTAATCACAAACATTATAATCCATAAAATATAATTTCTAAATGGTTAGTCCGACAAAAAGGATAAGAAGGAAATCTAGAGAATCTTTGATTAAGACAAATGCTAAAACAACAGGCATAACTAAGCTTGTTCCAGATACATCTGCGATTATTAATATTGTTATTTCAAAGCAATTTGCAAAAGGCAAACTGAAATTTAAAGAGCTGATTTTGCATAATGCAATGCTTTCTGAGCTTGAGAATCAAGCTAATTCTGGTAGGGAAATTGGTTTTATTGGTCTTGATGAAATCAAAAGACTTAGAGAGCTTGCTAACAAGAAAAAATTTAAATTAACTTTTGCAGGAGAACAGCCGACAATCGAAGAAATTAAGTTTGCTAAAAAAGGTGGAATTGATTCAAAAATCCGAAAGCTAGCTGAGGATTTGAAAGCAACTATGATAACTTCTGATATGGTTCAGGCAGAAGTTGGCAAAGCAACAGGGATGGATGTTATTCACATTCCTTCAGGTATTACTGAAGAAGACCTTACTTTTCCTAAACTTTTCAAACCAGATTATATGTCTGTTCATCTCAAAGAAGGTGCACTTCCTAGAGCTAAAGCAGGCAAGCCTGGCGCTTGGAAATTTATTGAGATAGATAAAAATATTTTAAAGTCAGAAGAATTAGAAGCAATTTCAGATGAGATAATTGAGGCAGCAAGAAGTTTAAAAAATAGTTTTCTTGAGATTGAAAGAAAGGGAAGCTTAATTGCACAAGTTAAACAGTACAGAATAGTTGTTACTCGACCACCTTTATCAAATTCTTGGGAAATCACAATTGTTCGACCTGTAAAGAAATTAGAACTAAAAGATTACAAATTAGATATTAAAATTAAAGCACGACTTTTAGAACGCGCAGAAGGAATACTTATTTCTGGAGCTCCAGGACACGGAAAATCTACATTCGCACAAGCACTTGCTAAAGTTTATTCTGAGAAAAAGAAAGTTGTAAAGTCATTAGAAGCTCCACGAGATTTACAGCTACCTCCTGAAATCACGCAACTTTCAACAGCAAAAGCAAGTCACCAGGAACTAAAAGATATTTTGCTCCTAACCCGCCCAGATTATACTTTATATGATGAAGTTAGAGATGCACCAGATTTTAAATTGTTTGCAGATATGCGGCTGTCTGGTGTTGGTATGGTTGGGGTTGTGCACGCAGCAAATCCAATTGATGCAATTCAGAGATTTATTGGTAAAGTTGAATTAGGAATGATTCCACATATTTTAGATACAGTAATTTTTATTAAAGATGGAAAAGTTGCAAAAGTCTTTGGATTAAAGATGAATGTCAAATGCCCAACAGGTATGAATGATAAAGACTTAGCAAGACCTGTTGTTGATATATATGATTTTGAAGACGGAACTTTAGAATATGAAATTTATACTTTTGGAGATGCGACTGTTGTCATGCCTGTTCATAATAAAGCAAAAAATAAGAGCCAAGCTCCATTAAGATATCGGCTTAAGGAAAGCAAAAAATATTTCGAGTTTTATTTCCTTGACCATGCAAGGCGAGCAGACTTAACTATTAATGGCGAAGTTCTAGCTACACTTCCACTTTCACGTTCTAGAGAAATACGTATTTTCAAAAAGAGCGGCTTAGGTAAAGCAATTTTAGAAGCTCTTGCAAAACGCGAAGAAATCAAATTTGAATAACGAGCCAGACAGGATTCGAACCTGCGACCCCTTCCTACCTCTTTTACAAAAATTAGTTTCTTTTTGCGAACTTTTTCTTTAGAAAAGAAAAAGCTCTTAGGAGGGAAGTGCTCTATTCCTGAACCAAGGTTCAGCAAGAACCTAACGGTTATCCAGACTAAGCTACTGGCTCATATTAAAACTTAGAATTGTTGTTTAAAAAGTTATTTTATCATGCTTTCAAAGAATTTTTCTAGTTCTTTTGTAGTGTTTTCCCAAGTATAACAACAATCTATTGATTTTGAAGCGTTTTGTTTAAGCTCATTGCGAAGTTTTATGTTTCTGTGAAGTTTCTCAATTGCAAGAGCTAGTAAATTAGCATCAATTTTATTTTTATCTAAAAGAATTCCATTTCCACCATCTCGGACATAGCTTGGAATTGCACCAACATTCGTTGCAATGCAAGCTAAGCCACATGCCATAGCTTCCATAAGTGCAAGACCTGTTGTTTCAGTCATTGATGGAAGAACATAAATATCAATTGCTTGGAGATAGTCTTCTGGATTATTAACAAAACCCGTTGTTAATATATTTGGATTACCTTTCAAATATTTTTTTTCTTTACCATCACCCATAATTAATAATTTAGCTTCAGGAACTTTTGTTCTGAATTTCTCAAATGCTTTTGCTAACATTTTGATATTTTTTTCTTTACTTAAACGTCCGTGATATCCAATTACAAAATTATCTTTTAAGCGTAGTTCTCTTCTAATGTAAACTCTCTTAATTCTATCTTGTTTGAATTTTTTAATATCTACACCAAGAGGAAGTATTTTAATTGTGTTATTTATTTTTGAAGCATGAAGTATTGTTCTAAGACCTTTGTTTGCAACTAATAGCAAATCACTTTTGTTGTAAAGTCTTCTAACAATTGGTTTTAGTGCTCCTGCGTATTTGTCTGGAAATGCTGTGGCATATGCAAAAAGTTCCCAATCAATTGAGTGAATGAATTCAATAACTGGTTTGCTTATTTTCTTTGCATATTTAAGTGATGAGCTACCTAAAGGTGCTACAGAATTTATAAAAACAATATCTGTTTTATCTATTGCACTTCTTACTATTTTTGATTTTGGGATTGCAGGATGATATGTTGCTATTTTGAATCTACGCACTGGAACAAAAGTAGCATCTAAGTTCATAGTTTTCATAGCTTGTTCAGAATCTTCTAGTCTTGGTAAAAGAAAAGAAATTTCAAATTTTTCTTTATTTAATCTTCGAGCAGTCTCTAACATAAATCTAACTACTCCATCTTTTTTCGGAGGAGCGGTATCTGCAACATAAAGAATTTTTATTTTTCTTACCATTTGTAAAACACCTCTGCATATTTATGATTAGAATGCATACCTGCAATTTTATTCGATACTTGCGCAATTAATTTATAATAAATAAGCCAATGTTCTTGTGAATGGAATTCTTTCAAGGCTTTTTTCTTTTTATCAAATGTATCTGATATATCTATGTAAAGTCTTGGCATATCTCTTTGCTTAACTTTAAATGGAGAACCTATTGAAAATGTATATAGCGGGATATTATCTTTTTGAGCTATTTCCTTAGCTAATTTTGCAATATTTGCATGAACAGGGTGCGGGTCATCTGGACAATGTGTAAAAATGATTTTTGGAGCTAGTTTATTTATAATTTTTTCAATTCGCCCTTTAACATGTTTATCTTTTAAATCTGAACCAAAAGGTCTATCTTGAAGTCCTATAAATACTGTATCATTTATTCCAAGAATTTTACCTGCAGCAATAGATTCTTTTCTTCGCTTTATAGCAAACTCATTTGATTTATTTAGAGGGTCTCCATCAGATATTATAATTGCAACAATATCTTCACCTTCTTGAGCATATTTAGCAATAGTTCCACCACAGCCAAGAACTTCATCATCTGGATGAGCTACTAATATTAATATCATCTTTGTTCCATTATCCTATTTAAATAGGAATTAAGAGACAGCAAATCCATTAGGATTTGATGTATATAAATATAGAATTTTGTTCTTATAATACTTACTAACTGTCGTATCTAATCAATACTACAGAAATATTAAATAGTTGAGATAATACTGAACGTATGAGTAAGGCAATAATAGATGTGCAAGGCGTTTGGAAGACAGAGCTAAACAAAATTTTAGCGAGTCTCACAAACTTCGGAGGTATAAATGAAAGCTATAATTGATGTTCAAGACGTTTGGAAGATTTATCAGATGGGTAGTGTTGAAGTTCCGGCACTGCGAGGTTTAGATATTACAATAAATAAGGGAGATTTTGCAGTTATTATGGGGCCATCTGGTTCAGGTAAATCAACTGCAATGAATATGGTTGGTGCGTTAGATTTACCAACAAAAGGCATTGTTAAATTAGATGGAAGGAATATTGCACATATGGATGAGAGCACACTTGCACAAGTTCGTGGAGAGAAAATTGGTTTTGTTTTTCAAACATTTAATTTAATTCCAACATTAACAGCTATTGAGAATGTTACATTACCGATGATATTTAAGAGATCATTTGTTTTAGATAAAGTTGAAAAAGCAAAAAAAATACTACGGCTTGTCGGCCTTGGAGAACGTATGACTCATCGCCCCGGTGAATTATCTGGTGGAGAGCGCCAGAGAGTAGCAATTGCAAGATCACTTGCTAATGACCCTGAAATTATTCTTGCTGACGAACCAACAGGAAATCTTGATTCTAAAATGGGCGAGCAAATTATGGATTTGCTATTAGACTTACATGAAAAACATAAAAAAACATTAATTATCGTAACTCACGATCCTCGATTCGCAAAACTTAAAGGTGTAGATAATGTCTTTTGGTTAAAAGATGGTGCAATTGAGAAAAAAAGGAGAGAGAAATGAGAAAAAGTATATTGTTTTTAATTTGTTTGCTAATGTTGGCGCCAGTAGCATTAGCTGAGACCGAAGGAATATCTGGAGTATTAGTTTCGTCAACTACTGAAAATGTAAACGCTCCAGAAAATAATGGAAATATTAGATTACTTCAAACGAAATACGATCCTTATCCGGCAGAGCCAGGTCAGGTCGTAACTTTATGGGTTGCTGCACAAAACTGGGGCGAAGAAAGTATAGAGAATGCTTATTTAAGAGTTGTTCCAGAATATCCTTTCAGACTTCCAAGTGGTGCTGGAATTGAAGAAGTTGGCAGAATTGCGGGCTTTGGTGAACGACTTGTTGAATATGATTTAATTGTAGATGATGATGCAATTGAAGGAGTATACTCTTTTAATATTCAGCAGTGTGATGATGCAAGTTGTAGTAATGTCATAAAAGAAATTGAAGTAAGTATAAGTGTTAAAACTGGAGGTTCTCCAAGAATAAGAGTTGGTTTGGAAGATGCAGATACTTTCCAAAGTAGTACGAATGGAGATGTTACTTTGAATATTGTAAATCGTGGTAGATTAGATATTAAATTTTTAACTTTAACATTACTTCCATCTGATCAATATGATATTTTATCTCCAACTGAAGTTTATATTGGAGAGCTAGAATCTGATGATTTTGATACAGTAGATTATAATTTATTTATTAATGAAAATGTAGCTGAAGAAGATACTGTTTATGTTGACTTACCTGTAAAAGTGGAATACACTGATTCTAATAATAAAGATTATACAGCACAATCACAAGTTAAATTGAAAGTTTATTCTCAAACAGACTTAAAGCGATTTGGTTTAATGACTGAGAATAGTGGAAATAATATGTATATGATTATTGGATTAATTGCAGCAGGTGGAATCTTCTGGTATTGGAGAAAAAGAAAAAACACAAATAAACAATGATACAAGATTACCTTAGGATCGCGCTTAGGAACATTACACATCGTAAGTTGCGATCTTGGCTGACAGCTATTGGAATTATTATAGGTGTAGCGTCAGTTGTAGCATTGATTTCTGTTTCTCAAGGAATGCAAGGTGCGATTGAAGAACAATTTGAGCAAATGGGAACAGATACAATTACAATTACTCCAACATCTTTTACTGGGCCCGGTTCAACTGCAGAAGCGCCGTTTGATGATGGAGATGTGCGAGTTATTGAAAGAATTCCTGAAATTGATACAGTTCTTCCGATGATGTATGGGACAGCAAAGTTTACATTCCATAATCAGGATAGTTATTCTTATTTAATGGGCATTCCATTAGATAAAGAATCTAACAAAGTTTGGGATGATATTGGTTGGGATATTTTAGAAGGAAGATTTCCTGAAGCAGGTAAGAAAGAAGTAGGTATTGGGTATCTTGCAGCAAAAGAAATGTTTGATGATGAATTGCGTGTTAAGAATACAATAATGGTAAATGATGAAAAGTTCAAAATTGTAGGCATTGCTAAAGAAGTTGGTAACAGTCAAGATGATACAGCGATTTATATGGATGTGGATGTTGCCAAAGATATTCTTGATCAAGAAGATTATAATATGATTATGGCTAAAGTTAAGCCAGGTAATGATGCTGAGCTTGTAGCAGATAAAGTCCAGAGAAAACTTGAGAAATATCGAGATGCTGAAGATTTTAATGCACTAACTCCTTCTGAAATTCTTGAGCAAATTAATGATATTCTCGGAATAATACAATTAGTATTAGTTGGAATTGCAGCAATTTCTCTCCTTGTTGGTGCAATTGGAATTATGAATACTATGTATACATCTGTGCTTGAGCGGACAAAAGAAATTGGAATAATGAAAGCAATTGGCGCTTCAAACAACGCAATTATGATGATATTTTTAGCAGAAGCAGGAATACTTGGAATTGTTGGTGGAATTGTAGGAACTATTTTAGGTATGATTATGGGTAAAGGTGTAGAAATTGCAGCAGGCAGTTCTGGATTTATACCATTAAGAGTTGAAATATCTTGGCCATTAATTTTAGGAGCAATATCTTTTGCATTCTTAATTGGAGCACTCTCAGGAACTCTTCCAGCATTAGGTGCTGCTAAACTAAAACCTGTTGACGCACTTCGTCATGAGTAAAACGTCAACAATCGTTTTTTGCCAACTCCAAGCTAAAGTTACACTTTAGCGTGGCCACGCGACGTAGTCGCTCGGTTTTTCTAAAAAGCTGGTTGATGCTTTACGTCACGAGTAAGGATTATATACTTCTAAGTATTTTATAATACATGGCTTACAAACAAGTAATATTAATTCGGACAGATTTGAAGATGAGCCGAGGAAAACTAGCAGCGCAATCGAGTCACGCAGCTGTTGAAGCTTCTCTTAAGTCTAAAAAGAAAAATAGAATTACGTTCTCAGCATGGCGACTTAGTGGAATGAAAAAAGTTGTTTTGAAAGTTGATAATCAGAAAGACCTTTATAAATATAAACAAGAAGCAGATGATGCTGGATTAACAACAGCAGTTATTGCAGATGCAGGAATGACTGAACTTAAACCTGGAACTGTAACAGCTTGCGCAATTGGTCCAGCAGAAGATAAAGATATAGATAAAGTTACAAGTAAATTACAAATGTTATGATGTTAAAATGTGAAACATTTAAACAGCTTGCTAAAAATGAGGTTTTAGCATGAAAATAGAATTAGAGATAAAAAAAATAAAGGAACGAAACAAGAAAGTAGAATCAGATAAAGCGTGGGAAATTAGTATAACTCGAAAAGTTCTGATTGGAGTGCTAACTTATATTGTAATAGCTGTCTTTTTGTGGTCAGCAGATATTCCAGATCCTTGGTTAAATGCTATAATACCTGCAGTGGCTTTTGTTTTATCAACATTGACTTTACCTTTTTTCAAAAAGTATTGGATTAAGAAAATATATTCTTAAAAACCTGTGTAATATAACAAGTATTATGATTGGAATAATTGGTGGATCTGGAGTTTATGATATTTCTTTATTAGAAAATATTAACGAAGTAGAGATGAAAACACCGTTTGGTGAACCTTCTTCAGCAATTACTATGGGAGAATTCCAAGGAAAGAAAGTAGCTTTTCTATCTCGGCACGGAAAAGAGCATTCAATTGCACCACACAAAGTAAACTATCGAGCAAATATTTGGGCGCTAAAAGAATTGGGTGTTAAATTAATTCTTGCACCTTGTGCAGTAGGTTCTATGAAAGAGCAAATTAAAGCAGGAGATTTTGTTTTTGTTGACCAGTTTATTGATAGAACACATGGGCGGAAAATCACATTCTACGACAATGAAAAAGTTTGTCATATTTCTGTAGCAGAACCCTGCTGCGAAAGAACAAGAAAATTGCTTATAGAAACTGCTCAAGAATTGAATTTAAATTATCATAAAACAGGCACATATATTTGTGTAAATGGTCCGAGATTTTCAACAAAAGCAGAGTCAAATCTCTTTCAGAAATGGGGAACTGATGTTATTGGAATGACTATGGTTCCAGAGAGTGTTTTAGCAAGAGAAGCAGAAATCTGTTATGTATCAATTGCAATGGTTACTGATTACGATTGCTGGAAAGATAAGTCTGTTTCAATGAAGGATATAATCGAGACCGTCAAAGCAAATTCAGAAAAGTCAAAGAAGATGCTGATGAACATTATTCCAAAAATAAATCTTGATGAAGACTGTTCTTGCTATCATGCTTTAGATAATGCTATAGCATAAATCTTTTAATTTAGGTAATTTAATGTTTATATGAAAACATTACTCAAAAACTGTAAATATATTGTAACTCAGAATTCTAAACGACAGATTTTAGAAAATCAAGATGTTTTGATTAACGGAAATAAAATTGAGAAAATTGGAAAGAACTTGAAAGCAGACGAAACAATTGATTGTTCACAAAATATTGTAATGCCTGGTTTGATTAATTTACATACACATATTGGAATGCAATTGCTTAGAGGAATCGCTGATGATATGCATCTTAAAGATTGGCTTAACAAGAAAATTTTACCTGCCGAATCAAAGCTAACACCTGATAAAATATATGTTGCTTCAACAATGGCAATTCAAGAGATGCTTCGAACTGGAACAACTTGTTTTAATGACCAATATATAAGTATGAATAAAGTTGCCGATGCAGTTAAAGAAATTGGAATCCGAGCTTTTTTGTCAAGAGGTTTAGTTGATATAGATGGCAAAAATCCTACAGAAAAAAGATTAAAAGAAACAGATGAACTTGCAAATCATATTAAGCAATTAAAAAGTTCAAGAATTAGTTTTGCAGTTGGGCCACATGCACCATATACGTGCTCTAAAAATTTATTAATCAAAAGTCAAAAACTTGCTAAAAAATATAATGTATTAAATCATATTCATATTGCTGAAACACGAAAAGAGCTAGCAGATTCTCTAAAGAATTATGGAAAGCGACCTGTTGAATACTTGGAATCAATTGGTTTCTTAGATAAGAAGGTTATTGCAGCACACTGTTGTTGGATTACAAAAGGAGAAATCAAAACTCTTGCAAAGAGAGGCGTTTCAGTCGCACATTGTCCTCGCTCAAATATGAAATTAGCATCTGGTGGGATTATGCCATTAAAAGAGTTACAAGAAGCAGGCGTCAATGTTGGACTTGGAACAGATTCTGCAGTTTCAAATAATAATCTTGATATGTTTGAAGAGATGCACACTTGCGCATTAGTTCAAAAGCATAATTATTGGGATGCTACTGTTGCTCCAGCTCAAACTGTTTTTGATATGGCAACAATTAATGGAGCAAAAGCACTTAGGATAAATGCAGGTTCAATTGAGAAAGGAAAACTAGCAGATTTAGTTTTGCTAGATGCAAATCATTTCTTACTACAACCTCTAGAAAAAAATAGAATAATTTCCCATCTTGTTTACTCAGCTAATGGCTCTTGTGTTCAGAAAGTTCTAGTTGATGGAAAACAAATTATATAAAAAACAAGAGGGTTTTTCGCACCATTAAACTAAAGCAGATTCTAACCATGCATCTAGAAGTCTTCGTGGTTCATGATACATAGGAGTATCTTGATGTCTAAACCATCTACGACCGCCTACAGATGTTATTCTAAGTATATCATTATCTTCACAAGCTTTCTGTATACCTGCATCTACTCGTCTTGCTTTAGCAGAATTCTCTAACTGTTTTGGTGGCCTTCCTGGCTCAACAAGTAATTCTATTCCTAAATCAAGATCTTTATACATACTTCTTCTTTCAGCCCGAGTAGTATTATACGTAACGCCATCATTTATTTCGTATAAAACAAATGGAACATCTGCTAACATTCTTTTTCTTCTTTTTATTGCTGCTTCAGAAAGCACTTGATCGATTGTATTTCTATTAAATATAAAACCATCTGTTGAAACTGCAGCTGAAATTGTGCCTTGCGGTATACCCATAAGCTCTAATCTTCCAGAACTTTCTAGTGCTTTAATTATTCCACCATAAAATCCTTCTTCTCTCATTCCAACACCACCGTCAGATGAAAGTGTGTTATTATTTAACATATTTGTATATCCCGTTCCATTAGAATAATTCAAAGCAGAAACAGAAAGTGCTAAAGTTGCTTGTGATTCAATCTTTCCAACTTGTTCTAATGTATAATTCTCACGATTAAACTGCAAATCTTGTGGCATAAAAAATGGATGTCTTTCTTCGCAAGCATGTCTTCCAAATGCTTCTGTTGATCTATAATGATCTGGCTGCCATAGAGGATCTGTAACTTCTAATCCACGAAGTTTTTGTGTCTTTTGTCTTGCACCACTAATGATTTCTTTTGCTGCGAGATCATAATTTGGTGACATAACCACATCGGGCATTATTTTTACAAGTTCTTCAGCAACTTCTTCTGTTACTCTTGGAAGTATAAATGCTTCAGCACCAAATGCTGCAGGAATTTTTCTATATGCATTCTTAACTGCTTGTTTAGGATCCTCATGCATAGCAAGACCTTCAGGTCTAGTATGTTTGGAAAGATATACCATAGTTCCTTCTACACCGAGCATTCGCATTCGTCTATAAATTGTAGAAACATCTGACCACATACCTAATTCAGTCATTAAATGATGTGAAATAGCAGACCCACTAAATTGTTCATACGGTGGTGCGCCCGCACCAGCTTCTTTACCTATCCATGCAACAGGTGTTCTGTCTTGTCCATATGGTGCTCGTGTTTCTGGAATAATTACTTTTCTAATTGTGGGTAAATCTGATAAATTTTCTTCTGACATTTTAAATAATCACATATTATATTTTTCTAGCCCATCCAGGATGTTCTGTAGAATAATTTGTTAGGAAATCATCAATTTGTACATTATATTCTTTTAATCTTCTAAATGCAGTAACGCCTAATTCATTTATTAAATTTCGCTGAACTTCTCCATGAGTTTTTAAATCTGTAAGTGCTAATTTATATTGTGATGGGTCTGTTAGTATCGTTACGCTTCCATGTTTTAAGGCCATTTTTGCAGCAGTTCTAGTCATTGTTGGTCCGCCAACATCTACATTGTCTAAAAATTCTTCAATACTTCCACCTGTTTTAGTAAGATAAAAATTATTTGCAACAACACTAATTGGATTTAAATTAAGTTTTTCTCTGAATTTTAGAGCTTCTTCACCATTATCTGAATAAAAAAGACCACCAGATATTTTGTGATGCATTGTTTTTAACAATTTACTCTCTTTCATACCTGTGTAATTTTCACAGCGAAGCACACGAATTCCCGCTTCTTCGATTATATCTGCAGTTCCACCTGTTGAAATAACTTCAAAATTATGTTCTTGAACTAATTTATTTGCAAAGTTTATAATTCCATCTTTATTTGTAACACTTAGTAATGCGTAATTTTTATTTTCCATTTTAACTAATAACCTCTTTGAGTTGGTTGATTGATATAGCATAACGAATCTCTTCAGCAATTCGTCTGCCCGTAGACATTTGTTTATCAAATGTTAATGCAGAATATGGTGAGCCAGATATAAAAGGATTTGTCCCCGCTACTATACGACCAGAGATTTCAAATACATAAAATTTCAATTGGTCTGTATAAACGCCTTCTAAACAAAATGGTCCAATCATACCATCAAAAAGTTCTTTTGCTTTATCACATGTTTTTTCAGCAAAATCAAAAATCTCAGGCAACAATGATTCTCTTAAAACAACTGGAACATTTCCCGTAACAACAAAACTTGGAACAAAACCTTGCTTTCGCATATCTTCAATTGTTCCCATTTTATACATTTCATCAATATTAGTTTCATCTCTTCTATCAATACTCATAAGTTGAACAGAACCTGATTTTGTTTGCATAGCATTATCTCTTTTGAAAGGTGAAGCAAAAAATTGTGGATAGTAACGCGTTCCTAAAACATATTCTTGCATTGTGAATTTCTGTCCTGTAGAACCAATCTTGTTGTAAAATTCTTCCTTATTTTTTGCAACAAAAAACCCTCGACCACCTTTAGCTCCAAAATATTTTACAATAACAGGATTTTTAATATCTCTAGGGTGTTTAATTACTGCAGGCATTCGGACACCACCACCTTCAAGCCACTCTCTTTGTTTGTTGCGGTCAGATTCCCAACTTAAAACTTTACGATTTCCAAAAGTAGGAATTTTTAATTTGTCTCTAAATATTTCAGCACCCATATATTCTACAAAAGAACCGTTTGGAATAAGAATAACATTTTTCTTAATTAGCTCATCTGCTTTATCAAGTATTTCTGCATAATTGTTTAAGACCAAAAATTCATCAGGTTTAGCTTTTGGAAAAGCATCATAAAATTTTGGAATAGAACCGATTGCAATTCCTAATGTTTTGAAACCTTCTTGTCGAGCACCATAAAATGTTTGTAATGCAGAATGCGAACAAACCGTAGCAATTGTAATTTTTTTAGGATCATAATTTTCGATTATCTTATGTATTTCTTCTTTTGAAACTACCATTTTTTTACGTTATTATCTCCTTTATTCTTCCATCTCTAACTGCAATTTCAATTTCCATCATTGCAAGGTCTAAAGGACCTTGAATTGTCCGAGGTGTATTACCGTCTACTTTTCTTAAGGTCTTTAAAATTTTTAGATGTTTAAGACTAAGATTTTCCATTTCAGGAGATGTTGAAGCAATGTGTGGGTCGCCTGAATTTCTTAAACTTAAATCAAAAATTACAAACTCAAGTTTCTTTGTTCCGGGAATATATTGCACAGCACCCTGTAATCCTAACGGACCAATCATTCCAGGTGAAAATACTTCTTTTGCTTTTTTAATAAATAATTTTGCTTGAGTATAAGTTAGCATTTGCTTTGACTCGCGCATTGTTACGCCCATGTGTCCAATCTCTTCGTTTCGAATTGACATTTCTGGAAGCTTTAATTGATCTTGAGCAGTTAGATTAAGAATTCCACCAATATTAACTTGGCGCCTATCACCAAAACCTACTAAATCTAATTCACCAAAAATATCTTTGAGAGCATATGTTTGAAAGTTTGCATTAAATCTTGGACCAATAACAAATTCTTCAATAACTGCTTTGTCTAAATCTACTGAAGAAATCTCGCCATCTGTAATCATTTTTCTTGCAGTTTCCCAATAATTTTTAGGCGTTGTTGCATAGAAAAAAGCACGTTCAAGTGGATTATCTTTTTGTTGAATTTTAACAATTACAGGGAATCTGATATCTTCAGGACTCTTGACTTGTTTTGGAAGTCGCATACCTGCTTGTTCCATCATGTAATATTGAGATTTTTCAGTTGTCCGTTCTTCAGCTCGCAACATCCATCTATTTCCATATATTGGAACGTTGAAATTATTTTCAATTACATCATATCCAAGATAAACTGCAAATGAACGATGAGGCATTACAATACCGTTATGTTTGCGCAAGATTTCTTGGACATCTTTGTCTGCCATTTGTGAAAATTTTGGAAGAATTATACTTTTATCAAAAAGATGTTTGTTATGTTCTACATAAAGTTCTTCCCGACCTTCTTGAGAAATTAAGATTGTTTTAAATCCAGCTCTTTTAGCAGCTACACCCATTTCTTTAGCTGAATGTGACCCAAGTATAACTATATGAATATTTTCTTTATCATATCCTTGTGCTATTTTTTGAATTTCTTCTCTTGTTATCATTTTATTATACTATCGTATCTACATACGCGCGTCCTCTAAAAACCACTTCTTTACCTATATATCCTGAGGCTTCATGTGTTGCTTCACCACGAAATTCTTTCAATACTGCAATATCAGTTACCTTACCTGTAATTGTATGTTTTTCCATTCTACGATCCATCAATTTTTTAGCAAAAGGTTTGTATGCTGATTCAACAATATCTTCAAATAGTGAAGGAGTTTTTGAAATTAACGATACAGGATTTATAGCATATATTTGAATCCCATTTTTTTCACTTAATAATGTAGGTAAACTGCCTAAAAAATTCTCATGTATTGATACAGCACCATTTACAGTTACAGTTGCTTTAATATTATTGGTATCATCTATTGCAAAATTACTTCCAATATCTAATTGTTTAAGATTATCTTGTGTTCTTCTATTATCTAATGACATTTTATTACCTCAATTTCTCCTCCCAGAAGTTACAAACATCATCAACTTTCTTTGAAGCGATGCCAGTATATGTTTCAGGATGGAGTATGATTTCTTTTTGCTTAGCTGTAAACTTATCAAAATAAGGTTTAAGCGAAGCCTCATTCATTGCTATGTCTTGTAAGGCAACCTTTTTATCTCTTGCTTTTAGTGTCAACTGCTTTACAGTTTCATGCGCATCAGGATGATTGTGCGCACCAAGTAAAATATAAAGTGGTTCTGCTGCAATAAGGTCTTTATGAAGATTAAAATTGCGAAGCATAGCTTCTTTATCAACTTGTAATTTGCTTGAAACACGAATTAATCGTTCTGTTGAAAGATAAAGTCCCGCAAATATTTCAGGTATAAATCTAGCTGAAGCAGAATTAGTTAAATCTCTTTGATGTTCAGATATTTGATCCATATATAATGTGTTTATTCTC
Source organism: Candidatus Woesearchaeota archaeon (assembly GCA_018692915.1). Lineage (GTDB taxonomy): Archaea > Nanobdellota > Nanobdellia > UBA10117 > JABICX01 > JABICX01. The sequence goes on along the minus strand of JABHLG010000013.1, from coordinate 31,068 downwards.
GGCATGATTTCTTTCCAAAAACTTTTAACATTCTCAAAATTAATTGGATTCTTTTTTTGTGGCATTGTTGATGAACCAACTTGATCAGAAGCAAAGTGTTCACCAACTTCACCAATTTCGGTTCTTTGAAGTTGACGCATATCATCTGCAAAATTAGCAAGAACTCCGAAGCATGAAACTGTTGCATGAATTAAATCTAGAATTGGTTCAGGAGTTACAATCTGTGTTGAGTGCAAAGTTGGTTCCATATTTAATTTTTGCATAACTAATTTTTCAAATTCTAGCGGATTATCTATAAGCAAAGACGATGCATTGTAAGCACCAACTGCTCCAGACATTTTACCACGAAGTTTAGTGTGCTTGTCTTGAAATTCAGCAATTCTATTTCCTAACCTATCAACATATTCTGCTATTGTAAAACCAAATGTAATTGGCTCTGCATGTTGTCCGTGTGTTCGACCAACTTGAAGTGTATATTTTTCTCTTCTAGCAAGATCGATCCATGCTTTTTCTAATTCTAGAAGTTTTGGTATTAAAACATCTTGAGTAAATTCTTTGTATCGAAGCATGTTTGCTGTGTTGACAATATCAAAAGAAGTTGAAGAAAAATGAACATAGGGTTTTGCTTTATCTGAAACGCGCTTTCTAATACTATTTGCAAGACCTCGAATATCATGTTTAATTCTATCTTCTTCTGCATACATCTCGTCTGCAGTAACTTGTTCACAAGCTTTAGTTACTTCTTTAGCAATATCTTGAGAACACACACCTTTGTCTGCAAGTGTTTGCGTTAGAGCAGCTTCAACTCGCGCTAGACTTCGAACATATGCTTCTTCAGAAAGGTATTTAGCAAGAACATCTTTTGATTTGTTTCTACCATAATATCTGTAGTCAAACGGCGATATGTTTTCAAATGTATTCATTGTAATATTATTGTAATTCCTTATCGTCTTTTTCAATTCCAGCTCGAACATCTGCAATTCCTTGAGTAATTTTAGATTTTAGTTCAGTGTTCTTTAGAGCAAGAATTTTAGCTGCTGCAAGTGCTGCATTCTTTGGGTCAACTACAGTCATGCACGGTGCATTGCTAGGCATTCGTAGAGATGAATGAATATCCATCATATAAGATTGCTTATCTAATGGTGGACATGCAATTACAGGATTTATTGAATTAGCAGATACAAATCCAGATAATGCATTTGAACGACCTGCAACTGTGATGTATACAATATCTTCTTCAGCATCATATTTTTTTATTATACTTAACAATAATTCTGCAGCTTTGTGTGCTGAAGCAATACGAATTACATAATAAACACCTAAATCCTTTAGCTTCTTAGCAATCTTTTGAGCAAACTCTAAGTCTGCTTTTGAACCCATAATTATTGGAACCAGCATAGTAATCCCTCCTTAATTAGAGTTTCCTGAATCTTATCTGGAATTGGTTTGTCAATTTTAGTAACTTTAAATTCCTGTCCAGTTAATTTTTCAAAAGCTTCAATATATCTTTTAGCTGAAGTTATAACAACTTCATCAGGAATTTCAATTGTATCTTTCTTTTCAACACCTTCAATAGCAGCATCATCATGCTTTCCTGTGAAACCTTGTTCTCTTAGCCATTGTCTAATATATTCTTTATCCAGACCTCTTTGTTTCTCACCATTATCAAATCGTTCTTGATATTCTGAAGCAACCCAAAATCTTGATGAGTCACTAGTATGAACTTCATCAATAAGAATTAATTCTCCATTGTAATCTGCAAATTCATATTTTGTATCAACTAAAATCAAATCTTGTTTTGCAGAAAATTCCTGACCTAATGTAAAAATTTTCATTGCAACATCTTCGATTTGTTTCCAAACATTTTCTGGAACTAAACCTTGTTCTAATAATTCTTCTCTAGAAATGTCTTCATCATGTTCAGTTTTTGTTGTGGGTGTAAGAATTGGCGCAGGAAGTTTTTGATTCTCTTTCAAACCGTCAGGTAATTTAATACCACATAATTCTCTTTTACCTTTTGCATATTCTCTCCAAAGATGACCTGTGACATAAGACCTAATTATAACTTCTACAGGATAGGGTTTTGCTTTTTTGACTATTGTAACATTTGGATGTGGATAACTAATGACTTGATTTTGAACAATATGTTTTGTTTTATCAAACCAAAATTTAGCAGTTTCACTTAAAGTTCGTCCTTTAAATGGGATTGCTCTAGGCAAAACAACATCAAAAGCAGACACTCTATCTGTTGCAATAAGAGCTAGTTTATCTCCCATATCATAAATTTCTCTAACTTTTCCAGAACGGTGGCTCCCTAAAGCTGAAAGGTCAATATCTTTGAAAGCTGAAGGAATGGCCGACCTAATAACATTATCTGATACCATTTTTACTCAATAATAAGCACAAAAAATAGTATAAAAAGAATTATTTACTAGAGAAAATAGGACCATCTTCTACAAATGACTCATATTCGCCACCCTCGCCTGCAATGTGGACACTATATTTTTGATTTAGCTCGAGAAGTTTGTTAAAAAATTTATTATCAATATATTTGCCAACCCAGCTTTCATCAAGACCTTCTGCAGCAACTCTAACTATTTTAATTTTAAATCCCAAATCAATTAATTCTCTAACATATTGTTCAGGGTCTTTGTGCCAAAGTGGAGCAAATGAAGCTAATCCTAAATCTTGGCATATTACATCAACTCGCTGTCGTTGATATTCAGATGCAAGTGCGCCAGAAACAACCCCTTCAATTTTAAATTTATTTTTTGCTTCTAATATAGCTGATTTTAAATCATTGAGTTCAGTTTCTTTTTCCCCTTTTGTCTTTTTGAAGATTAAAGGCAAACCAATTCGTTTTGCAATATTCGGAATTTCTTGAACTTTGTCTGTATGAAACATATAACTATCTTTATTTTCAGAATCAATTGTAATTAAACAAACTGGCTCGTGCTGTTGCTGTGCCCAAAATAAAGCAGCAGCGCTATCTTTTCCACCACTAAATAAAATTCCTAATTTCATGCCAAAACCTTTGTTTTAGTGAACTGTTTAAATGTTATATATTTTAACATCCTTATTAAAAGAAATTCCTTCCATCTCTTTCTTTGAATGGTTTGTCTGGATGAGTTTCAATTTCTTCACCAAGTTCTTCAGTTATTTCAGGTATAAGTACCTTACGGCTAAGCGATGCTATATCTGTAGGGTTGTATGTAGTGTGTGAAAACCCTCCATTCGTAGCTATGATTTTGTGACGTATAATCCTTGCTATTGCCATATTTTAGTTCATTTTTTTGGTTTTTAAGCCTTACTAATTAAGAATAATATGCGCCCGAGGGGAATCGAACCCCTACCTCCAGCTCTCCTCTCCACAAGAATAGTTCTTGGGGTTGGAAGACCTTCTTTCTAAGAAGGGATTCCTTGGAAGGCTAGAATCATGAGCCATTAGACCACGAGCGCAGAACCTTTAATTATATGGTTTGTTTTTGATTTAAAAGTTATTCGTTGCGGGAGATAAGGACAACTCTGCTTCTGATTTGTTCATTTTTAATCTTCCATGAGCCTTTTTCAGAAAAAGGTTCGCGAAAAACATTATTTAGTTCTTTTACTAGTTTTTCAGAAAATTCTCTGATTTCAGAGTGGCGCGGCATAGCTTCTTTTGGAAGACGATTTCGTGAGTATCCTACATGCATATAGCTTTTAACTTCAACAAAGTCAGGCTGTGCGATTTTTAACAGCTTTGCGAAGCCTGAAATTGAGTTATCATTATATTCTTTGATTACAGTAATTCTAATTACTTTTTTACAGTCTAATTTTGGAAGTAATTTAAGCGTTTTATTTAGTCTTTGCCAACCGTTTTTGTTTAGAGGCACATTGATTTTCTTAAATTCTTCAGCAGTTGTTGCATCAAGAGATATGTATAACTGTGTTGGTAAATTCTTTTCTTTTGCTAGTTTTTCAAGAACTTCGGGATGTTGACCATTTGTTACGAGAAATGTTGAGTTTTTTCTTTTAGTTAGTTCAGATATTAATTCTCCAATTTTTGGATATAATGTTGGTTCACCTGTAAGAGAAATAGCCCATTGATTTGGGTCCTGTGCTTCTTTGAACTTTTCAGGATTGGTTTTTTCATTACCACCAAAGCCAGAAAGCTTTCTTCGCTGCGCTTTAATACAACCATCAATTATTTCAGTAGGAGAGTCAACTTTTGCATTCATTTTAGTTCCAATATTGTGTTCTTGTGGTCGCCAGCAAAAGATACATTTTTGGTCACAGAAACCTGCAGCAGGACTCATCTGAGCACAGCGATGCGATTTTATACCATAAAATTTCTCTTTATAGCAAACTCCTTCATCTCGCAAACTTTTTTTAGCCCATGAACATATTTCTAGTGCAGTATGATTACCAATAATTTCATAATGCATTTTCTCCAGTTTCTTTTTGAGATCTTTTGTTATTTTACTCATATTTAAAATAGAAAAATTAGCTTATAAAACTTAGCACTCGATAGCAAAAGTGCCATTATTAGAACATTTTATTTCACCATCTTCAACATTATATGAATCATAATCAGGATTTAGTATTTGTTGCATACAGCAAAGATTATTACCATTTTTATCTACGACAGTATTAAATTTACCTGCTAATTTATCATAATCTGCTTCCCAGTTTTCTCTGTCCAACGTATTTTGATCTTGTAATATTTTTATTTCATTATTTTTTTCAACAATTGTGTTTTGAGACGCAGCTAAATCTGCTTCTAGTTGTGTATTCGTTGTAGTTAATGAATCTACATTTGTTCCACAAATTCCAAGATCGGTTTTACATTCATCTAAACCATTTGAAAATCCAGCAAATCCTGTAACTTTAGGGCCAATAAAAATTGCCATAACTAAAACAAGAACGATTACTCCTGCAGGAATAACAAATCTTTTGTGTTTTACAATATTAAATAAATCTTTGACACCATCACCAAGATCAATCGCCATATTTTACATATACTTACTCTTTAATAAACATTTTCTTAAAATTTTGGTATATTTGCGTTTCAACTTTGCTTTCATGAATTTGTTTTATTTCTGCTAGTTTTTTTACAGCATAACGGACATTTGCTGGTTTGTTTTCCCCTTCAATTGGAGAAAGAAATGGTGAGTCTGTTTCAGTTAAAATTTTATCAATTGGAACTCTTTGCGCGGTTTTTTTGAATCCTTTTCGCGTCCAGAAGTTTGCTGGAACTGTAAAATAATACCCTCGTTCAAGAGCTTCATGTGTTTGAGTAGAATTTCCCTCAAAACAGTGCATTACAACAGGAACTTTAGCTTTTTTCAGAAGAGATAGTGCTTTTTCAGAAGCTTTTCTAGAATGAACAATTAATGGTTTATTGATTTTATTTGCTAAATCTATAATTTGCTTAAATACTTCAATTTCTTTTTTCTGTTCTTTTAGATCAGTTATATGATAAAAATCAATACCAACTTCACCAACAGCCACGATTTTATTTTTATTATCCTCAATGAACTGAAAAACTTCTTTTAGTGCTTTTGGTGAGAGTTTTAGTGCCTCTGTGGGATAAAGACCTAGCGCAGCTCTAACATTTGGAAAAATCTTTGCATATTCCAGAACTTTTTTATTACTTTGCAAATCTGTGCCATTTGATATAATTATTATATCTCCAGAAACTACTTCCTGAACAGCTGCTTTACATAAATCTATATGACAATGAGTATCTACTAACATTTTATTTACCTCTTTTCTAATACTAAAATCTTCCGAGTGAGTCCTTTGTGCATATACACACAGCTTTTTAGTGAAAAAGCTGGCAAAAGCACACTACTTCGCATTGCTCGTAGCACTTCTTTTTTCAAGTACTAATATTTTTCTAGTAAGTCCTTTGTGCATATACCAGTCAAATTCTCCTAGTTTTTTCCAGTCTTTGTTGACTCCAAGTTTTAGATAATGTGGTCGAACCATTACTAAGCGAGAACCTTTTTTTAGAATTTTATTTGCACTTGTTAGAAAGTCTGGATATAAATCTTGCATTTTCTTTCCAGCAAGAGTAGAACTTATACCGTATGGTGGGTCGCATGCAATTGCTTCAATATTTTTAAAATTAGTTTCTAGTTGAGTTGCATCAAGTTGTTTTAGTTCCGATTTAACTTTGAATTGTTTGGTATTGATCTTTGAGTATTCGATCATTTTACTATCAATATCTGAGCCAATAGGTTTTAGACCAAGAATTCCCGCTTCAATTAAAATTGAACCAGTTCCACAAAAGGGATCTAGAATCTGTTTTTTAGCGTTAGTGAGATTTACAAGTAAACGCGCCATCTTTGGTTTGAGCATTGCAGGATGTTGTTTAGGTTTCTTTTTCGGCACCCTCGCAACAAATCGTTTGTCTGATTTAGCTGCCCAAATTTTTAAGTTATTAGTGTAGCATTTCTGAATCATTGCAGAGCGATTGCAAATTTTATTAATTTGCTCAGTAGATAATGGCAAATCAATTGAAACAGAATCTTTGTTTCGTTTCAGCTTTTTGTTAAGTAAAGTTTCTAATTCAAACTTTGCTAGATTATAATTCTCTCCAGATAGTTTGAATATATATTTCATAATATATAATTAAGAAAAATTAGAAGTTAAAAAGAAATCTATTTCTTGATTCGGTTAAGCATGCGCTCGATTTTCTCATCCATTTTTTCTATCTTACGGTCGATTATAACTATGTATTTCAGTGCCCATATAATTCCAAGTAATAGACCAAGAATTGCAGCATAAATTATTAACTCTTCAGGATTTATCATTAAACATCACCTATTCTATAAAGTATATAGATAGTTGTATTTAAAATTAACTAAAAAATAAATAAAAAAGAAAGATTAATCGTAGACTTCAGTGCTTTGTTGTTCTTCTGGTCCTTCGTTGTGTCCGCCACGATAAACGCTTGCAAAACTTGGTGTTGCAATTAACCAATTATCCCCTACACCTGCAATATCGCCTTCATTTGCATCAAGAGTTTTCTTGATTTTATCAATTGCACGTTTTAGAGTCACTTGGTCTTTCTCACGTAGTGGAGCCATGTTGATTAAAGCTATTGTATATCCTTCTCTTAGTGCGTCAAGAATTGGTTTTATGCTGTCAAAGCTGTCTAATGTAAATGGTCGGATTGTAATTTTTGATTTTGAGCCAGTTACATCTGCTTCTAATTCAACATAATCATCTGAAATTTCTATATCGCCACTGTCTCTCTTGAAAACAGAACCTATTTTATCGAATATTGCCATTATTATTTCACCTTAATTATGATGTTTATGCTTATTGTTTTGGGTTTAAAACAATTAATATACTAAAATAGATAGGTAGATATAAATGTTTCTTAATTTGATTTAATTATTGTCAATTAAATCTTCTAAAATTGAGGATAATTCCCATATTTGGGTTCGTGCAAATGAGCTAATATTTGGGTCTAATGAAATATTTTCAATCATTTGGCTTGCAGAATTTACTTTTACAGCAAGTTCTTTGTGATTATCTAATAGAAGTTCTTGTATTTCTTCAAGGACTGAGCGTACGTTTTTAGGTATTGATTTCTCAGTACATAGTTCTTTTACTACTTCAACAACTTCATTTATATTACTCATTTCAATACTTTAGTAACTTCTTTTTGTAATTCATCCGCACTTTTTCGTGTTTTCTTTTCTTGAATCTCTATGTTTTTAACTTTGATATCAATTTCTTTCTTTTTTATTTCAAGGTCTTTTTTGATAGAAGAAACTGTTTTTTCAATCATAATTTCACCAACTAAAGAATAAACTGGTTTTTTTGTTTTAGAAACTTCTTTAAGTGCGTTTTCAATTTCAATTTGTTGTAACTGAAATTGTTGTTTTTGTGCAGCGAAAACCTGAAGTCTTTGCTGAAGTGATTGCATTTGCATTATCTTTTCTTGAATTTCTGCTTCTTTAGTCATTGTATTTTCTCCCAATTTTGGTTTACAATTCCAAGTAAACCTGTTATTGAATTAATAACTGCACGGAATGCAGTTATGTCTTGTGCTTCCACAGTGATTATTAAGTCCTTACTTTTTTTGAGCGAATAATTTGCTCGCTTAGTTTTGAATTGTTGTTCGGGTTCAAGCGCAGCAACGCACGCATCTAAAAGTGCTTTTTCACCAGCAATTTTAATTGTGGATGTTATCATAAGATTACCTCGCTTTAACTTTTTTTATTACAGGAGGTCTTGATTTTGAAATTATTCTTGAACCACAATATGGACAAATTACTCTTCTTTCAACATTTTTAGCATCGATTTCTCTTTGACAATTAAAACATTTATATGCCATTATAATTTATTATCATAAGCCTTTCCAGCATATTTTGAATTACATTTATTGCAATACCATATACCATTAGATACTCTTTTTACTCCATTTTTTTTACAGTATGGACACTTGTGCTTGCCATATAATACTTTTTCAACAGCTATAACTTTCTGACGAATCTTTCTACCATACCTTGATCCAAAACGACCTGCTGATCCTAGTTTTTTAAGTGCCATTATTTTAATCTATGAAGTGGATTTATAAAGCTTTTCTAAGCGTCGGGACTGGGATTTGAACCCAGATATCCGTGAGGAAACAGCCTTTCCAGGGCTGCGCGGTACCAGATTGCGCCACCCCGACGAGTTTACGAGTTGGGACCAGCTAAAACGCATTACGTTTTAAGCTCTGCCCCGACGTGATTAAAAGTTCGGTATTTAATTTAAATAGCTTTTCTAAAATTATATATATCTTGAAATATAATTAAAATATGAAATATTCTAAGTCAGTAATTATTATAATTGCTCTTATTGGAATATTATTAATTGGATTTTTTGGGATGAATAATCTTTCATATTTTTCAATGGCTCAGCAAGATGATTTAGAAGAAGTTTCCGAAGATGAAGAATTTATTTTTGATATCGTTTATCAAATACCTATGCAAGAAGAAGATATAGAAAAAATAAGTGAATTAGGTGTAAATCATCTCACCGTTCATCTTTTTTGGGCAGAAGTTGAGCATGAAAATGATATTTATGATTTTAGTATTCCTGATAAAGACTTAGAAATTTATACTAAGTATAATATGCCCCCTAAAGCGATTCTTATAAATTGGTGGGATAGTTGGAGAGGTAGTCCGAATTGGTTATCTGATTATGAAGAAACTGATGAAGAATTTATTGCTGAGCTTGAAGAGTTTGCAGAAGAAGCTGCTAAGCATTATGATATTGATTATTGGATGATTGGAAATGAAATGAATCCACTTCATTGGAATAATCCTGAAGACGATCCAAATTATATTGATTTGGAAAAAGTTGAATTATACAAAAACATATCTGCTGCAGTTAAACGTGGTGACTCTGATGCTAAAGTTGGAACACGTTTAGCTTTTGATGATCTAGATACAGATGTTGCTACATGGGATAATTTCTTAGATGCAATAAAGTATGATTCTGATTGGGTTGGAATTCAAGTTTATCCTGTAGGAGTTGGTGCAGGTCCACAAAGTAATTATATTCTTGCTTCTGTGCAAAAAACAATAGAATTTAGCAGTTTACCTGTTTGGGTTACTGAAACTGGAGCATCTACTTGCCAATGTTTAGTAAGGCGCGAAGGTGGTGGAATAATTAATAATTGGCAAAACTGTGAACAAGGAATTGAAGAATGTGATCAATGGGTAAATGAAGAACTTCAGCGCGAGTATATTTATTCAAATGTCTTTGAAGCATATAATGCAGGTGCTATTGGTGTAAGTGTTTACGATTATGTTGGTGATGATAATGGATACTCTTTAGTGGATGAAGAACAATACCGCGAAGGAAATTATAAACCTAAATTAGGATATGAAGGTTATCAATTAATAATCTCAGATTTAAGCTAGAACACCAATTGTGACTTCGACAACAGCAGCAATAACAATAACTAGAACAGCTACTAAGAAGAAAAGAAGACCGTCTGTGAGAATATCTTGAAAATTTTTGCTATATAATTTATCTCTTTCTGCAGCTATTGAAATCAGACCACCTGCAACTGCTGCTATGAAAAATCCAGAAAATTCAAGAAGTGCATGAGGAAGTGTAAATGCAATAGCTCTGAAACTTCGCAAAGAAACTAAGAAAATAGCTAAAGCAGATGCGTTCCATGTAAGAATCATAATTGCTCCAGCACCATAAAGAAATGAAAGAATAAGTGCAATAAGTGCTATCTTGAGATTATTAATTACAATCCGTTGAAATAATGCGTTACCTAAAAACATACCTGTGGGTGTTGCACCAGGGAATATTGAAATTTGCTTGCTAAACATTTGTGCTACAATATCTGTAGGTAAAATAAAATATAAAACAATATAACTTAAAGTTACACCTAAGAAAAACATGAAGTATATTTTAATAACTCGTTTGTTTCGCCTTAAGAATTGAATTATTGCATGTATCTTTTCATCTTTAACTTCTTCAATTGTTAGAATTCCTCGTAAAAATGGAACTCCTGCAAGCGTTGTAAATAAAATACCTACTAAGCTTGCATCTTTTGGAAAGAGAAACAAACCAATTGCTAATCCTACTACTGATAACATAAAACCAAGAGGTATGGCCCATAAGATATTCTGCTCAACTTTGCTTGGAGATATAATTGCTTCTAAGACCATATTAATTAAGTATATGGTTAAATAAATAGGTTTTCCAAAATTCGCAATTCTTAAAAAAGATTGTATTACATATAAAAATGAAACCCAAAGTTCAGTTCTCAAAATTTGTAAAGGAACTAAATTCAAAAGACCATATAGCAATCTTTTATGATTCAGATTCTGATGGCATTTGCTCGGCAACAATTACAATTAAATCTTTAGAAAAATTAGGACATAAAGTAGAGCGATACATCCCTTGTAGCCATAGTAATTTTAATCCTGCAAGATTAAAAGGATTAAAAGACGAAGGTATAAATAAAATTATTTTCCTAGACTTTTCTGCAGATCAGTATTCTGATTTTACAGAAAATACATCATTATTTGATGCAATTTTGGTTGTTGACCATCATAAAATATACAAAGATTTGAATTCAGATAAAATTATTTTTATAAAAGCGCAATACTTAAGGAAAGATTTAGATGGGTCAGATTATTGCACTTCTAAGATGGCATTTGACTTATTTTCAGAAGTTACAGATGTTTCAGAATTTGATTGGCTAGCTGCGATAGGCACATTAACAGATATTACTGATGATAAATGGCAGACTTTTTTGAATAAAGTTTACAAGAAATATAAAACATCAAAAAAAGAATTGATTAATGCAGGATGTATTATTGATGCAGGAAAACAAATTGAGCCACCACAAGTTGAGCGAGCATTAGAAGTTGTTCTTGAAGCAAAGAAGTATCAAGATATTTTAAAATCCAATTTTAGTAAATTATATAATGAACTTAAAAATGAGATTGAGTTTTGGATTAGTAAGTTTGAAGAAAAAGCAGAGCATAAGAAAGATACTTGGATATATGAGATAGACCCTTCAGGTAGAATTGGTTCAACAGTATCTACGTTAATCGCAATCGCACATCCAAATGATACAATCTTAATAACTCGGCGTCAAAATGGATGGGTATCAATTAATGCACGTAATCATACTTCTAAGCGAGCAGTTAACGACTTACTTGAAAAAGCCGTTAAAGGCCTTAAAGGCGCAAATGCAGGGGGGCATAGACCTGCTGCAGGTGGAGCTGTCCGTGAAAAAGATTATGAAGAATTCAAGAAAAGAATTTGGAAATTAGCTTAATTTCTTCTGAGTTTTATTTAGAGCAGCTTTGATTAAGCCATCAAAAAGCGGTGCAGGTTTCATTGGACGAGATTTAAATTCAGGGTGAGCTTGAGTGCCTACAAAATAATCACAGTTCGGATTTTCTCCAAATTCCATAATATTTGCTTCAGGATTCTGACCTGAGAACACAAAACCATATTTTTCTAAAGTTTCAATATATTTAGGATTTATTTCATATCTGTGTCGATGTCGCTCAGATATTTGTTCTTGTTTTGAATAAAGATGATATATTTTTGTACCTTTTTTTAGAATTGCTGGCCAGCCACCCAGTCGCATAGTTGCACCATAGCCTTTTTCTTTTAAGATTTTCTTTTGCTCATTAATTATAGCAACAACTGGATGAGCTGTTTCGGGATTAAATTCCTCAGAGTTTGCATTTTTAAGATTGCATACATTACGCGCAAATTCAATAACACTTATCTGTAACCCAAGACAAAGACCTAAGTAAGGTATATTGTTTTCTCTACAGTATTTAGCAGTTGATATCTTACCTTCAATTCCAGATTTTCCAAAACCACCCGGAACAATTATACAATCCATATTATCAAGTTCTTTTATTGACTTTGGATCATCCTCATATTTTTTTGAATCAATCCATATAATTTCTGCAAAACAATTATTATTCCAAGCAGCATGTTTTACAGCCTCAATAACTGAAATATATGAGTCAACTAAATTAAAATCACCAATATCAAAATATTTTCCAATTATACCTACTTTAACTTTAGTATTCTTATTTATATTTTGAATAAACGCTCTCCAGTTTTTTAATCCCTCACAGTGTTTGTTATATTTTAATCCAAAAGATTCTAAAATATTTTGACAAACATTCTGGTCATCAAGAATAAGTGGAATTTTATAAATATTATCAACATCGGGATTTGAGATAACACATGATCTTTTAATACCGCAAGACTGAGCGATTTTTGTTCTTCTTACATCATCAACAATTTTTTCAGCTCTGCATACAACTAAATCTGGCAAAATATTATGCTGACCAAGCGCATTAATTGCATGTTGAATTGGTTTTGTTTTCATTTCACCCAAGTGTTTTGGGATTGGAAGATAACCAACTAATATATACATAACTGGAAAATCCGTTTTCATCTGGCGCGCAGCTTCTAAAAATAAAACATTTTCATAATCTCCAACTTGCCCACCAATTTCAATTAATACAAAATCAGCATTATCTTCTTTTGCTATATCTGTTATCATTTTCTTAATTTCATTAGTTACTTGTGGGATTGGCTGAATAGTTTTACCTAAGAAATCGCCTCTGCGCTCTTTTGTTAGAATCGACCAATATACTCTGCCACTAGTTATATTATGGTTTTTATGAAGTTCAATACCAAGAAATCTTTCATAATTTCCTAGGTCTTGATCAATTTCACCACCATCTTCAGTTACCCATACTTCACCATGTTCTGTTGGTCGCATAGTCCCTGCATCTTGGTTTAAATACGGATCAATCTTAATTGCAGTGACTGAATATCCTTGATATTGGAGTAATTTACCTATTGATGCGGTTGTAATACCCTTACCAAGACCTGAAATAACTCCTCCAATTACAAATATAAATCTAGGTGGCATTAATTAAAAATCTTGAAATCGTTATAAGAATTCGTTTGGAAAAGGATATAAACCTAAATTTCTCTTAAATAATATGACATTTAGCCACTTCGAACATAGAGCAGATATTGGAGTAAAAGGAACAGGTAAGACTTTAGCAGAATCTTTTGAAGAATCTGCAAAAGCGATGTTTGAGGTTATGACTAATATCAAAAAGATAAAACCTACAAAGAAAATAGAGTTTGAAGTGACTGCTGAGAATGAAGTTGAACTTTTAATTAATTTTCTTAATCAGGCTTTGGGTGAAGCAGACGCAGAGCAGATGTTTTTGTCAAAATTTAAAGTCACAATTTCAACAGATGGAATGCTAGCTTTAAGCGCAATTGCTTGGGGCTCACCAATTACTGCAAAGACCGAAGTTAGAACTGAAGTAAAAGCAGCTACATTAAGCCAAGCCAAAGTTGAAAAGAAAGCAGGAAAGTTTATTGCTCAATGCATAGTTGATGTTTAATTATTTTATTTAATAGACCAAAAAGTAAGATCGCCCCATTCAGGTTTACACCCATCATGATCTTTTATCATGTTCAGGAAAATTTCTAAATCAATATAACTTATAATTTCATCATCACCCGCTTTATGAACAAAGTAATCTGGATTTTCAGGAAGAACTACCATGTGATGTTCAAGTAACGTATTTTTTTTATAAATAATTAGATCTGCTTTACATAAAGTTGATACTTGTTTCATATAGTGTGAAATTGGCTTAATCGTAGTGTTATTATATGAAAGTTCAACTGAAGTTATTCCTAGAACAAAAGAAGCAAAAGTGCAACAATTATGTCCTACAGGACTATATTTCTTCGTATCATCAATTCTTTGAAGTATTTCACTGTTACTCATAATTAAAACAATAAATACTATTTAAAACAATAATGTTTTGTATATATTATGAAACAACAGATAATTCGTGCAAAGGATTTGAAGGAAAATGATCATGGAGATACTAAGACTACACCAATTATATCTACAAATATTCTGAATTTAGCTAAAGTTCGAAAAGTTGGTAATAACATAAAATTAGGACATGATACCGAGAGTGATTGTATTTATTATGTAGTAGATGGTGAAGGTGATTGTGTAATTGAAGGCAAAAAGCATCATCTTAAAAAAGGAGATTGTGTGTTTTATCCAAAAGTAACAAACTATAAACACCTGAAAGGGCTAACTTTATTAGCAATTTCAACCCCCCCATTTGATAGAAAAAAGAGAGTTTATGTTGAATGAAAATACGTGAAGCAAAATTAACAGATTTGCAAGTAATTAAAGAACTTAATTTAAAATTATTTGAAAAGGAATACAAAGATTATGATAAAACCTTGAATATGGATTGGACTTTTTCAAAAAAAGGAGATAAATATTTCAAAGATTGCATCACAAAAGACGATTGCTTTGCTATTGTTGCTATTGATAGTGATAAGATTATTGGATATCTTGCAGGTAGTATTTCAAAGCCAGAGTTTTATAGAGCTGTTAGTAAATTAGCAGAAATGGATAATATGATTGTTTTACCTGAATATAGAAATAAAGGCATTGGCACGAAATTAATTAACGAATTTATTAAATGGTGCAAGAAAAAGAAAGTAGAAAGAGCAACAGTAACTGCTTCATATCAAAACAAATTAGCAATTAATTTTTACAAAAAGAATAACTTTAAAGAATATGATACAGTTTTAGAGTTAGAATTGTAAATTGTGCCAGATAGACATCCTGGAGAACGCAAGAGTTTTATGTTCTGAATGTTAGCTATTTAATGGAGAATAGTTCTGATTTTGCAGCAGTGCATGCGTATTTATGTGCAGATGGATATGTAATTCGTAATCATGAAACACAGAAACAGAAGTATTACTATATTGGTCTGAGAAATACAAATAAGAAATTATTGTTAGATTTTCAAGAGAAATTCGAGAAAGTGTTTGGTATAACTCCATACATGAATAAAGATATGGATCGATGTTCAGTTGGTTCTAAATATATTTACTTTAATATTGTAAATAATTATGGATCATTTCATTCAAGAGACTGGAATGTTATGAAATATATGAATAAGGAGCAAGCTGCGCGTTGGCTGAGAGCATTCTTTGATTGCGAAGGCTGGGTTTGGGTGAGAAAAGCAAAGAATCGTGCAATCGGTACAGACAGTGTAAATCATAAAGGATTGCAACAAGTAGCAAATTTGCTTAAAGAACATTTTGATATTAGTACATCAATTAGACCTAGAAGTAATCGCGACACAGCTACACTTTGTATTTATGGAAAAGATCAGCTAATTAAGTTTGAAGAAGAAATCGGATTTCTTCATCCATTTAAGAAAAAACGATTAAGAGAATCAATTGAGACATATGTTAATTACAATTGGGATTTCTCAAAAGGCAGTAATAAAATTATTAAAGAAAAAGCACGAACTCGGAAACCATATACCGTTAGATTAATGTCTATTCTAAAAGAAAATCTAGACCGAGTTAAGCAAGAGTTAGAGACCTTCGGAATCGAGAGCAAAATAAGAAAAGCAGTAAATGGACAAGGAAGAATATATTATGAATTATCAAGCTATGGACGAGAAAACCTTGATAAGTGGCTATCAAATGATTTAATCTCCGAAGAACAAATCAAAAAGGTTAAAAGCAAAAAATAGGGTGAATAACATGAGAAAAATCAAGATAGACGATTTTGAATTAATGGAAGAAACACCACTAGAATGGACATTAAAGAAGAAAGGCGCAATGAATGTGCCAGGACTTATTTTTGGTACAAAAGAAATAATTCAACATTTAGTTAAGGATGTTAAAGATGGTAAAATTTGGTCCGCACTTCCACAGATTAGAAATGTCGCAAGTTTACCGGGAATTCAAGAATCGAGTTACGCAATGAGTGATGTGCACCCTGGCTACGGCGTATGTATTGGAGGTGTAGCGGCGTTTGACGCAAAAACAGGTGTAATTGCACTTGCAGGAGTGGGTTATGATATTAATTGTGGAGTTAGAACGCATACAACTCCGCTTAAGAAGAAAGATGTTGTAAAGAAACAAAAGGAAATTCTAGATGCATTATATCAGATTGTTCCTGCAGGCTTGGGAAGCAAAGGAAAGATCCATCTAAATCAAGAAGAAATTGACGAAGTGCTTATTAAAGGAGCAGAATTTGCAGTTGAGCGCGGCTATGGATTAAAAGAAGATTTAGAATATATTGAAAATAATGGAAGAATAAAAGGAGCAAATCCAAAGTTTGTCTCAGATCTAGCAAAGAAAAGACAATTTAAACAAGTTGGAACTCTGGGATCAGGAAATCATTATTTTGAAGTTCAGTATGTTGAAAAAATATATGATAAAGAAGCAGCAAAAGCATTTGGCTTAGAAAAAGATCAAGTTGTATTTTCATTACATTGTGGTTCTAGAGCTCTAGGCCATCAAATTGGAACAGATTATACTACATTTTTAGCTGAAGCAGCTAGAAAATACAAGATAAAATTGCCAGATAAAGAGCTTGTTTGCGCACCATTCAAAAGTAAAGAAGGTCAACAATATTTTTCAGCAGTCAATTGTGGAATTAACGCAGCTTTTGCAAACAGACAAGTAATTGGTCACCTTGGAAGACAAGCATTTTCAAAGGTTTTTGGACTTAAAGAAAAAGATATACCTTTACTTTATGATATTGGTCACAATAATAGTAAGCTAGAAAATCATATGGTTAATGGCAAGGAAAAAGAGCTTATTGTACACAGAAAAGGTGCAACTCGAGCATTTGGCCCTGGCTTAAAAGAAGTTCCAAAAAAGTATCGAAAGATTGGTCAGCCAGTTTTGATTGGCGGAACAATGGGAACTAGTTCATATATTCTTCATGGAACAAAAACAAGCATGGAAAAAGCATTTGGCTCAGCAGCACATGGCGCAGGTAGAGTAATGAGCCGCCATCAAGCAAACCGACAATGGAAAGGACAATCTGTTAAAGATTCACTTGAAAAACAAGGAATTTTAGTAAAAGGACATGATTGGAGAGGATTAGCAGAAGAAGCACCTGGCGCATACAAAGATGTTGATATTGTTATTGATGTTCTTCATAAAACCGGACTTGCGAAAAAGGTTGCTAAATTGAAACCTCTTGTAGTTGTAAAAGGATAAATTGCATTTGCGAAGCAGTTGTTTTGGAAAAACAACGTTCTTTTTGCGAACTTTTTCTGTAAGAAAAAGCTCAGTTGAAGCCAATAGTGGTTGTAAAAGGTTAATTTTCCAAGCAATGCGCAGGAAAGTGTTTTGCCAGCTTTTGCACGTCAAAAGCTGATTGGTGTTCTTCATAAAACCGGACTTGCGAAAAAGGTTGCTAAACTAAAACCGCTAGTCGTAGTCAAAGGCTAACCGAAACACTTTTAAGTGAAAATTGTCACTTTTAGATGAAATGGGTAATGGATTTAATCCAGAATATAAACCACGAATTTGGAAAGAGCACCCTGCTGAGATAGATGAAGTTTGTTCTGCAGAGGAAATGCGCGCTTTTTGTGACGTAAATCGTGAAAAACCTATGAATGACGCTTCAAGACGTTTTCTAAATAAACCTATTACAAATAACACTTCTGAATCATTAAACAAAAAAATAAAAGAGCACTCTCAAAAAGACACTTCAAAATCTTCAACCTCACGACCAGGGACATATACAATTCCATCTAATGTAATTGGTAGAGGTGGATTTTTTAATCCTTGGGATCAGGACTTCCATCCTGTTGAATACAAACGTAGAGAACGTGCTAATGCGCTAGCAGAATTCTGATATTAGAGGAACCTTTTTAAATAATTCATTTTAGTTTTAATTACCCCTTGCAATCTTAGAATTCTGTCGCTAAGAGTGTAGACTCTTTTGACGAAAATTAATGAACACAAGCCTTAAAAAGGCATCAACTTAAGTTGAAGATAAAGGTGAAATATGGGACACATTAAGCGAAAACGACCAAGAAGAGGAAGTTTACAGTTTTGGCATAGAAAGAAAGCTAGCCGAATCTACGCTAGAGTTCGTTCTCAACCAAAGTTTAATGAAGTCAAGTTAGCGGGTTTTTCAGGATATAAGGCCGGCATGACCCAAGTTTTTTATGTTGATACCCATCCAACTTCTCCAACAAAGGGAGAAGAACTTTGTGTGCCTGCGACAATTATTGAATGCCCACCTGTGAAGGCAATTGGCCTTCGACTTTACAAAAAATCTCTTTCTTCTCTTTCTGCTTTTCTCGATGTTTTCTCTGACAATTTTGATATGGACCTTAAACGAAAAATAACTTTACCTAAGAAAAAAACAGAACAACAAAAAATTAAAGAAGCAGAAGAAAAATTAGAACAAGCAGTAGATATTAAAATTTTAGTTCAAACTCAACCACGGCAAGCAGGTTTTGGTAAGAAAAGACCTGAATTATTTGAAATTGCTATTGGTGGAGAAGATGTTAAAGCAAAATTTGATTATGCTAAAGCACTATTAGGAAAAGAAATTAAAGTTTCAGAAATTCTTACATCTGGAGTTTATTATGATGTTCATGCAGTTACAACTGGTAAAGGTTACCAGGGTGTAATTAAGCGATTTGGCGTTCGAAAGAAGTTCCATAAATCTGAAAAAGGTGTCCGAAGAATCGGAACACTAGGACCTTTTACAGGCGCAAAAACACACACAGTTCCACACCCAGGTCAAATGGGTTTCCACACAAGAACTGAATATAATAAACAAGTTTTACTTATTTCAAATCCAAAGGACCAAGAAATTAATCCAAACGGTGGAATTGTAAATTATGGACTTGTTAAATCAGATTATCTTTTATTTGCAGGTTCAATTCCAGGACCAAAAAAGAGACTTATTAGAATAACACCTACAATTCGAACAAAAGCAAAACAAATACCACAAGCACCAGAATTACAATTAATTAGTTTAAGGAGCCAACAAGGATAATGAAAGCAGAATTATATTTAATAACTGGAGAGAAAAAAGGACAAGTAGATTTACCTACTCAGTTTTCAGAACCAGTTAGATTTGATTTAATTAAGAGAGCAGTTTTTTCAATTCAAACTAAGAAAAGACAAGCTTATGGCTCAGACCCAAATGCAGGAACAAAGCAAGGAGCAGCAACTACAAAGCGAAGACAAAAATATAAAACAACATATGGTAAGGGAGTATCACGAATTAAGCGAAAATATTCTTTTTCCAGAGGAATGCAGTTTGGATTTATTGGAGCATTTGTTGCAAACGCAATAAGTGGACGAAAAGCATTCCCACCAAAATCTGAAAAGGTTTTAATTGAAAATATTAACAAAAAGGAAAACAGAAAAGCAATTAGATCAGCTATGGCTGCAAATGTTGAAACTTTGAAAATTATTGATGATAAATTTATGGACTTAAAAAAGACAAAAGAAGTTCAGAAAGTACTAGAAAGTCTTGGCTTAAAAGAGGAAATTGAAAAATCAAAAGACAAGAAAATAAGAGCAGGAAAAGGAACTCGAAGAGGAAGAAAATATGTTCGAAGACGAGGACCTTTATTTGTTGTTTCAAAAGAAACAGCTGCAGTTAAAGCTGCAAAAAACATTGCAGGTGTTGATATAATTAATGTTAAAAAGCTTAATGCAGAAATGCTTTGCCCAGGATTTAAATCTAGAAGAAATAGCTTCTGGACAAAAGACGCAATTGAAATATTAGCTAAGGAGAAATTATACATATGATAAAAAGAGATGTTCAAGATAGTAATATGAGAAAAATGGTTGATTATTTTACTAGTACTATTGAGACTGCAGAATCATTACCCTCATTTGTTTATGGTTTACAATCTAAAGCAGAAGAATTAGGTATTACTTTTGATAGAAATATGCTTGAAGGAATTGTATTTCACACAGTAGGTAAAGAAATATCACCATTACATGCTGCACAAGTTACTGCAATGACTAGTATATTATGTCCATATTTAAAGGGGGCAGCTAGATGAAAGGAAATGATATAAGTCACATATTAGTAGGACCAATATCTACTGAGCAAGCTGTTCGGGAGATGGAGTCAAATAATACTCTTATATTTAAAGTTGCAAGAAATGCAACAAAACCTCAAATTAAATGGGCAATACAAAAAGAATTTGAAGCTAAGGTTATTGATATTCAAACACAAATTACACAAAAGGGCTTTAAGAAAGCCTTTATTAAGTTATCACCAGAAACAAGCGCAGTAGATGTTAACGCAAAATTAGGATTAGTATAAAGAAAAATGGCAAAAAGAACAATAATTCAGAAAAGAGGAAAGGGCGGACCTAGTTACGCATCTCCTAGTCATTGATTCTTTGGAAAATTAGCTTATCCTGAAGTTAAAGAGCAAACATATGGTGAAGTTGTAGATATTGTTAATTCAATAGGTCACTCTGCACCATTAATGATTGTTGAATTAGATAATCAACAAATGTGTCTTATTCCAGCACCATTTAGTATTCGTGTTGGACAAAGAATAAGCTTTGGATCAAAAGATGTTCAAATTGGTAATGTTATTAGACTTAAAGATGCAGTTCCAGGAACTATCGTTTGTAATATTGAATCAAATCCTGGAGACCGAGGCAAATTCTTACGTGCTTGTGGCGCTTCAGCTCAAGTAGTTACTGTCGGCAGTAAAAAAGTAACAATTAAGTTACCTTCAAAATCAAAAAAAGAACTAAATGCAAATTGCTTAGCAACTGTCGGTGTAGTTGCGGGCTCAGGAAGAAAAGCAAGACCAATGATTAAAGCAGGTAACAAATTTCATGCTAGAAAAGCAAGAAACAAATTATTCCCAATAGTAAAGGGAGTTGCAATGAATGCATGTAATCATCCTCACGGTGGAACACACCGAAGAAACCTAGGAAGACCTACTGCTATTAAGCGAGGAGCTCCAGCAGGTAGAAAATCTGGATCTATAGGTGCTAGAAGAATGGGTAGGAAGAAGAAATAAAAGATGAAAAAACAAGGAGGAAACCAATAAGATTTGCGAAGCAATTGCTTAGAGTGCGTTAGCACTACGAGAAGCAATGTTTTTTCGCCAACCTTTTTGGAAAAAGGCTATGATAAAAGAAATATTATATCGTGGAAAAAAATTAGAAGAATTAAAAGATATGGGATACTCTCAGTTAGCTAATCATCTAAAAGCTCGTGCACGTAGAGTGCTAAAAAGAGGTTTAAATGACCAACAAAAGAAACTTCTTGAACAAGTTAAATCTGCAGAAAAAGGTAGAAGCAAACCAATAAAAACACATTGTAGAGATATGATAGTATTACCTGAAATGGTAGGTCACACATTCCATATTTACTCTGGACAAAAATTCAATCCAGTTGAAATAAATGTTGAAATGTTAGGTAGATATTTAGGAGAATTTGTGTTAACACGAAAAGAAGTTTCACACAAAGCACCAGGAGTTGGTGCAACTAAGGGAACAAAACACGCAAGTGTAAAATAAAATTAAAATGGCAAAATATAGCTTCCAAGAATATGATAGTAAGAGCATGGTTAGAGTTAGTGGAAAACATCTTCCAATTTCATTAAAAACAACTTCAGAGGTTATGAAATTTATTAAGGGAAGAAAAGTTAACCAAGCAATTACATTATTAGAACAAGTAAGAGATGCTAAAATCGCTGTTCCATTCCTAAAATATAAGCGAGATGTTCCACATAGAAAAGGAAAAATGTCCATTGGACGATATCCAAAGAAAGTCAGTGAGCACACTATTATGTTATTAAATTTAATCAAAGCAAATGCTAAAGATAAGGGATTAGATGAAGAAACTCTTTCAATAATTCACGCAGCAGCACAACAAGGGCCAAACTTATGGCATTATGGAAGACAAAGACGAAGACTACGAAAAGTCTGTAGTATTGAATTAGTAGCACAAAAAACTAAGGAGAAAACTAAAAAATGATAGAAAGAGAGTTCATAAAAACCAAAATTAAGAACTTACGTATTAGACAGCGGATTAATGATGTAGTTACAAAAAGCGCAGGCTGTGGTAATATTACTATCGAGAAAACACCAATGGGTGAAAAAATAATTGTTGATACAGTAAGACCTGGTATTGTTATTGGTCGTGGTGGAGAAACAATAAAGAAATTAACATCAGAATTAAAATCATATTTCGGTTTAGAAAATCCTCAGATAGAAGTCCGAGAGATTCTAAAACCAAGTTTAGTTGCAGCAACAGTTGCAAAGAAAATCTCAGATGATATGGAAAGATTTGGACCAAGACGTTTCAAAGCATTGGGTTATAGAGCTCTTGGAAATATTTTAAAAGAAGGTGCTATGGGTGCAGAAATTAAGATATCTGGAAGAGGAATTCCAAGCCAGAGATCTAAAACATGGCGATTTTATGGTGGATATCTTAAGAAATGTGGAGATATTGCAGTTAGTAAGATAGATGTTGCTATTGAAAGAGCAAATCTTCGAAGTGGAGCAGTTGGAATTATTGTTAGTATAATGTTGCCCGATACATATATTCCTGATAGAATAAAGATTATTGAACCTGTTGTAAAGATAGAAGAAGTAAAAGAAACTCCTAAAGAATTGAAAAATGTAGTTGCTGAAGATAAACCTGTAGAAGAAAAGAAAGCAGCAAAATTAGAATCACCAAGCAAATCAAAAGAAGAAGAAATAAAGAAAGTACCTGCAAAGAAAGAAGAAACAAAAAAAGAAGAAACAAAAAAACCTGCAGCTAAGAAAGAAGTTAAAAAGCCTGCAAAGAAACCCGCAACTAAGAAAAAAGAAGATAAGCTTTCGCAGATGAAGCCGAGCACAGCAGTTGACGAGGCTGATAAGAAACCAATGCGAAAGGAGAAGGAGACTAAAAAATGAGCATAATCAAAGCAAAAGAAGTCCGGAAATTAAGTATAAAGGATTTTGAATCAAAACTCGCAGAAATACGAAAAGAATTACTTAAATTACGTGCACAAAAAAGTGCAGGTTCAACACCTGAAAACCCTGGAAAAATCCGAGCACTTAGGAGAACTATTGCGCGCATGATAACTATAAATAAACAAGGAGGTAATACTGAAAAACAATGAGTCAAGATATTTGCAATGTTTGCGGCCTAACATCTGACCTGTGCATGTGTTCTACACTTGCTAGGGAAAAGCAGATTGTTACAATCTCAGTTATCAAACGTCGGTTTGGTAAAAAAATGACAATCATTAACGGAATTGACCGTAAGATGGTTGACATTAAGGCCTTAGCAAAAACACTTAAATCAAAGCTTGCATGTGGTGGAACTGTAAAAGGAAACACAATAGAAATTCAAGGAGACCAAAGAAAATCTGCCAAAAAATTATTAATTGAAGCAGGATTTGCAGAAGACAGTGTGGAGGCTATATAATAAATGCGAACAGGAGAAAATATAGTTAAACATGAACTTATTGGCTTAAATGCCAAAATATTAAGTTCAAGAAACTCCGCAAACGAAAAAATTGCAGGAAAGATAGTTGACGAAACAACACATACGCTCGTTATTGAACAAGCTGGAAAAGAAAAGCGCGTATTTAAGAAATGTGTTGAACTCGCAATTGACTTGAATGGCGAAAAAATCATAATCAAAGGGTCTGACTTGGAAGGTCGGCCTTGGGATAGAGTAAAACAAAAATAATGGTAAAAGAAACAAAACCAAAAACAACAAAGAAAGTAGTAAAGAAACCAGTTGTAGCAAAAGCACCTAAAGCAAAAGTAGTACCTAAGGCAGTAGCAAAAGCACCTAAAGTTGTTGCAGATAAAGTAAAGTGCGAAGATAAAAATTGTCCTATTCATGGAAATAACAAAATGCGCGGTAGAATATTTGAAGGTAAAGTAATCCGAGCAAAAATGGCTAAAACTGTTACAGTTGAATGGCCTCGAAGACGTTATTTATCAAAATACGAGCGTTTTGAGAAGAGACGGTCAAAAGTTAAAGCTCATAATCCTGTATGTATCTCTGCAAAAGAAGGAGATACAGTTCGAATTTCAGAATGTAGACCTCTTTCAAAATCAAAGAATTTTGTAATTGTGGAAGTGTTAAATCAAAATGGAGGCAACCAATAAGTTTTGCGAAGCAGTCATTTCGTAGAAATGATGTTTCTTTGCGAACTTTCTTGGAAGAAAGCTCAATGAAATCAATTAAAGCTCACGTAAGTAGAGGATTACCTTCAGGTTCCACAATTCATATTGCAGACAATTCTGGAGCTAGAATTGCTAAAATTATTACAGTTAAAAGTTACAAAACACGAACACGAAAAAAACAGTGTGCTGCAATTGCAGATTTATGCACATGTAATGTTATTGCTGGAAAGCCAGATATGAGACACAAAGTTGTCCCAGTAGTTATAATCAGACAAAAACAAGGCTACAAGCGAGCAGACGGAACAACAGTTAAGTTTGAAGACAATGCAGGAATTGTTTTAAGAGACGTAAAGCTTGGAATGCCAAAAGGAACTGTTATCAAAGGTCCAATAGCTAAGGAGGTTGCACTGCGATGGTCACAGTTAGCTAAAATCGCAAGCATGGTATTATAATGAGAACTAAATTAAGTTTAAGTTGGTTAAGAAGCAAGCAACCTAGAAAGCAGAGAAAATATATTGCTAATGCTCCACTTCACAAGCGAAGAAAGATGATGGCTATCCACTTAAATAAAGAGATGATTAAAAAATACACTCGTAGAAGTTTCCCTGCTAAAACTGGAGATAGGGTAAAAATACTTCGAGGGCAATTTAATGGAATTATTGGCGTAATTGAAAAAGTAGATTTAAAGAAATACAGACTTCATATTAAGGGCGCTGAGCACAAAAAAAGTGAAGGAAGAACTTCATTTTATCCTATTCATCCATCTAATGTAATTGCAATAGATTTGAAATTAGATGATGCAAAAAGAAAACAAGCAATAGAAAAGAAAACAGAAAAAAAAGTAGTTAAAGGGGCTAAAAAATGAGTAAAAAACAACATCTAAGTAGATTAGCAGCGCCAAGATCATGGCCTGTTAAAAGAAAAGTATCAAAATGGATAGCTAAGCCTATACCTGGAGCACATAATTTAAAAAGTTCAATGCCATTAGTTGTTATAATAAGAGATTTACTTAGCATTACTAAAACAAGTAAGGAAGTAAAAACATTACTTAATTCAAAATCAATATTAATCAATAATAAAACGGTAAGAAAAATACACTTACCAATCGGTTTATTTGATGTTATATCAATACCAAAACTTAATATACATTATAGAATTTTACTAAACAAACAAGGAAAATTATTCCCAATTAAAATAGCAGATAGTGAAGCTAATTTAATTCCATTAAGAATTGAAAATAAAGTTTCTATTTCTGCTAAGAAAACACAATTAAACTTCAATAATGGTTGGAATATTTTAGTCGGTAAAGATGATTATAAGACAAATGATGTAATTATATTTGATACAAGCACCCAAAAAATAAAAGACAAATTAAGTTTAAACAAGGGCGCTGTTGTTTATTTAATTGGAGGAAAACATACAGGAATTGTAGCAAAGTTAGCTGAAATTAAAGAAACTGGAACTTTACGAAAACATCGAGTTGTAAGATTAGTTTCAGGGAAAGTTGAACTTGAAAGTGCAATTAAACATATTATAGTTATAGGTAAAGATAAACCTGTTATTAAATTAGAATAAAAAAATGAAACAAATCAAAGATTTGCCAACTTCAGTTGCAAAAAAGAGTAAAGCAACTAAAGTGGCTGAAAATAAAATGAGAGAAATCAAAATTGAGAAAATCGTCCTAAATATTGGAACTCATGGTGATACTGCTAATATGGAAAAAGCTAAATCACTATTAGGTAAAATCTCAAAGAAAAAAGTTGTAGAAACTACTGCAAAGAAAAGATTAGCTTCATGGAAGATTAGAATTGGATTACCTATTGGCATAAAAGTTACATTAAGAGGAAAAGAAGCTGAAGAACTTCTTGGAAGATTACTTTTAGCAGTTAATAATAAATTAAATCCAAAAAGTTTTACTGAAAATGGATTCTCTTTTGGAGTCCCAGAGTATATTGATATACCTGAAGTAAAATACGATCCAAAGATTGGAATTATTGGATTAGAAGTCGCAGTTTCATTAATGCGGCGAGGATATAGAGTTAAAAATCGTAGATTAATGAAAGTTAAAATTCATAAAACACACACAATATCTAAAGAAGATGCAATTAAATTTGCACAAGATAAATTAGGAGTTAATACTGGAGAAGATCAATGAAAAAAATAGGAATAAAGAAAGTTATTGTTGGGAAAACAAAGAGAAAAAGATTTATTAGAAATAATGCTCCTAATAAAAGAAAATTTGGCCTAGCTATGACTCGATGCACAAGATGTGGTGGAAATAAAGGTCACATTAGTAAATATGGTCTAAACATATGTAGAAGATGCTTTAGGGAGGTAGCCAAAGAGCTTGGCTTTAAAAAATTAAGATAAAATGGTAACTACAGATAATTTAGCAAATGTGCTCTCTGCTTTGAATAATGCAGAAGCAGCAGGTAAGAATGAGATTGTAATTAGTCCTGCATCTAAAGTAATTGTAGCTGTTTTAAAGATATTTAAGATTGAAAAATACATTGCAGATTTAAATGTAAGAAAAGACCTGCGTGGCGGTTCAGTTTTAATTAAATTAGCAAAACAAATCAATAAAGTTAATGTAATTAAACCAAGATTTTCAGTTACATTAGATAAATTAGAGAAATTTGAAAAGAGATATTTACCTGCAAAAGACTTTGGTCGGATTATACTTAGCACTCCAAAAGGAATTATGACACATATCGAAGCTAAAGAAAAGAAACTAGGAGGTGTGCTTTTAGCATACGTATACTAAACTATGAAAAACGAGATAGATATACCTGAAGGCATTCAAGCGAAAATTGAAGGTAATAAAATTACAATCAGTAAAGAAGGAAAAGAACTTACTAGATTGTATCCTACTCGTTTAATTAATATTAAATTAGAAAATAATGCACTTGATGTAACAGGTTTTTCAGATATAGCAAAATCAAGAGCCATTGTTGGAACTATTAAATCACATATTAGAAATATGATACAAGGCTTACAAGAGCCTTTTGTTTACAAACTTAAAGTTTGTTCAGTTCACTTTCCAATGTCAGTTAAACAATCTGGCAATGAAATTACTATTCAGAATTTCTTAGGTGAAAAAAAGCATAGAAAAGTAAAAGTAACAACTGACTCAGAAATTAGAATCGAAGGACAAGATATAACTGTTTCATCACATGATAAGGAAGCAGCAGGCCTTGTAGCATCAAGACTTGAACAAGCAACACGTTTAAGAAAAAAAGACAGACGTATATTCCAAGATGGAATATTTATAACTGAAAAGGCAGGTAAAGCAATATAATGGCAAAAGAAAAACCAAATTTCCTACGTCAAGAAGGCAAGCGATTTAAGAGGCTTAAAAATTGCTGGAGAAAACCAAAAGGAGTTCACTCTAAGCTTAGATTAAGACGAAGAGGAAAACCAACAATGGTTTCAATTGGTTATAAAGCACCAGAAAAAGTAAGAGGATTAGTTAAAGGTAATATTCAACAAGTTTCTGTATCAAAACCAGAACACTTAAAGTTCATCAAAAAAGGAGAAGTAGTTGTTCTGAAAAAGATGAGTAACAAAAAAAGATTAGAAATATTACTCGAAGCAAAGAAACTTAATATTCAAGTTCTTAATTTCCCAAATCTTGACAAAAAGATTGTTCAAATTAAGGAAAGCCTTAGCTCAAAGAAGATTGCAAAGAAGCTTAAATTAGATAAGAAAGCACAAAAAGAATTAGATGAAAAGAAAAAATCTAAGATGAGCCAGAAACAAGCAGCTAAAGAAGATAAAAAGAAAGGACCTGAAGATAAACCAGAAGTTAAAGCAGATAAAAAAGAAGTTAAGGAAGAAAAGAAAGAAGTTCCAAAAGTAGCTGAAAAGAAACAAGAAGTTAAATCAGAATCAAAAGCAGAACCAAAAAAAGAAGAAGTAAAGAAACCAGCAAAAAAAGCTGAAGAGAAACCTACAACTAAGCAAAGCTTAGCTAAACCAAAAAGTGTAGCTAAGAAAGAAGAAAAAGTAGAAGAGAAACCAATGGAAGAAAAGAAAGAATCTAAAAATATGAAATCTGGAGGTAACCAATAAGATTTGCGAAGCAGTTGTTTCGGAGAAACAACGTTTCTTTGCGAACTTTCTTGGAAGAAAGCTCAATGAAATTAAATGTTCAGAAAAAGCTAGCAGCTAAAATAGCAAAAGTTGGTAAGCAAAGAGTTAAGATTAATCCTGAAGCTGCAGAAGATGTAAAAGCAGCAATCACAAAGGCAGATATTAGTGGATTAATTGCTGAAGGAAAGATAGAAGTTGTTCATGGAAAAGGTGTTTCTCGACACAGAGCTAGAAAATTACATATTCAACATAAAAAAGGACGAAGAAAAGGTCAAGGATCAAGAAAAGGTGGAAAGAAAGCTAGAACTCCAAAGAAACGAACTTGGATTAACAAAATTCGACTTCAGCGAAAGACATTAAAAGACCTACAAGAAAAGAAACAACTAATTGATAAAGCATATAGAAGATTATATTCATTAGCAAAGGGTGGCTTTTTTAGAAGTAAAAAGCACATGTTGCTTTATGCAGAAAAGAATAAAATGATAAAAATGGAGACTAAAAAATAATGGCACAAATCAAAGATTTGCTAATTCTAATCACAAAACAGGAGGCATTTAATTAGAATGGCAAGTGGACCTAGATATACTGTAAAGTTTAGAAGACGAAGAGCTGGCAAAACTAATTATCATAATCGTTTAGCATTACTACTGTCAAGAAAGCCAAGATTAGTTATCCGTAAAACTAACAAATACATTATATGTCAAATATTCAATTATACTGAAAGCGGAGATAAGGTAATTGCTTCAGTACATTCAAAGGAACTTGTTAAAGCTGGATGGAAGCATAGTTGTAATAATATTTCTGCTGCTTATCTAACAGGTATTGCTATTGCAAATGCTGCAAAAAAAGCAAAAGTTTCAGAAGTTATTCTTGATGCAGGACTTTATCACTCAACAAAAGGTTCAGTTATTTATGCTGCATTAAAAGGAGCAGTTGATTCAGAACTTAATATTCCACACAACCCAGAAGTTTTTCCAAGTGAAGATAGAATTTTAGGAAAACACACAAAATCAAAGGATTTATCAAAAGACATGGAGGCTGTAAAGAAGAAATTATAATCTTTCGCACATAAGGACAGGAGTTCGT
The DNA here is from genome assembly GCA_018692915.1 of Candidatus Woesearchaeota archaeon. Taxonomy (GTDB): domain Archaea; phylum Nanobdellota; class Nanobdellia; order UBA10117; family JABICX01; genus JABICX01. Next base: position 1,384 of record JABHLG010000013.1, on the reverse strand, counting down.
GAAGGTTATATCACGGACGACTCCGTGCGTTACGGAAGCGAAAAAAATGGCATTTAAACCAAGAGATCGAAAAATGACAGAAGAAGAAAAGATGTCCAAGTTAGAACTTTGGAGACCAAAGACAGAACTTGGCAGACGAGTTAAATCTAAAGAAATAACAGATATAGCAGAAATTATCGAGTCAGGACACAGAATTATGGAAGCTGAAATCGTTGATATGTTAATACCTGATTTAGAAACAGATTTTATATTAATTGGTCAAGCAAAAGGAAAATTCGGAGGTGGAAAACGTAGAATTTTTAGACAAACTCAAAAGAAAACAAAAGAAGGTAATAAACCTGTTTTCTCTGTTATGGCTGTTGTAGGTAAAGATGGATATGTTGGTATTGGTATTGGTAGGGCTAAAGAAACAATGCCTTCAAGAGATAAAGCAGTTAGAAATGCAAAATTAAATTTAACTCAAATTTCAAGAGGATGTGGTTCATGGCAATGTACCTGTGGCGAACCTCACTCAATTCCATTTAAGATGGAAGGAAAAGAAGCTAGCGTAGAAGTTAAATTCATGCCTGCTCCAAAAGGAACAGGATTAGTTATTGATAATGAAATCAAAAAGATTTTTAGATTAGCAGGAATTAAAGATGTTTGGTGTAAAACAAAAGGACAATCAAGACAAAAAGCAAATCTTGTCTCTGCTACAATGAAGGCACTTAAGCAAGGAACACGTCAACGTGTTGTTAATTGCAACTTAAAATATGGTTCAATATATTAAAAATGGCAGAAACTAAAAAGAAAACAGAAAAGAAGGAAGCTCCAAAGCTAATGGCAGTTATCCGAATCCGTGGCGGAGTAGGTGTAACTGAAAAAATAGAAACAACTATGGAGCTATTACGACTTCGTAGAAAGCATCGCTGTATAATTATTACAGCTAATGATAATTATATGGGAATGATATCAAAAGTAAAGGACTACTGTACTTTTGGTGAAGTTGATGAAGCAACTGTTAAAGAGCTTATTGAAAAAAGAGGTAGAGTTGTTGGAGATAATAAATTAACTACAGAATATCTTAAGCAACATAAATTAACTTCTGAAACATTTGCAAAGAAATTAGTAAATAGTGAAATCAAAATCAAAGATGTTGAAGGAATGAAACAATTCTTCAAATTAAGTCCACCAAAAGGCGGATATGAGCGAGGCGGAATTAAGAAACCATATTCAATGCACGGAGCATTAGGCTACCGAGGCCCTGAAATCAATAAACTATTACGGAGGATGATGTAATGGTTATCCGAAAGCAAAAGAAATCTGTAAAGCAAAGAGGTAGTAGAACTCATGGATGGGGCGCTGGAAAAAAGCACAGAGGTGCTGGACATAGAGGTGGTCGTGG
>JABHLG010000008.1 GCA_018692915.1 Candidatus Woesearchaeota archaeon | reverse complement strand
TTTTTATTTTTTATTTTTTATTTTTTTACGTATAATATACATCACCTGCGCTATTCGAACGGTTTTTAATGTTTTCAGAGTTAGTTCAATATGAACCTAGGATCGATAAAGGAGTTTCTTAAAAACAGCAAATCTGCGCAGATGATTAGGTTTGGTGCAGTTGCAGGTTTTTCAAGTATTTTCGAGTTGCTGGCGTTCTATTTGATATTATTTACAGATGTTCACTATCAAATTGCTGTAGTTATATCATTTACATTTGGAAGCACTCTAAGATACATTTTTAGCAGAAAGTTTGCATTTAAGTCGCAAGCTAAGAGCGTAAAGACACAGTTTACTGCATTTTTATCGATATCTGTCTTTGATCTACTAATTAATATGGTCTTTATGTATGTGTTTGTAGAGCTTGTTATGTTCGGACCAATGTTGAGTAGGATTTTAGCTGGAGCAGTCGCTTTTGTTATAGTTTATATTTTACATAAGAAGATAAGTTTTAATTCTAATTTGATAAAGTAGCTTTCAAAAAGAATAACATTCTTTGACAATACAAATTGTTTTAAGATTTTTAAGATATTTAGATTATGGAATTACATGAGATATTACTAGAAAAAGGAGGCGCTATGGTAAAAATAATTACTAAAGATAGACCACAAAAAGGATTACAGGGTATAAATGTTATTAAATTTCTCGCAAAGATTCCTGAACAAGGCATTCATATTGATGATTTAATTGGTGCAAATATAATGTGTGGAGAGCGATACTTAAATCACCTTCGGAAAAGCGGTTTAGTAAAAGAAAATCCAACAGGATCTGGTATATATATAAAAACAGATGATTTCTATAATTCAAATTTTGAAGTGTATCGTCCAGGTTTAAAGTAATTCCTTCTGAAAATCCTTTTCAAAAGGCTTTTAAATTGTTATTTTAAAGTGAAAACATGATACAAGCAAATAAGCTAGACATAAGAAAAACATATGTAGTGTATGCACATAATAATAAAAATGGCAGTATAGAATGGCGTTCAGGTATAATTATTAGCTCATTTGGATTTGAAGATAAAGAACTTGTTAGTGTTTTTCCAATAGGTTCAAGATGTACATATAATCAATTGATGGATAGAAGTAATGCTGATTTATATGACCTTCCTTCAGATGTTGTTGATATTAAAGTTAATACTCATGTATTAAAAGAACACTTAGAAGCATCACCAAATCATCCTAAAAAAGAAGAGCATATCAATGCAATCATAGATAATTTTAATACAATTGAGAAACATTTCTCAACTTTGAGAGCATAATATGGAAGAAATGATTGAATTAGCTAAATATATTGGTGGAGCAGTAGCAGGATATTTTGGCCCATTGATTGCAGGAAGTATCCTTGAGCTTAATTCTGAACGCATTCATTCAAAAGAGCAGTTAGAAAAAATTGTTAAAGAAGAAGCAGAAGCTCTTAATTTACCATATACAATAGTTCCATTTCTTTATGAAGCAGAAGATAAGACAATTCCAGGTTCCCGGGTAAAAATGTTTGGATTTAATTTAGACACAGATAAATGGCTCGATTTTGAAGAGGTTGACAACGATAGAATTATTCCGCTAGTTAAATTAGATATTAAAAAATTTAAGAACGGAGCACGTCGCGGCACTGTTCGTCACGAATTATATCATATAGCAAAGCATTTTCCCTTAGGAACTGGAATCAAAAGATTAGAATGGTTTTACAAAGAACCTGCAGCAGTGTTTTACGCAATTACTGGAAAAATTACAGTATAATTCCTTCTGAAAATATTTAAGTAATGATTAAGTTTATATGTTTTTGAATTGTATTAACATATGGCTATTAGTATGATGAGTAATGTATATGTATGTGTTAAAGACTTAGACATAGCGATTAAATTCTGGGAAAGTTTCTTTAAGAAAAAGATTAGAGCAAGATATAAGACTAGATGGGCTGATTTTGATGATGGTAAGACCGTTACTTTAGGAATATATAGACCTGCTTTTGATAATCTAAATTATAAGAAAGGAGACAATGTTATCATAGGGTTCTATACTGATGATATAAAAAAAGAGCGTGCTCGGGTAAAGAAGCTTAAACCTAAGAGCATAAGTAAGATTGAATATGTAAACTTCATGCATCCATACCACTACTTTATGTTTGAAGACCCTGATGGAAATAAAGTAGAAGTTGCTGAATGGGATAAGAGCAATGAGAAGTAATTCCTTCTAAAATTTCTTTTTCAAAAGCCTTAAAAAGTGTTATTTTGGAGTGATATATGGTAATTGATATGTGTAATCAGACACAAAGCTATCCACGAACTGAACCAATTCCTCAACCAATTAGAACAATAGAAGAAGTAAATGATATATTATTAGCTAGTGCTAATCAGCAAGGTTTAATGGGTCCAGAGGAGAATCTTATGGATATCATTGCTGAAGACGAAGCCACTATGGCGCGTTTAGGAATAACTCATAAGCAGATGTCTGATCAGATGTCTTATTTATTATTCAGTGCTAGAGCTAAACGTAATACTGCAAGGTATAGGATGCGTGAAGAAAAGTTAGGTTGGAGCGAGAAGAAAAAGCGTACAAGGGAGATCAAAGAAACATATTTTCAGATTGGTGAGTTTTCTGTAAAGGTTTTTTCTCGATTAGACACGCTTCCATGTCCTTGGGATGGTGCGAGTTTTAATACAGAAGAGTCTGCTATTGTATTGAATACGCGTACTGCTACGGAAATGCATTATTCTGGAGAAAATATACACGCAATTGAAAAGCATCACTTTTATGGTGGAAAGCAAGCAACGGATTTTATTTATGGAAAGCCATTAGCGCGTCGTGTAGATCCAGCTCATGCAGCAATGACCTTGAATATTCTACCAGGTGTTGATTATTCGCATAAAAAAGAATAAGTGATTCAAAACCCTTAAAAGCGAACTATTTGATAGTGAAATATGGCAGAATCGATTAATCGAGATGAAATTATCCAAGAAATCACTAAAAAAGACGAGCAACTAACTCGAGATCTTATTTTACGTGGTTCAAATAATCTAACTGCATTTGAATATACTCAACGAAGCAACGAAATCGATGAAGATTGGATTAAGATAAGTGATGGAAATATTTATACAAATATTGAAGAACTTGCAGGTGCCTGTCGTGTAGCTCTCCGTGATTGTTTGTATAAAGGACGTCGTCAAATGGAGTCAGTTATTGAAGGTGATATTAAAAATATGAGTGAACACGAGGCTGAACACCAAACAAAATCAGAAAAATGGGGCGTTACGTTGAGATTTTTACTTGTTGTATCTAAAAATTCCATTAATATCCCTGCTATAATAGATACGCCAACTGTTTGGAGTCTTGATCAACATGAAGCATATATTGCAGATGTTGCTAATATAACTAATCCTAGTGAAGCAGATACGGCATATTTTCGCATTAAAACTGAATTGCAAGGTTTACTTTGACTAAGTTCCTTCTAAAAACCATTTTCAAAAATATCTTCTGTATATATTATCTGTAAAATATCGCCCCGAGAAAAAAACCAAAATGCCTGAAGCCTAAAAAAGCAGTAGACTGTAAGGATATTTTATGTCGGATTTTAGCTATAAATCATCTAGAGGTGATTGGATTTTCTTAAGTTCTTTGTTAGATACTTGAGTATAAATTTGTGTTGTGCTAAGGTCAGAATGGCCGAGCAGGACTTGGATTTTTCTGATATCAGTTCCAGCTTCTAATAAATGTGTAGCAAAACTATGCCGAAGCATGTGTGGATGAACTTTCTTAGTTAAGTTCGCTTTTTTAGCGAGATTAGCTAGCGTGATCTGCACAGTTCGAGGAGATAGTTTGCCATTTCTACCTTGGAGGATGTACCCTGTTTTTCGATCGTCGATAAACTCTCTAAGGTGCTCAATAACCTTATCTGATAAAATGATCATGCGATCCTTGTTTCCCTTGCCACTTCGAACCCAGCCCGTCTTAGTGTTAAGTTCCAAGTCTTCTATTTTTAAGCTAATTAACTCACTCAGTCGTAGGCCACTAGAATAAAGCAGTTCAAGCATTAGTTTGTTCTTGTGTTTTGCAGTGTCTATTAATAATTTAACTTCCTCCTTGCTTAGAACTTCTGGAACTGAGCGAGGGATTTTCTGTGTTTTGAACTTGATTGACTTACCTAAAATTTCATTAGTCATAAACATAATCGCAGCTTTTGTTAGGGCAATTGAGCGAGGAGCAGCATCATGAGACATCTTTTCTGCAAGATAGCTCTTAACATCATCTTCTTCAACCTCTTCTATGGGCTTGTTGAGGAATTCAAGGAATTTAGTGCAGTGTAATATATATGTGGAGACTGTTTTAGGGCTGAGTCCACGGATTCTTAACTCAGCTTCTAATCTCTGAATAACTGTCATATTGAGTTAAGTGCTTAATAATATAAATAATCTCGCTTAAGATGTATTAAGCGATAAGTTTATCTTCCGTACTTAAGCCAGCCAAAAATAACAACAGACGTGGCGCATGCTGCAACTCCATTTGCTATAAGAATTGGTGTGTTCATGATTTCTAAACCATATGCTATCCATACGATGGTAGCTGAAAACACTAGTAGTACGCTTATAATTGATATATCCTTAGCACTCTTTCTCTTAAAAATCTTATATGCTTGAGGTAACCCCGATAGACTACGTAATACTCCAAAAATAATCGCTAGAGCTGCTAGCATGGACATTATAATCCTCCTAGTCCGCCACCATGATTCTTAAGTGTGTTCCAGAGAGTATCTAGACCTGTGATGAATGCACACAGTCCAGCTATAATACCTAGTGTTTCTAGTCCTATTGGAAGGTTGACCCCCAGGTCAATGCTCAAAACTTGTGCGAAAATAAGTATTGCTGATAAAACTCCAACTATTGCTGCTAGAATTAAGACCCATTTGAAAACTGCGCCAATTGAGATACCACCTAGACCTCCGCCTAAGCCACCTCCGAGCCCTTTCATTCCACCTCCAAGGCCGCCACCTAAGCCACCACCTCCGAGACCACCTAATGGATCTGCCATAATATATTGTGTTGTGCTTACATATAATATTTTCTTTTTTAGATATGTTTAATAATGCGTAGAAGCAATGTCTTTGATGTCAATACTAGCAACATTAGCAACTGCGTTTGGAATAGGAAGCGGACTGTTCAATTTACCACAAATTATTAAGATATTTCAAAGAAAAAGTGCTAAGGACATATCAGTTATAACTTATATTGGCCTACTTGCAGGCACAGTTGTATGGATATTATATGGCTTAGAACTAAACAATATGCCTATTATACTTACTAATGGCTTTGCAGGAGCATCATTTATTTTGATACTATTAGGTTGTTACCTTTATGGTAAGTAATTTTTATTTTTTGTATATATTCTTTACAATATTGTAAGTATGCTATTAAAACTTTTAATCATATATCAAAAGTTTTGTTCCTGTTTGGCACTAGTTTGAGCAAAATAGTGTTAATTCTTTTCAATACTGCAAATATATATACATTAACAAATTAAACACATAGTTCTTTGCAATATTGCAATATACTTATAGGTTATCCTTACTTTTCTAGCCCTAAATTAGAAAACGACCAATAGTTCTTTTCAATATAGTAAATATATATACCGACAATACATTCTTTACAATATTGCAATATACCTTATATTGTTTCAATATTGCAAACATATACTATTCTTTTCAATATGGAAAAGAGGCAAAATAATGTAAAATGGCTGCAGTTTATGTAATTTAGCTATTTTTAGCAGATTTTAGAGATTTTAAGTACAAAAAACGCTATACTGCGCTAAAATATAATAAAATGTAGAATATATATAGATAGAATTTTATTAAAAACGTCATACTACGAGCTTATATAGCTTTTGAGGTCGAGTAGTGCTGAACCAGAAGTGCTCCCCATCAAATGCTAAACCTTCTCCCTCGCATGCGTTTTTTGGACAGTCTTCTTCAAGTATAAATTCATTTAAGGAATATTCTTGAACAATGAACCCTTCAAATTGGTCTATTTTTAATATTGCTTGGTTTCCAGGTGTTGAATCAGTAACCCATATGTGTTCATTAGCCCATGCTAATCCTTGGAAGTTTGTGTGTATTCCTTTAGGTAATAATGTTCTAGTGATGCTATCTTGTGAGATAAAACCATCTGCAATAGCTTTCTCTGTGTCTATTCTATATATTGAGCTAGGTTCGCCCCAGTTTGCTAGCCACAAGAATCTGCATTCATCATCTTCACAAGTTAGACCTGCGTTTTGATTAGTATAAGGGTAACTTGCACTAAAATTACTTTTAATAGCAATGTCCCAACTTAGACCTTCTTCTAGCTTATCTATAGCTATTTTGTAAATACTGCCTTGATAATCAGTGCCATATGGTAGTTGACAGTCAACACCCCAGATATAATCATTGCTGTATGCTAACCCGCCAATGTGCTTGACAGTTTCAGGGTTCGTGTATATCGCTATTTCATCACCTGAGTTCATCTTGATAATTACATTTCTTGCAGTTTGACCTGAATCTGCGTGCCAAACATACTCACCACCAAACGCTAAATCTTGACTTTGACCATTAGTTAATGTATATTTTTCTATTACTTGGATTTGTCCTTCACTTGTCTGTTGTGCAGCTGAAAAATCACCTTCTAGCCTATCGAATTGCATAGAAGATTGAACAAAGAAAAGTATGATTATGATTACAAAGAGTATAATACCAATTAGAATATAGTTATTATTCAGACTCATATATAGTTAAATATATAATTCTATAAATAATTTTGCTAGAAACTTTGATAAATAATCAGTTCTTTTAATTTATATGAGTAAAACTTCTATGAAGGACATACCTTTGCAAGAAATAACTATACGTAAGTATGAAAGTCCTGTTGGGTTGGATAGGAAAGAGTTAATGAGGAAGTTTCTTTTGTCTGTTGGATTGCTTCAACCAGGAGAATCGAGAGACGTGATTGTTAATATTTTTGAACTTTTGTTAGAGAACAAAGGAAAAGGCTTTGAGCCAACTGAAATTTTAAGAGCTTTGGGAGAAAAGCGAGGTGCATCAGCGCCAAACATAAGACGTCAATTAAGACGCCTTCGTAATCTTAAGCTAGTTGAGAAACGGCAAGACGGTTATCAAATCTGTGAATCAATTCCAGCTGTTGTTGAGAATTTTATAGAACCATTTGTAGTAAAGCAAACTGTTGAGCGGTTGAAAGAATATTCTAAGCTTCTTTAGGCCATTTGTTTATTCTAAGATGATAATCATATTGTTCAGCTGCTATCGAACCTAATACTTCATAGAACCTATGTGTAATTTCCTTTTCAATCCGACCTTTAAAATAACCTTTCTTAGCTAAGTCATTAATTCGATCGACTAGTCCATCAATAACTGCTGTAATTATAATTTCTTCAGCAGTTGCATTATCTAGATTTACAAAGCAATATTCTTCAAATTTTTGAAGTGGTTCAAATTCTTCATCTTTACAGCAAAGTGAAAAATGATGTAGTGCATTTTTATAATCACCTCTTAATGTGTCTAGTATTTCACTAGATTGAACAATATGTTTTTCTCTAAAATATGCCCATTTATTCATTATATGAACTGCGAGAAAAAGTTAAAAAATGTTCTAAATATCAAGATCAAAGAAGGTTAGTGAGCCTCGGGCAGGGATTGGAGTATCAATTCGCTTTGGGTTTTCTAGAATGAAACCATAGCAAGGCTTTCTAAACCAGCGAGCTTCTGCTTTGTGTTTGTCAAAATCAGCATTAAATTCTTCAACTGTTTCATATTTTTTTACATCAACAAGAGTTACTCTACCAAGAATCTTGCCTGTAACCATTGTATTTGGATCAAATCCAAATTTTGAGCAATCTCTTTCAAAAGTTTTCTTAGCAGAATGAACTAAAAACTCACCACGGAAGTCAGTCTTCCACATTCGGATTTCAATTGTTTTCTTACCTTGAATCATTAGTTCTGCATATGGCTGGCGTAAAGTTAGTGCTTTCATAAGTGTTTTAACTTTATTGAGTTTATAGCAATTATGGTTGTAAAGTTTTTATCTCCAAAGACTGCGAAGATATTGTCTAATAAGACTGCTCGTAAGATACTTGAGGCTCTTGATAAGAAGAAGTCAATATCTCAGATTGCTAAGGAGTTAGATTTGCCACTTACAACTGTTGATTATAATATAACACAATTAGAAAAAGCAGGTTTGATTAAGTCAGGATATTACAAATGGTCAAAGCGAGGTAATAAGATGAAGTTGTACGAAACTGCTGGCGAAATCTTTGTTTTTGCACCACAGGAAAAACAGCCGAGCTTTATTGATGCTTTGAATAAAATGATTGTTCCATCTATCTTAGGTATATCTGCTGTATCTGGATTTATAACTCAGAAGCTGTTTTATGGTGGTCGTATTGTTTTAGATGAATCAGTTGCAAGTAAACTTGGAACTCGTGAAGCTATGTCATCAACTCAAGCATCTGATGTTCTTGTAGAACCTGCAGTAGCGTCTGCAGTTAATATTAGCCAGGCAGAGCCACAATTATGGTTTTGGTTTATGGTTGCTGCAGGATTAGTAATGTTAGTTCTTTATTTGCTTAAAAAACGAGTTAAATAAAATTATTATAATGGACTTCTTGTTTCTTTTAGCGGGTCGTGTTTTTCCATTAGTATTTCTTTGAATCGTTGATATGCCATATATGAATTAGTGTGTTCTTCATATCCATATTCACCCGTACATAATTCTAATATTTTAATATCACCATTGCTGTGGAATAGTAATTTATATCTATTTCCATCAACGCTTTTGCTAATAGCATACTCAAGTTCAGATGGTTGATTATTTATAGCCATTACATGATAATCAATAGACTTAGATCTGGATATAGTTATGCTGGTATCAAAACCCATTTCACATATTTCTAACATATCTTTTTTAGAAACAATTCCATCTTTGATTAATTGTTTAGCTAATCTTGCTTTGTATATTTCAACTTTATTATCTTTTTGTTCTTCTGCAATATTACGACCATTTCCCATTAAGTAATTTATTATCGTATTTTATAAGAATTATTAGTTACTACGAAACAATTCGTAGCTATCTAGAATCTTATAAATGATTAAATTCTTGTATTATTACAATGAAAAATCAACATATGATGATTATAACAATAGTATCTATTGCTATTGCTATGGTTGCAGTTATTTCTGCAGCAGATATTGATTTGCCTAATGTTAATCCAAGTGGTCAAACTGTTTCAGTAAATGGTGAATATACAGCAACAACAGAACCAACAGAAGCGACAATTGTAATTGGTTTTGAAAACGAAGCTGATACAGCTGCCGCTGCTCAGAAAGAAAATTCAGATGAGATGGCCAATGTTTTAGTAGCTCTTAGAAAAGCAGGACTTTCAGATGATGATTTCAAAACTCTGAACTATAATTTATGGGATAGACCTGTTTGTGAAACTGGTTATTATGGTAGAGATGATTCTGATTGTGAGTCAACATATCATGCTAGCCATACATTAGAAGTTACTACAGATAAACTTGATTTAGTTGGAATTTATTTAGATGCAGCTATTGAAGGTGGCGCAAATAATATTCACAATGTTCGATTTTCAGTTAGTGAAGAAGAACAAAATGAATTAAAAGCAGATGCTTTGGAAAAGGCAACAAGAGATGCACGAACAAAAGCAGACGCATTAGCTGCTGGAATGGGATTGAAAGTCTATAGAGTGATTTCAATTAGCGATTCTAGTTGGGATTATGGTGTGCATAGAATGGCTTATGCAGAGATTGAAGAAGCTTCAGCTGTAGCTGGTGGAGTTCATGCAGATACACAAATCCTTGCAGGTGATGTAGAAGTCTCAGCAAGAGTTTATGCAGAATTTGAGCTAGCTTAATTGCTCGCTCTTATTTATTTATTTATTTTAATTTATATAAATAGTTTTAAAGTTTATTCTGTATCATATATATGATAGAAAAAAGAATAGAATTTGAGTGGGACCATAAAAAAAAGGCTTTAACTGATGGTGAAGTTATAGTTACGTTTTACCGCCAGAATCCTCTAAAAAAAATGAATAAACGTCAGAACTTTGTTAAAATAGGACCATACAATTGTGAAATACCTATTGATTCTATATATCGTGGATCTCATAATAAAATTATGGAATTAAATGATGTTGAATTTGTTGCTGAAGCTTTGCGTACAGTGCATAGACATAGAATGATTAATGATTTTACTTACAGAATGATTGATCATGTTGGTGAATGGAATGATCGGCGCTTACCTGGAGAATATCTTGTAACTGCTGAGGGTGAACCTGTTTTCGAGATCATAATTGGCGATAATAATTGGGCATATAAGCCGATTGAAATTAAATCTTTTGGAACTAAAAATTCAGTAAGTCATATTCCTAAGTTAGATAATAATCAACGAACAATTGAGATAATTTTGTCAACAACACAACAACTTCGTAATTTAAAAGGAAAAAATCGAGTTTTACCAAAAATATATAACGCGCTTGTTGATAAATATAAAGCGCAAGGATATACTAAAATTAAGAATTAAAAATATTTGATTAGGATGAATTATATAATAAAAATAAAAAATTAAATAAGAAAAACGATTTATTGGAAATCAAAGATTTTCAATCCCGCAAATTGCATAGCAATTGGCGTTATTTCTTTTTAGCTCCGCCACCAGTGATTCGGTACATACCTGTATCACACTTTGGACACTTACCTTTCATAGCTTTTCTACCGTTTTTCATAGTAACTTCTTCTGCGTTACTCATTTCTTGTTTAGCTTTACACTTTACACAATATCCTTCAACCATAATTTCACCTTAAATACGATAGGATAGAGTGATTTATATAGGTTTTGATATGGCTGTTTGCTAAAAAATAATAAAATTTAATAAAAAAATTAAAAAGAAAGTTGGTTTAATGGACTAATGTTCTTCCAACTTGTTCAAAAAGGTCTGAAACTTGTTCGCCTTTCTTAGTTAAGCCAACTAACTTAAGTCTACCCTTTTTCTCAAATTTTACAAGCCCATTTGCTTCCATCTTTTGTAATAAATGTACTGTGTGACTGTATGTGCATTTTGCTTCTTTTGCTAGCATAGATGGGTATTTAGCTTTAGTGTTTTGGTTCATCAAGCATAATAGCAGTTCAATCGGCTTTTCCCGTAAAAATATGTTGTGGGTTTTCTGTTTTTTTAACCATAATGTACTCATTGTAATCTCCTGTTTAAACTATAGAACATAAAATATATATAGGTTTCGAAAAAGTTGTTACTTTAACCTAGTAAAAACCCGATTACACGCGAAGCCAGCGTAATCGTCTTTTGCTCTTTTTCGCTAGACTGTGCTACTTCTACTAAATCTAAACCTATAATTCTCTTGAAGTCCAGATTTTCAGTAAATTTGCGAAACTCCTCTTCGGTAAAACCATGTTTTTCTGGATATCCTGTGTCTGGAGCAATAGTTGGGTCAAACACATCTATATCTACCGAAATGTAGATATGCTTATGCTTTTTTGAGAAATTTTTAATATATTTTTCAATATCAGAGCGCCCAACAGGACCATAAATAACTTCTATATTGTGCTTTTTTATGAATTCAACTTCTTTCTTCCAAAATTTCCTAGCACCGATTATAACGATGTTTTGTGGTTTTACTAATTTTTTCTTAACAATTGCTCGAATTACATCTTCATGGCTAGGTGGTAAGAAATCATCTTCACAATCTAAGTGTGCATCAAAATAAATTAGAGCAAGGTCTTTGTGAACTTTCGAAGCAGCTTTGACTAAAGGATATGTAATTGAATGGTCGCCACCAACAGAACAAACTTGGTTTCCTGATTTAAACTCTTTTAGTGCTGTAGCTTCAATGTTTTTCATTGATTCATCAAAGTTTGATTGATTAATCATTACTTCAGTAGCTTTCTTTTTTAGAATTTTAAATATCTTTTCTGGAGAGCTAGCAGTGCCTTTCTTTCCCGTAGGGTTTCCTGCATCAAAAGGTATCTTTAGGAATGTATACATAAAAAAAATAGAAAAGAAGAGTTAAAAACTTATTTCTTTTGATTCTCTTCTTTGACAAAGTGAGGAAGTCTCATTGGAGGTGGGAGTCTAAGTCTTTCTGATAAGGGTATAGATTCAATATAACCTAGTTCCATAGCTCTATTTAAAACACCTATAACCATATCTGGCTCAAGCTTTTTGTCTTTTTTCCACATTTTATCTAGTTTGTCTAATTCAGCTTTGTCTCCTGTGTAAAATAAGATTCCGTTGATGTTAATTCCACCAGCAGTTTCACCATATTTGATTGTGAATTCAAATTCAAAGTCCAAAGAAGGTTTTTTATCGCCAGCTATAAAAACATCATGCTTTCGCACGTCTTTAAGCTCTACATTAGCATTTATTTTGAGGTTCTTTTCAGGCTCCCCTCTCTTACCTAAAATTTTTGTTATTTGATGACCTATTATTGGCATGTTAATCAGCTCTTCATCTTACTTCATCTTTTTAAATTTTGTTAATGTGTGCCATACATAATTGGTTCTTCTGGTCTGAATTTAAAAAATACAAGTAAAACATAAGAAATTACTATAATTGAAATTAATGCTAAGACTGCGGGATTCTTTAAGAAAGGCATTTTTTCTAATACTTTATCGATTTGTTTGTTAGTTGCAATCGGCGGATCTGAATATTCTATATCTGGTTTTGAAGTATCTTCATCAATAACTGGCTCAGCTATTTGGATGATTTTTTCATACACACAATTTTTTGCAGAAGTATCTGGTTCTGCAATACACAAATCGTTAGTTGATTCATTTCCATCATCACAATCAATATGGCCAATGCATTCATTATCCTGCGAGCAATCTAAGTCGCGATTATCTAATGATTTTGATGTATATGTGCAGTTATCTGGGCAGATTTTGTCACCTGTTATACATTTTATTATTGCAGTGAATTCACAAGTATTGTTAGATGCACAAGTATCATTTGTTGATATGTTAAGATCATTACAATCTTTATTTTGATTACATGTATATCTTGGGCAATCTTTGTCCTTAGCCCAATTACATCCAGATTGACAGCAATTATCTCCACTAATGCAATCTGTAATATTAATATAATTATCCTCACAAGTTAATGGATATCCCTTGCAATAATCAATTGTACAAGAATCAGAATCATTACAATCACTATTTTTTTCACAAGTGTTTTTTATTAATACTTCTGTATGAATATCTATTAATGTTAAATATGGCTCAGGGTCATAGAAAACATTAGTAACATTAATATTTATTCCATCAAAAGTATAATTCTCACCCAGTTCAATTTGTTCAACTATTGATTTATTTGGGTCTAAAAAAACCTGAAATTGAACACTGCTATCAGGATAAACTCTTAAAATTGATACGTTCCAACCTTCATCTTCAATAGAATCTCCTGCCTTTAGATTTTTAAAGTCAGAAGCTAATGCTAGGGGAATTAAAACCAGTAGCAGAAGCAGAGCTAACTTTCTCATAAAATTAATGTGTTTAATGTAATAAATAGGTTTTGAACCGGGCCTGGGAAGAATTGAACTCCCGTCTGTCGGTCCGCAACCAACCGTTCTATCCACTATACTACAGGCCCTTTTGTATAACAAAAGACTTTAAAATGAGATTAAAACACTTACTATTATACCGACGAATCATATATTCGCGGTTTAGAAAATTGCTAAGCAATTTTTTATAGCCCCATAGTGTAGTGGTCAATCAGAGATTTTTTGCTTCGCACAAAAGTTCGCAAAAACGATAAACTCTGGACAATTCATCTCCGGTTCTGGGCCGGGGGACCTAGGTTCGAATCCTGGTGGGGCTATTTATTATACTCCTGCGACAATCATTTGAGCATGAGGAATGCCTTGGATTTTAATTACGTTTTCTTTATCAATAAGTCCAATATCAATTGCTAGCTGAACAATGTTTTTGCCAACGAGATTAGCAGAAGAAGGTACTCTAAATAACTTTCTCATTTGCGATTCAGTAGCAGTTTTATCTTTATAGAATCGTGGATTAACAAAAAATTCAGTTTCTTTACTTTTAAATTTTTTACCACAAACAGATTTATCGCAAGCTGCTAATAAATATCCTGCATGACTCTCATGGATTTTATAATAAAACATTATACTTTCCTTATGAATTCGCAATTTGGAGAAACTTCAACAAAATGAGCTACTTCTTCTTTTCGATATGCTTGGCATTGATATTGTGCATTGTTGTCTGTAATTTTTCTTGGATGGTGTGCAACATCACAGACCCAATCTTCAAAATCCCAATCAACATCTGCGATTTCAGATAAGCAAGGTCCCATACTCATATCAATACCTGTAGTTATTTGTTCTCTACATAATTCTACACATCTTAATTGCGCATCGGTTGTAGCAGCACTTGGCACTTCGTTTATATTTGGCGCTTCTGTGCAACCACTTACTAACATAATAAAAACAATTGAAAGAACAATAATTATATTTTTCATATAATTTAATACAACTGTATTAGGTTAAAACTTTTATGATATTTATTTAATTGATCTGATTGAAACTTTCGATCCACAAGCTTCACAGCGCTTGAAAGTATCATCTTTCTCAACAATAAGTTCGGTATCTGGCTTGCCACATTGTTTACAAAGAACAAACTCTTTTACGTATTTTTCAATTTTTGTATTAAGAACAGATGGCGAATGTTTTCCAACAAATGTAGCTGCACCATTATTTACTTCACATGTTGTTGCTAATTCCCTAACCATAAATTTTAGAAAATGACTTTCATCTCTTCGAAGATAGCTAGCGATTTGATTAAAATTAGTTATGATTGTTCTATTACCTTGTAATCTACCATGAACCTTAGGTATTTCAAAACGACTATCTGTTGCCTCTACTTCAGGAAGCTGTTTGTAAGCTTTCTTTAGCATATCTTCATATTTGTGCTTGAACGCCATAAAATAGAACTAAAAAAGAGTTTATAAGACTTTCAGTTTGCCCTTACGTGGCTCGTAGATTTCGCCTTGCTTAAGTAAGTCAATAATTAGTATTTTTGCTTCTGCTTCAGATAGCTTACATTCTGTAATAATTTTAGCCATATCTGCACCATCACCAGAATCGAGCTTTGTAATTAATTCAATGAAGTTTGGCATACCCTCTTCTGATGGTTTGTTTTCTACTTTTGATTCAGATTCATTAGCAGGTTTTGGATTGTCAGTTTTGGTTTCAGTAGGTTGTTCTAATGTTGGTTTTCCATTTGGTTCAATAGTGTTTTCAATAGGTTTAATCATAACTTCTTTTGGTTTACCTAATTCAAGTTTTTGAACAATTATCCAATTTGGGTCTTTGATTTCTTTAATAAAATCTGGAGCAAGATATCTTTCATCATTATATTCTTTGATTTTTCCAACAGCGCGAACTAACTGACCTGTTTCAGCATTTTTTATTTTGATTACATCAGGTCCAAATGCTTTCATTCGGATTGTCTCTGTTCCATCATCAATTGTAATCGCACCATAGTTGCCATCATCTGACATAAAAGTTCCAACAACTGTTGCAATCAGATTTACTCGAGAAACTTGTTTTCCATCTAATACAATATAATTTGGATTAAATCCTTCTTGCTTGATATATTCACCACTAAATATGTCTGATACCCATACTTTGTATGCTACCGATCTAGTTATTGCCATTTTATATCTTTTGGACTAAGCCATGTCGAGGAGAATATAAATCTCCTTTTTTGATTAGATTTTGAACAGATTCCGTTGCTTTAGATTCTGGAATTCCTTCGCTAATCGCTTCTTTTATAATATCTGTTATTGGTATGACCTTTCCAATCTTCGCTTCTAATTTGTCAATAACATTTTTAACAATATGTATTCTCGACCGTTGAGATGCACTAATTCCCGAACTAATTCTATCAATATCAAACTTACCTGTTTCGGGGTCTGTTCCAACTGCTTTCATACAATTCTTTAATAAATCAATTGCTCTCTGCGCATCTTTTTTAGTAACTTTTTTACTTAATCTTACTCGCGCAGATGCTTCAGATAATCTAACAAGACCTTGTAGTTGTCGCGCAGATATTGGTATTGATTTTATTTCACTTTCATCTGTTGCTACACTGCTACGTAAATCAATATAAAATTTAACAATTTCTTCTTGTGCTTCTTTTGTTAAAATTGGTTTGTAATGTTTTTTTGCATAAGCAATATATTTTCTTAATAATTCTCGCTTAATGTCTGGCTCTACAGAATTTATATCTCTTTGCAGTTCTAATATGTGCCTAGCTATCTTTGTGTCTGTTTCAACATTTGGTATGTCTCTAATTGTAAATATTAAATCAAAACGACTGATTAATGTTGAGGGTATTTCTATTTGCTGACCTATTGGTGAATAGGGGTCAAATCTGCCAAACTTTGGATTTGCTGCAGCTAATACTGATGTTTCTGCTTTTAATGTAGCTTGAATGTTTGCTTTAGATATAGATATCTTTTGTTGCTCAAGAGCTTCGTGCATTGAGCTTCTATCTTCTTTACTCATTTTGTCCATTTCATCAATACAACAGATACCTTTGTTAGCTAGAACTAGTGCTCCAGCTTCTAGTGCCCAACCACGCATAAATTCATCTTTAACTACAGAGGCAGTTAATCCTGCTCCAGAAGTTCCCTTTCCAGAAACATATCTTGCTTTTGGAGCTAATCTTGCTACGTAACTTAATATTTCAGATTTTCCAGCTCCAGGATCTCCTACTAAGAATAAATGAATATCTCCCCTCATTCGCGTTCCATCATCTCTTTCTTTTTTTGAGCCACCAAATAACTGAAGCATAATAGCTAATTTAATTTCTTCATAACCCATAATTGTTGGAGCAATTGAGTTAACCATTTTCTTGAAAATAGTTGAGCTTTTAGCCAGCGCTTTAATTTCATCTTCATCTTCAGGAGATATTTCCAAATCTTCATATTCTTCTTCAACAGTGTCTAAGAAATTAGCATCTATTATTAAATCAAATTTAGTTGATTGTCCACCTGTTGGCAAGGATACGGGGATTTCTCTTATTATACCATTTATTATAATTCTATTTCCAGGGTAACGTTTTTTCTCTAGCTTAGGGTCTAACAAATCTTCAGATACAAATATAGCAATTCTTTTTGCTTGTTCCCCACCAGTTAAACTTTCTGGAGATTCTTCAATTAGTAGTCTTTGCATATCTACTAATTTTTTGTCTTTGAGAATGAATCTACCTGTCTTTCCACAATTAGGACATTTTCTTGGCTCTTGGAATTTGGGTGTTGTTTGTTCAACAATTATTGTTTGATTACACGAAGGACAATTAAAATATGCACGAGTTATTTTTGGTCTGACATCTGAAGCTTGACGAATTATACCATCTACACATATTAATTTTCCAAGATGCTCACTTCTTATACTTCTAATTCGTATATTCTGACTCTTAGGTAAATTTGATATTCTAACTCGAATAACATCTTCAGGTTCTTTTGGTAATTCAAATTCCTTAACAGCTGCTTCAAAATATTCTATAATTTCTTGAGGTCTACTAATTAATTCATCTGCTATATCTAAATCAAACTTTGCAATGTCACCAAAATTTATTTCAAGACTCTTCTTACCTTTCTTGACAGCATCCATTAAGTTATTGTAATAGTATTGCTCAATGAAAACTCTTAGGCGATCTGTAAGATTAGCTTCGATATTTTCCATCTTAATTCGAACCTCCGTGAGAATTAAGTGACAGCAAATCTTTGATTTGATTCATAGTATCTTTGGCTAAGATTTACCTAATTAAAGAATTTGTATAATAAAAAGTAAAGAAAAGAAGAAATAATTATTTCTTCTTTAGTGGAGAACTAGCTTCATCAAGTTCGTCTTCGTCAATAAGTTGCTGTCGTAGTAATACAACAGAGTCCTTGATTTCTTGCTCGCTCTTTGCTCCAGTTATAACTATCTTACCTGTTCCGAAAAGCAGGAAGGTTATATTAGCAAGAACAGATTGGCCAACAAGTTTGTAGACAAGTCCAGGGAATTGTTCTGGTTCATATTCTGTGTTATCAAACTTAAATACAATTTCATTTAAGTTTAGTTTTCCACCAACAGAACCTGAAGCAACCATATTTTGGACTTCAATATCTTTAGCTTTTGTAACTTCTATTCCAACTTTTCTTAGTTCTTCTAAGATTTTGTTAATTGCTTTTTTAGCTTCTGTAATTGATTTTGTTCCTGTGCATATTATTTTACCAGAGCTAAAAAGTAGTGAACTTGCCTTTGGTTCTGGAATTTTAAAGATAAGACCGGGAAATTGTTCTGGGTTGTATTCCGCCCTATCGAGTTTTGTTGCTAATCTTTCTAATGGCAAATCAGTGTCAATACTTGCTGAAACAACTACATTTTGAGTCTCTGACCAAACCTTTCCGTCAGGACCTTTAAATTTAGATTTCTTTTTTGGCACTTCCATGATATTAAAAATCGCTTATAGCGATTCCTCCGATTTTTAATTCCGCTAATCTTTGATTAGCGATAATCAATCATTTATAAGGGCTAACCTTTATAAAAGCTTTCAGAACACTAGAGGGTAAGAACACGTTTTTGCTAGATTTTCCATAGTCCATTATATCTTCTTAAGTGCGATATCAATTTTCTTTCCTCTAACGGTGAAAGAATCAGTTTTCTTAAAAGTTATTTTAGCAACAAACTCTAGTTGTGATGCACCAACTCTTTGTTTGATATCAGTTCCTAACTTTCGTAAATCCATTGTTAAGTTGACAGGTGCTGCAACTTGCAAACTAATTTTGTTTTGTTTTTTTAATCCCGTGTTCTTTCTAAGTGTCTGAACTTTTCTTGCAATCTCTCGCATAAAACCTTGTGTTATCATATCTTTTGTTTCATGTGTGTCTAAGTAAACCGAAATGTTTTTTTCTTTAGCACTACTTGTATCTTCAGGTAAAATTTCTTCAATCAACAAATCATCTTTTTCAAGTTCAATAAAATGTGAATTTATTTTTACATTAAATTTATCTTCTTTTTCAAAATGTTTTACAATACTGTCTGCACTTGTTCTTGTAAGATAACTTACTAAAGAAGTTATTTTATTTCCAAACTTTGGGCCTGCTTTTGCAAAGTTTAGTTTTATCTTATAATCTACACCTTTCATTTGTCGTGCAGTTTTTATTTCCAAAACATTTGTAAGTTGTTTGATTAATTTTTCATGTGCTTTTACAGCATCTTTTGAAACTTTTGTTCTAGATACAATTGTTACTTCTTTAACCGGCCATCGAACTCCACGATTAGCTTTCTCACGTGCAGCAAGAATTAGTGAAATGGTTTTACCAACAAACTCAAATTCTTGTTCTAACTTTTTGTTAATTAGTTTTTGATTTGCTTTTGGCCAATCAAACAAATGAATGGATTCTTTTTTCTCATATTGTTTGAAAATATCTTGGTAAAGTTTTTCTGTTGTAAATGGAACTATTGGTGACATTAATTTTAACAAATCAAGTATTACTGTGTAAGCAACAAACTTTACTTCATTACTATCTATTTCATCACGAATCATTTGTCCATATGTTCTTGATAAATCATTAAGGAAAAAGTTCTCAATTGCATTTACACCATCGTATGGATGGAAGTTTTCAAAACTTTCAGTTACATTTAATTTAAGCGACTCCATTCGAGATAAAATCCACTTACTTTTTGCACTCATTCGCGTAGGTTTTGTTGGTCGCTTGTTCATATTCAAATCCAAATAGTTTGCAAAGTTCCAAAGAACATTTATGATTTTTTGTTTTTCAGTAAGAGGACCATAACCAAACCAAACTTCTTTTGCTACATCATTATTCATGTATAACCAGCGCATTGTATCTGCACCAGCTTTGTCTGCTGCTTCATCAAACCAAATAGCATTGCCCCAACTTTTGTGCATTTCATTTCCTTTTTCGTCTTTAACAAGCTCGTTTGTTAGAACATTTTTGAAAGGTAACTTACCTGTAAGTGCAACACCATGAAGTAACATTGCATAGAACCAACATCGATACTGACCAGGTCCACATTCAGTTATGAAATCTGCAGGATACCACTCATTGAAATATTTTTTATTCTTTAACCAATCAAGTGTAAAGAACGGAATCATACCTGCATCTAACCAAACATCACCCGTATCAACAACCCTATTAATTGTCTTTTTACATTTTGAACATTTTATTTTTACTTTATCTACCCAAGGTCTGTGTAGTTCCTTAAGTTGTGAATAACCTGAAACAGCTTTTTTCTTTAGTTCAGCTTTGCTGCCAATAACTTCAATATGACCACAGTCACATTCCCAAAATGGAAGAGGTAAACCCCAATATCTTTTTCTAGAAATTAACCAGTCACTCATATTATTAAGCCAGTTTTCTTCATACTTTTGTCCGCGAGCAGGATACCAATTTATTTTTTTATTTTCAGCAATTAATTTTGGTCGGATTTCATCCATTGAAATATACCATTCAGGAACAAGTCTGAAAACCAAGGGAGTTCTGCAACGTGTGCAGTGTGGATATCTGTGACTGTATTTTTCAGTTTTGAAAAGGAAACCTTTTTTCTTTAAATCTTCAACAACTTTATCATTCATATCTGCAGCTTTTTTTCCAGTTAACCAATCATAACCTTCCATATAAATTCCTTGATTATTTAACGGAGAAGGTGCAGGTAATCTTTCAGTTTTTCCAAGAGCGTAATCTTCTGGTCCGCAACCTGGTGCGATGTGAACAATTCCAGTTCCATCTTCATCACTAACTTCGGTCCATTCAACTATAATGTGTGGTGCAGGCGCAACATCTTCTTCAGATTTAGCACCACTTACAATTGAACTTTTCTGTGCAGGGAAATTTGCATAGGGCATATCATAAGCTTGACCTACTAAATCTGCACCAATAAATTTATTTTGAATAGTATATTTTTTTCCAAGAACTGCTTCTGCTCTGTCTTCAGCAAGTATGTAAACTTTGTCACCAAGTTTTGCTTGAACATAATAAATATTGGGATGAACTGCTAGTGCAACATCTGCAGGAACTGTCCAAGGTGTTGTTGTCCAAACTAAGAAGAATTCGTTCTTTTTTCCTTTAACTGGAAATTGCATAAATATTGCAGTGTCTTCTCTATCTTCATAACCTTCGGTTGCAATTGCATGCTTCGATACAGCATTTTCACATCTTGCACACCAAGGAACAACATCAACTCCTTTGTAAATCCAACCTCTTTTGTAACACTCTTTCAAAAACATCCATTTATATTCATTTGATTTGTCGGACATTGTGTAATAAGAATTATCCCAATCCATCCACTGACCAAGTCTAATTGATTGTTCTGTAATTCTTTTTGAAAATTTTAATACTCTTTTTTTACAATCTGTTACAAAATTCATAACACCATAATCTTCAATATCTTTTCGTGATTTGAGTCCTTTTTCTTTTTCAACTTCGACCTCGACCCAAAGACCTTGACAATCAAATCCATTTTGATATCTTTGATGATAACCTTGCATAGCTTTGAATCTTTGATACATATCTTTTAGTGTTCGACCCCATGCATGATGAACACCCATAGCATTATTTGCAGTCATAGGACCATCTGTAAACGACCACTTTGGTCCTTTTGCATTTTTCTTTCTAAGTTTGTCAAATATCTTTTTCTCGTCCCAGAATTTTATTATTTCTCGCTCAAAATCTTGCGGACTATATAAGGCCATTAGAAACAAATCCTCCAGAATTTAAAAGTGTGGTGGCTAGTAAGTTTACTGTATAATGGGATACTCACCGAATACCATTTTATACCAACAAGGTGAACCAGCAAAAACTTGTTTTTTGCGCTGCTCATCGATTTTAGCCATATAGCATTTAGAAATAATGTTTTAAAAAACTACCGAAGCCACAATCTATTTATCATATTATAGAAAAGTGATTTATGACAGTTACAAAAAAGCAGCTTGAGAGCAATCTTTGGAAATTTTATCTAACTAAGTTAGAAGTAGTTACAATAGGAATTCCTATAATAACAATTTACATGTTGAGTAAGGGATTGTCCATAGCAGAAATATTTACACTTCAAGCGATTTTTGGGCTTATGTTAGCTGCTTTGGAGTTACCAACTGGAGCAATTTCAGATTTAGTTGGTAGAAAGAAAACAATTATTTTATCTTTCTTTTTTTATGCAATAGGACTTATACTTTATGGTTTTGTAGCAGCTACATTCTATGGATTCTTATTTGCAGAGTTCTTTTTTGCAATAGGTTCTGCGTTGCTTTCTGGCACAGATTCTGCATTTCTTTATGATACATTAAAGAAACTTAATCGCGTTTCAGAATATAAGAAAATATATAGTAATGCTAATGCTTTTTACTTACTTATTGGAGCAGTTTTCTTAATGATTGGAGGATTTTTAGCTTCAGTATCTTTAGTTTTGCCACTTAAAGTAGCAGCAATGGCTGGAATAATTTTATTTTTTACTATGTTTACGTTAGTTGAGCCACCATTTAAGCGAAGTGGGTTCTCAACAAATAAATATATAAATCAGATGAAGAAAAATGTAATATTTACATTTACACATAAAAGAGTTCGTTGGTTAACATTATTTTTAGGAATTACTACCTCATCAGGAATTCTTGGATTTTGGTATTACCAACCTTATATGCAAATAGTTAATTTAGATCTTGCTTATTTTGGAATTGTATTTGCAGGGCTTAATGTTGTAGCTGCAATAGCATCTAAATTTGCTACAAAAATTGAAGAAAAGATTGGCGAGTTTTTCTCTTTACTTGTTATGGGTTTTCTTCCAGTAGTTACATTATTTATTGCAGGAAGATACTTTGCTACAATTGTAATTGGAACTTTCTGTTTCCAACAAATTGGAAGAGGTATGCAAAAGCCAATTGTTACATCTTATATTAATGAGCATTTAGATAGTTCTAATCGAGCTACAGTTTTATCTATGAGTGGTTTATTTGGACGTCTGATTGGATTTGTTGTGCTACCGACTTTTGGGTATTTAGTTGATGCTTGGAGCTTAGGACAATCTATGTTATTTGCAGGAATTTCATTTGCAGTAGTATTCCTTACGATGTTCTTTGTAAAGCCAAAAGACTAACAAATCAAACAATTCTTTATAAAATCTTTATAGGATTGATTATATGACTCTTGAAATATGGACTGAGAAGTATAGACCGAAGACTCTTTCAGAGGTTAGAAGTCAGGAAGCAGTTGTATCTAGATTAAAGGCTTTTGTGACTTCTAAGAATATGCCTCATTTGTTGTTTTCAGGACCTGCAGGCGTGGGTAAGACAGCATCAGCAATAGCACTTGCTAGAGATTTATTTGGAGAGACTTGGCATAATTCTGTTCTTGAGTTAAATGCTAGTGATGAAAGAGGAATCGATATTGTTAGAAATAAGATTAAAGATTTTGCTAGGTCTAAAGCAATTCAAGATGTTCCTTTCAAATTGATTTATCTAGATGAAGCAGATGCTTTAACAAAAGATGCACAACACGCACTTAGGCGAACAATGGAAGATTATGCACAGAGCACAAGATTTGTTCTGAGTTGTAATTATTCTTCAAAGATTATTTCTCCAATTCAAAGTAGATGTGCAGTATTTAGATTTAAACATCTACCTCGAGAAATTATAATTAAAATGCTTTCAGAAATTTCAGAAAAAGAAGATTTACAATTTACTGCTGGCGCATTAAATTTAATTTATGAGGCTAGTGAAGGTGATGCAAGAAAAGCAGAGAATTTATTACAAGCTTGTTCTGCTATTACAAATAATATTGATGTTACTGTTGTTGAGCAAGTTGTTTCATTTGCAGAGCCAAAAGAAATCGCAACAGTAATTGAAGCAGCAATTTCAGGAAAATTTCTAGATGCAAAAGAAAAATTGTTTGACATTATGATAAAACATGGTTTAAGTGGAATGGATATTATTGCTCAAATTCAAAAGCAGATTTGGAATTTAGAAAACATTGATGAAAAAGCTAGATTAGAATTAATCAAAGCTTGTGGTGATTATGAATTTCGTTTAGTTGAAGGTGCAAATGAGTATATTCAATTGGAAGCAATGTTGGCGCATTTCACAAAGATTGATGGTAAATCTAGTAGGAAACTTTTGCCAGATATTCATTTATTACACAGAAAAAAAGATGATGAATAATAATGAAACAATGGGTTCAGAAATATCAACCTAAGAAATTAAATGAGATTATTGGACAGCAAAAAGCAGTTGCTGAAGTGTATAATTTTTGGAGGAATTTTAAGCAGAGTCCAAAAAAAGCTATTTTGGTTCACGGACCGCCTGGGTGCGGAAAGACTTCTTTAATTTATGCTTTAGCAAATCAAGAGAATTTAGAAATTGTTCAGATAAACGCATCTAATTTTAGAAATAAAGATCGTGTTGAAAGTATATTAAAACCCGCAACTCAGCAAGCGAGCATATTTGGATATCGTAAAATTATTTTGATTGATGAAATAGATGGAATGTCTGGGCAAAAAGATCGAGGTGGAGTTAAGGCAGTTATTGAGATAATTAAAAAAACACGATTTCCTATTTTTATAACTGCGAATGACCCGTGGATGGATAAATTAAGAACTTTGAGAAATTATTGTCAAATGGCTGGATTAGGAAAATTAGATTCTTCTATTGTATTTAAGCAACTAAATTCAATTTGCGAAATGGAAGACATTGAAGCAGAAGAACTTGCTTTAAAGAAGCTAGCAGTTTCAGTTGGTGGAGACCTTAGAGCAGCAATAAATGATTTACAATCAATGGCTTCAAGTGGCAAGATAACAAATGCAGAACTTAATTTATGGAGCCGAGAAAGAGATGAAACTATTCTAAATGTGTTAAAGATTATTTTCAAAAGCTTTGACCCAAAGATAGCATTATCTGTTTCAAATGATATTAAAGAAGATATTAATACATTGAATCTTTGGTTAGAACAAAATATAATTTCTGAATATGATATGAAAAGTTTAGTTAGTGCAACTGACGCAATTAGTAAAAGTGATATTTTTCTATCAAGAATTCATCGTTGGCAGCACTGGAGGTTTTTGATTTATGCAAGAGCAATGTCTGTTGTTGGTGTCCAACAAGCAAAAAAAGAAGCTAATAGACACGCTATGTCTTACAAAAAACCAGGATTAATAATCAAGATGTGGCAACGAGCAGCAAAGCGAAAGAAAGCAAAGGGAATTGCAGACCAGCTTGAAGGAAAGCTACATTGTTCAACAAGAGTTTTACAAAAAGATTTCATGCCATATCTTAATTTCATTGAAGAAAAGAACCCTGAAATGTATAAGAAAATAACTACAAGTTTAGGTATTTAAGGAATATTAATTGAGTTAGGCCAGAAGAAATGTTCTTCATCACAATCATCTTTGTATACCCAAGATTCTAATGCTCCCGGGTCTTGTTCTCTTTTAAGAGATAATGATTCACCTTGTTTTTCAAGAATTTTTTTAACACTTCGCTGAAGAATTGCACAATATGATGGAAGACCTCTGAAAACCGCAACTTTTTCAAGAGTTTTATCTTTACGAGATTTTGGTTCAGTTTCAATTCTTAATACTGCATCTAAATTTGAAGTGAGAATTCCATTTTCTATTTTCTCGCAATAGTGTTTATCTAACTTTTCATAAATACATTCAATAGTTACGTTTTCTGGTACTTTATATACTACATTGTAAAATAATTTGTCTAGTATTTTTCTACCAATTCCCATTAGCCGCCCCATGCATCAAATGCTTCTACCCAGCCATATATCCAATCTGAAATTATTTGTCTCTTTGGTTTTGCGTTTTTATATCCCATTTCTTGTAATAATTCAGAACAAGGTTCTACTATGGAAGGGTCCCCTTCAATTCTATATTTTCCTAGAAATTTTCTAACACTAAGTGAAAATTCATCACTTATTATTCTACCATTTAATGCTCTAGAAATTATACTTTTTGGTAAATGTAATTTAGGATTTACATAACCTCGTTCAAGTTTTCCACTGTAAGAATCTTCATGATACTTGCGAGCATATATTGGTTCAAGCATAGTGATTAAGTTTTTATCTGTAGTATTTTTGTCTGGCTTGAAGCCGGTTTTCATATTTTATTAGGAGAGTAACACTTTTAACGATTATTGTTTTTAAAGAAATAATTATTGCATAAGAAATGTCTCTAATTTTTTACTTGCAGATAGTAATTTTTTTTCTATTGGCCAATAAAATCTATCTTTTATTTTTTCTGTTTTTATATTTGTATTGTATTTTTTGTTAGTAAAGTATGCCTTACATTTTCTAATGATTGAAGGCAATCCTATAATTACAACAGCATTATTATAAATCTGACTGCGTATACCTGATTTTTTAATTTCTTCAATACTTAAATTAGGCACAGCATCATGAATTTTTTCTATTAACTCATGTTTGTTATTTGGGTAGAACTTATGTATGGTTAATTCCATATATTTAATTATAGGCAATACTTTTAACGGTTTTTACACTCAAAAGCCTTAAAAATGGAGATTTTTAGCTTAAATTGGGCTAGATTGGCTGGTGTAGGCGCGCAGCTGTTACCCTAAATCGTCTTTATGGGAATCGAAAACTTGAGAGCGACATCTGGATAGATTGTTGGCCTCTTTGTTGACGTCGAAGCTTCGCCTCTGTTGGTGTTATATTCATGTGAACCCGGCCAGGGCAGGAATGCAGCAACCGTAGCTTGTTTATGGTGTGCTTCAGAGATACGGAGTGGAGTTGGCTTTGAGGATAACCTTCAGTTGGTTCTTTTGTCCATCTCAAGGAAGCCCACTTATATTCTAAAATCAAAACCTTTAAAACCAATACTTAAGCTTATTTTTAATTGGGGCGGTAGCTTAGTCTGGGAGAGCGCGCGACTGAAGGAGCTTTTCTCTTTAGAAAAGAGAAAATTTCGCAAAAGAGAAACTACTTTTGCTTCTAGAAATCGTGAGATCGTGGGTCCAAAACGGACGCAGTACGTTTTAAGCGAACTGGTTCGATGTAAATCCCACCCACCCCACTTTTCTAATTCCAAAACATTTTAAACCAATAGATATGATTTTCTTTATGTCGGGATGGCACAATCTGGTAATGCGTAGCCCTGCTATGAACCTTTCTCTTGTAAGAGAAACGTTCTCGAAAGAGAACATTTACAAAAAGGTCTGAAGAAAGGCTATTTCCTCACGGATATACGGGTTCAAATCCCGTTCCCGACGCTACTATTTTTAAGAATAAATATTACTTCTGAAAACTTATTTATACAATTGATGAATTACATTATATGGATTATAGGAAGCAATTTACTACTGATGTATATAGATCTATTTTTCATTTAATTAGATATATTAGAGAAGGAAAAATAAAAGCACCTTCTTCTGAAAAATTAGATAAAAATTCTTTAAAAGAATTACAGGAGCACATATACACATTATATTCTTTTGACCCTACATTTAAAAAATGCTTCAAAGATTTAATAAATTGCCAAGTAAAAGAAGAATACAAAGATTATGTTGATCAAAAGAGAACAGAATATAAAATAGAATTAACTACTGCTATGAATTTTATGAATAGATTTAGTAGAATGTATAGAAATTTTGAATTTTCACATCGCAGTGGTTGGGTAGTGCTTAATATAAAACCAAAAATTAAAACAACTCGCAGATTTTATATTAATTGCCCTGTGAAAAATTTTCAAAAGGTCATTTTAGCTTTTCTTACATGGATAGAAAAATATAATATGAAAGTGAATATTAAAATAGCAGATCCTCATAGATATATTATAGATGCAGATTTATTCCGATGTGATAAGATAGTTGTTTATTTTGAAGAAGATCCAAGAATATATGAATTATTAAGAGATTTTGCAGGAGAAAACGAACATTTACTAAAAACACCAAATGTGTTTTTTGCACATCCTGAGCGTAGAGGTGCATCTTTTGGAATTGAACCTACTGCTGAACACATTAAATATACTAAACAAATAATTGGAAAAGAAAGAATATCATTTGGACAATTTATTTCTATAGTTATTAGTCATAAATTATATATTGTAATAATGGACAAACATCGTTTACCTACTAAACGTGAAGCTTTTGAATTAGCTGAAAAAATTGTTAAAGATGAGATAGAAAAAACGCACAAGATTAAATTACATTATCATTTTGATGATTAAGAAATTATTTATACAATCAGTGCTTCTTGGAGAATGGATGAAATTAGCTGGCATTCTTTATCTGAGGAACAAGTTTTCAAAGAACTGGAATCAAATGAGAAAGGATTAAGTCATGAAGAATCATCTGAGAGACTTAGAAAAAATGGTCTAAATGAATTAGTTCAAAAAAAGCGACAAAGTGCTCTATCGATTTTTATTAGCCAGTTTGAGAATTTTTTAGTTGTTCTTTTGATTATTGCAGTTGGTATATCTGTTTTTATTGGACAGATTATTGATGGAGCAGTTATTGCGATTATTATTGTTATAAATGCAATTCTTGGCTTTGCTCAGGAATACAAAGCAGAGAAAGCTATAGATGCGTTAAAAAAACTCTCTGCACCTCAAGCAATTGTTTTGCGCGATGGAAGGCGCCAGAAAATTTTAGCTAAGAATTTAGTAATTGGAGATATTATTTTGTTGCAGGAAGGAGATAGAATTCCTGCAGGCGCTAAACTGCTTGAAGCATTTAGCCTTCAGGTTGATGAGTCTGCTCTTACTGGAGAATCAAGTCCTGTAAATAAAGAAGTTGGAAAATTTTCAGAAAAGTGCGCAATAGCTGACCAGAAAAATATGGTTTTTATGAATACAATAATCACGCGCGGTAGGGGCAAGGCCATTGTTGTTACAACTGGAATGAATACTCAGATAGGTAAAGTTGCAAAGATGATTCAATCTGTTGAAGATAAAGATACACCTCTACAGAAAAAATTAGAATCTGTTGGTAAGTCAATAGGAGTTGCCGTAATAGTAATTGCTGTTGCTATTTTTGGCCTAGGTTTTTTCAGAGGTGGTGAGATTTATGATTTGCTTATAACTTCTATTGCTCTTGCAGTTGCAGCTGTTCCAGAAGGCCTGCCTGCGATTGTTACAATAACTCTTGCTATTGGACTTAATCGAATGGCGCGTGCTAAATCTCTGATTCGTAAATTGCCTGCTGTTGAAACTCTCGGAGCTACAAATGTAATTTGCTCAGACAAAACTGGAACTCTTACAAAAAACGAGATGACTGTTCAGAATATTTTTACAGATGGAAAATTCGTTTCTGTAACAGGAACAGGATATTTGCCAAGTGGTAAATTCTTTTCTGAGAAAAAGAGTGTTAATGTTTTGACCAACAAAGCTTTGAATAGGGTTCTGACGATAGGTGCACTTTGTTCTACTGCACAGCTGGATAAAAATAAGCGTTGGGAAGTTTTTGGAGACCCAACAGAAGGTGCATTGATTGTTTCTGCACACAAAGCAGGAATTGATAAAAAGAAACTTCTGCATGAATACAAGCATATTGGAGAAATACCATTTGATTCTGTGCGAAAGATGATGACTGTTGCTTATTTGTCACCTACAAAAAAGAAAATAGCTTATGTTAAGGGTGCGCCCGAGATTTTGCTTTCAAAATGCACACATATATTTAGAGAAGGTTCTATCAAAAAAATTACTACAAAAGATAAGAAAGATATTCTGACAGCTAACAAGCAAATGGCAGATAATGCTTTGCGAGTGCTTGGAATGGCTTATAAAACTCTTCCAACAAAGCAAGAGAAATTTGCGCCAAAGACAACTGAAAATGGATTGATTTTTGTCGGACTACAGGGAATGATTGACCCCCCAAGAGAAGAAGTAAAAGATGCTATAGCTCTTTGCAAAAAAGCTGGAATTAAGTCAGTTATGATTACAGGCGACCATGAAGCCACTGCTGTAGCTATTGCAAAGAAATTAGGGATTTTGGATGGTGGTAAAGTTTTGACTGGCGCAGAGCTAGATAAACTAAGTGAAAGAGAATTTTTCAGCGAAATTAAGAATATATCTGTTTATGCACGTGTTTCGCCAGAGCACAAAGTCCGGATTTTGAAGACTTGGCAGAAAAAAGGCGCAGTTGTCGCTATGACGGGTGATGGTGTAAATGATGCACCTGCGCTGAAGAATGCAGACATCGGTGTAGCAATGGGCATTGTTGGAACAGATGTTGCAAAAGAAGCAAGTGCAATGGTTTTGCAAGATGATAATTTTGCTACAATTGTAAAAGCTGTAGAAGAAGGAAGAGGTATTTATGATAATATTCAAAGTTTTATTCGCTATTTGATTTCATCAAATATGGGTGAAGTGCTAACTATTTTCGCAGCGTCGCTGTTAGGTTTTCCACTACCTCTTATTGCAGTTCAGATTCTTTGGATGAACTTGCTAACAGATGGCATTCCTGCTCTTGCTTTAGGCATTGACCCACCTACAAGAAATATAATGTCTCGGCCACCACGAATACAAGAAAAAAGCACTATTGACAAAAATATGTGGATGTTTATCATGTTTGTCGGTGTTGTAATTATGATGGGAACTGTTGGGATTTTTAATAAGTTTATGAGTAGTGGTGTTGATTATGCTCGAACAATGGCATTTTCTACAATTGTAATGTTCCAGATGTGGAATGTCTTTAATTCAAGGACAAAAGATTCAATATTTAGTAAGGATTTTTGGAACAATAAATGGCTATTGTTAGCAGTTGTAAGCTCAATTATTCTCCAACTAGTTGTTATTTACACACCAGTTAGTCAATTCTTTAGCACAGTTGCTCTGAGAGCTGTTGATGGGCTATGGATATTAGGTGTTAGTTTTAGTATAGTTATATCTGTTGAAATGTATAAATTTGTAAAAGCAAGGCTTAAAAAGTGAAATTCTGAGTACTAATCAATGAAATGGATTAAATTTACAGCATTAGCAACACTTTTCTTAGCTGTATTTGTAGCAAGTATTGGAGCAAATGTTCTTATTCATGAAGCTAGCCATTATGCAGTTGCAGAAGCATATAGTTTTAATCCACAGATGAATTTTGCAGCAACAGGAATGTCAACATCTACACTTTATTCTGCAGATTCAAATATCGCATATATCACATATTATTCAGATTCAACAGAGATAACACCTGAAGACTCAGTTATTGCTGTAGCAGGCCCATTAGCAAACTTAGCAATAGGCAGTTTTGCACTTTTGTTTTACTTTAGTCCAAAAAGAAGTAAAGTTGCTAAGATGCTGTTGATGTTAGTTATAGTCACATCTTTTGTTTCATTTGGAATTAATATTCTGCCTTTTGAACCAAGTGATGGTTATTATGTCTGGCATGCTCTTGTGTAGAAATTCTTAAAAACATTTACTTATTTATATAATATGAACCTAACTGATTTGTTGCCAAAAAGAAGAAATTTGAGAAATGATGAAAATGCATACATATATACATCTTCTATAGTAAGTATATGTTATACATTGACTGCAATTGGATTTTTTATTAGTAGTGCATATATGTTTGTTACATCTAAAAGTGATGGCGATAGTGTTTTAGGTGCAATATGTGGAATTGGCGGTATTTTAGCTACGGCAGGTGCAATAAGTAATAGTCAGGGAATATATGATAGTATGGAGACTGCTGCGGTGGATTCAATAGTATATGAATCTGCTAAAAACGTTCCAATTGAAGAACAAGATTTGGAAATTGTTGAATAGCGAAGTTAAATGTTTTCTAAACCTAAAACTTTTTAAGTGAATTAATTTAGCTTGATAATGGCGAAAGCACAACAAACTTCAAAGAATTCTGCTGGTCCTCAATCAAAGATTAAGGTTAAAAAAGGAGACTTTGTTGAATTGGATTTTGTAGGTAGAATAAAAGCTACTGGCCAGATTTTTGATTTAACTGTTGAAGAAATAGCTAAAAAAGAAGATTTGAATCGTGAAGCAAAGTTCGAGCCAATGGTCGCTTGTATTGGGTCAGGACAGCTAATTGCTGGATTTGATGAGAATGTTGATGGCAAAGATGTTGGTCAAGAAATGGAGTTTGATATTACTCCAGAAAAAGCATTTGGTAAGAAAAACCCAAAACTTATTCAATTAACTTCACTTCAGATTTTAAGAAAGCGTAATATTAATCCTGTGACTGGAATGCAATTAAACATTGATGGAACTGTCGCAACTGTTCGAAG
>JABHLG010000007.1 GCA_018692915.1 Candidatus Woesearchaeota archaeon | reverse complement strand
CTTTTTGTGTTGATAAATATAGAGAAATTGAGAAATATTTCAAAGTTTTTGGAAAGAACATAATTCATATTCATATTAGTGATAATTTTGGTGAAGAAGACGACCATCTTCAATTAGGTGATGGTAAAATTAATTGGAAAAAAGTTGCTAAATTACTTAAAAAATACAAATATAATGGCACAATAACTCCTGAAGTCTTTAATGGAACAGGTGGAGCAAAAAGAGCAGCCGCTATATTAAAGAAATGTTTTTAAATGTTTATACCTTAGCTAATATTAAGCTAGGTAATATAAAAATGTCAAATGGTGATTATCCCAAGGCAATTTAGTGGAAATTCTAACCTAGTCCGACTTTTTGAGGTAGTAATATGATAGATTTAATTATTGAAAACAACTACGGAACCGTAAATGGTGAACAAATGGGTGATTATCCCAAGTAATTCAAATATTGATATAAATATTTTAGAAGATGAAGAATTTGAATTTATTGAAGAATCAATTAGACCTGTTACTGTATGTAAGGTATACCCAATAGGATATTCTTCATTACAAAGACGTGAAGCAGATAATTTGGTAGATAATGTTTTAGAAGACATAACTGAAACACACAAGTTTGTAAAAATTATGAATGTTACTCGCTATCCAATATCTGGTATAGAAGTAATCGAAGAAAAATGGGAGCCAGTTAACGTATGATTTAATTAAAGAAAGCATTAAATAACGCCAAGCAAAGCTTTGCGGAATTAAAAACCGAACCGATGGTTTTTAATAAATTGGAAATGAAATGAAATATGAAACACAAAGAGAGTATGTATTGGGCTGACCAAATTGCTAGGAGAATTGTTGAGCGATTTCCTAAAGAGAAACTGTATACAGTAGCTGCAGGCATCACGCCTTCAGGAACAGTTCATATTGGACACTTTCGCGAGATTATAACTACAGATATTATCTGCCGAGCTATTAAATCTCTTGGGAAAAAAGCACGATTCATATACTCATGGGATGATTATGATAGAATAAGAAAAGTTCCAAAAAATGTTCCCGACCCAAAAGGCTTTGAAAAATATATGTTCATGCCAGGTGTTGATGCACCCGACCCTTGGGGCTGTCACAAATCATACACACTTCATTTTGAAAAAGAAGCTGAAGAAGCAGTTCCATTAGTTGGAATCAAACCCCAATTTATTTACCAAAGCAATATGTATCGCTCATGTAAGTATGCTGAAGAAATTAAATATGTTTTAGAAAACAGATTTCAGATTAGAGTAATCTTAAACAAATACAGAAAAGAACCTCTACCTGAAAATTGGTATCCTGTAGCTATTTATTGTAAAAAATGTAATCGCGAACAGACTGAAATTACTGATTGGGATAATGATTATACGCTGAAATATCATTGTAAAATGTGTAATTACAAAGGTGAAACTAATTTCAAAAAAGAAGGATTAACAAAACTTCCTTGGCGAGTTGATTGGCCAATGCGTTGGCGCTATGAACGAGTAAGCAGCGAAGGTGGTGGAAAAGAACACAATACTCCTGGTGGCTCAATTGATACAGGTCATGATTTATGTAAAAATGTATTCAAATATGGTCCTCCTGTCCGTTTTATGTATGATTTCATAACAGTAAAAGGACAAACAGGAAAAATGTCTAGCTCAAAAGGAGATGTAGTTACATTAAAAGAAAACTTAGAAGTTTATATTCCAGAACTTACGCGATATATATTTGCAGGTTCAAAACCGCAAATGGAATTCAAAATCAGCTTTGATGAAGATATATTCAAAGTATATGAAGATTTTTACAAATGTGAGAGAATTTATTTTGGGAAAGAAAATGTTAATGATAGAGATAAAGCTCACTGGTCTAGAGTTTATGAAATGTCTGTTGTTAACAAAGCTCCTAAAAAAATGCCTGTTCAACCTGCATTCAAACATTGTGTTGAGCTAATTAACCTACATCGCGATTCTGAAAAAGCACTTGAAGCAGTGCCAGAAAAACTGACAAAATCAGATAAAGAAAGATATCTCGCAATACTTATTTGTGCTAAAAATTGGCTAGCAAAATATGCGCCAGAGCAATACAAATTTGAACTTCAAGAAAACCCTAGCTCTGCAGGTCTTTCTGAAAAACAAAAAGCTGCGCTAAAAGATTTAGCAAAAGCACTTAATAAAAATTATACAGATAGCAAAGAATTATCATCAGTTTTTGGGGAAATAGCAAAGAAACATGATTTAGGATTCAAAGACTTTTTTGGAGCAGTTTATCAAGTTCTGATAAACAAAGAACGAGGCCCAAGATTAGCACCATTTATACTTGCAGTAGGTCGGCCCAAAATTAGAAAGATTTTAGATAAAATTAAGTAATAGACTACCGTAATACTTTTAAATGAATTTTTAATATAAAATAATGTTTGGTTTAGATTTAAAAGAAGATAAAATTTATGGAAATCACAATATAATTTCTCGTTATATTCCTGAAAGAGGTAATAGAAAAAGATATTTTCCTAAAGCAGGAGAAGGATTATTGGAAGAATGTCCTGATTGTGGTGGTAAAGATATTATAGAAGTTACTAGAATAGTAAAAGACAGAAATAATGCTCCAGATTACAGATTTTTTGAATGTTCTAAAGGTGAAATTAAAACAAATAAAGATGAACTTGAAAAAACTCTTGGTTGTGGTCATTTATTTCATACATACGACCCAGAACCAGAAAAACCTGAAATTAAAGAGTCAGACCGCGATATAGAAGATGCACGAAGATTAAGTGATAGTCATTTTTTTATGGGTGTTGGAGATTTTCCTCGTAAAATAAAAGGCAATATTCAATCATTATTATGAATAATTTCTCTTAAAGAAAGTCTTATAACATATATTACTAAGTAATTATATGGATAAAATTAGCACAATAGATGATAATCCTGAAATTAAAACAATCACACTTAGATTATATCGACGTAAAAATAGATATAACCCTGAAGCAGAGATATTGACTGATGGTCAATTAGTCTGTCCGACATGCAAAGAAAATCTTAAAGAAATTAATGTTGGTATTTTAGACACAAATGGAATTATGCTTTCTGAATATTTTAGTAAAGAAGCATTATCTAATTTACCTAGCGTTGGTGTTTGTTTTCCATGTAATCCTCGAAAATTATATATAACTTTTAAATAAATTTTTATATTGCAATTGCAGTTGATTTTATGACAATACCAAAGTCATTTCAAGCACTTGGTCAGATTTGTTTAATTAAACAGAAAGATAAGCAAGTTGCGCAAGAGATTCTAAAAAAACATAGTCAGTTTAAGTCAGTTTATTATCAAGGTAAGATATCTGGCAAGCTAAGAAAGCCACAAGTTGAGTGGCTAGCTGGTGAGAGAAACACACTTACAAAGGTCAAGGAAAACTACTGCGAGTTTCTAGTTGATATTTCTAAAGTTATGTTTTCAAAAGGTAATCAAGAAGAAAAGCGAAGAATTGTAAGCCAGATTAAGGACGCTGAGCGAAAATATGCTCTTCGGGATAAGGACAGGAGTTCACGAAGGTTATATCGTGAACGACTCCGATCGTTACCAAACGAAGAGATATTGGATATGTTTGCGGGAATTGGTTATTTTACAATTCCAATTGCTAAGCTAACTCCTGCCAAAGTGTGGGCTATTGAACTAAATCCTGATTCAGTCGAGCTTCTGAAACAGAATATTAAACTGAATAAAGTTGAGAATCAAGTTACGGTAATTCAGGGAGATTGTAAAATAGAAACTCCAAAACTTAGAAAGAAATTTGATAGGATTTTAATGGGTTGGTTTCCGGGAACATATGAATTTTTACCAATAGCTATAAACGTAGCTAAAAAGGGTGCAGTAATACATTTTCATGAGCTAGCTGAAACTGCTGAAGATATAATTTCTAAGATAAAAGAACTAAATCTGCCTGTCAAGGTAATCAAATCAACTAAAGTAAAAGCCTATGGAATCAGAATGTGGCACTGGGTTATTGACTTAAAATATCATTAATTGTTTGTTTGAATTCAGTAGGATTAATGGGCTTAGGAAGATATAATTTAGCAAAAGGAGTTCTTTCTTTAAATTTAGCAGGTAAATGTCTTGTAGTAAGATATACAACAGGAATGTTTTTTTCATCAAAAGCTTCGCCAAATTTACCTATCTCATCCATTGTTTGGGATATAATTGCTAAATCATAATCACTTTTGCAATCTTCAACTTTTTTAACACGAGTTACATCAAGTCCTTCTCTTTCTAATGTTCTTTTTAGATTAATTCCAACAATTGTACTTTCTTCTGCTATTGCGATTTTTACCATAATGTGACTGTAAAAAAGCCCTTATAAAACTATTGATCTGCAGGTTTAATATCACTTGCAGGCAAGCTAATATGTAAACTAGCTCCTTTTCCAGGACCGTCTGAATAAACATTAATTTTCCAACCGTGCTTTTCAACAATTGCTTTGCAACTAGCTAATCCTAAACCTGTTCCTTTGTTACCTTTTCCTCTTGTATAAAAATCTTCGAAAATATGTGGTTTATCTTCTACAGAGATACCTTTTCCTGTATCAGATATACAAATAACATATTTATCTTCTCTAGCACCAGAATGTGATTTTGGAACATCAAAATATGAAATTTCAACTTCTCCTTTTCCATCTAATGCTTCAATTCCATTTTTGATTAAATTACTAATAACTTCACCAAATTTATATTCATCACAATTAATAACTAAATCTCCTTGACATTTATATGTTATTTCTTGTCCTTCAGATAAAAAGGCTTCATTTTCTTTAGTTGAAAAATCAATAATCTTATTTAATGAATGATACTCAGTATTTAGAGGTATTTTTCCAGATCTTAATTTTGCAATAGCTAACATGTCTGTTAGTAGAACCTCTATTTTTTCTTTGCTAGCAAATACAAACTCAAATCCTTCCTTAGCATCATTCATTTGTTCTTCTGACAAAAGTTCTCCTTTTTCATAAGCAGAATTAATATCTTCAAATAATTCTTTGTAAAACCCAAATAAATTAACTATTGGGGACCTTATATCGTGAATTGCTTTATCAACACCTAGTGCTTGTGCTTTAAGATCTTCCCTAAGTTTAGCATTTTCTCTTTCGAGATTAGATACTTGTGTCTCTAAGCTATCTACGAATACCATAGTATCTATCAGGTAGTTCGTTTAAAAGCCTTTTGTTGCTATAATCCTGCTTCTTTTCTTAGAATATTAGCTTTATCAGTTGTTTCCCATGTGAAATCAGGATCATTTCTACCAAAATGTCCATAAGCAGCTGTTTTCTCATAAATTGGTCGTAATAAATTAAGATGCTTGATTATATTTACTGGCTTAATTGGAAAATGCTTTTTGACAAGTTCAACTATTTTTTCTTCAGGGATTTTATTAGTTCCAAATGTTTCAACTAGCACTGAAACTGGCTCAGCAACTCCAATTGAGTAAGCTAGCTGAACTTCGCAGCGCTCTGCAAGTCCTGCAGCTACAATATTTTTAGCAATATATCGAGTAGCATAAGCACCACTTCTATCAACCTTTGATGGGTCTTTGCCAGAGAATGCTCCTCCACCATGCTTTCCCATTCCACCATAAGTATCAACTATAATCTTTCTACCTGTAACTCCTGCATCTGCTTGTGGTCCACCCACAGCAAAAACACCTGTCTCATTTACAAAAAAGTTAGTTTTATTATCAATCCATTTGCCACAAATTGGTTTAATTACATTATTAATTATTTCTCTTTTAATGTTATGGTGAACCATTTTAGGGTCATGGTGAACTGCTACAACAACAGCATCAATTCTTTTTGGCTTGCCATCAACATATTCAACAGTAACTTGTGACTTGCCATCTGGGCGAATCCAGTTAAATTTTCCACTTCTACGTAATTCAGATAATTTCATAGTAAGCTTGTGAGCCATTGAAATTGGTAAAGGCATTAGCTCTGGAGTTTCATTACAAGCATATCCAAACATCATACCTTGGTCACCTGCACCTTGTTCTTTATGCTCACCTTTGTTATCATCAACACCTACAGAAATATTCTGACTCTGCTCATGAATAGAAGTCATAACAGCACAATCATTTCCACTGATACCATATTCTGAATTAGTATAACCAATCCTATTTAGAGTTCGTCTTACAACATTCTGAACATCTGAATAACCTGAAGTTGTAACTTCTCCTGCAACCACAATTAGCCCTGTTGTAGTTAAACATTCAACAGCGACTCTGCTTTTCTTATCTTGCTTGATAAGATCGTCAAGTATTGCGTCAGATACCTGATCGCAAACTTTGTCTGGATGTCCTTCAGTGACAGATTCGCTTGTAAATAAAAAATTACCTTTGTTTTTCATCAAAATAATAATTGAATTTTATTTTAAATGTTTATGCAACTATAGGCAACACTTGGTTCTTAATGCAATGGTTACTCTGTGCTATCTTATAAAATTAGCAGATCTATTCTCTACTTAGATATTGCACATATACTAAAATACAAATTTAATTAAGAAACAATAACCTGAAAGGTTCTATATGCAACAGTCTCAAAATCTTTTTAAATTTATTTAGATATCTAAGTGATGCCAGTTGATTTACTAAAACTAGAAAACGATATTGGAATAGCATGTTATAAAAATGCCTTAACTCCAAATGAACTTAAAACAACAAGAAAGTGGATAAATTCTGAATATTGCTCAACATTATATGAATTTGGTAGAGAATCAACAAGACACATCGGAGGACAAAACCCTGAAAAAGCTGGAGAATTATCTGCATTATATACATTTGGCATAATTCAATCATCAAATGACCTTGGTAAAAAAATACTTGATTATGTTACATCACAACTAAAAGATGATACTAAAATAATTAATACTAATATTGATAATTTATTAAGAACTAAAGCAGAAGCAGAAGCAGAAAATAATCTTGAGTTAACTAGTATAATAAAAGATATGTTTAGAATTGGGCTTAATATATAATCAAACTAATTTTAATAATTCATTCAGATTTAGCTCGAATAAGACAACAGTATTCTCTAAGCCATTTCTTTCTCTTTTTAAAAAGAAAGAACTATGCTTCCAAGAAAGAAAAACATTTACTCTCGCTTCACTCGTTATATTAATTTAAGAAGTTCATTCAAATCTAACTCAAATAAAACAATAGGATTTTCTAATCTCCAGTTTTTCAGGACTTGTGGATGTAGTTCTCCAATGATTCCGATCTCTTTATCATTTACTTTAATTGAGCCAACTCTGCCAGAAATAAAACTATTATGTTCTGTTTCTTCAACTTCGAACTCTACTTCTAACCCACTCAAAAGCGACTGAAGAACTTGCTTGATTTCAGTAAAATTAGCATTTTTATGTGACCTTGCAAAAACCAATTTCTTAACTGTATCTGACATAGTTTCTGCTTTTGCATTTGGAAGAATTACTTCTCCAACTTCAAAAATTGTTTGTGGATATTCACAATTTGTGTTATTGCTAAAGAAATCAATAACTGTGGGAGTTAGCCAATTACGCAGAACAGACCAATTCTGAGAAACAGGATTAGCAATCTCCATGCATTTCTGATTTGATAAATTCATTCTTGTAAATAATTTATCTTTATTTGTAAGTGTGAATGTAGCAATTTCCTGGGCACCAAAACCCACTAGCCACTCTCTAACTCTTCGAGAGAAAACCTCTAGTTTTGTTTCACTTCCTTGAACAGCCAATCTAGGTAACTCTGCATCAATTTTATTAAATCCATAAGAAATTAGTGCATCTTCAACTAAATCAACACTATGCATAATATCTATCCGATAGCTTGGATATTCAACAAATATATTATCACCTACGATTTTTGCATTAAGTCGTGCTCTTCTAAGTAATTCTACTAATTCTTTTGATGATGAACCTAAACCAGAAAGTTTGTTAAATAAATCAAGTGAAAGTTTTGTTTTTCTTGGTCTAAAATCTGGACAGAGTAAAGTCTCTCGCAATCCATATTTTACTTTAACTTCGTAAATTTTTCCACCACGGTCAGCTAAGCTAGCAATCATCGAATTTAGCGCAGTATGAACAAACCTATCTTTAAATCCAGATACTTCTATGAATAAATTCTTTGTTTCGGCTGTAACTTTACCAGAATAATTTGAATTAATAATTGGTGGCATTGAAAGAACATTTTTCGCAGAGTCAATAAAAACAGGATATTTTTTCTTACCATCTAATAAATGAGCAAACTCGCGTCCTTTTGGATGCTTCTGAAGGATTTTCCTAAGAGTTAAAGATTGTGGCATTTCAAGAGCCATAAAACTTAATTTATCTGGGTCATATGCTTTATACAAAATAGGCCATTTAATTTTATCAAAATCATACACTCCAATTGCAGCTTCTTTTCGATTTCTACCAAAAGTCCCCGATACTTTTTCTTGCATCTGAATAATCTGCTTTAGAACTTCATCTGTAATTTTAATTCCTTTTACAACTGCGCAAGCAGTTCTAGGTCGAATGCCTTTTAGATTTGAATCAACTCGAACTAAATAATCTGATTTATGAACTATATATTGAGGAACACCTTTTTCCTTTCCTAAACCTCCAGCAATCTGACGAGCAACACCTTCTACGCACCATAAATCTGGCCGATTTGTGTCTTTGCAATCTACTTTAATTATATCTCCATCGCCTTCTTCAAATTCACATTTAGCATAAGCTAGCAAGTCATTTCTTTCATCATCTTTGATTGAATGTCCAATCAACTTCTCAATATCTTTCTTACTAATCTCAAACTTTGGCATTATTTTACAATCTTCTCCTTTCTTAACCAGTTTAGGTCTTGGCTAAATATATAACGAATATCATTTATACCTAACTTACACATTGCAAGTCTGTCTATTCCGATTCCCCAGGCTAGCACAGGATCTTTTATGCCTAATGCTTCAGTAAATTCTGGACGGAAAATACCTGCGCCACCAAGCTCAATCCAACCGAGCTTTGGATGCTTTACATTCATCTGAACACTTGGTTCTGTAAATGGATAATAATCTGGAATAAACTCTACTTCTTCAGCACCTGCGAACTCAATTGCAAACTGTTTTAGAACACCAAGCAGGTGCTTAAAATTAACCTTGCCTGTGACAATACCTTCTACTTGATTAAACTCAATTAAGTGTGTTGCATCTAAAATATCTGGACGATAACATCTAGCTACACTAAAATATTTGCTTGGACTCTTAACACCTTTTGCTAACTGCCTTGCAGATAAACAAGTTGCATGACCTCGTGGCAATAATTGACTAGCAATTTTTTCGTCCCATTTATATCGCCAACCTATTGAACCTGTCTTGCCTCCAGTTTCATGAGAATCCCTAATTGCATTAACAATTCTCTTGTCTGGGAGCTTTCCATATTTAACATTTTTAATTGAATATGTATCAGATACATTCCTAGCAGGATGGTTTTGCGGCTGAAACATCGCATCAAAGTGCCAAAATTCCGTTTCAACAATTGGTCCAGTCATTTCCTGAAATCCAATTTTTACAAGTCTAGCTTTAACATCATCGATAAATTGATAATAAGGTTGCTTCTTTCCAGGATAAATTTTTGGAACAGGTGCAGAAACATCATATCGCCTAAACTTTGCATCTTTCCAAGAACCTGTTTTAATTATTTGAGATGTAATCATACCTATTCGCTTTTCACTGCTTAGATTCTGCAGAACTTCTTTTCCCAAATCTGTAATTGAAAAATTAATTGAAACTCGCTCAATTTCCCTAGTCAGCTGTTTTCTTCGCTTAAGTTGCTGATATGAATATTGATCCTCGGGCAATAAATGTTCTACTTTTAGTTCTTTGAACTTAGCTAGCTTCAAAAGAAATTTAAATTCAAGAGTTACTTTTACTTTCAATCCCGTGTCAGTTATTGATAAAACACCATGTCGGAACTCAAGATATCCTTTACCTTTCAAATAACCAATCGCAAAACGAAGCTCATCTTGTGGAAATTTTACTTTAAGGTCTTGCAAACTATGAGGTTTTTTGCTTAAGACTGCTAAAAGAGCTAGCTCCGGAAGCTTTGATTTAACATATTTTTCTCCAAGGAGATCTAATTGAATAAATCTAGTTTTATCTTTATGTGTTTTTATCAAGCCTTTATTATCAAGCCACATTCCTGCCCGTAGAAACTCATTCTTTGGAAGTCCTTTTAGCTCAGCTATTTCATTATTTCTTCCTTTAAATGCCTGCAGAACCTTAATTTCATTATCCTGTAGAGAATCTGCTAGCTTTACAATGTCCTTCATCACAGTTTCTTTTCCAAAGAACCAGGTAAGAAAACATCGTTCTTCGTAATGCTAACGCACTCAGAACGATTGCTTACGCAAATCCTATGGTTACCTCCATACTTCATATTACACTAAAAACCTCCTTACTAAAAAACTTGCCGATAAAAATTAGAATTAGTGACGTCTTCTGATTACCATGTAAAGGGACAATCACTTCGCATAATATAAATAAACAGAATTAGATATAAATGTTACTATTATTTTATTTTATCACTTTTTAATACAATATTATATTCATATAGCAGATTTTCA
Organism: Candidatus Woesearchaeota archaeon; assembly: GCA_018692915.1. Classification (GTDB taxonomy): domain Archaea; phylum Nanobdellota; class Nanobdellia; order UBA10117; family JABICX01; genus JABICX01. The sequence continues at coordinate 58,559 of JABHLG010000007.1, read as the reverse complement.
ATATCTTCTACTTCATTTATTAGGGTAGTATAGCTATCAAAATGCTGTAAAACATACTTTTTACTATCAGAATAAAAAGAAGTAGATTCCAAAATAAAAGGTGTATCTGTTAACCTCTTACATCTATCTACTATATCAAACATATCTGTTTGTTTGCTAGAATGCACAATAACTAAGGAATATTTTCGAGGATTGCTTATTATTTCGTTAATCAACATAGAGGGTAATATTCTTGTAGTTTCTACATATGTACGAATACCTGAAACTCTATAATTTAGATGTACAACTTCACCAAGTAATAACTCATTATCTTTATCTGATGCAAAAAGTATATCTATAATATTTACTTTACCTTTTATGTTTCTCATTCTATATCACTTTTCTTTGGAATTAGCTTTAAATCAATTAACATTTCTTCTATATCATCAGCACAATCATTCTGGTTTCTATAATCATCCCAACCCATGTCTAAAACCATCGCTTTTACAAGAGCTGGCATGCTGCTTTCTAAAACATATATTGTATCACAAATATTTCTATATCTTTCAATTAATTCGTACTCGCCTTCTTCAGGGTCATGCATTAGAACAAGATCATAATTTGGATAAGATTGTAATTTACTTATTAAATCATTTGGATGTATTGTTGTAATACTAATTTTCACATCAGATCGAGTATGTCTATTAAATAATCCTACCATAATATTTGCTGTAAGTTCTGCATCTTTCTTATCTATTGAATATAGTATTTTTATTGTATTACTCATTCTCAGATAGTTAAAAAACACTTAAAAAACTAACGAATTAGACTTTCTTTCCGTAAATATGGATAGTGTTCCAAAGAAGACCTTTGTGTCTTGATACATTAACTTTGAATCCTGCTTGTGCAAACATTCTCTTAATGCCTTCAACATCATGTAACCATTTTTGCTCAGGCATAATCTTTAGCAAGTTTGTGTAATCTACAAAATAAATCTTGCCACCTTTTTTAACTCTCTTTCCTAGTGTGGCAATAACTTTATGAGGGTCTTGAATATAACCAAGAACACCAACTGAAACAATTGCATCAAAATCTTTTAGTTTTGGATGAATTACATGTCGAGCTTCATTTTCAACATAGTAAATCATATTATTTAATTTATGTTTCTCAGCTAGTTCTTTTGTTGCATCAATATGGTCCTTAGATGCATGTGTAACACAAAGCTTCCCAGAATCTCCAATTAATTTAGATAGCTCAACAGTAAATTTGCTAACATCTGTTCCAAAATTCATAACATTTTTACCTTTGATATCACCAATATGATATTTAATATATCTACGCGTCTTTCTAGTTAGCCAGAAATCTGTTGTCCTAGACGTAATACCCACAGAAAGAGACAAAATTTTCTTTACTAACTTTGGCTTGTAAAGCATAGCTTCGAGCAAGAAAAGAGGAATTCCAATCATTACAAACATTACTCCTGAAATTGTTGTTTGAAATTCAATACCTCCAGCTAAAAACAATAAAATCATAGCAGTAATTATTGGCAAAATCTTACCAAAAGGTATCTTAAATGGCCTTTCAAGATGCGGTTTTGTAAATCTCAAAATTGTTACAGAGACAATAACCATTGAATACATAAAAATAGCAAGAGGAAGTATCATTTCTAAGAGCAATTTATATGAACCAGATAAAAGAATTATAATTGTAAGAACTGTTTGAACAGCTATTGCATAATAAGGCGTCTGATGAACTGGATGAATCCTACTTAGCACGTCTGGAAGTAATTTATCCCTACCAAGAGCAAAAATAAGTCTAGGAGTTACAACAATCCATGCTGCTGCTCCACCAAGAATATTAAGGAAAACAAGAACTGCAATCAAACGCGCCCCACTTTGACCCATAAATATATTTGCAGCTTCTAAAAGCGGTGTAGCTGAATTAGCAAGAACTTCCCAATTAACTGCACCAAGAGTAACTGCAACAACACCTAAAGCAAGTAAAACAACTGCTGCGGTTCCCCACATCATAACTTTAGGAATTGTTTTAGCAGGGTCTTTGGTTTCTTCAGCAAGATATGTAACAGTTTCCCAACCAAAAAATGTCTCAAGTATGTAAAGCATTGCTATCACAATCGACACTTTTGGAAAAATCGATAAAGGCATCAAATTAGATGCACTTACATAATAAACGCCCCAAGTTAGCAAAGTCCACAAACTAAGAATTGTGCAGACTGCAAAAAATAGCAACACTTTTACAGACATATCAATACCACGATAAGAAACGAAATTCATACCAACAACAAATATAATTGCAATAATCAATCGCTGAATATATGAAACTTCAATTATAGCACCAAAATAATCCAATGCACCTATTGCAAGCATAGCAATTGTGATGTTTGCAACAATCCAGCTAGTCCAACCAACCATAAAACCTGCAAATTCTCCAAAACCTTGCTTTGTATATTCATAAACTCCTCCGGATTTTGGAAACATACTAGAAAGTTCTGCAAAACAAGCTGCAATTATAAGTGCTATAATAGCAACTAATGTCCATGAAATCAACGAACCAGGTCCTGCTAGCTGAGCTGCAATACCTGGAACAAAGAAAATACCTGTTCCAATAATAGCATTAATACCTAAAAGAAGAAGAATTGAGAAAGGAATCGTTGCCTTTAACCCTGTTTTCTGCTCTCGCTCTCTATTTCCCCCAATAGGTGGAGTTTTAACCATCTAATTAATGTATTGTGTAATATATAATACTTAAGTTAAGATTGAGAAGTAGTGATATTTATTTTCAATAAGTAAACTTTTTAAGCAGTAATGTGGCTCTTTTGTTAAGGCAAGTATGATTCAATAAAGTGATAGCTTAGAAAGTTATCTCTCTTCGTCTTAATTTTTCGACGAACGCATTAGTGTTCTGAGGAGAAAAGGCGTGGTCAAACTTCGCCTGAAGTTTGTGGGCGGGTGGCTTAGCCTGGTTAACCGTAAGGTTTTTGCTGAACGGTTCAGGAATAGAGCGCACGACTGATAAGAATCCCTCTTTTATAAAAGAGGTCTTCCAACCCCAGAAAACATATTCTGGAGATTCAGAGAAATCGTGATGTCGGGAGTTCAAATCTCCTCCTGCCCATTATTTTCTAATTTAAAATATTTGCCAATAATATCATAACATGAATTTTCTTCACCATTTTCTTTTGGAAAATTAAGATTACACTTACTACAATATCCAAATCTTCTTGAGCAAAGTAAAAAACCTATTTCTTCTATTTCCATCTGTTCCAAACCCAATATTGTCATATTTTTTCTTTTTAGAACATTTATCCTAATATCAATATTTTCTTTATTAACATCAAATATCTCGTCAAAATGATTTTCACAGAACATAAACATATTACTCAGATAAATTTAAAAATCTTTCAATAAATCACTTATTCTTTTATCTCACTTAAAGAATTATTAAGTATAAACATTTTGGATTTTCCACCACAGAATTTCTTAACTAATTCAGCTAACTCGGTCATTATATTACTAATATCTGCTTTAGTAAAAGGAGGAAGACCTTCAATAACAAGTGTAGCATTCTTTGTATTTTCAGTCATCTTAGACTTATCACACTCTCTCCAGTTCCATCGTCTGCATAAAACTTCTTTATCGTCAGCATAGATAACTTCGCCTTGCTTAGGTGATTTAACCTCTTCAGAATTAAGAACTGTGAATGGTTCATCACCTTTAGCTATTTTCAAAGTAACGGTTCCATCAATTTTATCTGTATCATCGCCACCAAGAGGAATTATGTATTTTATTGAAACGTAATTGTATATATCTACAAGATTATTAATTGGTTTTAACTCGATTTCATTTAAAATCATTCTATATAAATTCTCAACAGAACACTTGTATTTCTTTGGTTTTGCTCCAAATGAAGAGTAAGCAGTTCTCCAAGCACTTATTTTTGGGTTCTGAGACAAGGTTTCAGTGTTAAAATTCTTTCTAATTTCACTTTCCTGCTTGCGAAGTAACTTAGTAATCGCTTTATTAGAACCTGAATTGTCGATGTCCTGTACAACCAGCACACCAATATTTAGCTCAGGAAATTTCTCAAGAATCTTTTTGCTTATCTTGAATTTCATATTTTACTTAAAAACTAAAAACATAAAAGGTCTTTGATATCTCAAAATAGAACCTGCTTACTGGTTTAGCAAGAAGTAATAATTCATATGATTGAATAATATAAACAATTATAAACTTAATTATCTAGATTTTCTATGAAGGAAGTAAATAATAGGTTAGTTTTTATTGGAACAGGTGGCGGAAGAGTAGTTATATCTAACCAAGCCCGTAATGCGGGTGGATTTGTGCTTCAAATACCAGGTGTTCAAATGCATATTGACCCTGGACCTGGTGCGCTATCTGGAACTGCAAGAACAAAAATCAGACCTGCGCAAACAAGAGTAATAATTTCAACTCACGAGCACACCGACCATGCTAATGATATTAATGCACTAATCGAAGCAATTACACTCGGTGGTATAAATAAAAAAGGAATTTTAATATCTGTCCCTGCTGTAATCGACGGAACAAAGGAAGAGCTTCCTTGGCTAAGAAATTATTACAAAAGTAAGCTTGACGAAATATTTAAAATCAAAACAAATGATAAGGTCAAATTAGGTGATTTAACAGTTACTGCTACAAAAACGCAGCATGACATTGATGATTGCATAGGATTACGAATTGAAGGGCCTGACGTATCAATAGGATACACATCAGATACAATTTATTTTAAGGATTTACACAAAGAATTCAAAGACATTGCAGTACTGATAATAAATGTCCTTCGCCCAGGCTCAGACAAATGGAAAACGCACATGTGCACAGGAGATGCAATCAAGCTAATTGAGGAAGTTAAACCTGAACTAGCAATTATAACACATTTTGGACAAAAAATGCTAAACGCAAATCCTCTTTTAGAAGCAAGAGAAATCCAGAAACGAACAGGCGTTAGAACTATTGCTGCGGATGATAGATTAGAAGTTAATCTTGAAGGAATCGCCCAAGGTCGCGGAGTTCAAACCACGCTTTAATATAATAACGCTTTTAAATGCTCTCTCTGAAGAGTAACAATGGAAAACATGCCTATAGTATTATTTGCAATGACACCTCTTGGTAATAAACCATTACCTCGTGGAGAATGTAATGGAAAAAATATGTCAATTAAGCCTGCATTTATAAATCTACAAAAAAGAATGGAGCAACATGGATGGGTTGATCATAATGGCAATATATTATTAGATATATTAAATATAACAGGTTTTATAGTTAAGCCACATGAGTCTGAAAATTACCAATTTTGCTTAGTTACAAGTAATGCAAATGAAAAACCTCTTCAAGAATTATTAACTGAATTTAAATCACAATATAAAGAGCATATTAATTATTTCTAAAACAAATCAAAATTTAAAAACATTTAATAACTTACTTCTTAATGTATATTATGGCTCAAATGGGTGAGTATCCCGTATTTGCGTAAGACCTTACTTAGACAATATTCTTTTAAACTTTTGGAGGTTTGTATCATATAATGAAACTAGATAAGAAGCCTGATTTTAAAATACTAGAAGAAAAATGGGCTAAAAAGTGGTTTACTGAGAAGCTTTACAAATATAATCCAAACTCAAAAAAGAAAGTTTATTCAATAGATACACCACCTCCAACTATTTCTGGACCGCTTCACATAGGTCATGCATTAAATTACATTGGCTTTGATGTTATTGCTCGATACAAAAGAATGAATGGCTTTGAGCTATTTTTCCCAATTGGTTATGATAACAATGGTCAGCCAACAGAACGTTATGTTGAAAAAAAGCTTGGCATAAAATCAAAAAATATGCCTAAAAATGAATTCAATAAAATTGTTGTTAGAGAAATGAAACCTGTTCTAAAAGGTGCGCAACATGATTTGAAAATCTGGGGAAGTTCATATGATTGGGACCTAACTTATGAAACAATTAGCCCTTATTGCGTTAAAACGGCTCAAACTTCTTTCTTAGATTTACACAAAAAAGGTTTAGTTTATCGTGCTGAAGAGCCAACAATTTGGTGCACAGAATGCCAAACAGCGCTCTCGCAAGCAGATGTTGAAAGCGTTGATAGAAACACAAAACTAAATTGGATTTATTTTAACCTGAAAGAACCCATGGGAAAGATGAAAAGAGTTGAGATTGCAACAACTAGACCAGAACTTCTTCCAGCATGTATTGGTGTTTTTGTTAATCCAGATGATAAAAGATATAAAAAATTAGTTGGCAAAACTGCTACTGTTCCGATTTTCGGCTTTGAAGTTCCAATTATGACAGATAAAACAGTTGATATGGAATTTGGCTCTGGATGTATGATGGTTTGCACATTTGGAGACACAGAAGATATTGACAAATGGCGAAGATACAAACTTCCTTTAAAATTAATTATAACTGGAGATGGTAGATTAAACAAAGAAACAGGAGCTTATGCCGGTCTAAAACTTAAAGAAGCACGGCAATATATTCTTGAAAAACTTGAAGGTGACGGCCAGTTAATTAGACAAGAAGATAAAAAGCAAACAGTTGGAACTTGTTGGAGATGCCACCATCCAGTTGAGTATAATGTTACAAAACAATGGTTTGTAAATTTAGTTGACAATAAAAAAGAGTTCATTAAGCAAGGAAATGATGTAAAATGGCACCCAAGCTATTATGTTAAAAGATATATTGATTGGGTTCAGAATTTAGATAGAAATTGGTTAATTTCACGACAGCGACACTTTGGTCCAAGCATACCTGTTTGGTATTGCGCAAAATGTAATGAAGCAATTTTCCCTGATGAAAATCAGCTGCCTGTTGACACAAATATCGACAAACCAAAGAAAAAATGTAAATGTGGCTCATCTCATTTTATTGGTGAAACTGATGTTTTTGATACTTGGATGACTTCAAGTCTTACGCCTCAAATCGCAACTAGATGGATTGACAATCCAAAATTATTCAATAAAGTATTTCCAATGGATTTACGGACAAATGGACATGATATTATTAGAACGTGGGACTTTTACACAATTGTAAAAGCACTTTATCACAACAACAGCTTACCCTGGACAAATGCAATGATTAATGGAATGGTTCTTGACCCACGTGGCAAGCCAATGCACAAATCTCTTGGAAATGTAATTAATCCACGTGAAATGCACGACAAATACACTGCAGATTCACTAAGATACTGGGTTGCTACAGTAAATTGGGGCGATGATATTCCCTTCCATGAAAAAGAGCTAGTTAGAGGGCAAAAACTGCAGATAAAACTATGGAATACTGCACGTTTCATCTCTATGAACCTTGAAAAACCTGTTAAATCTACTCTAGAAATCGCAGATAAGTGGGTTCTTAGCAGACTTGCAGAAGTTTCTCAAGAATACCACAAACAATTTGATAATTACAACATCAGCAAGGCACGAAGAGAGCTAGAAAACTTCTTTTACTTAGAATTTTGCGATTTTTACCTTGAAATGATTAAATATCGCATTTATGGGGAAAACAAAGCTAGTAAAAAAGCAGCACAGTGGACAGTTTATACTTGCCTTTTAGATATTCTAAAGCTATGGGCTCCATTTATGCCATTTGTAACTGAAGAAATTTACAATAGTTTGTTCAAAAAGTATGAAAAAACAAAGAGCATCCACTTAACTTCATTCCCTGATAAGCTAAAATCAGACAAAGACGCTATTAAGCTAGGAGAAACTGCAATTAAAATAATCGCAGAAATCCGAAAGCACAAGCAGGACCACAAGCTTAGTATGGGTGCAGAACTTGATGATTACAAACTTAAGAAAAAACCAAAAGACTGGAATAAAATCGAAGCACTAGTCAAAGGCACAATGCGAGTTAAAGAAATCAAATAACAAAAACTTTTAAATTATATTTTCACTAAATAAAAATGAAAGAATTATCTAAAACTGCTAAAATGGATTGTCTTAAACAGTATATGGAGTTTGAAGCTCTGTATTCAGAATTATTCAAAAAAGTCAATTTCTGTGGTCCTAATTGCACAAGCAAAGAATACAGTTTGTATTTTGTAAAAAAAGTAAGAGGTGATGTTGGCTGTTGTAGTGAAGACCATTTTTTAACTAAAATTGATAAAATTCATAATAATCTATTATCGGAAAAGCGAATTGAAAAATATGGCTTACCAAATAATCAAGAAGAACCTTATTTTGATAATAAAAAACCTTGTGCATATCACACACCAAAAGGATGCATATTAGAAGACCTAAAACCACATGTTTGTGTAGCATTTACGTGCTATTCATTTAGTCACGGTCTTGAAAGAGGATATGAATTAGCTTATGATTACGAAGAAATTAGGAATAATCTTGAAGCGGTGTTAAATGGTGAGCTCTCTGAAGAAAATATAAGATTATCCAGAATAAGATTACTTAAATCAATAGAAATAGTTGAAAAATCAACTAATTTTTAAGTTTAATGTTATTTAGTTTTTAGATGGGATTGCTAAATTACTTTAGTCATAAAAGTGATGCAGAAAAAGATAGAGAATCTGAAGAACATAGACAAAAAGTAATAACTAATCCACAGAATTTTAATGTATATGATGTTATAAAAAGCGCTGGAGAGCGAGGTATTGAATTCGAAGCACTAAGTAAAAGAACTGGAATTGAACTTAGTAAAACACTAAATGATATAGTATATGAACTTCAGGAAGCAAATTATATTTGCTGGATATCACAAGAAAAAGTAATGGCTACTAAATACCTTTCAGAAAAGCAATCATAGAATTTTTAAATAAATTTTACTAAAAGTTATATGGCGTCTTACATGAAAAGAGATAAAATTCTAGAAAATGATAATAGAAACCAAATTAACTCACTTGTCCATGAAAAACCAGGATTATCGCTTACAAGTATAATAAAAGAATTAGAAATGGCATACACAACAGCAACATACCATACAACATTTCTAGAACAAAGAAAATATATAAAATCTGAAAAAGATGGAAAATATCTCAGATTTTATCCGAGAATATTTAATATTCCAACAAAATTTAGTAAAAAAGAAAATATTATTAAAACTATTACAGAAAATGATTTTAGTTGTCAGAAAGAAATCGCAAACATAGTTGGTTATAATGAAAGTGCAGTTAGTAAAATTATTAAAGAGCTAGCTGAGCAAGGAATTATTAATATCACAAAAATAGGTAAATACAATCGCTGTTCAATAATTAATCAATAGAAATACTTATACATCAAAGCTTTGCGGTATAGTTTTTCTTTTTAGAAACACTTATAAACCAATTTTACAAAGTAGTAACAGTATGACACAATATATAGATAGACAAGATATATTAGAATTACCTCTTAGAAGCGATATGTATCACTTAATACAAAAAAGAGGTGGAATTACTTTTACTGAAATTAAAAAAGAATTAGATCGTAACAACGGCGTTACAGCATATCAGTTAAATATTCTTCAGAAAAATCGCCTTATTAGGTCATTTAAAGATGGAAAATATGTGAGATTTTTTGCTAAAGGACAGAAAGTTAGTGGATTAACAACTATAGAAGAAATTTTAATGAACGAAATAAAATCTAATCCATATATTAGTAGACTATCTTTAGTAAAATTAGTTGATTATTCTCAAGGAACAGTTAATTCAACAATTAAAAAACTACGACAAAAAGAATTAATTGGCATGAAGAAAATAGGTAAACACTATGCATATTACTCCATAGATACCAGTATAGACCCAACAAGTTCAAATACAATAGATCACAGAGTAAGCCAAGATTTTTAAGTTTATTACTACAAAGAATAACGCCATTGGTCTCAGACCAATTGCGGGATTGAAAATCCATACATTTATTAGTATTATTCAGATTTTTAATAAATGAGTCTAACAGCAATATTATGTGGAGCAATAATATCTAATGTATTTTATACTCGATTAGATAAAAACCGAATTTTAGCTCATGATACGAGAATGTCTATAATAAATCATCTAAGAACACACAAATCCGTTACTAAACAAGATATAAATGAGGGATTAAAACTTAATAATAAACGCACAACATATCATCTTGAAGTTCTTTTACAAGCAAATATTCTCGGTAGAAGCAGTTCTCGACAATCTGCTACTTACTTCATAAAAAACGACCCTCCTGATATAGTAAGAAAAATAATTAATCCTCGGGAGAAAATTTATACAGTTATTACAGATAATCCTGGTATACATTACAATGAAATTAAAAGAACATTAGGCATACCTCAAACAACTTTATCTAAGAATCTCAAAAATTTACTTAAATTAGATGAAATTGAGTCCAAACAAGATGGTTCGCGCATCAGATATTACTCTACTGAACGAACTAACAAGTAAAGCTTATATTCTCAATTCTGTATTTTAAATTATAGAGGATACCTATAAAACTTGCGTAAGCAGTTGTTTCGGAGAAACAACATTTCTTTACCAGGTTCCAGAGAAAACGCAAAGCGTTTTCTTGGCCACGCAAACAAAGTTTGCTTGGTTTTGGGAGAAAACTGATGGGAATGAACTCTAAAGAACGGTTCAAAATGAAGAAGTTACTCTCTGAGCTAGGAAGCCACAGAGCTAGACATACTGAACTTATTTCTGTATATGTGCCAGCAGGTTATAGTGTAGATAAAATCAAACAGCAACTATCTGGAGAAGCTGGAACTGCGCGAAACATTAAATCTAGCACAACTCGGAAAAATGTTTCAGATGCATTAGAAAAAATGCTACGTGCTCTTGGAGAATATAAACAAACACCTCCTAACGGTTTAGCGCTTTTCGCAGGAAACATTGCTGAAAGAGAAGGCCAATCAGATATTAAAATTTGGGAAATTGAACCAACATCGCCACTTAATACTAAAATTTATCGCTGCGACCAAGCGTTTTTCCTAGACCCACTAAAAGAATACATTACAGTCAAAGAAGCATATGGTCTAATTGTAATTGACCGGCAAGAAGGTAACGTTGCTATGCTAAAAGGGAAAGCAATTATACCTATCAAAAGTTTCCAATCATGTGTTCCAGGAGATACGAAAGCTGGGGGGCAATCAGCTGCCAGATTTGCAAGAGTCATAGAAGGTATGCTTAAGGACTTTTTCAAAACAGTTGCAAATGGTGCAAACAAACAATTCGCAAATAATCCTGAAATCAAAGGAGTTCTCGTAGGTGGACCTGGACCAAATAAAGAGAGCTTTGCTAATGGAAATTTCTTATTTACTGAAATTAAAGATAAAATAATTGGAATTATAGATACAGGATACACAGGCAAACAAGGACTTGAAGAATTAGTTGCTAAAAGCGAAGACATTCTAGCACAAGAAGAAATTATGAAAGAAAAGATTGCTGTGAATAAATTCTTAAATATGCTAGCTAAAAGACCGACATTTGTAGCTTATGGTGAAGCAGAAGTTCGAAAAGGATTAGAACTGGGTGCAATTAGTACATTATTATTTTCAGAAGATTTTGACGACGAAAAAATTGAAGAAATGGCAGATAAATGTGAAGAATTCAATGGCGAGTGGCTAGTTATTTCAACAGACACAAAAGAAGGTGTTCAGCTAAAGAACCTTGGAGAAATTGCAGCTATATTACGATTCCCACTTGGCTAATTAGAACTAGAAACCCTTAAAAGAGTAATTTTTCTATGAAATTATGACAAATTTATCAAATGGGTCTGTATCACAAAATGCATTAAAATATTTTACTCAGACACAGAAAGCTGCAATAGAAATCGAATCTAGAAATAATTTAGAATCAACTATATCAAATATAAGAAATGGAAATTATGTTCCACGTACAGAACTAGCACCCTCTGAAAATTATTCTGCTAATATAGAGATTAAGATTACGCCTAATTATGAAATAAATATCAATTCTGAGACTAAATTAGAACCAAATGTCTCAACACTAATGAACTATATTATGCTTAAAAATTCAGAGCTACCTAAAAATTATTCAGCTAACTTAAACTTTAAAGCAGAATCTGTTGATATTGATATGAATTACACTGGAGATCTAAATGACGTTCTTGGCTTTATAGAAAAATTTGGTGATATACCTAAACTTGTTCGCGATAACAGAACAGGTAATACAACTAATGTTACACATGGTGGGACTAATGAAACAAGAGACAACACAATATCTCATGAATTAACTCATAAAGAACAACCTCTTTTATCAGAAGGTGAAGTTAGAGCTAACCGTAATGACGAACGATTACCAACTTATATGGATCATATGATGGCTAACAAGTTTGCAGATATTACAACTTACATAAATAGTGCTAAAGTATAATAAATTTTAGAAAACATTTAATAAGCTTCGCATTCCTATATTTTATTGGTGATATTTATGAGTCCAGATATGATTCAAGAAGAAATTGGAAAACTTAAGGAAGGTCGTTACATTGTCATTGATGGTGCGGCATGTATAATCAAGAAAATGCAGAAGTCTGCACCAGGAAAACACGGACATGCAAAATATCGTGTAGATGCAGAAGATTTAATGACTAAAAACAAGAAAGTTATTATGATGACGGGACACGCACGAGTAGGTGTTCCAATAATTGATAAATTAAATGCTCAAGTTCTTTCAGTAAGTGGAAAAACTGCACAAATTATGGATATGCAAACATACGAAACTTTTGACCTAGATATCCCTGCAGAATTAGATGGAAAAGTAATTGGTGGAGCTAACATAGTTTACTGGAATATTATGGGTAGAAAAGTCATGAAGAGCGTCAAAGCTTAATTACGATAGACTTATAAATACTTAAAATCGATTTAGTTATCAAGGTTACCAGAAATCTGTTTTCGCCCTTGGCGAAAAATTGCTTCGGAGAAGCAATGTTCTTTTACCAGGTTTTCTGGAAGAAAAACTGATGGGAAAAATAGCAGAAGCAACAGCACGGATTTTTGGAAGAAAATGGGTCTGTAGAAAATGTAAGACTGTAATGAAAGCAGATAGTTCTAAAATTCGAATTCACAAAATAGTCTGCAGAAATTGCCAAGGTAAAAACTTCCGCGCAAAGACCAAAGAGAAAAAGACAATAAAGTAAATAAAAATTCTAAAAATAAAAGAAAAATTATTGTTCTTGAACAATATGTTCACTTAAGTCATTGTGCATTGCTTCTATACTATAACCTTTTTTCAGATATATATTTGTAGGTAGTTTTTGTTCTTTAAACATTTTATTTATTGTCTCTAGGTTATTTAAATATCCTCGAGGAACTGCTTCATCAGGTAAAGATGTTACTAAAATCATAACAGTCTTATCTCCGTCTTTAAGTGAAGTAACTAAATCTCCTCTTTGAGCTTTGATAGGTAAATCTGTATCAAACTCACCTTCTACATGCGATGTATTTAATATATCTCTAAGTCTTAATCTCAGAGGTCCATGATTCCCTTTACCATATAATTCAATCGGATTTTCTCCAAGAACACCACTTACTCCACTATCTTCTGCATATTTCCCATCTTCATCTCTTTTAACAGAAAATGTTCCTATTGGACTCATTATTGTAATTGTCATTGTAATCATATATAAGAAGTAAAACTTAAAAGAACTTCGATACTCAAAGAATAGCTAGCTTTTTAAATCTCTTATCATGTAACTAACTGACTTACTAACAATGTTTTTATACTATAATCAATACAGATTACAATGATTATTGACGTCAAGCTTGTTGATTTACTAGATGGAACTTTTAGATTCTACTTGGAAGATTTGTACAGAGACAAGATATTCGAAAAATTAAGACAAAAACATAAAGATTGGCGCTTAGCTGCAAAATCATTAGATATTGATGTAAGATCTTTATTTGGGATTAGAAGATCTTATGAGATTCCGAAAGGTTGCAAAAAGATTAGATACCTATCTTCAAAACAGATAAATTCGATACTAGTTAATTTACAATTAGATACAAATGAGATTGAAAAGCACATCACGCATATAAAACTTGGACAAGCAGGTTTTCGTTCTAGAGTTAATCTACCAATGCAGGTGGATTTAGATAAAGAGCCTTTTTCTACAATAAATCGAGCGCTTGCAGAACACTTATTTACTAAGCAATATAAAACATCGGTTAAAGAGTTACCCCAGAAATTTATTAAAGAAGAATATATCTCGCTAAATATTAAGATTTTACCATCGAAAATTGAATCATTGAGACTTAGAGGACTTAAACCACAACTTCAAACTAAAGAATATTATTATATACTACAGTACCGAAATCCCGGCACCAACGATTACGTAGAAAAAGTTATTCCCAAAAGAGTTATATTTAACGAAAACTTTGCTAAAGAATTTGGTAAATGGATCGGTGATAGATGTGGTGGTCCGCATAAAATCGGTGTTGCAAATAAACAAACGTCATTTATATCAGATTTTAACAAAATCCTTGAAGTATTACACCAACCGTCAAAGGATATATCTAACGAAATAACATGTAATAATAATTTCCAACCAAACGAAGATCTGCTTACGATTACAAAAAACATACGATACTGCAAAACACAATATGGTGACTATGCATACAGAATTGAAGTAGCAAATAAGTTATTACGCAACCTCGTTTTTGATATATTAGAAAAGTACTTATTTTCCATATTGAAAAATTCTAAATCTGAAGTTATAACTGCATTCTATTGTGGTCTTTTCGAAGCAGAAGGATCTGTTAATCTAAAATCTAAAGAAATAATTATATCATTTGGACTCAATCTAAACAAATCACACACTAATGAAAAAGTTCTTAAATTACTTAATGAAGTACTTTCGCACATCGAAATGCTCCAACTAATTGGTGTAGAAACTCAAATTTCAAGAAAAGTTGGGCGGACAGATCAAGCTTCTTTAAAATATGATATCAGATTTAAAAAACAAGATGCTTTATTATTTATAGAAAAAATCGCACCCTTTATAAAACATCCAGAAAAAATAGAACGTATGATACAAATAGGAGGTGAAAATTTAGTGAAGCAAAAATTATTGCCGGAGATGAACATTGGTCTCATTGGACATTGCTTAGCCCAAAAGACTAGCAATCCAAAGATGTAGATCATGGTAAAACAACTCTAACTCAGGCTTTATCTGGTAAGTGGACTGACACACATTCTGAAGAACTAAAACGTGGAATTACAATCAAGCTAGGCTATGCAGATATTGACATCAAGGATAAAAAAGGTACTGTAATTCGGAGAGTTTCTCTGGTAGATGCACCTGGACATGAAACACTTATGGCAATTATGGTCTCAGGAGCAGCGATTATGGATGCAGCTATTTTAATGGTAGCAGCAGATGAAGAATGCCCACAGCCACAAACAACAGAGCACCTTGTTGCTCTGAAAATCCTAGGTATAAAAAACATCATAATCATACAAAACAAAGTGGATTTAGTAACTGAAACACAAGCAAAAAAGAACTATGTGCAAATAAAGAAATTTGCTAAAGAAATGCTTGGCTTTGAAGCACCAATTATTCCAATTTCTGCGCAAAAGCGTGTAAATATTGAATATGTTATGGAAGCAATTGAAGAATTTATGCCAACACCAAAGCGAGATGCTTCAAAAAATCCCGAATTCTTAATTGCAAGAAGCTTTGACATTAACAAACCTGGAACTGAAATTAATAATCTAAAAGGTGGAGTTATTGGTGGAGCAATAACTGAAGGTAGTTTCAAAGTAGGTCAAGAAGTTGAAATTTTGCCTGGAATTAAAACTGAAAGACAAAATCAGATTGCTTGGCAGCCAATTAAAACAAAAATTAAATCTATTGTTATAGGTTCAAGCTTTGTAAAAGAAAAAGGTCCTGGTGGCTCAATTGCATTTGAAACAGAATTAGACCCATTTGTTACAAAAAAAGACGGTGTTGTCGGCTCAGTTGTAGGATTACCTGAAAAAATGCCATCTGTATTCAATGATTTTGAATTAGAAGTTGAATTATTTGAAAAAATACTTGGAATTAAAGAGGATATTAATGTTGAAGAAATCAAAATGAATGAACCTCTTATGCTTAATTCTGGAACAGCAACAACATTAGGTGTTGTAAATCATTCAGCAAGTAATAAAATTAAACTTATATTAAAACGGCCAATTTGCGCACACCGAGGAACAAAAGTAGCTATCTCCAGACAAATAAAAGCAAGATGGCACTTGATTGGATTCGGAATTATTCAGTAATATCTAATAATTATATAATAAAAATTCAAAAACAAATAAAAAACAAATTAATTAGTTCATTACCTCCCACATAAATTTTACTAAAATTTACATCATAAAGAAGTAATATCCAGCTGCGATTAAGGCAATAATAATTACCCAAATTACAGGATTTTTTATATTTAAACTCATATCCATACTAATCACTTATGAAAATCAAGCTACCTATATAAAAATAATTGACTATTAAAGAATAACAACTTCGCAAGTAGAGCCAACTAATTCTTTAAATTTATTAGCATCTTCTTGAGTTCCAACAATATTAGCGCCCCAGTGCATTGGAATAGCAACTTTTGGTTTAATTATCTGAACAGCTTGTGCAGCTTCTTTTGCATCCATCGTATAAGTTCCACCAACAGGTAGAAGAGCAATATCAATATTATAATTAGCTAAATCATGCATCTCTGGAACAACATCAGTATCACCTGCATGATAAACCTTCACACCTGCAAGAGTAAAAACAACACCAAAGCCATAGTTCTTTGGGTGATATGGAATACTCAAAGACCTAAATTTATTTACATTATATGCTGGAATAGTTTTTATCTGAACATCTCCAAAAACAGTTACATCTTCTGGTCCAAGCAGTTTCAAATTCTGTCGCGGAACAAAAGCAAGTTTTGTAAGACAACTCTGTGGAGCAACAACAATTGTTGTTTCCTTAAGCAGTTTTTTAATATTATCAACAGCACAGTGGTCATGATGTTCATGAGTTACAAAAATAATATCTGCTCTAAATGCATTATCATCAATAATATAAGGGTCAATATAAATTATCTTTCCTTGTGTTGAGATTCGAAAGCTAGAATGTCCTAGCCATTCAACACTAACCATTCCATATACATAAGAATTTACCATTACTCGTTATCTGAACCAGAGTGTCCGCCCTTCTTAATTCGTTTAGAATATTTCTGCAATATTAGATTAAGAGCTTCTTCTAAATCTACATCATAATAATTTGCTACAGCAATAAGTGAATAAAACGCATCTCCTAATTCAGATACAATCTCTTTGCGAAACTTTGATTTCTTAGTTCCGTAATCAGTCATCTTTATCATCTCTTTTGCAACTTCACCTAATTCACTAATTAAATCTAAAAACCTATATTCAATAGGATTGTTCATTTTGTTATCTTTCATAAAATTATCAACTTTCTTCTGAAAATCTGCCATATAATATAATAATGTAAAAGGTTAATAATATTTCTATATTAAACTTCAAAATTAGCATTTATTAAGTTCAACATTCTATTATTTTCTTTAAGTAAATTTCTAAGTGAAAAATAAACATTTACAGCAATACATGCTACATGAGCCGAAGGATTAGAATTATTTAATAAATTTATTTTTCTTTTTATTATCTGCCTATCTTGCATAATAGTTTGCTTAGCATGCGGAACACAATAATAACTCTTACCTCGAGATGTCTGAATACCTAATAAAAGAACTACTTCAGATTTACAATTATTAAAACTACAGAAATTCCCATTATATTTTAATCTATAATCTAAATCCATATTTTAATTAAACATAAAAGGTTAATAATATTTCTATTGTGAAACTAGTTCCATAAGGCTTATAAGTTTTATCTAGCTGGTGTAAGCTATGAATAATAAACATCTTGGTCTGGCTGTAGCGGGATTCGCAGTTATATTATTAATCCTAATTGTATCACTTATACCTCTTCTAAAAGATGCAGGGCAAGACACCTGTGGATGTGAAACTGGAGATGTTTGTGAAGCTGCAGGTAAAATGCCTTGGCAAGTTTATCTTGGTGTTGGTTCAGCATTAGTTTTATTTGTCCTTAGTTATATTATAGTTGTAAAAGACAAACCAAAGAAAAAGAAAATAGTTATTCCTGAAAATCTTAATGAAGAAGAACGGAAAGTTATTGATGAATTAGTCAAACAAGATGGTATGATTTTCCAGAGCGAATTAGTTGAAAAACTAGAAATTTCAAAAGTCAAAGTTACAAGACTTCTTGATAAACTAGAAGGTCGTGGATTAATCGAGAGACGCAGAAGAGGAATGACCAACGCAGTAATTCTTAAAAATAGCGTATGAAACTAGTTTCATCAAAGTTGTTAATAGTTGTTTCAATGTAATAATATTTATGAAAAGTGTTAAAATCATAACAAAAGGTATGAAATGTCACAGTTGTGAGATGTTAGTAAAAGATGCTTTAGAAGAATTAAATGGTGTAGATAAAGCAGAAGCATCTCATGAAACTGGTGCAATATATATTGACTTTGATAATAAGAAAACATCTAAAGAAAAAATTATTGAAGTAATTAAAGAGGAAGGTTATACACCTGATGAATAATATAACCTTTTGCGGAGAAGGACAGGAGTGTATGAAGGTTATATCATACGCGACTCCGTTCGCTAAGGAGGCAAAAGAATGATAATTACAAAGAACTTCAAAGCAAAAGGAATGCATTGTCAGAGTTGTGAAACTCTAATTGATCGAGCTGTGAAAAGTATAGATGGTGTTAAAGAAGCTATATCTAATTATGAGACTGAAACTGTAAGAGTTACTTTTGATTCAGATAAAATTACACTTAATAAGATAAAGAAAGCTGTTGAAGAAAAAGGATATGATTGTGACTTAGTTGAAACACATAATAATATTAAGAGTTCAAAAGAATCTAAAAAAGATTCAGAACACTTAGTAATTGATGCAAAATTTGCTAAATTTTTTGGACTTGCTTTTGGTATAATTGGAGCAGTTCTTATAGGATATTATATTTATACATTATCTGGTAGCATAGCTCTGCCAGAAATAAGCGCAAATATGAGTTATGGATTACTATTCTTGGTAGGGTTGCTCACCGGATTTCATTGCGTTAGCATGTGCGGAGGATTTGTTGTTAGCTACACTACAAAGCACGCTCAAGAAGGTACCAAAGCATATGGCTCTCACCTAATGTATGGTCTTGGAAAAACCCTATCTTATACTATAATTGGAGCAGCTTTTGGTCTGCTTGGTTCAATAATAATATTTACACCATTTATGCGTGGGGCTGCAGGAATAATTGCAGGTGGATTTTTAATTATATTTGGTCTAAATATGCTTAATATTATACCTGGATTACGAAAGATTAGAATAAGAACCCCCTTATTTATATCTAAATTTGTTGGTACAGAATCACGAAAACATAATAGTCCATTAGTTATAGGATTATTAAATGGTCTTATGCTTGCATGTGGTCCATTACAAGCAATATATATTATGGCTGCAGGAACAGGAAGTCCTCTAGAAGGTGCTAAATTACTATTTGTATTTGGACTGGGAACCCTACCTGTGATGCTTAGTTTTGGGTTCTTTACAAGTTTCTTATCTAGCAAAGCAACACACAAAATTCTCAAGGCTTCAGGATTACTTGTTATTGTTTTAGGAGCTGTAATGATGAATAGAGGTTTAGCTTTAACAGGAAGTGGATTCGATGCTACATCATTAATGGTTTCAGCAGGAGGCTCAGATATAACTGGAAATGCTGTTGCAATGGAAGGAGATTATCAAGTTATTAGAATGGAAGTAAATAGATATGGATGGGAACCTGACAAATTTGTGCTAAAGAAAGATGTTCCTGTAAAATGGATTATTGACGCTAAAGAAATTAATGGTTGTAATAATGCTATACAAGTTCCGAAGTTTGGTTTAGAGTTTGATATAAAACAAGGTGAACAAACTATTGAATTCACTCCAGATAAAGAAGGAGTTATATCTTGGAGCTGTTGGATGGGTATGATACCGGGAGTATTTATTGTAAAAGATGATATTGATTTAAGCAATACAGGTGACATTCAGAAAGAACTTGAAGCAGCACCAACACCTAAAGCAGGTTCTTGTGGCGGAAGTTGCGGTTCTCCAACTTGCGGAGGAGGCTCTGGAGGCGGATGTGGCTGCGGAGGCGGAAGATGATAAATTGTAATATATGTAATAAAGATTCAACATTTGGTAGTGATTTGTTCTGCACTAGCTGTGGAATGGATATAGGATTAAGTCCTGTAAAAATAAAACGTAAAGGTATTATTAATCTATATTGTTGTGAAAGGTGTATAAATATATGAAAGAAATTAAAATAGATGTTAGAGGAATGACTTGTCAAAGCTGTGTTACATTAGTTGAACGCTCACTTAAGAAACTTGATGGAATTCAAAACGCAGTTGTTAATCTAACAACTGAAAAAGCTACAGTAAGTTTTGATGAAACAATATTAGATGAAACAAAAATAGTTAATACAATTACTAAGAAAGGTTATCCTGCTTCTCTAATTAAAGGTAAAAAACCTAGCGCAGATAAAGAAGCTAGAAAAAGAAAAGTAGAACTTAAAAAATTAAAAAGATTATTTGGTTTTAGTCTTGTTTTTGCAATTCCTGCATTTATTATTGGCATGGTATTTATGTGGATAAATATAATGATACCACATCAAGATTATATTTTATGGGCTTTAGCAACACCTGTTCAGTTCATTGTTGGAGCACAATTCTACAAAGGAACATGGAATGCTCTCAAAAATAAAAGTGCTAACATGGATACATTAATCGCAACTGGAACAAGTGCAGCTTACTTCTATAGTGTGTATGCTGTGCTATTCTTACCTGGCGCAGGTCAATATTTTGAAGCATCTGCTGTATTAATTACATTGGTCTTAATGGGTAAATTACTTGAAGCAATTGCAAAAGGAAAAACATCTGAAGCAATTAAAGAATTAATGCACCTTTCTCCAAAGATTGCAACAGTAATACGAAACAAAAAAGAAATGAAAATTGCAATTGATGATGTTAAAGTAGGAGATATTATAATTGTAAAACCTGGAGAAAAAATTCCAGTTGATGGAATTATCGTAGAAGGTTCTTCAGCAGTTGATGAGAGTATGATAACTGGAGAAAGTCTTCCTGTTGAAAAGAAAAAAGGTAACAAAGTAATTGGCGCAACAATAAACAAAACAGGTTCATTTAAATTCAAAGCAGAGAAAATCGGAGCTGACACAACATTATCTCATATTATAAAATTAATAGAAGATGCACAAGGTAAAAAAGCTCCAATTCAGAGATTTGCAGATGCTGTTTCTGCATACTTTGTTCCAGCAGTTATACTTATTGCAATATCAACTTTTGTAACTTGGTATTTTATATTTGCTAAAGAATTTGCTTTTGCATTAATTGCAGCTGTAGCGGTCTTAGTTATAGCTTGTCCGTGTGCATTAGGGCTAGCAACACCTACAGCAATAATGGTTGGAACTGGTAAGGGTGCAAAAAAAGGTATTTTAATTAAAGGTGGTGATGCATTAGAAACTGCTCACAAACTAAAATATATTATTTTTGATAAAACTGGAACAATAACTAAAGGTGTTCCAGAAGTTACAGAAATTATTCCAACAATAGGTTCTAAAGAAAAATTATTGCAGATAGCAGCATCAATTGAACAATTATCTGAACATTCTTTAGCTGAAGCAATTGTTAAGGAAGCTAAAAACACAAAAATAAAAATTAGCAAAGCTACAAACTTCAAAGCAATACCTGGTCATGGAATCACTGCGACAGTTGGCAAAGAAAAATATTATTTTGGAAATGAAAAGCTTATGATTAAACACAAAATTAGCATTACTAAAATTAAAAAACAATTACGAGAAATTGAAGAACAAGGAAAAACTGTCATGATTCTTGCTAATAATGGAAAAGTTAAGGGACTTATTGCGGTTGCAGATACAATTAAACCAACATCAACAAAAGCAGTTAGAGCGCTTGAGAAAATGGGCGTATCTGTTTATATGATAACCGGCGATAACACTCGCGCTGCTAAAGCAATTGCTAAACAAGCAGGGATTAAACATGTTTTTGCAGAAGTTTTACCTAAAGACAAAGCAGAATATGTAAAGAAATTACAAAAGAAAGGCAAAGTTGGTATGGTTGGAGATGGTATTAATGATGCTCCAGCATTAGCTCAAGCAGATATCGGAATTGCAATGGGTTCTGGAA
This sequence comes from Candidatus Woesearchaeota archaeon, assembly GCA_018692915.1. Classification (GTDB taxonomy): domain Archaea; phylum Nanobdellota; class Nanobdellia; order UBA10117; family JABICX01; genus JABICX01. The sequence goes on along the minus strand of JABHLG010000007.1, from coordinate 36,307 downwards.
CAGATGTTGCAATGGAAACAGGAAATATTGTATTAATGAAAAATGATTTACTTGATGTAGCTAGAGCAATAAAATTAAGCAAGATGACTATGAGCAAAGTGAAACAAAATATGTTCTGGGCTTTATTTTACAACACATTAGGAATTCCTATTGCAGCAATGGGCATGCTTAACCCTATGATCGCAGGAGGAGCAATGGCATTAAGTTCAGTATCTGTTGTATCAAATTCATTATTATTAAAGGTGAAAAAAATATGAAAGAATATATAATTATTGGAAGTTTAATGATACTTACTATCCTGGTATCGGGATGTATAACTGGAGACTCTAGTATAACTGGAGGTGCTGCTGCAGATAATAGTGAATATATAAAAATTCCTCTATCTGAACTATCTGAAGATGTTAAATTTTATTCATTTGATGATAGTGGTGTTGAAATAAAATATTTTGCAGTCATAGGTTCAGATGGTGAGCCAAGAACTGCTTTTGATGCATGCGATGTTTGTGGTGGGGATAAAGGATATAAACAAGAAGGACAGGACATTACTTGCAGAAACTGTGGACGATCATTTCTAATAGATGGTTTAGGAACTCAAAATAAAGGTAGTGGGTGTTGGCCAAGTTACTTACCCCATAAAATCGAAGGTGATAATCTCTTAATTAAAATTAGTAACATTAAAGGAGGTAAATATCAATTTAATTAAAGATTGAAAAATAAAATGAAAAATAAAAATATAATTAGTATGGTTATAATATTAATTGCAGTAATAACTGTATCTGGATGTCTAGGAGATTCAGGAACAGGAGTAACTGAAGACACATTAATCGATGATGACACTGTAAAAGGAGATGCAAATGCTCCTGTAACTATTGTAGAATTTAGTGATTTTGAATGTCCTTATTGTGTAAGATTCTATAAAGAAACTCTTGGACAAATTAATAGTGAATACATTGAAACTGGAAAAGTGAAAATGGTATATAGAGATTTCCCATTAAGTAATCATAGGCAGGCTCAGAAAGCTGGAGAAGCTGCAGAGTGTGCAGGAGAACAAGGAAAGTTCTGGGAAATGCATGACACTTTATTTGAAAATGGAGTAAGTGGTGGAGTAAATTCATTTAAACAATATGCAAAAGACATTGGACTAAATAGTGCAACTTTTGATGAATGTTTAGATTCTGGAGCAATGGCTGACGAAGTTAAGAATGATATGAAAGATGGATCTGCTGCCGGAGTAAGTGGAACACCTGCATTCTTCATAAATGGAGAATTAATTACAGGTGCACAACCGTTTGAGAAATTCAAACAGGTTATCGACTCTAAACTTGAAAATTAAAATGGAAAAAACAAAGGAGGATATTAATTAAAGTTGTGGTAAAAAAACCGCAACTTTTAAATTAACTTAAATAAAGAATTTCTATGATATGCATACTTGCTATGGTTGTGTTTGGAATTATGGGAATATTTTCAGCAAGCCATAGAAAGCTAGCAAAAGAAGCATTTGATTGTGTTTTCCGCATGATGACACTCAGACCTTGCAATTCTACATTTGATCAGCGCATGAAAGGTAAAATTGTTGGTAAATTAATCAATAAATCACCTAAAGCTGCAGGATTTGTAAACAAAAATTTCAAGTTACTAAGCACATTAATGGTAATTATATTTTTCATTAGCACAATATATTCAGGAATTGCAATATATAATTTAGGCGTTCATGGAACTTGTGACCCTGAAGACCCAAACACATGTGTTTTTACACCCGAACAAATAGCAGATGATACATGTGGTGATTGTGGTATTGTTGGTTGTGAGTCCGATCATAATAATTGTGATAGTGGAGAATGTGCTTGCGAAGGACCTACATGTGCCGAATAGAATATAGTTCAGAAATTCTTTTAAAGAACAAGTTAAATTGATTTTAAACTAAAATGGCTAACAAAAAAGGAGAAGCTCAGAAAATAGTTGATGAAATTTCTAAGGAACATAAAGTTAAAAAACACGAAAGCAAAAAAATTAAGGTTTCTTGGAAAAGAATATCTCTTATGCTCGGAGCGCTATTAGTAATTAGTGTTGTATTAAATGTAACAAACACAACAGGCAGTATTGGTGGAGTTTCTCAAGAAGATATTACACAAAATGTAGAAACTTTTCTTGAAGAAAATTATGCAGGAATTGACGTTGAAATTTTAGAGGTTACTGAAAGAGCAGGATTATATGAAATAGCTCTTAATGTAAAATCTGAAGGTCAATCACAAAGAATGATTTCATATGCAACAAAAGATAGTAGTTTATTATTCCCAACTGCAATACCTATGGATGCTGAAACTGCAACTACAGACCCTACTCAGCAACAAGCACAACAACCACCTGCACAAGATATTACAAAATCAGATAAACCAAAAGTTGAATTATTTGTAATGTCACATTGTCCATTTGGAACACAAGCTGAAAAAGGAATGATTCCTGTTGCAGAATTGCTTGGAGATAAAATTGACTTCGATATTAAATTTGTAAACTATGCAATGCATGGTGAAAAAGAAGTTAATGAACAAGCAAGACAAGTTTGTATTATGAATGAACAATCAGATAAATACTTTGATTACCTATGGTGCTTTTTAGATAGTGATGATTACACAACATGTTTAAGTGAAGCAAAAATTGATACAAGTAAAGTTGATGCGTGTGTTACAAAACTTGACACAGAATTTAAAATAACAGAAATGTTAAATGACCAAGCATCTTGGAGTGGTGGAAGATTCCCTCAGTTCCTTGTGCATGACGCAGAAAACAAACAGTATGGTGTCAGAGGTTCACCAACACTTGTAATCAACGGACAAACAGTTTCAAGCGCAAGAGATTCAGCAAGTTATTTAGCAACAGTTTGCTCAGCATTTAACAATGCACCAGAAGAATGTAACGAACAACTTTCAGGTGTATCGCCTTCATCAGGTTTTGGACTTAGTGGTTCTGATGAATCAAATGCAGCAATTTGTGGTTAAGTAATTTTTTTATTTTTAATTTTATATTTTTATTTGTTTTATGAGGTAGTAAAAAAACTATATAAAGAAGTATATAGTATTATAATTAATATTAATGGAGGATAACTATGGTTTTTGGTTTAATAAGAAAAATTAAAAGACGGCGCGTAGCAAGAAGAGCAGCTGCAACACGAAGAAAAGCTCCTGCAAAAAGAAGAACTACAACTGCACGAAGAGCAACTACAACAAAAAGAAGAACAACTACAACACGTAGAGCTACAACAAGAAGAGCTCCTGCAAAACGAACTGTAAAAAGAAAAACAACAACAGCTAAAAGAAGAACTACAACAACTGCACGTAGAAGAACAACAGCTGCAAGACGAACTACTGCTCGAAGAACAACTGCTACAAGAAGACGAACTACAACACGAAGACGCTAAGCAGTCTTTATTATTTTTAGTATTTTCTTTCTATTTTTTATTTTAGTACATTTTTTAAATCATTATTTACACATTTACAATGAAAACTAAACTCCTATGTTTAATATCAGGTGGTATTGATTCGCCTGTAGCTGCACATATGATGTTAGCAAAAGGATATGATGTTGAATTTATAAATTGTGATTTAACTCCTGTTGGTAATGATTACACAAGAATTAAAATTAAAAAACTTGTAAAACAACTTGAAAAGATTCACAAAAAGAAATTAAAACTTACTTTTATAGAACATGGAAAACAACTTGTAAAATTTTACCAGAAACTTGATGAAAAAGAACGCAAACAACTCTGTCTTTTATGCAGAAGACGAATGTTAACTGAGGGTGAAAAATTCGCTAAAAAAACGGGTGCTAAAGCACTATTAACTGGAGAAAATCTCGCACAAGTTGCATCTCAGACAATAGACAATATGTATGTTGAAGACAAAGCTGTTTCTATACCTATTTTGCGCCCATTGATAGGGTTCAACAAGCAAGGAATAGTAGATATTGCACGCAAAATTGAAACATATGAAATTTCAATTGAACCAGGTGGATGTTGTAATATTACACCAAATCGCCCAGAAGTTCATGCTAACTTAGAAGAAATTAACCGATTAGATAAAAAACTTAAAAATTAACTTTTTATTCCAAGAGCTTCAATAGCTTCCTTACGATCTGCAATATATTCATCTGAAGTTGCTCTGAAATAATTACGTCTAAGATTCATAATCCTACGTTTTTCTAAAAAATTCAAACCTGCTTTTTTATAGCACCGATCAACTGCCATCCAAACATCTGGTTCGCGTAGCAACTTACTTCGATGATCTGGAGTATCTGTAATTTTAGCTCCAATTAAAATATCATTATTTTTAGGTAAAACATATATTGGATAGTCAAAACCGTCAAACTGATCTAAGGAAATATCAACATCTTCATTAGTCTTCGGATTAACGGCCCATTGATGAGCATTGTCTTCTTGCATTGAAAACTCAACACCTTTTTCTGAATTAACATAACCTTCCCATTCTTCCCAATTAAAAATAGTGACTAATATTAAAGAGGCAGCATCACAATTACCTTCTGGAAAATGATCTAAAGTATCTTCTAAGATATTCCTAATTCTAACTAGTTTATTTAATTCTCTAGGTTTCACCATACAATAGTATGATTTTATAGTTTAAAAAAGTAACTTTTTGCAAAAAACTAAAATAACAACACTTAAAAAGCAATTTTAACCCTTTATTTATGGTAATTAAAGACGGTGATAAAGTTAAAATACACTATAAAGGAACTCTAGATGATGGAACAGTATTTGATTCATCTGAAGGAAGAGACCCTCTTGAATTTGAAGTAGGTTCTAAACAAGTTATTCCTGGATTTGAAAAAGCAGTTAAGGGAATGAAAAAAGGTGATAAGAATACTTTCAAAATCGATTGTAAGGATGCTTATGGCGAACCAAACCCTTCAATGATTCAGAAAATACCTAGAGACAAATTACCTGCAGACCAAGAACCAAAAGCTGGTATGATGGTAGGTATTGGTCTACCAAATGGACAGCAAATGCCTGCAAAAATAACAGAAGTAAATGATAAAGAAATTACTTTAGATGTTAATCACCCACTTGCAGGAAAAAACTTAACTTTTGAAATAGAACTTGTTAGTGTTAATTAATCATTAACTAGGGGAACAAATACAAAACTGCCGAGACTCTCGGCCATAGGTTCTCCACCTTTTTTTATTATAATAAGCAAACGATTATCTATTGTAGGGATAACCATTTTCCCACCATCGCGAAGCTGTGCAAATAATTCTTTAGGAAATTCTGAAGCTGCAGCAGTTACAATTATTCTATCAAAAGGCGCTTTCTCAGGCAGACCATGAATACCATTTCCTAAAACAATATCAACATTACTGTAATCCTTTAGATTCTGCTTTGCAAAATCAACCAAACGGCTCAGTCGCTCAATTGTAAATAATATTCCTCTTTTGCCAATTATTTCTGCAATAATTGCTGCTTGATAACCTGAACCTGTCCCAACTTCCAAAACTCGTTGACTTTTATGCAATTCAAGAGCTTCAGTCATAACAGCTACGGTGTAAGGCTGCGAAATTGTCTGTCCCGAGAACAAAGGAAGTGCTTCATCAGTATAAGCATATGGTCTATAAACTGTATCTACAAAATTCTCTCGCTCAACTTGCTCAAATGCTTTAATAACGTCATTAGTCTTCAAAGCACCCTTACTCTTAAGACTTTCAATTAATTGGGATTTATTCATTTTAATTTACCGTTTTATGCCTGTAAATTAATACTAGCGAATTTGTTTACAAATTCGTGCAGTTTAACATTACAAATAATACATAAGGAATAGTTAAATACCTTTATTTGCTCGAGTAATATGAAACCTAAACTAAAGCAAATCAGTTTACTAATTCTCCTAGCAATTGTTCTTATAACAATGGTGCTGCAGTTCCAATATTTCGGAACTGACCAATATTGGATAACTGTTTTGGTTCTCGTTATTGCTTGGCTAGCTAGCAAAAAGCTTCAGCGTGGGGGAAATTGAAATTCTTCAAAAGGAATTATAGTGTTATTACTTACATCTCTATCTATACCAAAATCTTCTAGTACTAACTTTACTAATTGTTTTGCTTTAGCTTTAAAATCTGGATGAAAATATGCAAAAGATACTCCTGCTCCAGTTAATTTTAATACTGAATCATATTCTCTAGGGCTATTATTATTTTTACTTTCTGGATCTATAGCTAAAATCATTCCATATTTTCCAAAATATATTTTATTTAATATACGCTGATTAGGTAGATTATTCATATGTATTGATGAGCCAGTTTTAACTTCAACAATAGTTGGAATTTGATTATATCCAATAATTAGAGATAAATCCATTTCTAAAACTGGATGATATCCCCTTCTAAGATTATTATAATTTCTAGCGCGCGAATTACTTTGATAAACTACAACATTTCCATCTTCAACATTTCTATCACGCACAAATAATTTATTTGGTATATCTAAAACAGAATAGTGTGAAAAAGTCGCATCATATTGAATCTCTAATTTATTATTTCCTGCGATTTGTGACCTAACAAAATCATGAAAATGAAGTTCGCCAATATCTCCCTGAATTTTATCTGATTTAATAGCGTATGTCGGATTAGACAATCTCTTTAGCAAACGTTCTTTAGCTCCTGCTCTCAAAAAATCCTCATTAAAATTATGTTTGTTAAAACTAGCACAAACTTTCTGTATATCCCTATTGCTAATTAAAATACCCATTACTACTGTCTAAAAACACGTTTAAAAAGATTATTATTCCGCCAAAATAAGAACTCTTAAAAGCCCATTTGTGCTAAAAGAACTATGATAGAATATCTAACTGAATTACTAGCTAATAAATATATTATTGCTTTAGGGATTGTTATTGTAACGATATTTTTATCCAAGATAGCTGGAAAACTTCTAAAGAAAATTCTTCATTTATCATCTAAAACAAAGACAAAGCTTGATGATATTGTTATAGATATGATTAAAACACCTATCAAAATAATCATACTAACAATTGGTTTCTTTATTGCGTTCAAATATATTTATCCTAATTTTGTAGTTGGTTCAGTAGATATAACAGGTATATTCAAAGTGATTTGGATTTTAGCTGGAGCTCTATTAATTAACAAAATAATTAATGCTCTTTTTATGTGGTATACAGAAGAACTTCAATACAAGCTACATAGAAAAATCGACCACACAATATTTCAGTTTATTAGAAAAATTGTAAATATCCTTATTTATGTATCAGCATTACTTGCAATTCTAAGCAGTTTTGGGGTTGAAATTACACCTATGCTAGCAGGTCTTGGAATTGGTGGTCTTGCTATTGCTCTTGCACTAAAAGACACTTTAGCAAATTTCTTTGGTGCTCTTTTCATGACAATTGACCGCCCAATGAAAATTGGTGATTTTATTGAACTTGACGACAAAACATCTGGTTATGTAAATGATATTGGATGGAGAACAACAAGAATCAAAACATGGGATGGAAATTTTTTGATAATTCCAAACTCAAAAATAGCAGATGCTCTGCTTAAAAATTATAATTCGCCAAAAACAAATCTAACATTCTCAGTTGATTGTGGTGTTTCATATGATTCAAATCTTAGAAAAGTTGAAAAAGTTGTTCTTGATGTTGCTAAAAAAATCATCAAAAAAGAAGATGGCGCAATTAAAGATTTTGAACCATTTGTTCGCTTCAAAGAATTTGGTGATTCAAGCATAAATTTATCAGTTTACATTGAAGCTAAAAGCCGAGTTGATAAATTCAAAATCCGACATGAACTTATTAAAGACCTTCATGAGAGATTCAATAAAGAAAAGATCGAGATTCCTTTCCCACAAATAGATGTTCATACAAGAAAATAAGCACAATGTTTAAAAGTTCTAATCATTTAGCAAAAATCATGAAAGCATTTTATGTGTTTGGATTGATGGCAGCTGTCTTGTTAGTAAGTGGTTGCTTAGGAGGAGAAGATATGGTTGTAAAAAGTGGAGACACAGTAAAAGTTGATTATTGGTTAACTGTTGATGGTGAACAAATAGATACTTCTGAAGGCAGAGGCCCTTTTGAATTCACAGTTGATTCAGGACAAGTTATACCTGGATTTGATAAAGCTGCGCTAGGAATGGCTATTGGTGAAACAAAAGAAGTTGTTCTTGAAGGCGAAGATGCCTATACTGCAGGTCCATTAGCTGGAAAAGTATTGAACTTTAAAATTACTATACTAGAAATCAACTAATTTTTTTATTTTATTTATTTACTTGAATATAAAAAGTCTTAAGAGCTTTCGCTTTTTAATAATATATTGGTGATAATATGTTTGATATAGATACAAATGTAGATAATCTTTCACAAGAAGTTAATTATACTATAAAATCTATCCCTTCAGTAAACGCTCTAAGTAGAATTATAAAAAAAGGATTAAGACTAGAGAAAAAAGGATATACAGTAAATTATAAATATGGTAACAATCGCGAGATTGGACAGCAATTAAAACTTGCCGCTGAAAAAGTATCTAACCAATTTGATTACACTACACCTAAAAAAGTAGCTTGGGGTGTTGGAGGCGTCTTAGGATTTACCACAATTCTAAATAAAATAAATGATAATGTTTATGAGTTAGGTGTATTTATAGGTGATTCTGAAACTAAAGAAGCATATACACCTATATTTGGAGATGGATTAATTAAAGATATTGCTACATCTTTTGATGCAGGGTGTGGTAGTTTATTACTCTTTATGATGGGTATAGCTATGGGCGCAAAATACTATTGCTCAAGAAATGCAAATATCACTGACTCACATAAAGAAAGCCTTCAAAAACTTTTAGATATCCCAACTAAAAAATTTGATTAAAGGCAAGAAAATTTCTATTTTTTTCCAATTATTTTTTTAATCTGTCTTAGTTCTTCTTCTAGCTCTTTTTCTCGAGTTATATCAGAAGCAATCTCAACAGCTGACATGCTACCATCAGGGTTTTTAATTGTAAATCCACTTACTTTGTAAGTTTTTCCATCAACAGAAGTTATGTGTTCTTGTCTACCTTCTTTTCCTTTTTCTAAAAATTCTCTTACTACACAGAATTTTTTACAAGGAGATTTATTTCCCATCAGCGTATAACATTTCTTACCTGTATTATCACCAAATCGCTCTTTTGCTGCTTTGTTCATATAAATAATATTATAATCTTTATCTACAACAAAAAGAAAATTATGTGTTTTATTTATTACTTCTTGAAATATGGTCCCCAAAACAGAATCAACTTTATCTGATTCTAACATACTAGAAAAAGGAGCACGGTTTATGAACCATAACTTAGCCATTCCAACTTGTCTATATATTAAAATATCTTGTCCATTTAATATCTCTAAGTGCTTTGCTAAAGTATGTCTATTAACATTAAGTTCTCTACCCATTTCAGATGCTAAAACACCATCATCTCCTTTTGAAGAAATAAAATTAATAACTGCTTGTCGGATTTCTGATGGTTTCACTCTAATTCACATTAATAAAAGACAGTAAAAACTTATAAAGTTTACCCTTATTGTTAGACACTACTGGTTACCACAACATACATCTTTATATATTTTGGCAACCTATATAGTTATATGGTATTGGTAACCAATACCTAAAAGAGGTGTAAAAATGAGATATGGAATGCAAAAAGGATTGATTTCAAACCGTGAAAAAGAAGTAGCAGAGATATTGGAAAATCTAAAAGATATGTTTAGTAAACATGAATTAACTGATGAAGAATTTGCAGTTCTTTATGGTTACACACATTTAGCAGAACAACAACTAATAAAGATGGATGATATTAAGTTTATCTTAGCAAATACTATTGTTAGACACCAAAGAATGTAATTATAACATATCTACACATAAGATATTTCTAATTTATATTATTTCATTTAATCGCGATATTCTTATTAAACTCAAACTAATTTTTATCAATGAATACGGATTTGATTGAAAAAATAAGAGCTTTTGTTGAAGAAGAATGCAAGAAACCTACTAGTAAATATGGATACGAACCTTTTCCAGCACATTTTGTTCCAATGGCCGAAGAAATTGTTCCAGAATTAGCAGACAAACTTAATGCAGATAAAGAAGTTTTAATGATTGCAGCATATTTGCATGATATTGGTTCAATAGTTCACGGTAGAGCAGATCATCATATTACTGGTGCTCAAATTGCTGAAGAAAAACTTCAGGAATAGGGTTATCCAGAAGAAAAAATTGATCTTGTAAAAAAATGTATTTACAATCATCGCGGCTCAACTTGGCATGAACGTAAAACCATTGAAGAAAAAATCATTGCAGATGCAGACGCGCTCTACAATTTTGACAACATTGCAGGAATATTCTCAGCAGCATTTTTATTTGAAAATAAAGGTCAAGTAGAAGCAAAAGTCTCAGTTAGAGAAAAGCTAGAACGCAAATGGCAACAGCTCCACTTTGAAGAATCTAAAGATATAATAAGACCAAAATATGAAGCAGCCATGTTACTTTTAAAATAAAGAAAAATGGGCCCAATTATATATTAATAATATGCTTAGCAACAGCCACACATATCCTTACATATATTTTTTCCTTCTGCAGTACATTTGATAGTACATCCATCTACTATGTCAGCTTTTTTGAAAGCTGATAAACCTGAATTCACTGAAGACAAAATAAAAAAAGGAATTGAACGAATTCTACAAGCTTCAGACAGATAAAATAATTCAATTATATAACTAAATTTATAAAGTCTAAAGTTTTTATAACAATATGCCTAAGAAAAAATTACCTGCTAAAAAACGTAAAAGCAAGATGACTGCATTAGATTTTGATACTGCTTTTAGATATCCATTTAAACGAAAAAAAGCTCTATGGAATATATTATGGATGTTCTTACCAATTATTGGTTGGTTTGTTCTTATAGGATATAGTGTTCGAATTATTAAGGAATTTAGCAAAGGCAAATTTAAGCAATTACCTGTTTTGAAATTTAAGAGTGATATGAAATTAGGTTTTTTTATGTTCTTTAAATCTCTTCCATTTATAATAATTTACGGAATAATTATTGGTGGTCTAACTGCAATAAATCCATTTTTACGATTTATTACGCTTCCATTTGAAATTTTATTAATTCCAATATTATTTGTAAATTTCTTCAATAAAGAAACTATATCATCACTATTTGAATTTAAATTAATACATGTAGTTATTGATAATCTTGGTGATTATGCTATGGTTTTCTTAAGAGGACTTGCACTAGGTCTTACATTCTTTTTCTTATGGATAGTTCTAATTGGTATCCCTGCTGGAGCATTTACATCATACATTTTTGTAGCAGATTTCTATAGAAGACATGTGAAATAATTGAAAATATAAATTAAATTAAAATCAAAAAAATATTAATCTACAAATATTTCTTCATTAGAATTATTCTCTTTAGATTCTCCTTCGCCAGCAGGTGAAGGCTCTGCTGAGCTTGGCTCAGCTAGGTCATTGGGTTCAATAGGTTGATCTTTAGTGGACATTATTTCATTAGCTAACTTTTTGTAAACAGAACCTGCTGAAGAAAATTTGTAATGTGATATTGGAATACCTTGCTGCTGAGCTTCTAATATTTTTGATGAGTAAGGGACAATAAAGTATTTCTGCTCGTCATAAAACTTATTTACAACTTCTTCTGACATTTTTGTATATTTGTCTTTAAACATCATAAACTTCTTTGCTTTATTTATTATATTATATCTAACTTCTGGGCGCTTTCCTGTGCTTTGCTCAACATGATCAAGAGCATATTCAACTAGCTGTATTCCTTGAAGTGCAAACACACCTGTATCTAAACAAAGAATAATATAATCTGCTGCAATTGCACTTGATATTATAATGGTAGAATAGCTTGGAGGCGTATCAATCAAAATATAATCAAATTTCTCACCTACCTTATCTACTGCTTTTTTAATTGAATCATACCAATTCTTAGGTAATCTTTCGGTTTTATATTCAGCTGACCGCATCATAGCAGGAAGAACTGAAATATTTTCCACATTGCTCTCTATTACATATTTATCTGCATTAATTGGATTTGAGATTATTGAATATGGTTCTGCTTTTTCTCTATCTATATCTAAAGCATGAAGAACATTAGATTGTGGATCTGCATCAATAATTAGCACTCGCTTGTTTGCTTTTGCTAGATAACCTGCAATACTTATGCAGGAAGTAGTTTTACCAGTTCCACCCTTATAATGGGTAAATGTAATTACCTCTGCCACAAAATAATTTCACATATGAACTATTAAAGACTTATTTACTTAAGTTTATAATACATATAAATAAATAGTAATAAATGAAAAATATTTATTTTCTAAAATATTTACGTTTTAACTCACGATACAATCTTGATCTTCTTTCAAGTGACCTATCGATATCATAACTTATTCGACTTCTTTTGCGTGGTGAGAAATCAAGAACTACGCCTCTTCTAAACCAAGGAGCTTTTCTCTTTCTAATTCCTGTCTTGTGTTTAGAATTATCAAAATAAAATTTCACAAGTATATATAATCCTGTTAGAATAATTGCTGAAACTGAAACATATGCTGCTGAAGTTTTATTTAACTCAACATTTGAATCACCTAGTAATGCTCCTGTAAATAATTCAAATCCAGACTTTCCTTCAGGTTCTTCAGTTTCTCCTTCTGGTTCAGCTGAGCTTTGCTCAGTTGTATCTGAAGGCTCAGCTGAACTCAGTTCAGCTAGGTCTTCAACCTCTTCCTCTTCAACAACTTCTTCACTATTTTCATCATCATCGCGAGAATTACCTGAGTCAGCATATGGATTAGAAGAACTAGTTTCTTCTGTATCATTTGTTTCATTTATATAAACTGAAAAATTAGTAGAAACTGTTGCTAAATTATTTGCAACATCAGTAACTTTAATATCTAACGTATAATTTGCACTAGTATTATTAACAGAAAAGTTTGTGTTTGCACAATCTGCAATCTGTGTATCAACAATAATTGTATCATTTTCAGAACTTACATTATATGTGCAATTAAATATAGAAGCATCTGTAACAGTATAATTTAATTCAATGTCTGTTAAATTATATGTTCCATTTGGCGATATTATAGAAACTTGTGGAGCAGTTGTATCAACTGTAAATGTAATAGAAGATGAATTTGAATTTCCAGAAGAATCATTTGCCCAAATCGTCCAAGTGTTACTTCCTTCGTTGCTCAACAAGTTAGTTACATTTTGTGTGCAAGTTACAGTTGTATTTATTAAACCAGAATCTAAAGAATACCAGCAAGATTCAAGATTATCATCAGATGCTGTGTAATTTAACTCTGTAACATTTGTATCATATGTTGTATTGATAGGATAAATTATATCAACTGCCGGAGCATCTACATCAGAAGGCTCTTCAGCTAATTCAATTAAAGTATAATTAACAAATAATTTTGGTGCAAGTCCGGGATTTGCAGTAAATTCATCACTATAAAATCTGTGCTCCCATTGTTGACTATCTTGCTTCTTTAAAACAACACCATAATTATCGTATGTTTCATTATACCATTCTGTTGTTAATTCTGTAAGGTCCCAAGAATACCAAGCATCATCAGGATTTGCTGAAATTGTTTTAGAAGATATTATTGTGGAATCAAAATCCCCTCCATCTTCAACCCAATCTATACCTAATCTGCGCTCATTCCATGTAACTTCATCTTCGCGCCACTCTGATGTTACTCTATGTGTATTAATAACTCGACTAGAACTTTCAGTATTATCATCATAAAGCCATAAATTCATAAGTGCAGAAGTAATATTTATATTATCGGGAATCTCCGATATATTAAACATAATAAAAGTTCTTATCTCACCTAGAACTGCTTGGCTTTTACCAACAGCAATATAATTTGCATCTCCAAAATTAGTATCTGCATTTCCATTTTTAGATGCTGCTGAAGAAGCAGAGCTAGACAAAGCAGTTGTTGGGTCAATATAAACAGGATATTCTCTATCATCATCTTCAAGCCAAGAATAAGGTGTCTTAATACTTACAAACAAATTAATTCCTGCTTTCTTGAAAGTATATATTAAATCTATACGTTCACCTGCACTATCATACGCATATGCTTGTGGTAAGAAAAATAATGTTACATTATTAGCGTCTTTAAAATTAACTTGACCATCAACAGTAAAATCATCAACTTTATTCCATTTAACTTTAGTATTATGATTTTCTGCATCTAAATTATCTATTCTAATTTTAAATTCTAAACTTAATTGTGGATTATTACCTAAATTATTTGGTGGATTAGGTAAATCATCTTCATCATCAATTATTAATTCTTCTTTTAATCGAGTGGTTTGATATGTAAAACTTAAATCAAAACCTTCTCCATATAGTTCAGGATAGGTAAATTTATTTTCATCTGCAAAACCATCTACATTTTGCGAGTTTGATATCAGACTTTGTTTATTATTGCCTGTGTATTGAAGCTTATATGGTGTATAACTTACAGAACTATTTTCTAATATATATTTTGCAACATTAGTACCTGCTGAACTAGATTTAAACTGTGCTTGATATATTCCTGTCTCAACACAATAATCATAACCTTGCTCACAATCTTGAATAAAAGTAATGTTTATTGGTGCATAATCTGTCCCATTGTAATAATTCATAGACTCGCTAGATTCTAAAGTAAACGTTCCATCATTATTATCAATTTTATTCCAGTACTGGCCTCTATCTACAACTTCAGCACACACTGGCGAAATCATAAATAGTAATAACAGGATTGCTAGAACTTTAAGAATATCTCTATGCCTTATTATACTCATATAGAGAATAAAATCTATCAAATATAACTATTGTTTACTCCTCTATACAGATACTAATTGTTTACTCCTCTATATAAGTTAATATTGTATAGTCTAGAATATAGTTAACTTTTTATCAAACTATTTACTTTACTATATATGCAACGTCGGAAAGTAATTATTATGGGGGCTGCTGGAAGGGACTTCCACAACTTTAATTTTTATTTTCGTAACAATCCAAAATACGAAGTTGTTGCATTTACAGCTACACAGATATTTGGAATCGCAGGTAGAAAATATCCTCCAGTTTTATCTGGTAGACTTTACCCACAAGGAATTCCAATTTATGATGAAGAACAAATTAAAGAACTAATCAAAAAATTCGATGTTGATGAAGTTGTTCTTGCTTATTCTGACTTAAGCCATGATTATGTTATGCAAAAAGCAGAGTTTGTTTTATCTACAGGTGCTAGCTTTATTTTACTTGGACCTAAAGATACGCAAATCAAATCTAAAAAACCAGTTATATCTATTTGCGCAGTTCGAACAGGTGTTGGTAAATCGCAAGTAACAAGATATGTTGGCGAAGTTCTAAAAAAACTTGGAAAGAAATACGTTGTTATTAGACATCCAATGCCTTATGGTGTTCTAAAAAAACAAGTCTGGCAACGGTATGAAACTTATAATGACTTAAAGAAATATGACTGCACAATTGAAGAACGTGAGGAATATGAACCACATATTCAGCGAGGAGAGATTCTTTACGCTGGTGTTGATTATGGTGAAATATTAAGACGTGCTGAGAAAGAAGCTGATGTAATTCTTTGGGATGGAGGAAATAATGATTTCTCATTTTACAAAACAGATTTGCTAATTACTCTTGTTGACCCACACAGACCAGGTCATGAAATTAAATATTATCCTGGCCAAGCTAACATGATGATGGCGAATGTTGCACTTGTAAATAAAGAAAATACTGCAAAGCCAACAAATATTCGTTTAGTAAAAGAAAATATAAAGAAATTTAATCCTAAAGCAACAGTTGTTGATGGTGCATCTATAATCACTGTTGACAATCCACAGATAATTAAGGGAAAACGAGTTCTTGTTGTTGAAGACGGGCCAACTTTAACACATGGTGGAATGAGTTATGGTGCTGGTGCAATTGCTGCAAAGCGCTATGGATGTAAGTTAATTGACCCGCGACCTTACGCAAAAGGTTCAATTAAAGATGTTTTCAACCACTTTAAACAACTTTCAAATGTTTTACCTGCAGAAGGTTACTCACCAAAGCAACTATCAGAACTTCAAGCAACAATCAATGCAACTCCTGCAGATGTAGTTATTATTGGAACTCCAATTCATTTAGAAAAACTAATTAAAATGAACAAGCCAGCAGTTAGAGTACATTACGATTTCAAAGATATTTCTAATAAACTTCCAAAAATAATCAAACAAGTCGTTTAAAGATAAGGTTTTTAAGTTTTTAGTAGTAGTAAATAAATGGCAAGTATAGAAATTAAAGATAATATTAACAAATGGTTAGATGTTATCAAAGAAAAACATGCAGAAAAAGGTTTGGTTAGACATAGAGTATTATTTGAAGTTAATGGTTTACAACTTAAACTTACTAATTCAAGTAATTTTGAAAATGAAGGTAAATTAAAAGAACTACTTGATAAAACAGATTTCTCTGAATCAGATATTCAGAAAATTAGAGATGGGGTAGATCAAATGTATGCTCATTATAAAGAACATGGTAATGGACATTGGGTAAATGATGACGGAGAAGTAAAAGTATATAGATATATAAAAGATGATAATTCAGGTAGAATTCTTTATTAATTACTTTTTCCTTTTTCGTTTTATCCATCTAGATAAACGTTGTCGTTTAGATAATTGAAGTCTTTGTCTTTTAGCTTCCATTGTTCTTTTTCTTTTTGCAATTGTTTTTTGTTTTTTTCTAGAATCCAAATAAGTTTTTAATTTATAACTTACCATACGGCGTTCTTTTGTATAATACTCACCACCAATTGTAACAAGAATAACTAATGCTATAGATATTCCTGCAAATGAAAAGAACACAGTAAATAATTTTGACATATCTGTGCTAGGGACAAAATCTCCATAACCTACTGTTGTAACTGTCATAGAAGTAAAATAAAGAGAATCAACATAAGACCAGTTCTCTAATTGATGATATGCAATAGTTCCAGTTCCGAGTAGTATAAATATTAAAAGACATGCAGTTATTAATTTATCATCTGGATGCATTATTATTATATTCTGGGTTATATAAAAACTTGGTGATTAATTATTAATTTAACTTACTAATCAAAGGAATCAATTCTCTAAAATAATTAATTTTGAAATCAGGTTTAATAGACATATCTTTTACATAATTCTTACTTATGTTTCCACTTCCATACATAACTAAAACAGATTTTATTGAGAGGTCTTTAGCGCCCTTAATATCTCGTCCAGGCATATCCCCAACCATTAGACATTCTTCCTGTTTAACTTTTAATTTCTTCATAGCATATTCAAATATTTTAGGATTTGGTTTCTCAGCGCCAACATCTTCTGCACTAACAACTACATCAGATAAATCATCTATTCCTGTAGCACAAAGACGCATCCATAAAGGATAACTTGGTGCATCACTTAAAATTGCAATTTTAAATCCTTTTTTCTTTAATTTAATAATTGTAGATTTAACTTCAGGGTATGGCATCAAAACCCCATCTCGCATTTTACGATAAGCAATAACTCCCTTAGCTAATATTTTATAATCAATTTTTCCTAAAGCTTTTTTAAGAAAATCTTGTAGAACATTTTTATACTCAATGCCTTCAGCATCATATACATCAAAAACTTGTGCTATGGCTTTTTTACGTGGCATATCAAGACCGGCATCAAGCATAGCATCAACTGCAGATTTAACACAAAGTTTTTTCATCTTATTAAAATCTAATAATGTATTATCTACATCTAAGAATATTGCTTTTATCTTCACCATATTTTAGATAATTAGTAAGATTTTAAAGAGTTTTCATATTCATTTCGACAAAAACAATTACTAATCTAATCAAAGATTAGCTAGTAGAATTTCTCTAAGAAAAATTATATATAGTTGAGCATATAATTAAATTATGAGTAAGAAGATAGTTGTAGCTCTAGGTGGAAATGCCCTAACAACTAGAAAGGACTTTAGTTACAAAGAACAAGAAGAGCAAGTTAAGAAAACAGCAGAAGTTATTGGAGATTTAATAAGAAAAGGTTACAAATTAATTATTACACATGGTAATGGTCCACAAGTTGGAAGTATTTTAATACAAAACGAAGCGTTTCCAAAAACTGAAATGCCTCTTGATGTTTGCGGTGCAGAATCACAAGCGCAGATAGGTTATATGTTACAACAAGCAATTCAAAATGAAACTAAAAAGAAAGTTTGCACAATTGTAACACGTGTTCTTGTTGACCATGAAGATTCGGCATTTAGTAATCCTGAAAAACCTATTGGTCCATTTTATTCAAAGCAACAATCACTAAAATTCAAAGGTAAATATAGATTAAAATTAATTGAAGGAAAAGGATACAGGCGAGTTGTTCCAAGTCCAGATGCAAAAAAAATTATTGAACTTAAACAAATTGAGAAACTAGCTGAAGATTCAATTGTAATTTGCTGTGGTGGTGGAGGAATTCCTGTAATTAAAGAAAAAGGGAAACTAAAAGGAGTTAGAGCTGTAATTGATAAAGACAATACTGCTGCATTACTTGCAAAAGATTTGAAAGCAGATTTGCTTTTAATATTAACTGATGTAGATTCAGTTTATATTAATTACAATAATCCTGACCAGAAAAAATTAAAAGAAGTAAGTATATCTAAAGCCAGAGCACTTTTAGCAGAAGGACAATTCCCTAATGGTTCAATGGGACCAAAAGTTCAAGCTGCAATTAAATTCAACAAAGAAACGATTATAACTTCAATTGACAAAGCAGAATATGCTTTACAAAGTAAAGCAGGGACAGTAATAAAATGAAACTTTCACAAATAAGGACAGGAGCTGACAAAGGTTACCGACAAATCAAAGATTTGCGGAACATCGAATCTCTGATTCGATTGTATATCGTCAGCGACTCCGTGCGTTACAGGGGTGAAAGAAAATGAAGCATCTACTAGATATTAACGATTTAAGTAAAAAAGAAATAGAACAAATCTTCAAGCTAACTGACAAACTCCGAAACAAAAAAACTAATTTACTCAAACAAAAAACAATTGGACTTTTATTTGCAAAGCCATCTACTCGAACGCGTGTTTCATTTGAAGTTGGCATGGTTCAATTAGGTGGACACGCACTTGATTTATCTGGTGCAAAAATGCAAGTATTCTCAGGTAGAGAAGCAATATCAGATACATCTAAAACATTATCTCGCTATTTAAATGCAGTTATTGCAAGATTATATTCTCATGAAGATTTACTAGAATTAGCAAAACACTCAAGCATTCCAATAATTAATGGATTAACTGATTTTAATCATCCTTGTCAAGCACTTACTGATTTATACACTGTCAAAAAAGAGTTTGGAAAACTAAAGGGAATTCACTTGGTTTTTGTTGGAGATGGTTCTGATAATGTTTGTAGTTCATTAATACAAGCATGTTACAAACTGGGTGTTAAAATCACAGTTGCAACTCCTAGATATTATCCACCAGACGCTGAAATTCTAAAACGAACACATCATCATGCAACTGTTACAGACAATGCAAAACAAGCAGTAAAAAACGCAGATGTTATTTACACTGACACGTGGATTTCAATGGGGCAAGAAAAACAAAAAGTTGAAAGAAAGCGCAGACTTGTTGGCTATCAAGTTAATGCAAAACTTTTGAGTTATGCACACCCACAAGTTAGAATTATGCACTGCTTACCTGCGCATCGTGGAGAAGAAATAACTGATAGTGTTCTAGATGGAAAACATTCTATAGTTTTTGACCAAGCTGAAAACAGATTACATGTCCAAAAAGCTATTCTATATTTATTACTAAAATAATTAATTATTTACTATTTTTATTTTCTAAAAATGTATATGTAATTAATCCCATAAGGATTAGAACTCCACCACCAATATAAACTCTCAAATCTCTGCTAACATACAGAAGTAGTCCGGTTGTAACTAAAATACCTACAAATGCCGGAACATTAAACCATCCAACACTAAATGGAACTTTAAATGGTCGTTTTTGTTTTGGAGCTTTCTTTCTTAGTAAGATAAGTGCACCATTAATTAAAATAAAAGTTGAAAATATTGCAAAGTTTGTAACTTCTGCAACAATCTTAATATCACCAATACAAGCAAATGCAATTGCTACAATCATACAAAATATAACTGCAAGATATGGCGTTCTACGCTTCTTATGAATTACAGACATGAATTTAATTTTCTTGAACTTACCACCAATACCATATAACATTCGAGCAGTTGTTACAAGAATCATAAGAACTGTGTTCGCTGTTGAAAACAAAGCAATTACTGCTAATAGTAAGAATGCCTTACTACCCAACACTGCTGCTGCAACATCTGCCAAAGGTGCGCTACTTGCTGCCAAAGCTTGCCAACCAAGAATTGAAACAGACGAGATTGCAACAAGAACATAAAGAACTGTTGAAATTCCGATGGAATACATTAAAGCTCGAGGAATAATTTTTGCGGCATTTTTAGTTTCTTCTGAAAGTTTTACAATTGCTTCAAACCCAATAAATGCAAAAAAGATTAGTGCTGCGGAAGATACAACTCCACCAAAGCCATTAGCCATTTCAAAATAATCAACATTTCCAAAATAAGATATTCCTAAAATAGTAATAAGTATTAAACCACCACCTTCAATTAAGGTACTAACAATATTAAACTGCGAACTTTCTTTAATTCCCCAAAAGTTCATAAAAGAAAATAACACAATACATATAATTGCACCCATCACAATAGGAAGTGAAACATAATTTGAAATTAATCCTGCAAGATAACCACCAAATCCAAGAGCTACTGCGGCTGCAGATACAACTCCCTCAAAAATTATAAGCCATGCAAGCAAGAACCCTATTCGTTTGTTGTATGCTTTTTCTGCATACTCTGCCTCGCCAGAATCTTTTGGATACATGGATGAAAGCTCAGCATAAGATAAACCCGTAAGTGCTGCAACAAGAGCTGCTATCAAGAAAGATACCCATACAGAATTTCCTGCAATTCCCGCAGCTTCTCCAATAAGTGCATAAATACCTGCTCCTAATATAATTCCTGTTCCTGCAAAAGTTGCTTCTAGAATTCCTAGCTCTCTTTTCAGCTTTGGTTTCTTTGCTTTACGTCTAAACATATATAATAAAAGCTACACTTATTATTAAGGATTTCTTATCAAAAACATACTCTTTTAAATAGTAATTTCCACTCATAAGTGATATGGAACATGAAGCTGAGCTTAGCCCGCTCTATAACTTTATTGATTTACTTGGAAAGAAAGGTATGTGTCTAGATATAGCTCTTTTTGGTTCCAAAGCAGATTTATTCTTTTTTGATTCTGTAGATAGAAAAAGAAATGATACGGATATTTATGTTAGACCTAACGCTGATAAAATAAACCAAATTATAGAAATTGCAAGAAGTAATGGTTATGAAGTTAAGGAAAAGCGAGGAGTTGGTGTAATAAATTCTGATGGTGATCTTGAAAGAGCCGATCAAGTCATGGGTTATGATATTATTAAAGAAGGAGATATGATTATTGATTTACTTTTAACATCACCAGTACCTCCATTCATAGAACCCGATTTTGATAAGGAAATAATGTCCAGCCAAGGGGTTAAATTATATTTACCAAGTCTTGAGAACAGAACTCTAAATTTGATAAAAACTCAACGGGAAAAAGAAAGAACAAAACTAACTATTCGATCATTAAAGAAAATTGATTTAACCAGTCTTATACCACAAATTGAAGAATATGGCTTAACTAGAGAACTTAGATATGCGTTAGGATGTAACGAACTGAATAATAATTTAGATGGAACTACTGCCGGGGCAGAGTATTCTAAACGATTCATTGAAGCATGGTGGAGTGGCAAATCCGTTCCTTTACCAACCGATGATCTTAATCTCCCACTTAATACACTCTTAGAAGTATAATTAATTCCTGCTTTTAGTTACATTAAGATTTTTACATAGGATAGATGGAGTAATAATATTATTTCCATAGCTAGGTGGTTCAGCTGCCCAGCTACTAACTTGCTCGCTGTCTTTTCCAATAGCTGAAATTGATTTTAAAATATTAATTATATTATCTGTAATTCTAATGTCTTTAACTGGGCACTTTATCTTGCCATTTTCAACATAGAAAATTGAATCTCTTGGAATTGTTGAAAAGTCTCCTTTTTGATAGTTTTGGAAGGTTGTATACCATGTATTTGTAACAATCAAACCTTTTTTCATCTTTTCAATCAACGCTTTCTGACTTGATTTTCCCGGAACAATATATGTATTACTTGGACTTGGGCTAGTTAATCCTGCATTTCCAGTAGTTTGAGTTTTATATTTCTGAGCAGTTGAAAAATTGTGTAAATATGTCTTAAATGCGCCTTTATCAATTAAGGTAGTTTTCTGAGCAGCAGTTCCTTCTGCATCAAAACCATAACTATCAACACCAAATGGCAAATTTGCCCAATCATATATTGTCAGCTTTGGAGATGCAACTTTCTGTCCTAATTTATTAAAAAAAGACATACCAGACTCATGTGCATCTATTGAACATGCGCCCGCCACACACCCAAGCAAGTCTGCTAAAGGAAGTGGTGAGAATAAAATATTATATTTACCTGGCTTAATATGCTGTGGATTTAGGCCTTTTTTAGCTATATTTCCCGCCTCAGACCCTGGTTTATCAGCATTAAAACCTTGTAAAACATTAGCTTGTATCATCTTATGTCCAGAAGCTTCCTTTGACGCAAGAGCTCTAACGGATATAGAAATTCCTGAACCTTTATCAGTCATATTTAGACCGTTTGATGAAACAACATAACTTTCATCATAAGTTGTATCAAAAACACCTGTTACTCTCTTTGCGCCAGCGCTCAAACCAGCATTAATTGCAGCTTGAACAAAATCAGTTCCTTTATTAAAATTAACAAGCTTCTTATCAAACAAACCATCAACTTTCTTATATTGAGAAAAACCTTTTGCAAGTCCAAAATAATCCTCTTTTGGTGGAAGCAGTTTTGCAAGTTTTACTAATTTAATCAAAGTACTATCAACTTCTTGTTTTGTAAATTGTTTGATATTTGCAGAAACAACGCGTTTATTATAATTTAAGAAAACACCTGCACTTTCATCTTGCCAGTTTTTTGTAACTGCAATTTCATTATCTACAAACTTTATTTGTTTACTATTTGACCTCCCAGCAGCTACAATAATATCGCTAGCACCTAATCTTTGTGCTTTCTTTACTGCATATTCAGGTATTGAAAAAAGCTCCATATAACATAAGTATATTCTAGAATAAATAAGTTACTAAAAGAAAAAGCGTTTTATATTTTACGTAGCACCAAGTTATCATGAAAAACAAACAAATTATACTTTTACTGACTACAATTTTTACTATTGCATTTTTAATGCAAAGCGTCGACGCTGGTATGTTAACTTGTTCCTCAATGTGTGATACATTTAAAGATACACCACAATGTCGATGGGATGATAGATTTACTGCTGATTGGAATTATAAAACCGTTCATATTACTGAAGAACATGAAGATAGTTGGTCTGGATATGATTATGATACAACTTGTGAAACTAAAAACACTGATGGTGACATGGTATATTGCTTTATGGACCATCTACGAAGTTATGATGACTCTCGAACCGACGATGGACTTCCATGTATTATAGTAAACCCAACAACAAACGGCATATTTAGTATATGTGAAGATGAATACAAATCTTATGCAGTTTTAGAAAAAAGCGCATTTCAAATAGATACACCACAATGTGTTCAATGTATAAGTTATCCTGAAATAGATGAAAATTCAAACATTAAATTAGAAATTGGTTCTGCTGGATTAATTGACGTAAGCACTTCTGAATTTGAAAATGAGATAAATAATCTTCTTCAATCAGAATTTTCTGAATTCCAATATACCTATGAAGTTATTTACACAGATTATTATGCATTAGAATCAACTTATACTGCAGATGTACTAAATTTAATGACAGATGAAGAACAACAAAATAATATAAACCCAATACCTGCGCAATATGCTGAATTAGAAATAACAATAACCAAAGTAAATAGTGATATAAGTTATACTGAAGTCACTCCAATTAAAGAACTAATTGATTCAACATATATAACATCAGATTTAACAGTTATTTTAGTTAGTCCAAATACAGATCCTGAAGGATACAATGATGTCTGGGCATTTAAAATATGTGCGGATAGAGATGGAATTTATACAGAAGACCAAGGAAATGAGTGTGAAAAAATAGATAACACTGCATATCGTTGCGAAGCTTCTTGTGGTGCAGATCAGGGATGTGATGATCAATCTTTCGGTCCACGATGTTTAGTTCATGGAGATCAAGTAGGTGCGCCACTTACAAAAACAGCAGATTTAGAGTGTTCTGAAAACTGTGACTATACTGATTGGGGAGAAAAATGTCATCAAGATTGTGGTGCAGACCCACAATGTCATGGTAAAAACTCTACGGGCTGTGTTGCAGATGGCACCTTTTGTGATGAGTGTGAAGCAGTAAGTGTAGATAATGATGAAGACCCAACAAAAATAACTTGTTATCAAGAACGAGATATGTATGGTGCAATTATAATAAATCCACTACCTCTTTGTTGTAAAGATGATATTGACAATGATTGTGATGGACAAGTAGATGAATGTGCTGCAGAACTTGTTGGCGAATGCACATATGACCCAGAAGCACACACAATAACTTGTGATGCAAGTTTATATGATGATGTAGAAGATTTTGTTGAAGATCTAACAGATAATTGCGAATATCATCCTGAAACACACACAGTTACTTGTGAATATCTCCCTGTCCCTGGAGAAGGTGATGGAGAAGGAACTACTGCAATGTTTTACTCAGGAAGCACAATTGGTGGAGTTTCTATACTTGATGGATTTATAAACTGGATAAAAAACGTAATCTAAAATTTTTCTTTTTTCTTTTTATTTTTTTCTTTATTTTCTTCCGAGTTTAATATTCCTCATCCTGAAATGCGGACCACCAAATGTAACAGGTATTCCTTGTGTTGGCTCACCTTTACCACATGTTCCAGCATCAAGTTGAACTTTCTTTGTAAGTGCATCAATTGATGAATAAATCTGTGGAGTTGTTAGCTCAATTGCCGGAGTTCTAACGGGCTCTGCAATCTTTCCATTTCTAATCATATAAGCATCATTTCCAACAGACTTAAAATTAAATCGCTTATCATCAATATTCCATTCTGTAAAAGATTTTATGTAAACACCTTTCTTTGTATCTTTGATTAATTCATCTTCTTTCCAACTGCCTGGCATAAAATATGTATTAGACATTCTCAAAATCGGTTCATAAGAATAAGCAACTGCTCTTGAACTTCCATTTGAATGCAGACCCATACGTGCAGCAGTTTCTCTATTATGTATAAATTCAGTTATAATTCCTTTTTTAATTAACCACTTTCGTCTTCCTAAAATACCTTCATCATCATATTTGTAGCTACCTGCTCTCCCTAAAAGGGTAGGGTCATCAACTAAATTAACTACATCTGTCCCAATTCGTGTTCCAATCATTGAGGGTGTAACAAAAGATTCTCCTGCTTGTGCAGCTTCTCTTCCAAATATTCTATCTGCTTCATAAGGATGCCCACAAGATTCATGTGCAATTATACCTGCAACAGTTGGCGATACTATAACATCAACTTTTTCTTTTGGTGCAAGAACACCTCTTTTGAGATTTAGTTGCAAACTTTTAGCTTTCTCAATAAGTTTAGGAATAATTTTAATTGAATTTGTAGATTCCCAACCTTTTGTTTCTGTAAATTCTAAATAATCTTGAACATTTTTTGCACCTTCTTTAACATTTATTACATACAAAAAATTAAAATAAGGCGTCTCTTGATATATTTTTGACCCATCTGAATTAACAAAATATTTTTTTTCAACAGAGTTTGAAACTGAAAAAATTCTTTGTGGAATTTTAATACTCTTAAGTCCCAAAAGTGCTTTATCCACACTTTGCAAGTAATTAATCTTCTGCTTAGGGCTTATTGTCTTAAAACTTATCTTTTGCTTTTGAACAAATCTATCTCTATATGCTTTTTCTTTTAAAAAAATTATTTTGTTTTTATTAATTTTAGACGCTTGTTTAGCAGAGTTTACAGCATTTACAACAAGCTGCTTAATTGAAATTTTATCTAATTTATTTGTGGATGCAAATGCCATCGAACCATTAACGATAACTCTAATACCTATTCCTGTATCTTCAGAAAAACCTGCAGGTTCAGGGATTCCATTTCTAAGTGCATATCCATCACCATAAGAATTCTCAAGCCGAGCTTCTGCATAACTTGCACCCAATCTTTCAGCTAACTGAACACAGAACTCTGCTATTGACTTATCCATACTTTAGATATGTTTGCTATAATATATACTTTACTCAATACTTTTTGCGAACGTAGTGAAGCAAAGCGCTGTGAACTGGCGCCGTCAGTTCATAGATTAGTGAAAACAATTATATACTTCTGTAAACAATTATATTTGGTGGTATTATTACTCAGCTAACAATTAAAGGAAAGTTTGATAAGAATTATATAGAATCAGCTATTCTTGAAGTATATCTAAAATGGGGCATACCTTTAAACGTAGAACACATTCTTGTTGTTGATAATCCTAAACATTTCAAATCAATTGAGAAATTTATCCCAAAGACTGCTAGGAAAGAATTTGTAACTGCTTACAAAAATGACCCTACATCAATGTCATTAACATATGGAACATTTGATTTGATTGTAATAAGCATTTCACTTAAAGAAGAAAAATATTTGAAAACAAACAAAAAAGCTTTGGTTGGTTTACTTGCTCATGAATTAATGCATATTAAACAAAGACGAAAAGGATTAGACCGTGCAATTAGGGCGGATGCAATTCGTGCTTTTACTAAATTTGAACCAAAACTTAGAAAATTAAAAATAGCACAACCAGTAATTGCAGATTTTTATGCTTCAATTGGAGAAAGCGCAAATTTTACACTTAAAGATATTTATGATAATTTTGAACTAATCGATGATGGAATGGGTGAATATATTCTTGAAGATTATTGGAATTTATATATAGCAGGTAAAAGATTTTCAAAACCAAAATTTTACTCAGTTAACGATTCAGATTACAAATTAATAGAGCATATTAAACAAGCAATTGATTTTGAACTTAATTTAATATCTGCAATCTCTCCATTTGTTAAGATGGCTCGTGCAGGAAATAAGAAAGCTACAAAATTAGTTAACTTCATTGCAAAAAATTATGAAGTTAATATTGGAGAAGTTGCAAACGCATATGATGATGTAATTCAATATTCAATAAACGATTTCAAATGGTCTGGACAATATCGTAGAAAATTCTTTACAATTGTTTTCAAGAGAGCATTCTATTTACTGGATTCATTAGAACTTGAATATAGAGGTGTAGAAGTAGACCTTACAAAAAAACACGAACATAAAAGTAAAAGAAAACGCTGTGTTGAAATTAAAGAACGCAAAACTAAAAAATAATTTAATTTATATAAAATTATTTGGTTCTATCCATTCACATCCATAATCTTCTGAGAATTTACATCGAGGTTCAATATAATCTGAACAATCAAAATATCCTTGGCAAGATAATCTAAATGGAAAATAATTTATATGTAAACTACATCCCATTTGGAAAGGACATTCATTAAATCTATAACTTGAGCAATCAATAGCTCCAAAGCATCCGCTTGTTATTTCTGGTTCATAATCAGGTTCGGGGTCATCACCACGTCCTTCTTCTTCTACACACGCTCCATCATCACATACATATCCATCACCACACTCTGCTATAAATGACATACACCTAGTATGTGATTGATTTGGACCATCTAACATACAATCATATTCTCGTATATCTCCCCAACCATCACTATTAGAATCACATTTATCTGTGCCACTACCATAATCTGCTGAACAATATCCTTGTGTATATTTATCAAAACCATCATCTGAATCAGAGCAAGATCTTGCTGAAGCACCATTAATTAAACCAATAGCTAGAATTGTCATAAGAATTACTAATAGAAATTTAGTTCCCATATTGCTAAAGAACAATCAATCTTTATATATTTTTATATTCTATTTATCTATTCAAGGAAGCTGAATATTCTTTCTTTAAGGATTAATTTATTTAAATCAATAACTAAGCTTTGTAAAAGATTAATTTTCTTCTTTAATTCGATTTGGGAATTTCCTAAGCGAGCAATTTTCTGAATTCGAGGAAGAGTTGCTATAGGTTTTAGTTTCAATTGGCTAACAGATTTCATTGCCCATTTTGGCGAAGTATAGTGCTTGTTATTAATCGCATGTAAACAAATCAAAAAATTCTCAAGCTCATGATCAATTAAAGTATCTATATAAAAATAATTTTTTCTACTTATTGCTTGCATAAAATTTGAATAAGGCCAACCATTTTTTAGAGAAATATGTTCTAAATCAGGTAAGAAATATTTTAGCAAGTTTGGTGCAGCTTTTGGAATTTTCTTTATAAGTTTTAGAAATATTTTATCAGGGTCTTTAATAATCTTTGTATTAGAAATATAGGAAACTGCTTCTCTAAATATATATCTACTCATATGTGTATCTTCTTTTATTTCAGTTGTAATTTGATTAAGAACATTATATTTTTTGTAAACAACACTAACATTCTTACCTTTTACAAAAAAGAAGTCTTGTGTTTGTGTCCTCCATTTTGGCATTGTGTCGTTCTTATAAACAATCCATTCAAAATTCTTTTCAATTATCTTCCTTCTTTTTTCTTGATTGGGAATATTAGCACATATTGCAATCAAATTTATATCTGAATATTTATCTATATAACCATCTGCAAGAGAACCATATATTGCTACAGCTGAAACGCCCGAGATTTTAAAAATAGCATTTCCAACTTCTCTTGCTATTTTATTCATTTCTTGTATTAACACTTCACTATTTTTGCGTCAACAGCTCCTCCCCATTTATGATTCATAATAAAAGGGTCAATCTCAATAGATTTCACCTCTTCTTTAACTGCTAAATTACTTAACGCAACTATTGACCTTTCAAGAGCATCTAACCTACTTTTTTTACCATTAAATTTAGATATATAATCATAAGAACGCAATTCATTTATCATCTTACGCGCAGAATTTATTTTAACAGGACAAGTTCTAACAGAAAAAGTTTCATGAACATCTACAGGCATACCACTAATACCTAACAATATTATATTTCTTCCTTTTGGTGGCTTAACAATTTGTAAAATAAGTTCATGACCATCAATATATTGTTGACATATAACATGACCATGTTTTCTAATTTTATTAAATGCTTTTTTTGCATGAGCATCATGATGAACAATATGAATTCCCTTACGTTCAGACTTATGCAGAACATGTGATGCATCTAATTTCAAAACAGATGGAAATCTGCTCACTTCATGAGCTCCAGAAACTCTTTTGTAATTCAATGTAGGAATATTATATAACTTTAGAAAATCAAGAGCCTCCTGATTAGTTAGCATTTTCATATTATTAGTATGGTATATACTATAATAACTTTACGTTCTAATCGAGATATTTATATATAATAGAACATATAGATTAATTATGATAGAATCTACCGCGCAAGTTGCAATTATCTTCGGACTACTTGCTGCAGTTGTGCATTATTTTAGTGATAGAATTAGAGAATATAAAAAATACCACAAGGAATTATTATCTTTTGCTGCAGGTATTTCTCTTACATATTTGTTATTATTTCTTTTACCTGAATTATATGAAGGTGTGCAAGAACTTCAAAAGTTGTTATTCTTATTTGTTCTTTTTGGAGCAGTAATGTTTCATATAGTTGAAAAATATATTTACCAGCACAAAAAGAAAAAGAAGATTATTGAAGATTTAAGTGCAGTTCATGCTGTATCTTTTTTTACATATCATTTTGTAATTGGTGTTGTTATAGTAAACCTTCTAAATAGAGATGCGCTCCTTGGTGCTTTATTTTTCATACCAATTATGACCTATACAGCCATAGGTCAAGTTTCATTAAAAGAAATTCACGCAAAGGTAACTGAAAAAAAACTAGTTAAATTATTTTTAGCATCATCAACATTAATTGGAATTATAGAAGCAGTATTTATCCAAATTCATACTAAAGTATTCTATGCGCTTTTAGGATTTGTAGCTGGAGCAATGTTATATCATGTAATGCGCGAAAGCATACCTAGTGAAAAAGAAGGTAATGCATTATTTTTCCTTATTGGTGCAATATTTTATACAATTATTATATTACTTATGTGGAGTATCTAATCTCCACACCAAAAGTTTTTATATGTATACATATGCTCAAAGGTGGTGATTAAAATTCCTAACAAAAAAATAGTTGTATACGGAGCTCCTAGCTGCCCTTGGTGCCTTAAACTAAAGGATTGGTTAGAAAGTAAAAAAGCTAATTTTGAATATATTGACATCTCATTACCTGAGAATAGCGATAAGGTCAAAGAAATGGTTAAAAAATCTGGTCAAATGGGTATACCAGTTACAATAATTGGGGATAAAGCAATTGTTGGGTTTGATAAGGAACAAATAGCAAAGCTTGCGGAGATTTAAACAAAACCTTTTATTTGTAAACATCATCTAAAAATTGATAATCATGAAACGAATTAAAAATTCGCTAACTTCAATTGCTAAGCACGAGGTGAGCAATTAAAATGACAGATAAGAAAAAATGTAAAGAGTGTGGTGCACCGCTAGAAGGTTTCCTGTTCAATACAGTTGGTAAATTATTTGGTATAAAAGAAAATGAAAATGCTCCAGGCTATTGTAATAAGTGTAAAACTGATTCTGAAAATACACCTAATCAAAATATAAATAGCGAACAAAATTCCTCTGAACCAAAAGAAGAAGAGCAAGAAGATAAATTAATAGATGATATAGAAGATTTAGAAGATTCAGAAGAATCTGATGAAGAAACAGATTCTGAAGAAACTAAAAAAGAGTGAGAAATTAAGATGGCAATAATATCTTGGGATAAAAATCAATGTATTGGCTGTGGTGCTTGCACAGCAGTATGTCCATCAAATTGGGAAATGAAAGATGATAACAAAGCTCATCCGAAAGAGATAAATATATCGGATGATAAACTTAAATGCAATAAATCAGCTGAACAAGTTTGTCCTGTTCAGTGCATAATAATTAAATAATAATTACTTTTGCGCATGAGGATAGGAATTCGTGAAGGTTATATCACGAATGACTCTGTGCGTTATAGAGGCAAAAGAAAATGAGTAAAACTATAACTAAAAAAATGACGTTTCAAGAAGCAATGCTAATTGATCAAATTGCTGGATTAATTTTCTTAAAATATGGCTTGCACTGTATTGGTTGTCATATGTCAGCAGATGAAAGCATAGAAGATGGAGCAAGAGCCCATGGCCTAGATGATAAAGAAATCTCAAAAATGGTCAAAGAAATAAATGAAAAAATAAAGCAATTAGATAAGTCAAAGAAAAAAAGCAAAAAATAATTTAATTTGTTCACTCCTCTATACAAGAAACATCCATTTATAAAAATTAGACTTTATACAAGATAAATTCTTTTAAAACTCAGCACTTAATTTATACTGGATACGAAATTAGTAAAACGCTATACTCAATCGTATTACAAATTAAATCAAGATAATCATGGCATTAAAACTTCCTGAAAATTCACTGAACGTTCTGCGACATAGATACCTTATGCGCAATGAAAAAGGCGAACTTACAGAAACTCCAGAACAGCTTTTTAGAAGAGTTGCTAAAAATATTGCATCTTCAGATACAAGACATAATAAAAATGCAGATTTAAAAAAATTAGAAGAAGAATTCTATGTAATGCTTTCAAGTCTTGACTTTCTTCCAAATTCTCCAACACTTATGAATGCAGGTAATGTAATACAACAATTATCTGGTTGCTTTGTCTTACCTGTTGAAGATAAGATGGCATCAATATATGACACAATAAAATATACTGCATTAATTCATCAGAGTGGAGGCGGAACAGGATTTAATTTTTCTAGACTAAGACCAAAAGGAGACTTTGTTAAAAGTACAAAAGGAATTTCCAGTGGCCCAATATCATTCATGACAGTATTTAATGCAAGCACAGAAGTAATCAAACAAGGTGGTAAAAGACGTGGCGCAAATATGGGTATTCTTAATGTTGACCACCCCGATATATTAGAATTTATTAGTTGTAAGGAAAAAGACACCTCAATAACTAATTTCAATATTTCTGTGGCATTAACAAATACATTTATGGAAGCACTAAAAAATGGTACTGAATATTCATTAATCAATCCTCGAACTAACAAAGAACATAGTAGATTAAAAGCAAAAGATGTTTTTGAAAAAATTGTAGATGGAGCATGGCGTAATGGAGAGCCTGGAATTATTTTTATTGATAGAATAAATCGAGATAATCCTACACCTAAGATTGGAAAAATAGAAAGCACCAATCCGTGTGGTGAACAACCACTTTTACCTTTTGAATCTTGTAACCTTGGTTCAATCAATCTTGGAAATATGACCAAAGATGGTAAAATTGATTTTGATAAATTAAAGAAAACTACTTGGAATGCAGTTCACTTTTTAGATAATGTTATTGATATGAATCGTTTCCCTCTACCTGAAATTGAAAAAAATACATTAGCAAATAGAAAAATTGGATTAGGTGTAATGGGATTTGCAGATATGTTAATCCGCATAGGTGTTGCATATAATTCTGAAGAAGGTATAAAAGTAGGACAACAAGTTATGAAGTTTGTAACTGATGAAGGTAAAAAAGCATCTATAGAACTTGCTAAGCTTCGAGGTAATTTTCCAAATTTTGATATGAGTATTTTTCCTGAAAACGGAATTAAACATATGAGAAATGCTACAATTACAACAATAGCACCAACAGGAAGTATTGGAATGATTGCTAATGCTTCATCAGGAATTGAGCCATTTTTCTCACTTGTATATGTAAAAAATGTTTTAGAAAAAGAAGGTATGTTATACGTAAATAATTTATTTGAAGAAATTGCAAAGAAAAGAAAATTTTATTCTAAAGAACTTATGCAGAAAGTTGCTGATTCAGGTTCAATACAAAAAATTGAAGAAATACCTAAAGATGTTAGAAAAATATTTGTAACATCTCATGACATTGCACCAGAATGGCATATTAAAATGCAAGCAGCATTTCAAGAATCAACAGATAACGCTGTTTCAAAAACAATCAACTTTTCTAATGCTGCATCTAAAGATGATATTAAAAAAGCATATTCTCTAGCATGGGAAACTGGATGTAAGGGATTAACTGTTTATAGAGATGGAAGCAGACAGTTACAAGTTATTGATATTGGGAATAAGAAAAAGAAAGAAGATGAAAAACCTGGATGTAAACCTGTTAGAGAAAGAAAATCTGTTGTTAATGGTGTAACAAGTCAAGTCGGAACTGGTTGTGGAAAAATTTATGTTACAATTAATGAAGATGAATCTGGCCCTCTTGAAGTCTTTGCTCGTCTTGGAAGGTCGGGTGGATGTGCTGCATCACAAACAGAAGCAATTGGAAGATTAATTTCTCTAGCAATGCGTTCTGGAATATCTATGCCAGATATAATTGAACAATTAGAAGGTATTAGATGTCCTGCCCCACTTTGGCAACCAGAAGGATTAGTATTATCTTGTCCAGATGCAATTGCAAAAGCAATTAAAAAACACACAGGTGACGGTGGAGAGTTAAAGAAAGGCGTAGTGGAGGAAGTAGCTACACTAAAAGAATTCTTAAATGGTCCAAAAAAAGCTAAAGGAAATGTTGTTGGAGTATGTCCAGAATGTAGTGGACCATTAATACATGAAGAAGGTTGTTCTAAATGTTACAATTGTGGATTCTCTAAGTGTGGATAAATAAAATGGAGGTTACCAATCGTATTTGTGAGCGAAGCGAACAGTTGCTTTAGCAACGTTTTTTCGCCAACCTTTTTGGAAAAAAGGCTGTGACTATATCAACAGGATTTGGGGACAGTGGTAAAACACAGAACTTCTGTGGAGATAATAAAGATAAATATTGCACACAAATTGCTGCAATTGGAATTATTGATGAATTAAATTCTGAACTAGGTGTTGTTCTAACTTTTGAACTATCTAAAAAATCTCGCAAACTTATTGAAAACATTCAAAAAACTTTATTCAAGGTTGGTGCGGATTTATCTACACCACCATTTACTAAACAAAAAAGAATTGAAGATGAAGATGTAGATTTCATCAAAAACGCAATATCATATTTAGAAGAAAAACTCCCAAAACTTACAAAGTTTGTTCTTCCAGGTGGAACTCCCGCAGCTGCACAGCTACATGTTGCTAGAACAATTTGCAGAAGAGCTGAAACTGAAATCTCAAAAGACAACTGTAATAGAGCAATTAATCCAAAGCTTTTAGTCTATATAAACAAACTATCTGATTTACTTTTCTTATTAGCACTTTGGGAAAACCAAGAGATGGGCTTTAAAGAACATCTAGTTGGCCTTGATGAAGATTTAACACCATTCTTAGAGTAAATTCGCTAGTTTTATATTCTAATATCTTTTAGTCCTTTAATGGATAAATTCGAGCTAATCAAAAGAAATACGCAGGAAATTGTATCTGAAAAAGAACTAAAAGAACTTCTCAAAAAGAAAAAGAATCCTAAAGCATATATTGGATATGCACCAACTGGAACTCTGCATATAGGTCATTTATTTCCATTTTGTAAATTAATTGATTTGCTTGAAGCTGGAATTGATATAACATTTTTAGTTGCAGATTTACATGCACATTTAGATGATAGAAAATCTCCTTGGGAGACGCTAGAAGCTCGCTCAGCAGTTTATGAATTAATGTTCAAGGGTGCTGTAAAAGCGCTTGGTGGCGATATCAGTAAAGTAAAAACGGTAATTGGTTCTTCTTTCCAATTAAAGCCAGACTACTTCACTCCAGTTTTAAAGATGTCTGCAGAGACAACATTAGCAAGATGCAAGCGAGCAGCATCTGAAGTTGTTCGATTTGGAAATGAGCCAAGACTTGGTGGATTTATTTATCCGCTTATGCAAACACAAGATATTGTTGCACTAAACGCAGATATTACATTTAGTGGAATTGACCAAAGAGGGATTTACATGCTTTCTAGAGAAGTTTTGCCAGAGTTTGGAGAGAAAAAACCTATTTGCATTTTCACACCATTATTACCTGGTTTATCTGGTGGCAAAATGAGTTCATCTATTCCAACAAGTAAAATCAGTTTAATTGATTCTGAAAAAGAAATTAAAAGCAAGGTAGGAAAAGCATTTTGTCCAGTAGGACAAGTCAAAGACAATCCAATACTTATGTTCTATGAATATATTATTTTCCCAACATTAGAACGACAGAAAAAAGGTTTGGTAATTAATCGCCCTGAAAAGTTCGGTGGCAACCTAACTTTCAAAACATATAAAGAACTAAAAGAAGCTTTTGAAGATGGCTTACACCCAATGGATATTAAGAACGCAATGTCAGATTTCTTAGTTAAATTACTAGAACCAATTCGCAAAGAATTCTCCAAGAAAGAAAACTTATTGAAAAGAGCATATAGCTAATTTAAATTAGCTATCCCTCAAATCTTTGATTTGAATTATGACTAATTTTAAATACTTCTCACACTTATTCTTATATACATCAAATCAAAAGATTTGCTGTCTCTTAACTTTCACGAGGTTCAAGCTAAGATGGTTAATAAAAAAAGTATTGAAAAGCACGTATTGGCTAATGCTATTTTACATAAAGGAAAAGCACATCCTGGAGCAATTGTTGGTAAAATTCTAGCAGAAGACCCTAATGCAAAATCCAAAATGAAGGAAATTATGCCTCATATTCACAAAACGGTTCAGGAAGTTAACAAACTAGCTCCTGAAAAGCAAAAAACATTACTTCAGAAAATCTGGCCAAAGTTCTTCCATAAAGAAAAACAAGTAAAAGGTCTTTCAGAACTGCCTGGAGCAGTTATGGGTAAAGTTGTTACTCGATTTCCTCCTGAACCTGGAAAATATATGACAGTAGGTCATGCACTTTCATTCTTAATTAATTATATCTATGCGCAGAAGTATGATGGAAAATGCGTCCTTAGAT
>JABHLG010000006.1 GCA_018692915.1 Candidatus Woesearchaeota archaeon | reverse complement strand
TATTGGATGCCAGTTGACCAATATATTGGTGGAATTGAACATGCTGTTGGACATCTGATGTATTCGCGATTTATTACAAAGTTCTTGAATAAATTAGGTTACTTAGATTTTAATGAACCTTTCTTAAAATTGCTTAATCAAGGTATAATTAACAAAGGTGGGATAAAGATGTCTAAGTCAAAAGGTAATATTGTTGACCCCTTAAATATTATCAACCAATATGGCGCTGACACATTAAGAACATATGAATTATTCATGGCACAACCAGATACGGACATTGAATGGTCTGAAAAAGAGTTATCAGGTATTAACAAATTTATAATCAAAGTTTCTGAAATGAATAAATTAAAAGAAAGTAAAGATAAAACATATATTGAGAGCGTTACTCAAAGTAAAATTAAAACAGTAACACATGAGTTAGAAAATCTAATGATGAACAAAGCAATTATTGAACTTA
Source organism: Candidatus Woesearchaeota archaeon (assembly GCA_018692915.1). Taxonomy (GTDB): domain Archaea; phylum Nanobdellota; class Nanobdellia; order UBA10117; family JABICX01; genus JABICX01. The sequence continues at coordinate 78,582 of JABHLG010000006.1, read as the reverse complement.
TTGATTTTGCTAACAAGATTGAGCGAACACCATCAAAATACTCAATTAAAGTTTTCTTGCAAATGTTAGCACCTTTTGCTCCACATGTTTGTGAGGAAGTATGGAATAAACTGGGAGAAAAAGATTTGATTGCAGTTTCCAACTGGCCTGAAGTTGATAAAAATAAAATAAATCTAAAAGCTGAAGAAATTCAAAACTTGCTAGAAAAAACAGCAGAAGATATCCAACATATTTGCAAAATTGTTGGAAAGAAAAATCCAAAGAAAGTTTGTATATACACAATTCCAATAGAATGTAAGCAATACGGTGCTTGCAAAGAATACTTACACAAGAAGTTCGGAGCAGATGTTTCAGTCTTTGCAGTTAATGACCCAAAGAAATACGACCCATATAATAAAGCCACTAAAGCCAAACCAAAACGCCCAGCAATATATTTGGAGTAACCACTCAGACTTAATGAAGTAAGGTTTTTAATATATAGATTACATAATACAGAATGCTTAAAGTCTTAACTAGTCATAAGGGTAAAACAAAAAGATTAGCAATATCTGAAGCAGTTCATTCTAAAACACTTACGTGGGTTGATGCTGAATCACCTACTGAACATGAATTAGCAACTATTTCAAAGCTCTTTGGGATTAGCACAGGAGACCTTGATGATATTATGGACCCACATGAGCGATCTAGAGTTGAAGATGACAAAACTTACAAATTAATAATTCTACGCTCTCCATACAAACATAAATTTAATCTCGGAACAACGCCTTTTGGTATAATCGTAACTCGAAATAATATTCTTACAATCCACAAAAAAAAGATAGATGCAATCCATGAAATTCACAACAACTCTGAAGTTCTTCATCATGGAATTCAGTTCCTTGTTTTCAAAATAGTTGATAAAATGATGTCCTCTTATTTTGACCTTGTAGAAAAAATTGATGGAGAAATTGATGAACTAGAACAAAAAGTGTTTGAACATAGCAGTAAGAAAATCGCAATGCATATATTTAGTTTAAAGAAAACTTTAACTTTTTTTCAGAGATCTTTACTTGCAAATCGAGAAACTATTTCTCAGATAATCAAACAAAATGTTTTGCACTTGAGCAGCAAAGACCTAATTAATTTTGAAGACATCCACAATGATATTAATCAGTTAATTGATATGACAAATACACACAAGGAAATTTTAACAGGTGCACTTGAGATTCATGCCAGCACAATCTCAAATCAAATGAATGATATCATTAAAAAGATGACAGTTATTGGTTCATTTGTCCTAATTCCTACGATGATTGCTTCTATTTATGGTATGAATTTTGGCCAAGTTATGGCCTCAGAATCAGGTCCTTGGAACATGCCTGAACTAGCTTGGGTTTATGGCTATCCTTTTGCACTAGGAATAATGGGTGCCTCATGTATTGCTCTTTGGATTTACTTTAAGAAAAATAAATGGTTATAGAATGAAAAAACAACTTAAAATTCTTCTTGCAGCAGATTCGTTTTTTGTTCTAGCTGCAGGTTTATTTGGTCCAATTTATGCAGTGTATGTTCAGCAAATTGGTGGAGATTTACTAACTGCTGGTGGGGCATATAGTGCGTTTGCATTTACTTCAGGTATTTTAATTTACTTAATCGGCAAATGGGAAGATCATGTAAAACATTTGGATAAACTATTAATCGCAAGTTATGCACTCAGCTGTTTTGGTTTTGTTGGTTATTTATTAATCCAAAGACCTTTACACTTATTTGCAGTTCAGATTGTATTTGGTATAGCTGGAGCAATTAACAAACCAGCTTATGATGCACTTTATTCTAAATATCTAGCTAAAACAAAAGCTGCATCTCAATGGGGTGCTTGGGAAGGAATGGTTTGGATATCTTCTGCAATTGGTGCAGTTGTGGGTGGTTATATTGCACAAATATATGGATTCAGAACATTATTCACAATCATGTTAGGAATATCTATTATAGGTTTAATAGCAGTTAGTTTTTTAGTTAAAAAATCAAAGTAATAGGTTATCAAAACCTTTTTTAATTTAACCATTTAATAGTTACAATGGGAAAACCAGATACTAACACAATATCAGAATTATATGATGATACATTTGCTGAACGACAAAAAATACAAGACGATGAAAATGAATCACTTATAAAAGATATGACAAATCCCGAACTTCTTAGAGAGGGTTTAGATAATAATTTATTAAACGCTATAGACTTAACAGAAGAATTTGGTCCTGAGGTAAAAGATAATTCTTATAAGATTGATCCAGTAGGTAAGCATTTATTTGGTGGATGGGCTTATACACCCTCATGGCGTGTTATAATGCATCTGCCTCTAAGCGCTGAAAGAACTGAAGTAGATAAAATGGTAAAACAAATGAGTGGTTTAAATGATGCAGTTGATTTTGAATTAACTGAAAGACCTGGTTATACTACACCTACATATGGTTATACACTAGAAAGCGGAGCACTAACTGTGCAATTAGCTGAACTAAATACTAAAAATCATCCAGATTTATCCTTAGCTGAAATAGGTGCTAAAAAGCATCCAGGATTAATTATAGCACTATATGATAAAAACGATGATATACTAAAACAAAAAGGTCGTCCAGGTTTTGAGCGATTAGTAGAAAGATTACCTGAATTCAAAGATGCTGCAAATCAAATTTTTACGCAATTAGACAAACTTGGTGCAATTAAATACTTCAAACCTGCGCCAGCACAAGAAGCATAATTAATTTTTTTATTAATTTATTTCTTTAATAACATCTTCAATATTAATCAGCATCTCTTTTCCTGCTTTCATATCTTTAACACAAACTTCAGGTGAAGTTTGACCACACCTTTGCTCCTCAGAATTCAAATTACATTCGTCGCAAAACTTACTTTATCTCATTAATAACTTGCTCTACATCTACAAGAGTTTCTTTTCCTGCTTTCATATCCTTTAACTTAACTTTGCCTTGCTTGATTTCTTCTTCTCCGACAATTAATGCATAAGGAATTCCTTGCTTGTCAACATACTGCAGGTTCTTTCCAATTGAGCGTTCCATTAAATCAATATCAACATTTAGTCCAGCATCTCGCAATTGCTTTGCAATTTTCACTGCTTCAAACTCTGTTTTTATTGGAACGATATATACTTGTGTAACTGTTTTTACTCTGTCTTTTTGTCTCTCTTTAATTATGTCATAAATCCGAGATAAACCAATGCCAACTCCTGTTGCGGGAACTTCTCTATCGCAAAATAAACCAACTAAATTATCAAATCTTCCACCACCGGCAATTGAAAGTTTATCTGGCCTTGACTTCAAATATACTTCAAAAACAACACCTGTATAATATTCAAAACCTCTAGCTAAAGTAGGTACGAACTCTGCATCTTTTACACCCATCTGTTGTGCATATTTAAGAACCTGAGCAACATCTTCAGGAATATTTCCTTGTAGTTCTTTCAAAACAGGTCTTGCATCAACACCAAGCTTGCGTGCCTCAGCAATAACTGCAGTCTCTCCAATTTTATTCATCTTATCAATAATCAATACAAGAGGCATTCGCTTATCTTCAGGTATTTTTGCGTCAGACATAATCTTATCTAAGAATCTACGGGAATTTACTTTAATTATAACATCTAATCCAATCTCATCAAAGAAATTTTGCAAAACTGCAATGATTTCAGCATCAGCAATAGGAGATATAGATCCAAGTGTATCAATATCACATTGAATAAATTCTCTATTTTTATTACCAAATTCTTCCCTAAAAACCTTACCAATCTGATATCTTTTGAAAGGAATTGGCAACTGATTCTGAGCAAAGCAACGAGACAGTGGAACGGTCTGGTCAAATCGTAATCCTAATTCTCTACCTGCTCTATCTGTAAGTGTAAAAATCTCTTTACCTATTGCCGTCCCACCTCCACCTTTTGCATTAAGAACAGATAACATCTCTATAGCAGGTGTTTCAAGTGGAGAAAATCCATATTTTTCGAATATAACTTTTAGTTTATCAATTAGCCCTTGTCTAACAATCTGTTCTTCTGGCAGAAAGTCTTTCATTCCCTTTGGAGTTTCTACACTAGCCATATTATTCCAAACCTCCTTTATTTTTATCAGTTTTCATTTTAATTTCCCCTTACATATATTATCAACAACTTCTCTTAAATTAGTAATAACTTTATCTTCAAGCTCTTTTTTAGGTATGGATATTCTTAGATATATATCTTCAAAGCCATAAACAGAACAATCTTTTATCAAAATTCCTCGATTAGATAGCTTGCTAATAATCTCGCTTGCTTTTATATCTATTTTAGAAACATCTGCAAGTAAAAACGAAGTTTCTGTATCAATTATTTTTAATTTATTTATAGATTCCAATTTTGATTTAAATCTTTTTTTAGAAGAAATAAATTGCTTAGAAAGTATATCTTGATATCTAATTGCTATCGAACTAGCTTGAGACAATCTATTCAAAACAAAAGGATTACAATCATTTAGCACTTGTTTCATAGCAGAAATTAGATATTTCGGACCAACAGCGTAACCAATTCGTAATCCTGCTAAATTTAGAGCTTTTGAGAAACTTCTAAGTATAATAATATTATCATACTTATTAACAAGATCTATTGCTGTTTCTTTACAAATACCATAGTAACATTCATCTATAACTAACAACCCTGAAAAATTATTCAAGATAAACTCTATCTGCTTATTTGTTAACAAGATATTACCTGTAGGATTATTTGGATTAGATATATAAATTACCTTAGTCTTTTCATTTATTGCTTTCATTAATTTATTTATATCTAAACTAAAATCATCTTCAAGTGTAACTTCTGTAACAATCCCATTCATCAATTTGGTTGTAGATGCATAAACTGGAAAAGTTGGCGGTGTTACAATCACATTGTCTCCAGGATCAATAATTGTTTTAGCTAACAAATTAAGAACACCATCTATACCATTATCAACAACTATGTTTTTATCTGAAAAACTTGTGGCTTCAGATATTAAATCAATCGTATTATAACCCATGGATTCAGGATATAAATTCATTTTATCTAATTCGGCTATAATTTTCTTCTTAACTACATCTAATTGAGGGAGGGGATTCTCGCCATACAACAAATTAATCGTCTCTCTTGAAAATTTTGTTCTCTTTCCTTCTTCCCAGGATAAAGGTTTTAAGTCAGATACTATTTTTCTTAATATTTTCATAGTAATCACTTAAAATTCCTATCTCGATTACATTCAACAGAACAACCACCACATTGACTACATCCTCCAGAAGATCTAGCCGATGGATTCACACCATAATCTCGCATGATTTCTACAGCTTGTATAGAAACTTCTGCAAATACTGCTGGATTTGTTGGTGTTCTAAATTGATATTCTGCACCTTGGACAGGTTTAAACGGAAGTGGCACAGTAGTAACTCCATTTCGTGCTAAGAATTCGACACCATCTATTGTGGAAGATTTATCTTCTAAACCAACAATAAGAACACTATATGTTGGTAAATATAAACTATTTGCAACATCAAATGATTTCATATAATCTTCTAAAGGTATATTAGATTTGGCAGGTAAAGCAGCCTTACGTGCTACTTTATCATATACTTCTAAATTCGACATATATGAAGTAATACCTGCATCAAGTAATTCTTCTATAATTTTATATGAATCTTGTTTAGTTGGTGGTGAAGCTTCTACCTCTATTGGAATATTGTCTGAAACTTTTCGGATTGCTTTAACAAAATCAGAATAATATTCAATACCGCGATTTTTAGTTGGAGTATTACCTGCAGTAAGCGTTACAGTTGTATTTGAATTTTCGTCTAAGGCCATTTTAACAACTTCAGCGTAATCTGTTGGTATTAAGTCCTTTTTTTTACTTTCAAGACCACAAAAATTACAAGGAACTTCATTTTCAATATAAATACAAGTTTGATAACCTGCGCCTTCTTTTGTAATTAATGGTATAGTTCCCATTAAATTACCTAATTCATTCTGCAATATTGATGATGCTTTTACACCATTAACTTCATTAGAATACCATTTAGGTGCGTCCATAAAATTAATTTCAGACATACTATTGCCATCAACAGCAAAATAAAATTTACCACTCTCAGATAATATTTCTATTGGGGAACGGGAAGTAAAACCTTTTGTATCATATGCTTTCTCGACAGGAGCTACTTTTCTAAAATTAAGTCCATTTTCTTGTCCATAAATAACATTTATTCCAACATTGCCTGTTCTTTTTTCAATTTTATCATCAGTACCTGAACTAATTTTCAGAACATCATAAAAAATATCATTATCTGCTCGAACACCTAAACAAGATATTGCAGAGTCTAATTTAAACATATCTTCTCTATCAGGATTCTTTGAATTAATATTAAGTTGATTCATAAACTCACGATTAACCACCTCAACACGCTTCAGATATTCATCTAAAGTTATGGGGAGAATCACGTATTTCTACACCTTTTACGGCTCCATTATCTATTATTTTATTTGTCATTTTTCATTTACCTCATAATATTTTTGTCTCGCATCGAACAGTGAAGCTCTTTGCAAGATAATTTTATCTTTCAAAAGTTTAGAAAGAATATAACGAATAGCACGATCAGTAAGACCTGTTGCTATAATAAGTTGCTTCTGAGTAAGAGACCTTTCTTTTAGGATTCGTAGAATCTTAAAAATAGTTTCTTCTTTTTGTGAGCTTAGATTTTTCTTCTTTTCTAAAGAAGAAAAAGATAGTGAAGAGCAAGGGTCGGGATTTGAACCCGAGTCGACCAGGCCACAACCAGCCATTCTAAACCGAACTAAACTACCCTCGCCATTGTTCTCGCATTGGGAACGATCGGAGTCGTCGCAAGTATAACCTCTTGCTCCTCCTGTACTCATCCGCGATAACGAAATTTTACTCTTTACTTGTGTGGGGATAATCACATCTAATTTGTTGAATAATAGTTTTCTTTTTGCGAAGTTTTTCTTTTTCTAAAAGAAAAACCTCTGTGGGGACAATCACCTTGTAAAAGTTTAGAGTTCTGACTAGACAAATCGTTTCTAATTATGGGGACAATCACTTTGTCTTGTCATTTTGATTTACTGCATTTTGTTTCGTAAACCAACGAATCTTTGATTCGTGGATCCGCAAATCTTTCGATTTGTCGGAATCGAAACTAGCAAATTCAGTTATGAATTTGTGCAGTTAATAATAGCTGATTTTAGTTGTTTATAAGATTTACTAAATAGGAAAAGAGATTAATATTGTCTTGGGTTTACACTAGTTACAGTTCCAGCTCCAACAGTTTTTCCATGATCTCTCATTGCAAATCTACCTAAAGGAGGCATTTTACTTAATGGTTCTATAACTAAAGGTGCTTTAGGTCTAAATACAACTTCTGCAAGATCTCCTTTCATTAAAAAAGATGGATTTTCTTCTATAACTTCCATTGTTTTAGGATCATATTTTTTTAACATTTGCTCAATACTGCTTTTTACATGAGCTTCATGAACATGAATCATTGGAGCATATCCTACATATATTGGAGTAGAATGCTCAAGTAACATAATATTTGCTGTAAAAGTATCAGCAACAGTTGGAGGATTATCTGCAGGTCCTGCAACATATCCACTTCTTAAGTTTTTCTTGTTTTTGTCCCATTTACCAATAACTCTTAAATTTGCACCAACAGGATCACCTTTTCTACCAACATCTACTCCTATATGATGTTCTTCCAAAGTTTTAACTACTGCATGATTTGCTCCAGGCATAAATACAATCTCATCTCCAGGTTTAATTGATCCTGCATAGACATAACCTACAGGAATATAACCTACAGTTTTAACCTTCATTATATCATGAAGAGGCCATCTTAATGGTAAACCACTATAATCTTTACTTGGTTGGAAATCATCTAATTTATTTATTAATGTTCTATCTTTATACCAGCTCATATTCTGAGATCTTTCAGAAATATTATCATTTTTAATTGCACTAACTGGAATAAAAGAATATTGATCATCTTTAAATCCTATTTCCTTAAACAAATCACTAACATCATTAACAGTAGAATTAAAAACATCTTTGCTATATGGTGGAATTGTAGCATCCATTTTATTAACTGCAATTAAAACTTGATTTATACCAAATGTTTTTGCTAAAATAAGATGCTCTCTAGTTTGAGGCATAACTCCTTCTTTTGCATCAACAAGTAATACTGCTGCCTCTGCTTGTGATGTCCCTTTAATCATATTTGAAACATAATCCTGATGTCCTGGAGCATCACTAATTGTAAAATGATGTTGTTTAGTATCAAATTTTTTAATTTGTGCACGGATTGTTACTCCTCGACTCCGCTCTTCAGGTAAATCATCCATAACATATGCAAATTCAAATCCAGGTTTTCCTTCTTCTTCAGCAAGCTTTCTATATTGTTCAATTGTATGTGGATTAACTGCACCTGATGCTAATAAAATCCTAGTTACAAGAGTAGATTTACCATGATCTACATGACCTATAAAAGCTAGATTAACCTGTGGCTTTTCTCCACCCTTTGAACTTTTATCTTTCTTTGCCATTTTATTTTATTAAATTAGTTGCTTCTTGGTTCAATCTTAATATAAGTTTTTCCATATGTTCTAGTTCATTATGTTCCATTACATGCAATAATATGCCTGTATCTTCATGACACTCAAATTTCTCGCCAAAGTGTTTTGATACTAAATCATTTATTCTACTTTGTAAACTATATTCTTCTCTTGAGAGCGTTCTTAATGAAGTAGATTTACCAATATACAACATATCTGAAGTATAATCATTTATTGCTTTGTAAATACTGTATGTTGCTTCACCTGCAAGAATACTATCAACACTTCTATCAACATCATTATCTTGATATACAGAATGTATTTTTCTTGCTGTTTCGCGGATATCTGATTTAAAAGATTCATGATTTGATGCAACCCATTCAGGATTTAATCTTAATGTAATTATTGCTGTTTCAGGGATAGACATTAATTCATATTTCTTATTTAAATCACCTTGTTCCAATGCAGACCAAACCTTCTTTACATTATTCCATACTTTTTCTTTTTTAGCCCGTATTCCTTCCAAACCATGTGATAAATAATACATCCAAGTTGCAACAGCACTATAACCACCTCTTGAAGTTGGTATTGAACCGATAACCTGTAAATTCTCTTTTTCTTCATCAGTTAAACGACTGTCACTTCTATGCATATCTGTGCTAAGATAATTATGTTTTATATCAGTAAGCTTCATCATTTGAGGATTTCGATATATTAACAGAGAAGCTGGATATGGAATCTGATTTTTGTGTGGATCAACAACAATTGCACTAACTTCTGGAACTCTAAAATCCCATATAGGCAACTTTTTCAAATTACCTTCTAAATCTGTATAATTAGGGCTATCTCGCATAACTTCAGCAAATAAATACTGTGCAGCAGAATCTACTAATATTGGTGGAGGATCAATTCCTATCTTACCACATTCTTGTCTTAATATATTTCCAATCTCTTGTGTATTTGATATAATACCTCTTTCTGTATCTCCTGCTGTAACAAACACGTAAGAAAGACCAATTTTATTTTCTGGATTAAGTATATTATTAAGTTCTGTTCTAAATGAATTCATATCAGGTCTACCTTCGGGTGTTAAATAATATTTTGTAACTCCCATATCTCCTCTACCGAAACCCGTCATATCTGCAGCTTTTTCTAAAGCAAGATGTGCATTAATTGGTGCTAAAATTACAGGTCGAGGTAAATTACCTATATCAAATGCGCCGTTTTTTCTAACTGAAAAATCACCAGGTGCTATTTTATCATCAACTAGATCTGCAAAATATTTATTTCTAAATGCCCATGTAGCTTGAATAATTGATTCAGTTCCACCATTTAAGAACCACCCACCAACATAAGGTGGTTTTTCATGATTAACCCATTCACTTTTCAAATCCTTAACGGTTTCAATATGTAATCCTAAAAGATCTGCAGTCATAGTTTTAGCTTCTTGAGCCATTTCCCATGGACCTACAAACATTTGACTATCAACAAGATTTGGATTATATGTAGCTGCAGCATAAACAAAACCAAGTAACGCATATTGATCATTTACTGTTCCTGGCTTAGCCATTTCTTCACCAGAATTATAATAATCTGCTGGAGTTCTTCTAAGTGCAGACACCATCTGTCCAATTAAAGGATCATAATGAGGGTTTAGAGCATTACTATCTAAAAGTTCTTCAGCAGCTAATTCTATCTTTCTTATAACATTATCTAAAACAATTTTTGGTTTAGATATACCTCTTTCAGGAACTTTTGCATATCTTATTCTTGGGAAATCTCTTACTAATTTATCTGTTCTTGTTTCTGTCATTATTATCACCTTAGCATAAAATGTTTTCAGTGCGGAAGATCTTTTGATCTTTAACAAATTTATCAACAGCACCTGATTCAATAAGTTCTTGTCGTTTAGCTTGGAAATCTTTCATCCAGCTACTAAAATAATCTGCAGTAAGTTGTTTACATTCTCCACAAAGTCTATCTCCAGACATACATTTTTTATATGTAGTCTCAACAAACTCATCATCTGGATGATTAAACTTTTGTAATTCAAATATCATACAATTATCTGGTTCTCCACCATATGTTTTTTGTTCTTCAGCGCTTTGTTTTCCTCCTGTTGCAGCACCTTTAATTTTCTTTTCAACATCAGATGGTTCATCTGTAAGGAAAATAGCTGAATTAGGTTCACTACTAGACATTTTACCACCTGTAAGACCTCTAGCAAATTGATTATATGTTGCTGCTGGTTTATAGAACACCGGCATTCCAAGTTCTTCTTCTAAATGAAGTAATTCTTTATCAATAGCTCTTTCATCTACATTTTCTCTATCATAAATAAATATTGCACCATATTTAGGAAGAACTTCCACTTGAGTATATCCCATGTTTCTTATTATATTATCTGCTTTGCTTAGTAAACTTTGACTTTTTTCATTTTGTTCAACAAATATTCCTAATCTATTATCTGTAACATAAACATCTTCAACTACACCTTCTAAATTACTCTGAATATCTACAATATCATATGGTCCTGCAGAAGAAACTAATAATGCACCTGAATTTGGAACTCTTCTAATTGCTTCATATTCATTACCTTCTGAATCAAAGTCAAATTTTTCATATCCCAAGTCAATTAATTCAGCTTCAATAGTTGATAATTTATCTTTAAGCGCCTTTCCTTTACCTTTAGTATAAATCATAACTTCTCCATGCTCTGGTGTAAAATCAACTTTGTATTGGCGCCATGCTTCTGCAATTGCACGAGTTAATCTCAGATGTGGATCTTGATCAAGACCAACAGGAACAATAGTAGGTCTTGGACCACCATATTGCGGCAGTTGTGGATGAAGTATATCTGAAACTTGAATAAATGGAAAGAAAACTTTTCCTGCAGGAACGCTCCAATTATAATGACTTAATGGATCTTTTAGCTCAGCATCGGGATTTTCTTTTCTCTCTTTATCTAAAGCAACAATAGATTCTCTAATTAATTGTTCAATATCTTTATCTTCATCTAATTTTACAAAACCATAAATACTATTCATCTCTCCAAGAGTTTTTTTACCTGAGAATGCAATTGCTAAATTAATTAAATCTTCTCTCTGCCACTGACTATAAACATCAACTTTATCTGGATCTAAACCAAGTGCAAGATAATTTGTAATATATTCTTCAGTTGCAATTTTTCTAGATTCTTCTGTGGAAATACCTCTTGCTACCCATGCTTCTGTATCAGATATTGCAATAACAACTTTCGCACCATGGTCTTGATACCATCTAATTTGATCAACAACTAACTTATGACCTAAATGTAATTTACCACTTGGCATTAAACCTGTCATCATAATAAAAGGTTCGCCTTTATTTATTACATCAACAATAGTATCAAAATCTCTATGTGCAACCATAATACCTCTGCGCATAGTATAATCTGGATCTTTAATTTTAGTTATTAAATCATCATCTTTACCATCTTTATCAAAACGCGTTAATCCAAAATCTTTAATCCTCTTATCATAATCCTCAGGTAACTCAGATGACCAAGGATCTACAGTCTGCTTTGACGAGTCAGCCATTATATTAATATAAAGGGACAAAGGTTTTAAGGATTTCGCTAGCCCATAGAAAGATTTATAAAACATACTTCATAAATATTATTAGCAATGCAAACTAGAATAAACGGTGGTTGTTTTTGGGCTTAGCCCTTTAGTATTTCTTTCTAGTTCACGATATTTTTCCGCGCTCAATAAGCTTTTAAGTTTATCTAGAAATATATATCATACAATCACTAGTAATGATGTGGTGATGACTAATGTATAAACCTATATTAAATATAGAAGAAGTAAAAGAACAAGCAAGAGATTTCAAAGTAAACGATGTATTAAAACATCATGCATATCAAAACAAGCCATTAAGTTTTGAAGATGCATACTTATTAGGTGTTTTTACAATTTATGGATATAATCCTGCACTTGAAGGAACATTTAAAATTAATAGAGATGTAGCTGAAAAGCAATCAATAGCAGCGCTATGTTCATTGCATAACCAAGCTCTTTATAGACAAGAAGGTTCAGCAGAACAGATCGCAGGAATATCTGCAGCTGTTTTTGACTATGATATTTTCCCATCAGAAAATAGTTTCTTAAATCCAAATGTAGAACTTTGTATGGATAATTGTGGAATGGGTGGAGATCTATACAGAACTCCAAATGTCAGCACAATATCTGCAATAATTGCTGCAAGCCAAGGAATTCCATTTTGCAAACATGGTTCACCAGGTAACACAGACTCAACAGGTAGTAGTGATTTTATGAAACATTGTGGTGTTGATTTATTCAGTCCAAAAGGTGTTGTAGAAAAAGGTGTTGAAAAATTCAATTATGGTTATACTGATGCAGTTGATACAAAATATAAACTTATACATGTCCAAACACATAAGTCAGCACAACTAGCACATATGAATGATATTATTGGACCAATAACAAATCCAATTAATCCAGAAATAATGACAAAAAGAATTTTAGGTATAAATCATTTAATTACAACAGATAAAATTGCTGAAGCATATCAAGTGCTAAATGAAAAAGGTGTAACTAACTTGCAAAAAGGATTATTTGTAAGAGGATTTATTGGAAAAGAACGTAATGGTGGAATTGATGAAGTATCTATTTTTCCAGGTGGAACAATTGTATCTGAACTTAATTACGGACAAATAGGAAATTATGAATTATATGCAGAAGATTTTGGAATGAAAGAAATAGAATATTTCCAAGTTCCAAAAAGTAAAGCAAAATTTAGTAGAAGTATCTTAGAAGGTAAAGTCCAAGGTGCTCCAAGAGATTTAATCTTAGCAAATACAGCTATAATATTTTATTTGCAAGGAAGAGATTTAGATGAGGGTGTTGAAATTGCGAGAAATGCTATTGAATCAGGATTACCTGTCAGAACAATAGATGATTTTGCAAAACATAGTTGTGAAAATGTTAAATAAAATATTTAAAACAGATAAACCAATTATAGGATCTCTACACTTTACTCCATTGCTAGGATATCCTAACTTTAAAAACATAAAAAAAGTTCTTGATGCTGCAATAAAAGATTTAGAAGCTTTTGAAAAAGGTGGAGTTAATGGAATTATTGTAGAGAATAATTATGATGTTCCACATAAAATAGAAGTTGGACCTGAAACTGTAGCATGTATGAGTTATTTAACAAGTGAGATAATGAAAAGAACAAAGCTTCCTGTTGGAGTAAGTGTTCTTTGGAATGACTATAAAGCTGCACTATCAATTGCAAGAGTATGTGGTGCTAAATTTATTAGAGTGCCAGCATTTGTAGATAGTGTAAAAACTGCATATGGAACAGTAATTGCTGAACCTAAAAAAGTTATAGAATATAGAAAGAAAATCGGCGCTGAGAATGTATTATTGTTTACAGATGTTCAAGTTAAGCATGCAGAAATGTTAGAAGAGCGACCTTTATCTGAATCAATTATAGAAGCAATAGTTAACAAAAGTGATGCAATAATTATAACAGGTAAGTGGACTGGAGATGCTCCAAACATTGAAGAACTTAAAATTGCTAGAGATACTGCTAAAGATTTTCCAATTTTTATAGGTAGCGGAGCATGTAAAGAGAATATTAAATATCTATTAAAATATGCAAATGGTATTATTATAAGCACATCTTTAAAAGAAGGTTCTAATATCTTTGGAGAAACTAATTTAAAATCTTTCAAACAAAGAGTAAGTGCTGATAAAGTAAAAGATCTAAAAAATGGATAATATAAATTTAGAACATGAAATTGCTTTAGAATTATTAAAAATAGATACTACTGTAAATATATTAAAAGAACAAGTAAATGATGAAGAAAAAATAACATTATTACAAATAGACGACAGTGTGATTGAATTAACTAAAAGACATTTAATTGAATTAGGTTATACACCAATTATAATAAAAGATCATAAAAACAACAATCGAATTGCAGCAATATTTGCTGAAGGAACTAATTGTAATATTGCTTTTCAAGGACATTTAGACACTGTTCCTAAAAATGAATGGGATAAAGAATGCGAATATAATTGGTTAGGTGAAATTACTGAGAAAAATGAAGAAAAAGTATTATTCGGACGTGGTGCTATTGATATGAAAGCACAGATTGGTGCTCTTTTTGCATCATTATATGAAACAAATAAACGTCCACATATAATTTTAACAACTGATGAAGAAATGGGTCACTATAGTGGATTTGCAGGAATACACAATACATTAGACTATATGAAAAGAAATAATATATCTCCTGAATTTTTTGTAAATATGGAAGCAAGTTCATTCAATGTAACATATTCAAGAAAAGGTGCTATGACTGTAAATATATACGTAAAGGGAAAATCTGCTCATGGAAGTAGACCTGAAGAAGGTATAAATTCAATTTATCGCGCAAGAAGAATTATAGAAGCAATTGAAAATCATATAGAAGAAATAAAACAGATTAAAGATCCAGTATTAGGATACAGGACAATAAATATTGGAAAAATATCTGGAGGTTCACGAGTTAATACTGTACCTGATGAAACCATCATTAATCTAGAAAGCAGATTAATACCTGGTGAAACTGGTGAACAAGCAACTGAAAAATTAATTGCAGCAATATCCAAACAAACAGGATTTACACAAGGTAATGAATTTGAAGCTATATTAGGTATGAATTATCCACCGTATCAGATGCCTGTTGAATTTGCTAAATCAATTGCAGAGAAAATACCTCTTGCTAAAGGAATTGGTGGAGAATTTGGATTTGCTGAAGATAATTTCATATGTAATAAAGGATTTAATGTAATTGGATTTGGGCCAACAAACCAACACGCACATGAACCTGGCGAATATGTAACTCTTAATGATTTAACTAAATGCAAAGACTGTTACATATCTTTAATAGAGAACAAGTAGAATGGAAGAAAAATATGAAGTGTTATTTATTTGTGCGTCCAATGTAGGGCGAAGCCAGATAGCAGAAGGATTCTATAATCATTATTTAGGATATCAAAAAGCTATAAGCTCAGCAGGTATAGCAAAAGAAAAAGGTCTGTTATAATTACTTAGTTGCTTTTAATATGTACACAGGTTGAGTTATCTCAACACCTGCATCAACTTCCTTAATGCCTAAATTATTAATTACATGTAGTGGTTGATCAAGTAAAAATTCCTCAAGTTCTTTAACTTGTGGTGGTGTAAGTTTACATCTAGGAACTAGGTCTTGAATTGTATGTGTTAAATTATAATCATTAAATCTTTTAATTGTAAACTCATTAAATCCTACTTTATCAGCAAACTCCATAACTTCATTAACAGTTAATACATATGGTCTAATCATATCACTTCGAGATTCACCTTTCCTATCTGCCGTCCAACAAGCTTCTTTATACCAAAATTCACTTATTACAGCTTGAGTATCATGATCTATTTCAAGAGCAGAAACATCTATATAGCATCCATCATCAGACAATAATTCATATGCTTTATTAAATATTTCTTGATGCTTTCCTTTTGGAAAATAATGTGTCATTAACCTTGAAACAACACAATCAAAATCACTTTTTGGATTATATTGTAATAAATCTACACATTCCTTGACACCAACTTCATCAGGTATTGCATCTAACAAAGGTTCATTACAATCAACAAAAGTTATATTAACATTTTGAAGTTTGTGTTTAATATAACGTCCAACTATACCTGTGCCACATCCAATTTCACAAATATTATTTACATTAGATGGAATCTCATTTAAAATATAATTTAAAAGATGTTCTTGATCTTTAAAAAATCCTGTATCTAAACTCTTATGAAATTCTTCAGTATCCGAATCATGGATTAATGTATGTTTAACTTGCTTTGATTGTTCTGACATATTTAATATACACGCAAAAGCTCTTAAACTCTTTTATAATCAAAAACTAAATATTTTTAAGTTATTCTAAATATAAATAACATGACTAAAACATTTACAGAAATTGAAAAAGCATTTAATGCTGTAGGAATCAACCAGATTAATATAGAAGAATTTTCTAGAATTATACAAAAAGAACATGATACAAATATTGCTGATGTAATAATTTCTGAAGCTAAAAAAATGCAATGGAATGTTATATATCAATTTCCTGAAATAATTGATTTATTTCATAGTTTAGATTTTGAAATAGATATAAGAACTAAACTACTTTCTACATTAACAAATGAGATAGATAATTTAGTAGGCAAAGATATTGAACAAATATATATTGCTGATGCTGGATGTGGTGTTGGTATAGAAAGTTGTGCCTTAGGATGGATGTACAAAGATTCTGTAAATATAAGTGGCTATGACCCAAAACCTGAAAGAATAATTATGGCTGCACGCAGAGCAAGGAAAACTAATTTAGATAATATTACTTTCCATATTTCAGATCATGAAAAAGCTGCTGAACTTATACAACCACAAGATATTGTTTTTGCAGGAAATTCAATATATTATAATAATATAAAAGAATTTAAACAAAAATATACATTATTAAAAAATATTATCAAACCACAAGGATTATTGATAGTGCAAAGCTATGTAAGAAACAGAGGTGGTCTTAATAGACCTTTCCACTTAGAAATATATAAACAAATTGGCTTGACTCTTGAATCTCATTCTGCATGTACTGTGGATATTTTTAATGCCACATTAAGAGTAAAATAATATAATCAAAAACTACATAAATTATATTTTGTATTATATATAATGACATTTAATTCAGAGCTAGCAAAAGAGTTCTTTAAGTTAGCAGATGCTTTAGATATGAAAGGCGTTGCTTGGAAGCCGCAAGCATATCGAAGGGCAGCATTTGCAATTGATGGTATTGAAGATGTTCGCAAGATATACACGCGAGAAGGTGTTGAAGGTCTGAAAAAGATTCCAAGTGTTGGAGAAGCAATTGCTAGCAAAATTATTGAATTCATTGAAATTGGTGAAATAAAAAAAATTGCTGAATTAACTCAAGACATACCAAAGCAACTTATTGAAATTATGGGGCTTCCAGGAATGGGTCCAAAAAAAGGTAAAATTCTATATGAAAAACTTAAAATTAAAACAATTGAGGAATTGAAAAAAGCTGCGCAAGAGGGTAAGATTCGTGAACTTGATGGTTTTGGTGAGAAATCTGAAAAAGAAATTTTAGAAGGAATTAGCTTGGGACTTAAGCAAAAAGTTCGCCAACCTTATGATAAAATATTTCCAATTGCAGAAAAGATACTAAAAAAAGTTCAAAGCTGGCCAGAAGTTACACGCGCAGAACTTGCAGGTTCAATTAGACGGAAAGAACCAACAATTGGTGATATCGATATAATTGTAAGTTCCAAAAACCCTCCCGAAGTAACTGCAAAGTTTGTCAAACTACGGCAAGTTAAGAAAGTAATTGCACATGGTTCAACAAAAGCAGCAGTCTGGATGAATAATAATTTTGAAGTAGATGTGCGTGTTGTTGATGATTCTTGTTATGGTGCAGCATTACAATATTTTACAGGACCAAAAAACTTTAACATCAAAACAAGAAAAATCGCAATCAAAAAAGGTTACAAACTTTCTGAATACGGACTTTTTGACCGCAAGACAAACAAGCTAATTGCAGGTAAAACTGAAAAAGATATTTTCAAAAAGTTAGGTTTACCATATATCAAACCAGAAAAATCCAGAGCTGCATTTTCTAATGAATAGTTAAACTTAAAAACAAACTACTGGAATTTAATAAATGGATAATAAAGCACCTAAATATTATTATTATTATGAAATAGGCTTAGGAAATATAGTTAATGAAGCTATTCGTGTAAAACATCCTGGCTTTAAAGAAGAATTAACTCTAACTAAAAAAATAGCTAGAATAAATAATCATCTAAAAGATAATGAGAATAATCGTGACTGGTTTTATGCTATTTGGGATCCTTATTTATCAAAAGAAGAATTGAAAAAACCACATATTGGATTTAAACAATATATGTTAGCTAGAAGATTAGCAGACCAGCCAGAAGTAGGTCTAATTAATGATAAAGATATTGGATCGATTGGAATTACATTATCCTCAGAATATGATAGAGAATTACGATTATTTAATAGCAGACCAAATATAAAAGAAGTACCTAAAGAAGGTAGCCGCACATTTTATACGAATATATTAGATCAACCCGAACAAACTACAGAAGAGCATCATAAAGGAATTTTATTTGTAACATCAAACTTAGAAAGTTTAACTACGCGTATGAAAAAACTTAATTGGAGCATGAGTTTTTTTAATCCAAAAACACCAAATAAAGTTAAGATAAGTAAAAACATGAGAAAGCAAAATCAAGGAAGAATTATTCAGTTCAGCCATTGGTGTTCAACTAATTATATCTCTGATGCTAATGAAATACATAACATTGCTATTGCATAAAACATAGTAAACAAAATCTTATATTCTCAATTTTGCAAATTTATTATACATCAAATTGCTATGCAATTCCAGAGAAAACGCTTTGCGTTTTCTTGGCCACGCAAAGCTAAGGTTTTGCTCGGTGATGTCTCTTAAACCTCACAAGGTTCGGATTAAGATGAAACAAAGTATAGCGATAGAACATTATTCAAATCCAGAAGTTATGAAAGAACTAGCGAGAGTTAGTCAAGACCGAGAAGTTGGAATTGTAATGCAAGGTGGCTTTTTTGGAAAGCGACCAGATATTATTCAATATCCAAAAGAAATTGAAGCACTTGCACGCAAAGGTGCAACTAGTTTTCATATTTCGCAAGAGCGTTGGTTTGACCCAATGCATCTTTCATCAGAATCTACAAAAAGAGAAATAGATGCTTTACGAAAAGGTTGGGATTTAATTGTTGATATTGATTGTCCACATTTTGATTACTCAACTCTTGCTGCTGAAACAATTCTTGAAGCACTAGATGTTGAAGGTGTTGAACCGCAAATTAAATTCTCAGGAAATCGTGGATGGCATATTGCAATTCCATTTGAAGCATTTCCAGATAAAGTTGGAAAAAAGAAAACTAAAGATATGTATGGAGAAGCAAGTGAAGCAATTCTTCTTTACTTACGTAATATAATCAACAAACAACTTTGGGTTAAAATTAAAGAAAAAGAAGGTGACTTAAGAAAAGTTGTTGAGCGAATTGGCAAGAAACCAACTAGTGAAGATATAAGTAAATACATTGGTCTAGACCTGGCTCTAGGTAAGCCAAGACACTTAATTCGAGCACCATACTCTTTACATGAAAAAACCGGACTTGTAAGCATCACAATCGATCCAAAAGATATTAAAAAATTTGATAGAGATTGGGCTAAACCTGAAAACATCAAAGAAATAAATGACTCATTTCTTAATCCAGAAAAAGTCAAGCGTGGCTCTGCATTAGAATTACTTGGCTCTGCAAGAATAGAACAAAGACAGAGAGAATTAGAAAAATCTAGCACAGGAGAAGTCACGCAAATAACTGAAATTGAAGGTAAAGTTCATGAAAACAAATTTCCTCCATGTATGAAACTTATTCTTAATGGATTAACCGATGGTAGAAAACGAGGTTTATTTGCACTTCTAAACTTTCTTAAATGTTGTAATTGGAGCTGGCAAGAAATTGAACAGACCATAAAAGCATGGAATGATAAAAATGCTGAGCCACTAAAAGAAGGTTATATTATTTCGCAACTAAACTGGCACAGAAGAAATCCAAAGAAAGTTCCACCATCAAACTGCAAAGAATACTATGTTGAAATCGGAATTTGTCAGCCAGATAATATCTGCAAATCAATCAAGAACCCTTTAAGCTATGTCAAACGAAAGAAACTATAGTTTTAACCTAACAAAATATCTTAAAGGCGAAATCTAATATTTTGATATGCCAATTGAAGCTTTTACTTATGAAGATATTTATGAATTACTTAGAGTAGAAAAATTTGCAACAGACCTTGAAGAAATAAAATCCACAGCATTAGCAAGAATTCAAGCTTATCTCAAAGCAAAAGAAGAACTACTTAGCAAACAAGAAAGCGCGGTTTCAATTTTAAGTTCTCAAAAGAAAATCAAGATTCAGCAAGAAATAAACAATGCACTAAGAGCGCTCAAAGATTTATATGAAATTCGAGAACGAAAAATAATAAATCGTGCGTTATACAATGCAAGAACTGGTTCTGAATTTAAAGACACGACAAATATGCTTGAAAATGAAATTGAATTATATGAACAGCTACTTACTATTTTAAGTGACCAAAAAAAGATTTTCTTTAAGACTCTTGAGAAAGCTTCTGAAATTGAAGAAAAGAATATTAAGATTTCTAAAAACAAGCCAGTTAAAGAAAACCCTACTTATGAAGACCCTGAAGAAAGTGAAACTCCAGCACATGTAGAAAAAGAAGATTGTCCTGTAAAATTTATTGATGTAAAATTTATTGAAGAATGTCCCGAGGTTTTTGGTGAAGACTTAGAAAAATACGGTCCTTTTGAAGTAGGTACTGAAAGTAAGCTACCTGAACAACTATTCTCAATTCTAGAAAAACAAAAGAAAGTAGAACGAAAACAGTAAGCTTTTTAATGGGTAAAATTAGGTTCTATATAATGAAATTCCCAAAATCAGTAATGAGATATTGTCCGATGTGTAAAGCTAGATTTAAACATAAGGTTACTCAAGCAAAGACAAAACCTAGACCAAAGCCAAAAAAGCACTCATTAAAATGGGGAATCCGACAGTATTTTAGAGTTAATGCTGGTTTTGGTGGAATGCCACGTTCTAAAGTTAATAAATCAAAACAAAGTCAACACATTGTTTTGAAATACACTTGTGAAAAGTGTAAAAAATCTCATGTTCGAAGTTTTAATAGAATGAAGAAATTCAGTCAGGTATAAATAAAATGATACAAATTAAAAATTTGCAAATTTCAGTTGCAAAACAAAAGGAGAACAACTAAAATGGTAAAAGATAAAGGTCCAAGTTCAAGTTTTATAAAAGTAAAATGTGCTAAATGTAAAAATATTCAAATTATTTTCGAAAAAGCTGCAAGCGATGTAAAATGCCTTGTTTGTGATGAACTTTTAGCTAAATCAAAAGGCGGAAAAGCAGATATAAAATCTAAGGTTACTGAAGTATTAAATTAATTATTGTTGCGATTGAACACCAACACATATGAGCAACGTTTTCCAGAGAAAATCTTTGATTTTCTTGGCCTCGCTGAACAAAGTTCAGCTTGGTGATGAAACTTTTTCTGAAAAAGTTTCGCAGACATAAAAGCTAAGGTTACTGAAGTCTTGAACTAAGAAGTTTTATAAAGCTGTTATTTTAGAATTTATTATGTATACTAAAAAAGGGTATCCTGAAGAAGGAGAATTCATTATTTGCACAATTGCCAAAGTTTTACCTCATTCTGTATTTGCAACATTAGATGAGTATAGCAAAAAAGAAGGCATGATTCATACTTCTGAAATGGATAGACGCTGGGTCCGTAATATGAAAGTCTACCTAAAAATTGGACGCCAGTTAGTTTGTAAAGTTATGGATGTAGATAAAGAAAGAAATCAGATTAATCTATCAATTAGAAGAGTTGGTGAAGGTCAGCGAAGAAGTAAAATGCAGAAATGGAAAAATGAAAAGCGAGCAGATGACTTGCTACAGTTCTTTGCTAAAAAAAATAAATTAGAAATTGAAGAAATATACAAAAAGTTTGATGAAAACATCATATCAAACTATGAAGGATTATATCCATTTATGTTAGAAGTTACACAATTAGGAGAAGATACGCTTAAAGAACTTAAAATTCAAAGCAAACAAGCACATGAACTGTTTGCTCTAATAAAGCAAAGGATAAAAATACCCAAATCAGAGATAAACGGAGAGCTCCATATGCACTCAACAAAAGGTGATGGAGTCAATGCAATTAAGAACGCTGTAGAAGATATAATAGAAACTGCAAAAAAGAAAGATTATGATATAAGCATTAATTATATTGGTGCTCCAAAATACCAGCTAAAAATATCTGCTGAAAACAAAAAACGAGCAGACCAAGCATCTGAGGAGATTGTATCAAGATTACAATCTTTACTTGGTGGAAAATCAAATGTTGAGTTCGTAAAGAACCGGAGTTAATAATATGAAAAACGATGTATGGATGATTAAAGAGGAAGGGAAAGTCCCAAAGCTAAAAAATGCTATTTTAATTGCAGGCTTGCCAGGAATTGGTAACGTTGGAAAAATCACTGCAGATTTTCTTGTAGATGAATTAAAAGCTAAAGAATTATATCGAATAAATTCCACATTATTCCCACACTCTGTGTTCATTGGTGAGGATAGTTTACTTGAATTACCAACAGTTAGTCTTCATTTTCTAAAAGCTGGTGCTAAAAACACTAAGGATTTAATTTTCCTAACGGGAGATGTTCAACCAATGGAAGAACAAGCAAGTTATGAATTCTGCAATAAAATACTTGATTTAGCAAAACACATAGGTTGCACCGAAGTAATAACTATTGGTGGAATTGGTCTGCCTGGAGAACAAAAACATCCTGATGTCTATGGTGTTGTAACAGACAAAAAAACCAAACTAAAATGGACAAAATTAAGTAAATCAATTAAATTCAAAGATAATAAAGCAGCTACAATTGTTGGAGCAACGGGATTGCTTTTAGGACTTGGAAAGCTAAAGAATTTAAATGGAATATCCTTACTTTGCGAAACAGTAGGACATCCATATCACTTAGGACTTAGAGAAGCAACACAAGTTCTTAAAATTCTAAAAAAACCACTTGGATTAAAAGTTGATTTAAACAAGATTGAGAAAGAAATTAAGAAAGAAGAAATCGATCACTCTGAAAAAGCTAAAGAATCTCATGAAGGAGTTTTAATGAAAAAACTTAAGAGACTTTCAGGTGATGCAAGTAGTGATACGAGCTATATTGGATAAGATTATTCAAAGCGATTCATAAAATCAACTATCTCAGCTAGTTCAGGTTCGGCTTTTAATGCAGCAAGTACATCTGACTCTAGCTCTGAAATTTTTGGGGGTATTCCTTTCTCTCCAGCTTTAAACTTCCGAATATCTTTCTCAAGTTCACCATTCTTATCTGTAAAATCAGCATGTATTGCATAATAACCATTATTAACTCGTTCATATTTTATTATCAAAGTTTTCTTAAAAATCTCGTTGCCACTTAATTGCAAATCATAATTATCTGCGAACTCGATTCTAATTCTTTCTACTGAACAAATATTCGGATCAGGTTTTACGATTATATTATCTTTTTCGTCATTATCTATTTCATGCGCTTGTGCTGCAATTACCATACTTTGAAAGATAGTAAAAACTTAAAAACAGTTCGAATTAGAAATCAGTTAAACTCTTTTGGGGTTTTTCTATTTGTTTTTGTTGTTCCATACTAGCCGGGCGTTCAGATACAAATGGTTTAGGTTGTGGTTTCTCTCCAAAGATTGCTTCGCCATAAACACCATCATAACCTGGCTTAACTTCAATCTGACCTGCACGATTCTTTAAGATAAACTGAACTATATTTTCATCCACAACTTTTTGCAAATCATCTGCAGAAACATTTAGAAGAACATTGTATTCTGAACCAAAATTATCAATTAGTTTGTTGAAAATTTCCCAAACCTTTTGCGTTGCTACTCCTGTTCCAACTACTCCAGAAATCAAATCAGATAAAGGTAGTAATTTGTATACTTTTGCTGCATTTTTTGGTGTATATCCTTCTGGCCTATCTGCTAATTCTTCAACTCGATACATAACTCCAATTGTAAGTGGCTTTTTACAAACTGGGCAAATATCATTATACTTTTTAGAAATCTGTGGAATGAAACTAACTCCACAATTTCTGTGTCCATCATGATGATACCGTCCATAACCAGGGTCAACTTCAATTGTTCCTTCATAGCCGTCTCGTGTTCGAATTGCGTTAATTAAATCTTTGTAAGTTAGATTTTTCAAGTCAAACAAAGTTGCTTCCCTACCAATTCTCCAAGGCCAATGGCTATGTGCATCTGAAAAAGACAGAGCTGTAAATTTATCTAGTTCAGAAACTCGCCAATTCATCTCAGGGTCAGAACTAAGTCCTGTTTCAAATGAATGAATATGCTTTATTTGGTCACCAAGTGCTTCTTTAAATGAATCAAAACCTGATTTTGAACCAAGCAAACCAAACCAAGGTGTCCATATGTGTGCAGGTATTATTTCAATATCATTAGATATATTATTTAGCCCTTCTGTAACTTCAATTATACTCTTACCGAATATTGGTCGACCATCATAATCAACTCTACCAAATTTTTTGAAGTAATCTGTAATTTGGTCCACAACATCCATATTTGGCGCAAGAAGAACAACGTGTGCTCTACGACCTTTATCGCCCTGACGATACATTAAAGAAATCTCATTTGAAAGAACAAAAGGATATCTTGACTTTGTTTTGTAAATTCCAGAACCATCTGTAGTTAGTTCAGACTTTAGCTCTTTCTGCCATTGTGGATGCATAAAATCTCCCGTTCCAAGCAAATTAAGTCCCTTTATCTTACCATATTTCTCAAGATTAGGTAGGTCTAGCTTGTTAGATGTAGCTCTAGAAAATCTGCTATGTAAGTGCAAGTCAGCAATATATTTCATACATATATCTCCTGCTGCGATTTAATACAAATTATATATGAGCAGCGTTTTTGGTCAAACTTTTTCTGAAAAAGTTTGGATGTAGCTCTAGAAAATCTGCTATGAAGATGTAAATCAGATATGTATTGCATAATACTATAATAAATCTCTAAGTTAAAAACAATATTATTCTTAATTACAACTATCTACTTGAACTTTAATATCATCGATTGCAACGGGATCATTAAGATTCTCTGAGTCGATTTCTGCTGAAAATAACAATTCTGTTCTATCATTTACAATACATTCTTCTGGGATATCATATTCAAATTTAACCCAACCATCTTCATTTCCAGGCCATACACTAGAACGTTTAGTATTATCGCCTTCGCCAATTATACCAGGGAATTTCCCTAAATGTTTGTAATTATCTGAAGTAGCACATAGAACACTTACACTATCTTCACTACCTCCATCTAATTGGAAATTAGACATAAAACTAACTTTCAAGTTAGCATCTTTTGGAACAAGTATTTTCTCAGAATTCACACAATAATTAATTTCACTATCATTTAATTTTGCTATGGTATATAATCCATGCCCTGATTGATAGCCTAAATCTGCAGACATTACCCATTCAGATTCACCTGAACAATAACTACCAATAAAAGTTGTATCTTCAGTTAAATATGGTGTCCAACCATAATATTCTAAATTATTATGACCGGGGTCTTTTTCAAAATCATATTCTACAATAACAAGTCCTTCTTCACAAATTAAACTCCGATATACTTCAGAATTATCTGCAATTCCTGTGCAATAACCACTTCCACAAAAACCACTCATGCAAGATACATCTGAATTCTCGCCAGTTAAAAGTTCTACAGGCAATCCACAAGTTTGTTTAGTTGCAATTTTAGCTCTACAGAAACCTGGTTGCTCACAATATTCATTAACCTCGCAATCTGTTGAGATTGTGCAAGTTCTCATTGATTCAAGAACAGGCATTACTGCAATTTTCTGAGTTAAAAGTTGAGTATGCATATAACTTGTAGTAATTGTAAACCTATCTTCAAAATCAAAAGGAACGTTTGGAACCATAATTGAACATATCACAAAACCATTTCCATCTTCATCTAATCCAATTTTATTATCATTATATCCACAAAGTTTAGTAACGTTATCATTATTATAAATATCTGCACCAAGAGTAATTTGATCAATTGTAATAACATTAATATCATCAATAACTAATTCTGAACATGTTGAATCTGAATTATAAATTTCTCCATCACCAACCATTTCGAAATCAATTCGTATATCTAACAAAACATCATCACTGTCTGTTCTAATTAAACCGTTTGACATTTGAGTAATCCCTGTAATTAAAATTGGACTACTACTTGTCTGAACACTTGGCTTTCCAAATGGATCACATACAGTTTCATCGCGCTCTCTTGTTATACATATATCTGCAACAGCAGTGGTTTTGTAAGGATAACAAACATCTACTGCAATAGAAATCGGAGAATCTTCTGTAATCATAGCAGGTCCTGAGTAAGCAACATCATCAAAACTAATATAATCAATGCCGCCAGGAATAAAACCTGCCTCTGTTTTTATTCTCTTAGGTATAAGATTTTCATTATATTTAACAATATTATCTTCAAGTCCAAAGTTCTGCATATTACTAATTAAAACGCGTATATCTCCTGCATCAATATCATTTTCACCTTTATTTTCTAATTGAAGAACAACATTAAAATTATTATTTTGGAAAACTCGTGCAGGAGGATTATTTCCAACAAATGAAACAACTACACCATTATCTCCACCTACAAAACCTACAACTCCGACATTATCTGTTCCTCCACCAATTGAAGGTAAATAATCAACACATCCACTAACTAATAATACAAGACTAAATATCAGAGCTACATAAACCGTCTTCATACAATTAGATGCTATACTATATAATAAACTTTACTCTATAATATAATTAAATCTAAACTAAAATATCTTCCTTAATTAAAAGTCAATGCTATTCTTAACTACAACTTGCTTAGTTGTTTGTGTGTAATAATTATATGAAAGAGTAATCTCAACTAGCTCTGAATAATCTCCAGATATTGAAGGCTGTGAAAATGTACATGTGTACGAACCTTTGTTATCAACTAATGTAATTGTTGGTTTTGCTCCTTTTCTCAAACATTCCACTTTTTCAACACCGCCAACTTTTACACTATCAATTGTTATTTGATTTGAGTTTAAGTCAGCTACACCTAATTTTGTACAATTACTTACTGACTTTGTTATTGGGAATGCAATACCATCTCCAATATTTTCTATTGTAAATGTAAATGCATATTTGTTTTCGCTAGTTTCTTTGTTCTTTCCTGCAGGATTTTCAACAACATTTGTAATTTGAATTGGTGCAATTGTATTTGATGCATCTTTTTCTCCTGAAATTGTACATGTTTCAGCACCTGTTGCTTGTGCATAAGCATTATCACTAAAGCAACCTTCTGCTGTAGTCATTGTCTTATATCCGTAACAAGCTTGTGCAACAAAATTCAGAGTTTGATCTGATGAAATTGATAAATCATAAGAAGGTAATGAACCATCTACTGCTTGCCAATTAACATATGCGATTTCTCCTGGAATTAATTCACTATTTACATAATGAGCTCCACCTAAACCTTGATCATAAATTAGTTCTGTGCTACATTCTTCGCCTGCTTCACATAAACCAATAGTCATAGGATTTACACCAAGTAAGAAAACTGAAATAGCACCATCTGTACCCTCTGCTGCAGATAAATCATATTCTCCACGATTATCTAATTTTATACCAATGTCAAAAGAAGTATCATCTTCACTTATTTGTTGTGGTGGTGCGCCAGGCATAAATTCAACATTAATGCCGCTTGAATCTGAAACAGTTGCTGTCTCTTCATCGTTTCCAGTACAACCACTAAATGCAAATATAAGTAAAAATACGGACAGGACAGATAATACTTTTGTACTCATCCAGTTTTTAATAGCTTATTACTTTTATAGTTTGTTCATTGTATGGTAGAGGTAACAATTCAAAATACAAATTATTAAAAACTTAATTTATTTATTAAAATATGAATTTTAAAGAAAACGCGAAGTATACATTAAAAACATTACTAGGAATTGGACAACCCTGGTACCACAAAGCAGCTCTTGCAGCAACATATGTTTCTCTAGCAGCATTTACTTACTGCAACATTGAAGATTTAGCCAATATACATAAAGGATATGCATTATTAACTACATCAACTGCAGGTTCAATTACCACACTAACACACGAAGATATAATTGATCGCATAAACCTGTGGGTATCTAAAGAAGATAAAAATCCATCTCATTGGGAAATAACAAGAGACTAAGGTTTAATTGTGACAGCAGTTGTTTCATGATCTCGATATTTATAACTGACTTCTGCTTTAACTAAGAAACTCTGGAATGCAGAATTCCCAATATATTCTTCAGTTACAACAAACGGTATGTAAAAATTCATATGGTCTGCAGGTTCTATTGTTTCAAATTCTCTTTTGCCTTCATCTGATAATGTAAATTTCCGCGTTATAATATCCTCACCACGGATTGCAATAATTTCTGTTGTTGGTCCAGTAAATAATACATTTGAATCAAGTGCATCTTCGATTTCATTACCAACTTGAATCATCTCTGTATTTGGGAAACTAATTGAAAGAGATTCAATATCACTAATTTTTCCACTTCCTGTATTTTGAACAGTTATTACTAAATCAGTAACTTCTCTAAATGAATCATCTTTATCTTCTCCACGCACATAATCCTCTGAGCCAGTTAATCCTAATCCTAAATTAATTTGTCTATCACCAATATACCAAGAAGTGTAACTATCCTTAGCAATTTCATACTTATCTAAAGGATTACCATCATAACTACTAACAATTTCAGAATCAAATGCATAAATCTGTTTTCCTGCAACAGCAGTTGTTGCATATTCCCAATTTACTTTCAAGTTAGATATTATTTCTTCTTCATCAACCCTAACACCTGTATGATTACAATATAATTGTCGATTATATATTCGCTCCATGTGGAAAGTATTTACTTCATCAGAACCAGAAATATAACATTCCCAATCAGAACCATCAGAACATCCTTTTGGTTTTTCATCATCACTAATTCGTCCTAATGATACTTTTTCTAAAAATTCATCCCATTCCTCTTGAGAATTTTCTGCACAGAAATCATCAGGTTCCGTAGTAATTGTAACTATTGTGGTCTTATCAAATCCACTAATTAAATTTATATTTCCAGTTAAATATATTGCTTCACTATTTTTGAAATACTCTTTACGTGGTTCAATATTCTTTAAAACAATATCAAATTCTTCTTGAACTGCATATTCAGATTCTACAGCTTCTGAAGTCCAGAGCTCCTCTGGCTCAAAATCACCAGAAAGTATTTTTCCAATAATATTAAATTGATGTTCTACACCACTTTCTTCTAAAGCTTCTTCTGTTTCTCCAACAACATTTGACTTTTCAAATTCAGATACTAAATCTGTGCCATATGGTGTAAAGAAAAACATCCAGTAAGCAAATATTAGTAAAACAACAAGCACAAGTCCAAAAGCAAATGCAAATTTTGTATAAGATATAAAAAGTATTATAGCGATAATTGCCACCAAAAGAACTAATGAAAAAGTACTAGGTAAATAATTCATAACAAAAAGACTAATAATCGCACCAATTGACAATAATAATTTAAGTCCCCAAGATTTCTCTAATCTTTTCTGTAGACGCTCTTCTTTTTTACCAGCTCTATAACTAAATTTTTTTTCTTTTCTAGCGTTTCTAAGATCAAATCTTTGTTCTTTTAATGAACTCTTAAAATCAGCTTTTCGCTTCTTACGATAATCTTTGCCTTTAAATAAACCCCATTTATTTTTATAACTCTCTTTTTTCTTAGCTAATTCTTTCTTACGTCTTTCTTTTCTTTGAGATAAAGTTTCATTTTCAGGAATATCATCTTCATCATCTTCCCCCCTGATTTTATCTAAAATATCATCCCAGTCTACCATCTTAATTTTCTACATTTTGAATTATAAGTGAAGCTTGTCTTAGATCAAGCTCATCTTCAGCAGAAAATTTTATTTCATTTCTGCCTTCTAATAAATCTTCGCAAATATCAATCTCAACTTCAGAATTTGTAAAATCATATTTCTCAATCCGAGAATTTATTTCAACAGCAATAGAATCATCTCCTGTATCTTTTCTTAAATTAAGAATACATTCATAATCACCAACTCTCTGAATCTTCCTATAATCTCCACTATTAATTGAGAAAAAGTATGTTGTAGATCTACCTGAAGATTTTATTGTATCAATTAAAATATTTGAAAAGCGAACATTATATTTACCATCTTTATCAACATTCCAATCAATTATATTAGCG
Source organism: Candidatus Woesearchaeota archaeon (assembly GCA_018692915.1). Classification (GTDB taxonomy): domain Archaea; phylum Nanobdellota; class Nanobdellia; order UBA10117; family JABICX01; genus JABICX01. The sequence continues at coordinate 47,856 of JABHLG010000006.1, read as the reverse complement.
CCTTCTTTCAAAGCAGTTACTGGAATTGAAAACTCTAAATCTTGCGAAGGAATTGCTTTTATCAATCGCTTCCCATTTAACTTAATATCTAAATTAGATTGCTCACCTTCAGATATTATGTATGCCTTTAATGTAACTTCGCGAGCATTTGCAACTTCAGATGAAGATAATGAAAATATCTGATTAACTTGCGAATCTTTATCATTATATTCATAAGTAAATAATTCTAAATCAAGAACAGTAACTGAATTCTTTTGCCAAAATTGGATTATTGGAGAATCAGTTGTTATCTCAATATAATTTGCGCCATCTTCAAGATAAGTTTTTGGGAAATCAACCGTAATTTGTCCACCAATAACTGCATCTCTAGAAAGAACAGTTTTACCATTCAAGTAAATTTTAATATTTGCATCGCCCGCTATGTCATAAACAATAAAAGTCAGACCTGCAGAATCAACATTTTCTAAATCTACACTAAATCCAAATTCATAAACATCATTTGTAAATATACTTGAAGAAAAAACAGCGTCACGTGCAACATCAATCTCAGCCTTTCTAAGTGTATTATCAACAACAATATCATTAAGAGGTATCCTTTTTACACCTTCAATAGTAGTTCCTGAATTTAATTCACCAGGTGCAACATCAAAAACAGTATTTTCATATTCAACAACATATGGTGGTAAAATTTCTTCCCGAACTGAAGGTTCAACAGTATAAATAAAAACCATAATACCTGCAAACATAGCAATAAGAATAACAAAAACTGCGCTCGAATGAATCAAATCATATTTAGCCATAATATTTTATATAACAATCATTTATTTAGTTTACGATACAATACAATGAAAATCTTAAAATTAGATTTAAAATATGGAGAATCAAAACTGCTAGTCCAGAACAAAGAAGATCTTGTTCCACTGTCAAAAATAATTCAACAAGGAGATATTATAATTGGCAAAACTGAAAGAAAAATAAAACTGGGTGGGGAAGATGGGCGACAAAAATCAATTAGAAAAACAATAACTCTAGAAATTAAAGTTATCAAAATTATTTTTGAAGAAAGTGTTCTTAGAGTTAATGGGCAAGTTACAAAACCAACTGAAGATATACCTATTAATTCTGCGCACACAATAGAACTAACTGAAGGCTCTGAATTTAAACTAAAGAAAAAAGAGTGGCTCAATTATCAAATCGAACAATTAAAAAATGCAGAGACTTCTTCTCAAATACCCAAGGCGTTCTTGTGCGTTCTTGATGATGAACAAGCTAGTTTCGGACACTTAAGTAGTTCAGGTATTAAGTATCTTGGAAAAATAAATTTAAGACTTACAAAAAAACGCATTGAAGAAAAAAAGAAAGATGAAATTAAAAAAGTTGCACAGGAGATATTAGAAAAAGCAGGAGATATGCAAATAATTGTTGCTAGTCCTTTATTTTGGAAAGAACTTGTTTTCAAAGCAATAAAAGATATTAATCCAGCAATTGCTAAAAAAGTTTTAATGGGAAATGTTAGCACAGGTTCAGAAAAAGGCTTGCTTGAGTTACTATCAACAGGTGCAGTTGATAACATAATTAAAAATGCAGAAATATCAAGACATGAAAAAATTATGAACAAACTGCTTGAAGAAATTGCTAAAGAAAGTCTTGCAACATATGGATTTGAGCAAGTTGAGCAAGCAGCACAAAGCAGTGCAGTTAAAGACTTACTAATTTCTGAAAAACTATTTCCATCTAAAAGAGAAGAACTAGAGAAACTAATTAAGCAAGTTGAACAAGCAAAGGGTTCTATTCATATTCTTGACAAAAAATCTGATGCAGGAAAAAAACTACTTGGACTCTCAGGCATAGCAGCTATTCTAAAATTCAAAATCTAAATCTTTTTAAAACAATAATTAAAACAAGCGTATGATAACGGCATATCATTCAAATACACATTTATCTGCGGAAATGTGCAATGATATAGATACATATCTAACAGAAAATAAGTTTACAAAAGATGGAGAGTGCGGTCAAGATAGCATAGAATTTAGAATTAATAATATTCATAAAAAAGAAATTATATTTACTATAAACTCTGATAATGAATTTAGTTGGATATATCGCACAGATGAAGTTATGCCTGGGGGAAAATTACCTGAAAAAGATAAACAAGTAATAAGAACTTTATGTGATAAAACTAATTCTAAACCTATGGGAGAAATACTCAATTCTAAGGTTGTTAAATCATTTCTTTAACTTTTTAAAGTTCAACCAGTAAATTTGAAATGGTTAAGAAAGATTTGATTTGTTTTGATTTAGATGGAACATTAGTTAGTTCTATTGAAGCGCATGAAAAATCATACATGACTGCGTTTAAAGAAAACAATCTCAAGCTACCAACAAAAAAGAAATTGCTTAGTCTTTTTGGTCTTGGTGCTGAAGAAATAATTACAAAATTGTATCCAAAAATCTCTAAGCGCAAGTTAGAGAAAGTTGTGCAAGACCTCTTAGAAGCACATGAGAAATCAAAGAACTTAATCAAACAATTACCTTATGTTGTTGAAGCGCTTGTAAAACTAAAACCACACTTCAAGATTGGAATTGTATCAAACAATCATCATGAAGCAATTATGGAAATTCTTGAGTATGCACAGATACCACACAAGCTATTTGATGTAATTGTTGGTGAAGACGATGCTGCTGCAAAGCCATCTCCAAAAGAAATTCTGCTTGCTGAGAAACTAACAAAAGCAAATGCAAAATATATGGTCGGAGACACAATATATGATATAAAAGCTGGAAAGAAAGCTAACTGCAAAACCATAGGAGTTCTTACAGGTGTCCACAACATGGAACAGCTAATGAAAGCCTCTCCAGATATCCTTGCTTCTTCGGTTGCAATCCTACCAGATATTTTGATTAAATAGTTTTTTAAGACTTTAGTATAACCTTCTTTATGGAATATTCACAAGATGCATTTGAATATACTGAACATAATGAAGAATGGAATGTTAATGTAGAATTACCAAAAGGTTGGACAAAAGCTACCAAAAAATTAACTGATTTAGATAAATTATTTATTGAAAAATATGCTAAATCATTATGTGAAGCAGAACGATCAAATATTGAATATATTAAACTTTCCTGGGATCCTAATTTTGGCTTAACATATATTGAAGTTTATCCAGGAGATACATGTAGTCTTGCAATACTTTCAGATGATCTAACTGATGAACTAAATGATGGTTTAGATTCAACAGTAATATTTATAGATCATAATATTGATGATACTGAACACGCAGCTGCACTGTATAGCACAGCACTAAAATATCGCTCAATTTTAGAAAGTAAATTATAATTCTTGCAAAGTAGATAACAAAATATATAAGTTATAGCAAACAGATTTAAAATGGATTTGAAAATAGGGCAAGTTAGGCTGTTCTTAATTTTAGCAATATTAGCTCTCGCATTATATATTATCGAACCATTTCTAATAACTGTAATCTTAGGTGCAATTGTTGCTTACTTACTTTGGCCTTTGCACAAAAGAATCATGAAATACATTGGAGAAACACCTTCTTCTCTAATACTAACTCTTACGACAGTAATTATTGTAATTGGGTCAATATATTATGGAATTAATCTTTTACTAGAAGAATCTGCTAATTTTTACTTATTTTTATCAAAATTAAATATACCTTACATAAGTCCCACAACACAAGAATTTGCTCGTTCTATAACTACAAAATTTATTAGCACACTTTCCGAACACATACTTACAATAATTAATATAATAGCTGCAAGTGTTGTCTTCTTTATATCACTATTTTATTTCTTAAAAGAAGGAGATATAATATATGAAAAAATCTCGAAAATTCTTCCATTTGAAATTAAATCACGTAATAGAATTGTGAAGAATATTAAATTACATCTCGATACATTCGTACATGTTCAGATAGTTATTGGAATTGTTCAAGGTATTCTAGCAGCAATAGGGTTTTGGATATTTGGTATACCTTATCCAATTCTTGCAGGTTTTGCAGCAGGTATAGCATCTATTTTACCAATAATTGGGCCGTATGTTATTTATATCCCTGTTGGAATTTTTGCTTATGCATCGTATGGACTTACAACAGCATTAGGAATTATAATTTATGGATTATCTCTTGGAAGTATAATGGATTATTTAATTAGACCTTTCTTTTATGGAAAGAAAGTTAGAATGCATCCTCTTGTAATGTTTTTAGGAATTTTCGGTGGTATGAAAGTAATGGGTTTCATTGGAATAGTAATTGGGCCGATAATTTTATCAATTGCAATTGCATTATTTAAGGAGTTAAAGATAAACAATGGTTGATGCGAGATTTTTAGGTGAACAAGGTGGAAAATTATATAGTTTACTTGTTGTTATGTGCCTTAGCGTAATTGCAATTTTCAGCTACATGACTTATTATGTTTATCAACGATCTACAGGAACTTCTTTAATTTATGTAACATATATCCTCGCAGTCCCTCTGTTTGTATGCTTAGTTTTATTCATTCTGATTGTTGTGCTAGGCAAAGACGAAACAATTAATCAGTTAGTTAGCGAATAGTTTTTATATTTTTAGCTTCTAATATTTTTATGGAAGTATTTCAAAGAAGATATGAAGATATCCCACAAGGAGATGAAGCACGCAGACCAAAAGTAAAAGCAACGTATTCAAAACAATTTCCTCCAGAGGGAATTAGCCAAACTCCATATTTATTAACTGATAGAAATGGTTTAGATAATGGCGAGGGATTATCTGATCCATTAAATCCCGATAGTCTTACTAATGGGAATAGTTTAGTTAAGAAATTACCTGTTGAAGAAATTGCTAAACGCTTTCCAACTAGTGGTAAAAGTTTATAATTACAAATTTAGAACTTCTTCAAATTGTTTAACTATATGAGCATGTTTTTCTTTATGTAACACTTGCTCTCCAGTGAACTGACTGCGACAGTTCACATCGCTTCACTCCTCAGCTATTTGGTCTGGTCGTCGTGAAATAACTTCTTCAAACTGCTTTACAATATCTTTATGCTTTTCTTTATGTAGAACGTGCTTTCCAGAAGTGGTTTTCTTCATGTCATCTGGGCTACAAAAGTGCCATTTTGTTGAGAACTTAACTGCAACCAAAGGTGTTGCTCCAAACTTTTCTGCAAAGTCTCTCAATTGCTGAATCTGATCTGCATCAATATATTGGCTCTTGTGTTTTGTGCTTTTTACTTCAATTGCAAAAATCTGTGAACCATTACCTGCCAAAACATCAGGACTTGGAAAATTCATTCTTCCACTTCCTGCAATTCTTAATGAGCTCCAGTTACCTGTTCCCCAGAACATTGCTACTAATTCTCTCTCAGCTGCACTACCTTTTTGTTTCACATTAATTAAAATCTGTCTAGAAATAAATAGTTAGCTATTTTCGATATGTTCTTTAACAACATCTGGAAAAGATAAATATAAATCTATATTTTTCTTATAAGTATAACTTATAATTTTATCAATATCTTTAGAATCAAAGTATTTTAAAGAATAAGTTGTAACAATTGCTCTATGTTCTTCTCCATTAATTCTAATATTTTGATCTCCACAAGAAGTATATCTTCCTCTACGTGCTAAAAAATATTCTAAATCAGTTACACAATCTTTTGCAGTTTCAGAAAATTTAGAATTTAAATAAGGTCTGATTATTTGCATTTTTTTTGTTGGATGATTATCTTTTTTATTTTCAACATCTAAATACAATCTCACAACAACACCAATACTCTCTTTCATTCAGACAAGATCTGAATTAATTAAAAACAATTTATTGTTTACTTTAAACAATAGGTGAGTTCCCTTGGAACTATTTTTTATAGAATCTATCCATAAAACCTGTAGGATTATTATGACTAATTTTTACACCACTTACATCAGGTCTAATATTAAGCATTCTTGCAGGATCTTTCCTAGATGTAGTATATTTTTGTCCAAATAGACTAGATTGTCCTTTTCTATGTTTCATACCTTTGATGTCATAGCTATCTACAATAGGTTTAGTGGATTTAAGTAAAACGCCAATGTCTCCATCAAGATTAATATCAATATTACCATTCAAGATAGATAAATCTCCAGCATGGACAATTGTACCATCAACAAGAGCGGAAGGATTATCATTCATTTTAATACTTAATTCCAAATCCACATTCCGTGGTAAAGTAACTATTCCACTAAATTGTGATAAAATTACATGTTCTTTTTTATATAAAATTGGTGATTTTTTGTATCCTTTGAATTCTGCAGTAGTACTATTTGTAAAAATATCAAATCTCAAAAAATTGCTACCATTAATTTCAACTGTTGCTCCATCTTCTAGCTCAAAATTTTCTGAAAAACGTTTACCATGTTGTTGTTCTCTGCTCTGTGCAGCATTTTCAGATCTTCTTCCACTAAATCTATATGAAGGTCTATTTTTCCAAAAAGCATCCCTACGTTCATTAAAATCTTTCATACTTCGAGCATATTCTTTATTAATTTCATTCTGCATATTCACTTCAGTATTATTATTTTCAAAATGACTGTTGGAATGGTCTGTTTCAGGGATTAAATTTTCTAATTTTTTATCATATTCTCTTTTCTTATCAGGATCTCCCAATATTTCATATGCTTCATTCATATAATTAAAACCCCATTCGGCTCTTTCCTTAATATCTTCATCTTGATGTGCATCAGGGTGCAATTTCATAGCTCTTTTTCTAAACGCAGACTTAACATCTTCTATAGATGCTCCATTCTCTAGTCCCAATCGCCAATAATAATTAGTTTCCATCATTGTGTCTATTAAGGTTAATTCTCATTACTACTATAAAGTAAATTATTTAATTTATAAATGTTTCTATATATTGGGCTTTGTGTATAAAGTAGTATTTTAGCTAGACTTATTACACAGACTCTTGACTTTTTACACAAAAATACAAAATGATAAGCTTTTTAAATAAACTATTCCACTTATAAGTAATACTATGAAAATAGCAATCGTAGGAGACGTACATGGCGCTCCATTAGCAAGAAAAGTAGACGAAATTAAAGATGAAACTAATTTTGATAAACTAGTTGTTCTAGGTGATTTAGACCGAGCACATTTAGCTCATGAATTAATGGATATTTTAGATACTGAAGACACTATTGCGGTTGTTGGAAATCATGATTATTCGCATATTAATGGTGAAACTATATACTCTGGCACTATGCGCAAGCAAAGTATTAATTCGCCTCAGATGTGGAAAGAATGGGCAAATGATCCTGAAGCTACTAATTTTATAAGAACTGGATTCGAACGGGGATATTTTGGTAATAGCGGTATACTTGGCAAGAGAGTTTCTACAGACTTAACTCCAGAACAGAAAATAATTGTTATACATGGAGCTTATGCTGGAGACCAGCATAGTAGTTCTGGAAATTCGCCTGCTGTTCAAATGCTTTGGAACCGTCTTTCAAATTCAGCAGATCATGCTGCAAACTTCGCAGTTATGGCAAGCAAGAGAAACAGACAGGGCTATCAAGTTATGATTAGAGGCCACGACCATGAGCCAGCATATACATATAAGGACCCTGCAAAAGGTATTGTTAGCTACGTTCCTTTTGTAGATTCAAATTCGTTTAGACTATTCAAACATAGACAGCATACTATAAATCCTGGTGCTCTATTTGATAATAATTTTGCAGTGATTGACGCTGAGCCAGTTGGTGAAGATCAACCAGTTGTAACATATCATAAATTATAATTCTAACCAGAGATTTCCATTTAGAAATCTGCTTTTATTCCCAACTCAATCATCTCTTGTATAACTACACAGATGTTATGTGCTAGTATTTTACATAACAGCTCGTTGATTTGAGCTGTTCTTGTCTTGCTTCTCAAGTTCATACCGAACTTTGATTTGATCATGTGGAAAACCGTCTCTGAATTGCTTCGCTTGTGATAGTGTTGCATGAATTCTTCATTCTTGAACATGAATAGGTGGAACATTCGCTTCCAGATGATTGAACCCCGACATTTTCCTGTAGCGTTCTTCTTGAAGGGGATAAATGGAATTGCACCAACATCTTCAATCATGTTAAAGAGTTCTCTGCTTTGGTATGCTCGATCTGCTGAGACTTCTCTTAAATTAAACTGTTCAGCAGTCTCTTTGAGTAGCTTAGGCATGGCTCTGGTATCATGAACAGTCTTTTCTGTAATGCTACAGCTGGTTACAATGTTGGTTTTTACTCCACACATTAAGTGAGCCTTGAGCCAGATTCTATGTTTCTGTTCTTTTCCCCACTTGTGATCAAACCATCTAGCAAAGCGTGATGTTGCAAAACCAGAACTATCAACTGCAAAATCCTGCTCAACCTTCTTTAGTGGAAATGAGCTAAGTCGAATTAGTTTCTCAAGAAGAGGCGTAATGTCTTCTCTCTGCATAAAGTGACCAACAGAAGCAAAGCACGGAGCCTTATTCAGAAAGCCCCACTCTGTTGAAAGTTTTACATCACTCAAAAAACGTCTCAGAGAAAAGGTTGAATATACCTTTAGAACAGAGCTAAAAACCATATCTGAATGTGGCAGAGTTGGTCTGCCGAACTTGTATGTTGGCTGTTCAACATTTGAGCATAAGTCATTAAGCAAAGTTAGGAACAAAAGTTTCTCATTAGTTTGAGCTTTATCATAAGCTACCCAATCCTGTGAATATGTTACAGTCGCGTGTTTTTGTTCCATAGTAGAAGTTCTCCTTAGTATTATATAATACTATAATACTAATATATAAAGGTATCTTTTTCTAAAGCGATAAATATATAAAGATGTAATACCAAGAATAGTTAATATGCGTAAGACCACTAGTATCAAAATGGACTCAGAACTTTGGAAGCTAGTAAAAAAGCACTGCATAGATAAAGAAATCGACATTTCTGAATATTTAGAGACCTTAATTAAGAAAGACTTGAAATAAAAATCTTTATTTTTGAAATTTCTTCAGAGAATATATTATTTGCAATATAGAAAGCAATACTCTCTCGCCATAATCCATAACTTAGCCCCACATTTTGTTGCCGAAGGCCTAAACATAACGCTTATATGCTTTATTTTTGTGTAATTTATATGAGTAAACTACTCACAAAATCTAAATACTTAGTAGGTCTCCAATGTAGTGGTTACCTTTGGGATAGCATACATGATAAAAGTAAAATACCACAACCAGATAAATCAGCTCAATATAAGATGGATCAAGGTACTATCGTTGGTCAGCTAGCAACTAAATACTTTACAGATGGAATTTATATACCTGAAGGAAATTTTATGGAAAGCATACGAATGAGCAAGGCGCTCCTATCAAAACGAGTTCCTCTTTTTGAAGCAGGATTTATGGTTAATGGATTGTATTCAAGAGCAGATATTCTCAAGCCTGTTGGAAAAGACCAATGGGATATTATTGAAGTCAAGAGTGGAACAAAAGTTAAGGAGATTAATCTTCATGATGTTTCCTTTCAGAAGTTTTGCTATGAGCAATCAGGTTTGAAAATTAGAAAATGTTTCCTGATGAATATAGATAATACTTATGTAAAGAACGGTAAGATTGATGTAAAAAAGATATTCAAGCTTACAGACATAACTGATGATGTTGCAGATATTGGTAAAGGTCTTACTCAACGAATCGAAGTTTTACTTAAAGTTATAAATTCTACAACGCGACCAAAGGTTCCAATTAGTCACGATTGTAAAACACCTTATGACTGTCCACTAAAACATGAATGTTGGTCTTTCCTTCCCGATGGAAATGTGTTTGAACTTTCTCGTGGTGGAAAGAAAAGCTTTGATCTATATGAACAAGGTGTTGTTTTGATTAAAGAGATTCCAGATGATTTCAAGCTCAGTACGATTCAGAGCATTCAGCACAAGTGCGAGAAAGATTGCAAGACGCATATGTGTAAAGATTCGATCAAAAAATTTATTGGAAAACTAAACTATCCATTATACTACTTAGACTTTGAAACAATAAATCCTGTAATTCCATTATTTGACGGTATGAAACCATACCAAAGAATTCCATTTCAGTTTTCTCTGCATATTGTTCAGGAAGATGGTTCAACAGAACATCTCTCTTTCTTAGCTGAAGGTAAAAGTGATCCTCGTAAGAAATTTGTGGCTGAATTGAAGAACGTTTTAGGTAACTCTGGAAGTATCATTGTATATAATCAATCATTTGAGCAAGGACTTCTACGAGAATTAGCAGAAACTTTTCCAAAATATTTAGAGTGGGTTATCTCACTAACACCTCGTTTTGTTGATTTAATTATTCCATTTAGGAAGTTTCATTATTATAATCCAGTACAAAAAGGTTCTGCGTCTATCAAGAAAGTTCTGCCTGCTGTAACTGGAAAAAGCTATGATGGAATGTATATTGCAGATGGAATGACTGCAAGTATTCGTTATATTGAATCTGAATTTGGTGATTGTTCAGAGTCCAAAAGAAAGAAGATCCGAAACTCATTAGAAAAGTACTGCGGATTAGATACAGAAGGTATGATTTGGATTATAGACGAGCTGAAGAAACAATTATAAGGGTTGTTTGTAGTATATATACACAAATGATAAATGAAGAAACTGCAAAGCAAAGAGCAAAGAAAGAAATTGCTAGACTTATTAATTTATATGAATCAATCAAAAACGAGAAAGATTATACTGAAACCGACGCTGAAACAAAATTAGTAGCACCTTTATTTGAAGCGCTTGGTTGGAATATGTCTGGGAAATTGAAAGGTTCTTTTGTTGCTCAACGTAAAAAACAACAAGATGAAAGATTATTCCCCGATTTTACTGTGAAAATTAGAGATAGAACACAATTCTTCATTGAAGCAAAAGCATTAGGATTTGATGGTCTTCATTACAAAAGGGATTTTGTTAAACAAGCAATTGGTTATGGTTGGAACGCAGGCATAAGTTGGGTAGTTCTAACTAATTTTAAGGAATTAGTTATATACAACGCTGATTGGGGTTTTAAAGATGAATTACAAAATCGATTCTGGAAGTTTAAATATACAGAATTCTTAGAGCGATTTGAAGATTTATGGAAACTTTCTTTTTATGCTTTCCCACGAGATGAGCTTAATAAAGAAGCAGAAAAAGCCGGCAAAAGAGCTAAACGAATTAGAATTGATACGGCTTTACTTAAAGACTTACTAACTTGGCGAGATAAACTTATTAAAAATTTGCGAAAAAATAATGATTTTTCAACTCTACCTGAAGGATACGATGAGGAACTTGTTCAAACTATATTGGATAGAATGATATTTATTAGATTTACTGAAGATAGACAACATGTAGATCCTCAACTAAAAAGACTACTACGAGCAAATTATCCTATTGAATTTACTGCTATCAAAATGCTTGCTAAAATATTCAAACAGTTTGATGAATGGTATAACAGTGAATTGTTTCACGGTGATTTCATCACGGCTCGTAATTTAAAGATTAGTAACAAAATCTTACTTGAAATCGTAAGACAATTGTATGAGAATAAGAATGGTTTGCCATATATTTTCTCACAAGTAGATGCTGATGTGTTAGGAAACCTGTATGAAAATTATATTGAACAGATACAAAAGAAGGAAGAAGGTATATATTATACTCCTACGTATATTGTTAAATATATTGTTGATAACACTGTAGGAGAATTATTAAAACATAAGCGACCTGAAGAGATTAAAATATTAGATCCCGCATGCGGTTCTGGCTCGTTCTTAATCAATGCGCTTAGTAAATTAAAAGCGCAGTATGATGATGGTAAAGATCATTATCAAGAAAGTTTATCTGCATACACAGAGGTTTCTGACAAGCAATTTAAGCGAGATATACGTCTTTTGAAGAATAGTATATATGGAATGGATAAGGATCCAAAGGCCGTTTCTATTGCGAGACTAAATTTATTATTGCGCGCTGCTGAAAAGAAAGCCAAACTTCCAAACATTAATGATAATATACAATGGGGTGATTCTTTAATTGATGATAGAGAGATTCTCAATGGAAATATACAATTAGCTAAATCCTTCGAGGAACGTTTCTCAACTATAATGAAAACGAGTTTTGATATAGTGATTGGTAATCCGCCCTACGTTTTTACGAGAGATGTAGAATTTTCAGATTCATTCAAGAAATATATTCAGGAGAGTTACTTAAACGCGTCCGAATCTACATCAAAGAGCCATGCACGACAATCTGGAAAAATAAACTTATATTCTTTATTCATTATAAAAGCAGTATCGTTACTTAAAGAAGGTGGAACTCTTGGTTTTATAATACCTAATAATTTACTTAGAACTACTACTTACGATATAGTACGTAAATTCATTCTAGATAATTGTAATATTTTGCAGATTATTGATTTGGGTCCTGGAGTGTTTAAGGGCGTTACAGCATCAACAATAATCGTACTTCTGCAGAAAGAATGTGATAAAAAGAAAAGAGATACAAATAAAACCTTAATAATTTCTGATATCGAAAATTTTGAAAGAACTAATTGGAAAACCAAGAAAATACAGCAAAGTGAGTTTTTAAAGAATACAAGTTATGCTTTTAATATAACCTTAGACATGCGTGGACGAAAATTATTTGATAAAGTAGAAAAAGATTCAGAAGTTTTAGGAGATGTCATGATAATTCACGCAGGAGGTATTGCAACAGGTCCGAATAAGAAAAAAATGATTTCTGATTATAAAATAAATAATACGTATAAACCAATGTTGGAAGGTAAGGATATTAAACCATTTTATCCAGTGTTTGCTGACAGATGGATACGTTATGAAAAAAAATTGCTATATCGTGCCAGAGATGAGTCAATATTCTTAAGCCCAGAGAAGCTAATAACTCAAAGGATTGGTGGTGGAGATCGAGTTGTAGTAGTAAGTTATGATAATCAAAAATATTATACATTCAACTCAACAAATACGTTGTTGATAAAGGATAAATCATATAATATTAAATATATACTTTCATTATTAAATTCCAAACTTTTGAACTGGTATTATGTAAATAAATTTACTAACCGATCTACTCTGACCGTCAATATATCAAAAACATTCTTAGAACAGTTACCTATTCGTAAAAGCTCATCAGATCAACAGAGAATGTTTATAAAACTTGCAGATAAAATGCTTGACTTAAACAAACAACTTCAAAAACTTAAAGATGTTCCGGGACAAGAACGCGATTTCATCGAGAAGGAAATTGATATAACTAATCGGGAAATCAACAAAAAAGTTTACAAGCTTTATGACTTAACTGAGGCTGAGAAAAAGAGTGTTGAGGATAGTTTGAAGTAAGTTAGCAAAAGTTTTTATCTTGGAGCAGGAATACTTCTTTATGGTCCTTAAAGTATACTGCGATACTAATGTTTACTTAGACTTTTTCTTAGAACGAGATAATATATTACCACATAGCATATTTGCTGAGAAGATTTTCAATGCAGCTTATCGAAAAAAGATTGTATTGGTATATTCTGACTGGTTAGAATATCAAATTAAAAACGTAGTTGGTGATAGGTGGAATCAAGTTAAAGGTATGCTAGAAGACTTAAGAAAAAGGAACGCTTTGGAACAGATTAATGTTTCACCAGAAGTTAAACGAGAAGCTAATCAGTATCCCACTGAACACGAAGATGCAGTTCATGCTTTATTGGCTATAAAAGCTGGCGCAAAGATGTTGATCACAAGAAATGTACGACACTTCGCAATATTCAAAGATAGAATAAAAATATTATTTCCTAATGATTTTGAAGTTTAGCTCGGCCTTTATATTTTCTAAGTGGAGAGTTTACTTCTTTAACTGTGGGCAATAACTCACTAAACCGTTTAAGACTTTCTGTAGCATTTCCTTTTTCTACCTTAAATGGCCAGGATAAATGTTTATCCAGTATTTCCGTAGAACAATATTTTTGCAGACTATTATAAAATTCAATCATAGATACTAAATCCCAAACGTCTTTGTATGTATCTAAAATGATTTCTTGATTATCATCTAGAACTCGTTGACTTTCTTTTAAGATTTCTATAAACATCTGAGCAAATTCTGATGCCACGTTAGCATATTCATCGAATTTCTTATCGAATCGAATAGTGAACATTAATTGATATAATATATCTTTAATCTCTTCTTTTTCTTTTTTAGACCAAGTAGTTCTTTCTAATTTTCTTCTAAGTTTAAGCGAGAAAGCATAAAGTGGTTTTTCTTTATATTGTTCTAATTCTAATGCGAGTACGGTTTTATCCTTATCTTCTAAATATACTATTTCAGCTACTTCGCGAATTTCTTTATAATCTTCAGAATCTTGACAAACTATGGTTTGTGGAAATACAGGTAAAATTTTACCAAAACGATACCATGCAATAGGGATTGGTAAATTCATCTTTTCTACAACTCTAACAGAAGCTTTTTGTAAACGAGTAGGTCGTATATTATAATTTTCTTTATCTTTCCATACATCTGAAACTGCTTGAAAAATACATCTACTTTTATTAAGAATATCCTTAGATAGCGGAAGTCCATACAAAGTGTCTGTATTCTTTTCTATGTTCGGTATCGCTAAAAAGATCATTCTACTTTTGTTTTCGATTTTTTCATTAACTAACTTGAGTTCTTTTAGAAGGAGTACATTCTTATTGATTGTTTCCCAACTGCTTTTTGTTTTATCTACAATTTGTTGAAAAGTTAAGCTATTATCTCGTTCAAGTAACTTCATTATTTTAATAAGAATTTGTTTTCTAGTTTGTCTCATTAATAATATAAAGCAGGGAAAATTATATAAACCTTATTGACTACTCCACATTACTAAAATATAACATAACAGTAGTTTTTATAGAGTCAACTAAACAAAACTTTAAAAAGATATTAATATAGAAGATATTTATGAGAAAGAAAATAGCTTATTGGACAGATGCTGACAGTGGAGTCTATACTAATGGTGAACGATTTAGATTAGCTAAAGTTCGAGCTCCAGAGCATAATCAACGAGGTGCATCAAAAGCAACAAGAACTGTAGCAGGTATGACTGGAAGATCCAAAGGATTTGTAAGTACAAGAAAAGTTGGAATGAGCTACGGTAGATCGGTTGTAGAAATGCGAAACAAAGACGGTTCTATAAATAATCGTATGCGTAAAAAAGGCTACACAAACAAAGGGAGGTAAACAATGCCAGATAATCTGAAAAAGAAAGGTCCACGAGATCGAAAGAGACAAAGTACACAGAAACACGAAGTGCAATATGCACCTAGAAGAAAAGTCGCTGGAACAAAGAATCGAAAACGTAAGTAATAGTTAAATCAACTAATTCTTAAAATTATTTGTACTAACTACGCTGCTAGCGTAGCGGGGCTAAGTTATTGATTAAGGCTGCGGAGATTACATTATTGTCTATATTGTAAAGAATACATTCTATCCAAAAAGGTGACTTAATACACAGAAGCTAGTTTATACACAAAGCCTATATATTGTATATATTCAAAAAGCAAAAATACATGATTATGGCTTAATTCTATTAATAAAACGTGGGAAAGGAAGTGTATCTCTAATATGTTCCAAACCTAAAATCCATTGTAAAACTCGCTCTGTTCCAAGTCCAAAACCTGCATGAGGAACTGAACCATATCTTCTTGAATCTAAATACCAATCAGAACTACCTAAATTAATCTTTGCTTTCTTTAGCCGCTCAACAATCTTCTTTAAGTCAGGTTCTCTTTGCGAACCATCAACAATCTCGCCCAAACCAGGTGCAAGAATATTAAAATTCAAACCAGTTCCTAATTTCTTTGGGTCTTCTCCATGATAAAACTTTAAAATTTGTAAGGGATAATTTGTAACTGCAATAGGAACGCCATATGGTTTTGCAAGTTCTCGCTCTTCTTTTGCACCAAGGTCTTGACCGTATCTTATTTTAAACCCTTTTTTATGAAGCTTCTTAATTGCAGCGTCATAAGTTATTTGAGGAAATGGTGATTTTACTTTTTTCAACTTATCAATATCAACTCCAAGAATCTCAAGCTCTCTTTTATTATCTTTTAGGATTTTCTTAATAGCATAAATAATACAACCTTCTGCAACTTTCAGAATATCTGGCATACCTGCCCAAGCAGATTCAACTTCCAAATGCCAATACTCTGTAACATGTCGATTTGTTGAAGATTTCTCTGCTCTGAAACTTGGAGCCATTGCATAAACTTTCTCAAAAACATGAATCATATTTTCTGCATAAAACTGCCAGCTCTGTGACAAAAATGCTTTCTGACCAAAGTAATCTACTGCAAATGTGCTAGAACCTCCTTCGCTTGTTGCAGCATTAAAAGTAGGTGCTTCTGCCTCAGTATAATCTATGCTATGCAAGTATTCATGATAAGCAAGTAACATAGTTGAACGAACTCGAAGAATTGCAGTCATTCTTCTTGACCTTAAAGAAAGATGCCGAACATCCATTAAAAACTCTGTAGATATGTCTCTAGAAATTGGGAATATTTCAGCCAATCCAACAATTTCCACACTAGAAACTTCTAGCTCATAACCTGTTGGTGCTCGAGGGTCTTTCTTAAGTTTTCCAGAAATATAACATGAAGATTCTATAGTAATATCATTTGCAGCTTGCCAAGCTCGAGAATTATCTGCAACAACTGCTTGAATAATATCTGTTGAGTCTCTCAGAACAAGAAAAACCTTGCTTTTCATACTTCGCTTGCGATAAACCCAACCTCTAACAGTTACAGTCTTACCTGAATATTTAGATTGCAATACTTCTCTTATAGGACTAGCTGATTTCATTTAACATTAAATAATTAAAAGAATAAATAAGTTGCTATTTCATTACTTCTTGAAAACCATATGACATAGACATCTTCATACAAAGAGTATCAAAATTATCTGCTTTAAGATTAGCTAAAATAGTAGTAACAAACAACTGTTTGTCCTTACCAAAATAATTATGTGTTTTTTTACTAATAAGTGTTTTAAGATCTTGCTCTAATTTACTCTCTATACCAGAAAAAGTATCAATTTCCTGTTCTTTAATTTTACATGAAATATTATCGTAACTTCTATTAGCTAAAGTAATAACATATACTTCTCTTAGAGTCATTGCCATATTACTCATACACAGTAAAACTTAAAAGATATTCTACTTCATAAAAACTTCAACTATATCTGTGTCTTTGAGAACGTGCTCTAAACCAACTTGCTGGTCTTTGAAAGCAGCTGATGGACCGCGAACCTTTGCAAATCTAAACTTACGAATCATATCTTTATGGATTGTTTTTGCAACAGTTTCAACAGTTGCTCCCTCTTGCAAAACAATTGGCTTTGGAGCAATTTTATGTCCTGCTCTTGTCTGAACTCTAATTTTATGTTGTGCTTTCCATAATTCCCTAACTAAATTTTTTTTATTGAAATCTTTCCAAGTAATAACCATGTGTGGCATATGTTGTTCAAAGCGAATCATTTCTTTTGTTTTACGCAACAAAATATTTGCTTTCTTTAACTCTGCTTGAATTTTAGCAATATCTCTAAATTCCTTAACAACAACTACAACAAAATCTGCACTACGAACTATAGCTAAAAACTGTCTTCCTTGCTTATGTTCTGCATAACCTTCATGAACCGCCGGAACTTCAATAGCTTGTAGCCAAATATTTTCAAACTTGATAGAAGCAACTTCAGGTTTAGTTGTTGTAAATTCATAATCTGCAACTTTGATTTTCTTACTTGAAAGCTTTGAAAGAAGTGTTGATTTGCCTGAATTTGGCAGACCAATAAAAACTATTTGTGCAGCACCTTCTCGTTTAATAGCGAAACTGCGTCCCTTTCCTTGTTTTTTTGTCTTGACAATCTCATCTTTAAGCTGAGCAATTCTTCTTTTAATATCTGCACGTAATCTTTCTGCACCTTTGTGTGTTGGAGCAGTAGAAAGCATGTTCCTAAGTGCCTTCATCTTCTGAGCACCTGTTTCAGCTTTTTGAAACTCAATCTCAGCAGCTATATATTTATAATCTGCATTTATTGGCATTCAATACATATAGATAAGACTTAAAAAGCATTATTAAATACCCTAAAATGAGTGTCCACACCAATATAGTCATAAAAGTAAAAAACGACAAACAAGCTAAAGCTATTCGTAAGGCTATTGAACGCTCTCCTTTAGGTCAATGCTGGGAAAAAGAATACAAATATGAAAATAATACATTAACTTTTGAAGCAAAGATTAATGATGAAGCTCTTAAAAAACAAAAATCATTCCTCGGATTTAAATGGAAAGAAAGACGGATTGACTCAGATATTATCGAAGAAATCAGTAGAGATTTTCCAGAAATTACTTTTGAACTACCTTATGAAGATTTGGCTCCGACTAAAATAAGAAATGGACAAATGCTAAAACAATAAGCTTAAATATTAACTTTTCGACCTCTGAAATGGACTGGTCATTGGTGTTCAGCCAAAACAATGGAATATTACTTCCTCTTTGGGGAATTTTAATCAAATTATTTGGAGCAATTTTAATTGGTGTAATTGGTTTTTTCCTATCAAAAGGAATGGGAAAAGCTGCTAAGCATATTATTCAATCAATTGAACTAAAAAAACAGTTCAAGAAAGCTGGAATTCGATTTAATCCAGAGACGATGGCTGAAAATGTGGTCAAGTATCTCGGTTACTTGGGAACTTTCATAGTTGCGCTAAATTATCTAGGTATTACTCCAGTTATTCTAAACATAATTTTTGTAGGAATTCTAATTGTTGTAATTTTAACACTTTTCCTTAGCCTAAAAGACTTTGTCCCAAATGTAATTTCTGGAATACATTTGATTTCTATAAACAAGCTAAAAAAAGGTGACCAAATCAAAATAGGTGATGTTTCTGGAAAAGTCTCTGAAATTTCACTAACTGAAACAACTCTTTTAGATAATGGAAATAAAATAATCATACCAAATTCCACAGTTATGAAAGAACAAATCACAATCAAAGCCAAATCTAAAAAGAAATAATTCTAACTTTCGCAATAATAATATGTTTTCCTAAAAATAGTTTCTCTGCTAAATGTTTTCTGGGGTTAAAAGACCTCTTTTACAAAATGTTCTTTAGGATTGTAAAACCTTTCTTACAAGAAAGGGATTACTTATAGGCTCGAATGGGAAATTCTCCTCACATAAAGTCCCCATACCCTTTCAGTAACTCAAACTTTATGTTTCAAAGCCTTTCCGAAAGTTAAGAGATGCTAATCACAGGGAAGCTACTCACGAGGCTTTATAGCCTATTGTTCCTCGCAGAGTGCTTTTGAGTAACCAACAGTTGCCCTCAACTCACAGCTAATGGTCTATCGCGGATGCGACTTCATAACCAAATAGCCCACTCAATTTGCCCACCTTTGGCTAAATCCAAAGTTATACATATTTACAAAACACTCATAAAATATAATGGTTTGGACTAAACAAGAATTGCTAATCCTAAATAAATCTCTTCAAAGAAAATTCTCTTTTTTCCAATCACATTCAAATTAAAACCGACTTGCTTAAGCACTTTCTTCATTTTATCTTGCTTTGCATGAGAACTAAATATAAATAAAATTTCTCCTTTCTCTGCTAAAAAAGGCTTTACTTGCTCAAAGAAATCTAAAATTACTTCAATTCCTTCATATCCACCCGACCATCTAATATCATCGTGCTTGCCATCACTTGGCAAATAAGGTGGATTAAAAACAATCAAATCGAACTTTTTCTTTGGAACATTCTCAAACAAATTAGACTGAATAACATTAACTTCTACTTTGTTAGACGTAGCATTTGCTTTTGCACATTTAACTGCTTCTGGATTAATATCGCAAGCCCAAACTTCTTTTGCTCCTGCTAGAGAAGCAGATATTGCTTGAATTCCAGAGCCAGTTCCTACATCAAGAATACTTTTTCCTTTAGCTCGCAGCTGCACCGCTTTTTGCATTAGCTTTGAATCTTCCATTGGCTCATAAACAGATTCTTTGACGTTTAGTTCCATTCTAATTGCTCTCCTTTTGCGTAGTAATTAGAATTAGCAACTCTTTGATTTGTGCCATAAATCTTTATATGTAATTGGGTTTAAAGGCGTTATGCTTAATGAAATTTTAGCAGGAATATTCGCAGGAAGTGGATGGCTAATTGGAATTCCATTATACAACTGGACTAAAGAAGAAATTAATCCTTGGGCAAATAAATTTAAAATATCTTTCAATCAAATGCTAATATTTTCTGCAATTCTTAGTGCATCAATTTTTGCTCCAAGTATTCTACAATTTAGCTACGAAATTAATATAATATTATTATTTATAATATCTATTTTATTTTCTAGCTTATATAGCGTCAATAAAAAACCTAAACATCAGGTTATGTTCTTCATAATCCATATTGGCGTATTTCTCGCAGCTTACTTCTTAGCGCAATCCTTTTAAATACCTAAAAACGACTTTCTGAATGGCATCAATACATGATGTAGAAGCAATCAAAGTTATAGAATCTGCAGCTAAAGAATTTTCTAAAAATCCAGACATGTCAAAGCCTGAATGGGCTGAATTTGTTAAATCTGGAGCACATGTAGAAAGACCACCTGCACAAGAAGATTGGTGGCAAATTAGAGCTGCTGCACTTTTAAGAACTATATACAAAGACGGACCTGTAGGTGTTTCAAAACTTAGAACTAAATATGGTGGACGAAGAAATCGAGGATTAAAGCCTCATCGATTTCAAAAAGCTGGTGGAAAAATAATTCGAACAATGTTACAGCAACTTGAAAAAATAGGTCTTGTTCAGCAAGCGAAAAAAGGTTCAAAAGGTAGAATAATTACTCCACAAGGTCAAGCATTCTTAGATAATATTTCTAATCAAATCGCAGGTGCAAATAAAACTAAACCTGCTAAAAAAGAAACAAAGGTTGAAAAACCAAAAGAAGAAAAAAAGGTAGAAGAAATTAAAGAACCAGTAAAAGAAGAGGAAAACAAAAATGTCATCAAGGAAAACATCGGGAAAGAAGATAAGACTGATAAAAGCACAAAAACAAACTAAGTGGGCACCATTCTGGTTAATCCCTAAGGTTTTTGGCGTAGGTAGAAAAGTTCATCCTTCTAGATTAACAAGAAAAAAACGTAATTGGAGACGAAATCGCGTAAGAGCATAATTTTAACAAAAATGGTAAGAATAAAAGTTGGTGAAAAAAGAAAATTTACTGTTCCACTTAGAAGAGAATGGCTAAAAGTTCCTAGATGGAGACGGTCAAAGAGAGCAGTTGATGCATTACATTCATATTTAGAAAAACACACAAAAACAGAAAACGTAAAGATTTCTAATTGGTTAAACGAAGCAATTTGGAAACATGGTGGAAAAAACCCTCCTGCAAAGGTTGAGATTGAAGTTAAGATTGAAAACCGAAAAGTTCAAGATAAGAAAACAAAGAAAGATATTGATGTTCCATTTGCCGTTGCTGAATTAGCAACACTTCCAAAGAGAGTTGAAAGATTAACTAAAAAGAAAGAAGAAAGAGATAAAAAACTCAAATTAGATGCAAAGCCAAAAGCAGAAGCAATGCCACAGATTACAGGTAAAGACCCAAAAGAGCTTGCAAAGAGCCTTAAAGAAAAACTAACTGCTAAGAAAAAAGAAGCTCCCGCTGAAAAGAAAAAGTCAGCTAAAGATTTAGCAGCTGAATTACACACAGCAGAAGATAAACAAAAAGAAGAAGCGAAGAAACAAGCTAAACCAACAAAAGGCCAAGAAGCAAATATGCATAAGTAATTTCTCAGATTAGCAACCCTTAAAAACCACTTCTAAAGAATATAGTATCATGAAAGCGATAAAATTTGATGTAAATGGGGACCCAAATATTGGATTATATGGGATAGCTACTGACAAGTTCTGTCTATTAGGAACAACTGTTCCAAAGAAATATCTTAAGAAAATTGAAGACACGCTTAAAGTTCCAGTTTACCAAGCCAAACTTTATGGCACAGATTTGGTAGGTATTTTCGCTGTAGGTAATTCAAAGTGTGTTTTAATTCCAGATATTATATTTGAATCTGAAATGGAAGCACTAAAAAAATTACCAATTAAATTTGTCACATTCAAAACAGAAAAAACTGCATTAAACAATACTATTCTATGTAATGATGAAATTGCTTTTGTTAGCAAAGAATACACAAAAGAAGAAGTTAAACAAATCAAAGACGCACTTGGCGTAAAAGTTGTTCAAATAGATATTGCTGAAACAAGTCTACCTGGCTCTTGCGGAGTTCTAACAAACAAAGGTGCAATATTTAATCCGCTTGCTTCAGATGACGAAGTTAAGAAAATCGAGAAAGAATTAGGCAAGGAAGTAGGATTAGGAACAAGCAACCTTGGAAACAACTTTGTCAGCACAGGATTAATGGCTAACTCAAAGGGTTTTATTATAGGAAAATTAACTTCCGGTCATGAGATTATGCGAATTGATGAATCTCTTCGACTTATTTGATTTTAAAGTATTTCTATAAAGTAATTACACAAACCTTATTTAAGCAAAGTCTAAATCCTCTCCATGAAAAAGACTTTCAATCTTACAGGAGAACTAAGACTTGGTTCAAGATGGAACAAATTCTCAAAAGACATTGCTGCAAATGATGAAAATCACGCTAAAGAACTTCTTTTTGCTAGATTTGGCTCAAAACACAAGCTACCCAGAAGGTTTATAAACCTTCTAGCGGTTTCAGATACATCGGGAACAGTTACCGTTAACGAGACTGCAGAAGATAAATCTGCAGTAGGACAGAGCACTGTTTTACAGGCTCCAAAGAGTAATGACAAAACAACCAAAACCACAGAATGAGCAAGAACTTCAACAGATGTATATGCAGTTACAACAAATAGATGCACAGATTTCTGAAATTGATAAAGAATTAAGATTAATTGAACAAAAAAGAGTAGAATTCTTAAAACTATCAGAAGACCTTGAAAAAATAAATGACTCAAAGGCAAATTCAAATTCATTCTCTAATGTTGGCGCAGGTATATTTGCAGAAACAAAACTAACTAACACAAAAGAATTTATGATAAATGTTGGTGCAAACACATATGTTAAAAAATCACTAAGAGAAGTTCAAGCACTTCTAAACACCCAAAGCGCAGAGCTTGAAAAAGCAGAAGTTCAGCTGCAACAAAATATGCAAATGCTTAACATGCAAGCTCAAATCATCCAAGCTGAAATGCAAAAAAGTCTTGGTATGTAATCATATTGTCTTATATCAAAGAACTTAAAAACCTCAATTCTATCTAAGTCTTATGTTCGGTCGATTAAAAGAAGCGTTTTCAAAATTTAAGAAAGATGTTGAAGAAGTAGAGGAACCTAAGGAAGAAATTAAAGAAGAAAAACCTGTTGAGGAAGAAAAAAAGAGCCTCAAGGAAAGAATAGCAGCAAGATTTCACCGAGAAGATAAACCTTTGGAGGAGACTTCGCAGAAGTCGGGGGAGGTCGAAGGGGGCACAGGCCCTTCAGAAGAGAAAAAAGGTTTCTTTGCAAAGCGCTCAGAAGATAAAATAGAATCTGCTCTTGAAGATTTTGGGGATGCATTAATTCAGAATAATATTGCTTATGATATTACTGAAAGAATTCTTGAAGAAGTTAAAAGAGAGCTTTTAGAAAACAAACAAAAACCAAGTGCAGAAATTATTTCTGAAAAACTTAAGGAAATTTTAACAGAAGTTCTTACAAAACCCAAACAAATTGATTTGTTAGCAGAATCAAAGAACAAGAAGCCATTAACAATTCTTTTTGTAGGTGTAAATGGTGTTGGAAAAACAACTAATTTAGCTAAATTGGGAAAATATTTCCAAGACCATAAAAAATCTGTTGTATTTGCAGCGGGCGATACATTCAGGGCTGCTGCAATTGAGCAGCTACAACATCATGCAGACAATCTAAAAATCAAAATGGTTAAGCACAAATATGGTGCAGACCCTGCAGCTGTTGCTTATGATGCAATGGAGCATGCAAAAGCAAAAAATTTGGATATTGTAATGATTGACACTGCTGGAAGACAGCACGCTTCTGAAGATTTAATGAACGAACTTAAGAAAATCAAAAGAGTAATTCATCCTGATTTCACAATATTAGTTGTAGATGCTTTAACTGGAAACGATGCAGTTGAGCAAGCAAGATACTTTTCTCAGATGATTAACATTGATGGAACAATTGTAGCAAAAACTGATGCAGATGAGCGTGGTGGAGCAATAATCTCTGCGGGCTATGAAACTGGAAAACCAATTCTTTTCATCGGAACAGGGCAAGAATACAAAGATTTAGAACTATTTAATGCTAAAAAATTATTAAAGAAAATGCTCTAAGGATATGCAGCATTAATCGCATCACTAAATACATTATATATTGGATATGCTCTCTTTTCTTCCAAGGTTTCTAAATGTTTAGAACTATTCTCATTCAATATACATAAAATAACTGTTTCTGTCTGACCTCTACCTGTTTTAGCATCATTTAGCAAGAAATCTTTTTCCGCATCAGTAAATTTAGTCTGATAACGAGCTACATTTGCAAGAAATGTATGCAAGAAATAATCTCCATCATTAATTCGCTTAGTACCAACTGCTTCATTAAAAAACTTAAATGCACTTGCAATCTCTTTAGCATCTTCAATAGTTAATTCTAACGCAATCTTGCGAGTTTTTTCCCAAATATTATCAACAATTTCTGACATATTAAATATCAGTGGCAAATTTTAAAAACAGTTCGATATCTTCAATTCGTCTTCTTTAATTTTTTTCTTGCTCGAAAGTAAAAACACATCGTTCAACTCTATCTTTCAAATTATCATTCAATTTTATATAGTCATTACTTTGTTTTATTTTTTCTAAAAAATTAGTTGTTTCTGGAATCCGGTAAAATGTTGATACTGTTGTCAATTCATATAAATAACTCTGATCTTTATCTACATCAAACATATAATTATTCATTATACGACGCAATATTTCTTTAGTTCTATCAACTAACTCTTCATTTTTTGAGTGTTTTAAACCCATTATTATATATGTACTCGCAAAAGAAGCTCTATCAACATCATAATCCATTTCTTCAGAATATCTTTTTCTCATAAAAAATTCGAGAATCTCTGCACCTTTTTCCAAATCATTTTTCATAAGAATTTCTATTCCCATAAAATCACACATCAAAAGACTTTAAAAAGTGTTATTTAGTACAGTTAAATGAAAAAATATTCATCTGATGAGGTGAAAAAAGTTTTAGAAATATATGGAAGATTAGCTTTCGCTACATATAACTTATCTTATATCGAACATGGAACAAATCAAGATGGTACAATTAATTCGTCAGCCATAGAAAAAGTCAACGATCTAAATACTAAATCTGAATTGACAGAATTAATTAATGATTGTGACTCAATATCTGATGAATTCAAAGATTTTAGATTTAATACATTATTAAATAGTGCAAAAGGTCTATTGAAATATTTACATTAATACTTCAATTCGTCTTCTTTATAAAACTAAAATTTACTTTATTTTAATGGTATTAGACTCATTATCAGACAGACTAAAAGAAAGTTTGAAGAAAATAACAAATATTGGTCTAGTTGATAAGAAAGCAGTTATTGAATTATCTTCTGATATCAAAAAAGCATTGATAGCAGCTGATGTTAATATTACTTTAGCTAAAGAAATTGCTCAGAAAATTAGAGACTGTGGAACAGGGCAAGAATACAAAGATTTAGAAATATTTAACCCTAAAAAATTATTAAAGAAAATGCTTTAATTAATTAAGCGATGTTCTGATGTCATTAAGATTACTTCTTAAATCTTTAACCATTTCGCGATTATCCTGAATAATCTGCTTAAAGTCAAGATCATTTTCAAAAAATTTGCCTCGATAGACATTTTTCTTATCCATAACATCTGCCACATTATTAATAACTGCGTTATATGTTTCTAATTTGTTATAAGCATTTTCAATCAGCGTTTCTGCGGAATCGTTACTAAGATACTGTAGCTCAGATCGAGCATTAATTATCTTACGCGTTACATTATTGCTTGCATAAATAATATCACTAAATATGGCTATGAACTCACTGCTATAATTTTTCACTTTTTTACGATAACTAAAAGAAAGAGCTTTATCTTTACTAAATGAATAGAATAATGTATTTAACTTATCCATATTATGAGTGTACTCGGAATTCTTTTTTTCAAAATCAACTAGCTTGCTCTCCATATCAGTTAATAGAAAATCTTCAATACCAAGTCGAGTAATATAATCATCATTATGATTTCCTTCCCGATAAACTCCAATCATAGGTGTACTTCGATCATTTGCCCACGTAATCCGTTCTGGGTGCGTCGCATACGCAGACATTAATATCATAACCTTATGTGCACTTTCTAGATTTTCTGGATTAGGTAAAATATCTGTCTCAGGTATTTGACTTACGTCTTTAATCATTATGTCTTCAAAATTATATTGTGAAAGTAACATATCTAACGTAACTTCTCTGTGTTTTCCACGTGCAGCAGCATACTCTTCTGCATCAAATTTCTTTCCAAAAGTATCAATAGTATCTATACCAAATGCGTTTGCATCTGAATCAAATTCCATTCTAAGTATAGAACCTCCACCATGACGCAGAGTAGTACGAACATAATTCTCCAGCATAATTGATAGATGAAGTTTCTGTCCATTATTTAGACTGTCAATATTATTTACAAAATCATAAATCTTTTCAGTATTTGTGCCTTCCCAGGTATATAATGATGGATCCACACGATTTCCAAAATGCTGTGAAATTGTTTGAATTGCTGTGCTTCCAGTTAAATGTGCTAATGCGTTTTCTTTTGGTGCATCTACAGAAGGGATAATACTAGAAATATCATCAAGAATTAATTTAGCAGATTTCTGATCCTCAATAAGACTAGATTTTGTAAAATATATAAATCCATCTAAATCGTAATTATTATTTAAATCAACAAACCCACTACGATTAGATAAATCACATCTATTTACTGCATTTGCTGGGCCGATCTCATATTGATTATCTGGAAGTATAAACGACATAGGTTGTCCTTGAGTAACAACTGCAAATTTCTTAAATGCAATATTATCATCAGTTAGTTGTTTCGGTATTTCTTTTTCTCTAAAATGTCCCGCACCACAAAAAGCCGCAATTTTAACATTAGAATCTTCAGCTAACTCAGAAAGAACTTGGCCCATATATATTCCTCTTTGATAGTTAAGTTGGGTAGTGCTCCATTTTGAATCCCGAGATTTTTCAGGCATATCTATTAAAGATACATTCATTCCTTCTTGATGTGCGTTTCTAAAAAATCTAACAATTCGTACAGGTGTTCTTGTCTGATTTGCAATAGGTCGTATCAGAGACAAGTCTCCAGTCTCATTAAACTGAGTAACTGCTTCGAGATTCTTCTCATCTCTTGGAAACTCAATAGCTACATCAGTAATTCCTGCTTTCTTCAAAAGAGGTATATACTTTGCCATACCGCCAATATTACCTGTTTTTGCATGATTGGTATCTCCAAATAAAATCACTTGACTATCATTAACCAGCGAAGCCTCATCAAGATCAGTCCAGTTAGATTGAACATATGGCATTATATCATCAGACTTAGCATTAACAAATCGTTTATATCCGTCATCACCAGGATCTATCTCTTTATTTAACTTAATTATTTTTTCTAGACTTGTTTTGATACGGTCTTTAAGAAATATAGTTTCTTGAACCGAATTTTTTACTTCTGAAAGTGTCATACTATAGTGCTACTGTGTAATGACTAGTTTATAAGATTAACGGTTATAATCTTCTAATCAAAGCACTTAAAAACCTCCATTTCTGCTAAAAAGTATGGTATTAGACTCATTATCAGATAGACTAAAGGAAAGTTTGAAGAAAATAACTAATATAGGGCTAGTTGATAAAAAAGCAGTTATTGAATTATCTTCTGATATCAAAAAAGCATTGATAGCAGCTGATGTTAATATTACTTTAGCTAAAGAAATTGCTCAGAAAATCAGAGACAGAGGAACAAATGAAACTCCTCCAAAAGGTCTAACAACTCGCGAGCATGTTGTAAATATTGTTTTTGAAGAACTAACTAACTTCCTTGGAAAAGAGTTCAAAGAGATTGAATTTAAGAAAAAGCCAACTAAGATAATGCTAGTTGGTCTATTTGGGTCTGGAAAGACAACAACTGCAGGAAAACTTGGACGATACTATAAAAAACAAGGTAAAAAAGTTGCAGTTGTTCAAACAGACACATGGCGACCTGCTGCATATGCACAGCTACAGCAGCTAGCTAGAGCAATGAAAGTTGATTTTTATGGAAATTCATCTGCTAAAAAACCTGAAGATATAATCAAAGAATTTGAAAAGGAATTCAAAAAATATGATGTTGTTATAATTGATACAGCTGGACGAGATTCTCTAAACAAAGAGCTAACAGATGAAATCAAGGTGTTAAATAAAGCAGTAAATCCTGATGAAGCACTTCTAGTTCTTTCTGGAGACATTGGTCAAGGTGCACAATCTCAAGCTGAATCTTTCCACAAAAACGTTGGAGTTACAGGTGTTGTAATTACAAAACTAGATGGAACTGCAAAAGGTGGAGGTGCATTAACAGCTTGCGCAACTACTGGAGCAAAAGTTATGTTTATTGGAGTTGGAGAAAAAATGGATGCAATTGAAGAGTTCAAGCCAAAGAACTTTGTATCTCGAATTCTTGGAATGGGAGATTTAGAAACTCTTCTAAAAAAAGCAGAAGGTGCAATTGACAAAGATAAAGCTGAGAAATTAGCTAAGAAAGTTACAAAAGGTCAAGGACTTTCACTTCAAGATTTATATGATCAAATGGAAGCAATGCAAAAAATGGGTCCGCTCTCACAAATTATGGGTATGATACCTGGAATGGGTGGAGCAGTTCCAAAAGATGCGCTTAAAGGTCAAGAAAGCAAAATGAAAACATGGAAATTTATTATGCAATCTATGACTCCAACAGAAAAGGAAAATCCTGATGTTATGAATGCTTCTAGAATCAACAGAATCGCTAATGGCTCGGGCACTGATGAAAAAGAAGTGCGCGGATTACTTAAGCAATACAAGCAGATGCAGAAAATGATGAAGTCAATGGGCAGCCCTCAAAAGATGAAGCAATTAGCTAAAATGATGGGTGGCAAAGGTGGCTTACCCGGTGGTATGAAACTACCTGGAATGTAAAATGGAAAAAAAAATATCTAAAGAAAATGGTAAAACAATTTATACACTTACACTAGATGAGAACGATCTACGAGAAATAATTAATGAGAGTGGTGCATTAGTCGCACAACCTGATTCAATAAATGATATGGGTTTTATAGTATATCCTCGCCCAATGAAATCTAGTGAAAAATTTAAACTATTGCCAGATGGACCAACTAATAATTATTATTATATTTATGTAGATGACAATGGTAAAAGTCTAAAAGATATTGGAGATAGACTAGAAGCAAAAGGTCTTATTCCTGTTGATCCAGGATTACCTCCGTTTGATAATATTTTTGCTCAATTTAAAATAAAATACAATAAGGATTAAACACAAAACTTTAAAAACCCTAAAATGAGGTTAAAACTATGACACAAAGAACAGGTGGATCAAGATACAAGACAAGAAACAAGCTCCAAAAGAAAGCTAGAGATAGAGGAAAACTTCCTATTAATAAGATTCTTAGAACTTTCAATATTGGTGAAAAAGTTAGAATTTTACAAGAATCAGGTCAGCACAGCGCAATGCCACATCCTCGATTCAAAAACTCTGTAGGCACAATCAAAAAGAAACAAGGTATGGCCTATTTAATTCAACTTAAAGATTTCAAAAAGATTAAACATGTTTTAGCTAAAGCAGTCCATTTAAGGAAACTTTAAAAAGCCCATTTTTTCTATAACATTATGCCAGAACTTAAAATAATCAAATCAAGAATAATGGGATTAGGAGAAATAGCTGAAACTATTAAACCTAAAACTAAAAAAGATGAGCTAGAGCCAATACAGCAAAAAGCTATGGATCATTCAATCAAGTTCAGCAAACTTAATAAATCTCAAGAGCTTAAGTTAATTGAGGAATTAAGAGCACTCGAAGTTCCTCGTATGACTGAAGAACACATCGCTACAATAATTAACTTAATACCGCGAGCCATAAGCGAACTAAAGACAATTTTCGCTGGCACAAAAACAACAATTGCTCCAGAGAACTTAAATAATATACAAAAAACAGTCAACAAATATGAAAAGTAAGATAGCTAAAGGAAAAAAAAATGAGAGCGAAAGAAGAATATGCAATCGTATTAGATTTTTTGAAGAACGGCTATCCAGAGGACTCTAGACCATTACATCAGAAAGAACCTGTTGTTCAGGCACTAGGTCGTGACCATTTTACACTTTTTGAATTAGTTCCTAAACCAGATATAGCTCTAAAAGCACATGATGAGGTCTACATTGGTGAAGGTGAACGAGATCAGATTGCATGGATTAGAGGAATTCTACCAAATGAAAAACTAACTCAGACAGCTAAAAGCGAGTTAAAATTCATAATTGAAAGTCTTGTTGATAAAAGAGAAGAGAAATTTGTTAATTTCTTTAACTATTCTGGACCAATCTCACTTAGAGCACACACTCTTGAGCTACTTCCAGGCATTGGAAAGCGACATGCAAAAGAGCTATTAGAAGAAAGAGAAGTTCGACCATTTGTTAGTTTTGAAGATATTAAAACTAGAGTTAGCTCTGTCTCAAACCCAAAGAAATTAGTTATACAAAGAATAATGGATGAGCTAGAAGAAAAAGACAGATTCAAGCTGTTTGTTCGTGTTTAATTCTGTCGGTATTCTGTTACAATTAGACGTTTTAGTGAAAATTTTTTGAAAAGTTTCGAAGAGAAAGATAGATTCAAGTTATTTGTTAGAGTCTAAACAAGAATCCTACATCTTCTCCGCAATTTGTTTCTAATTGAATTTTAAAATGTTTTTCAAGAAGAGGTTTTAATTTAGATTCAAAGGATTTTAGAAAAGTACATACAAAAGTTCCATTTAGCTTAAGAACTCGCTTGATTTCTTTGATTACTTTTTCAGGATTTTTACAATTCATCAACATAGAGAAACTTAACACAAAGTCAAACTCTGTGTTTTTGTAAGGCAATTTTTCTACATTACACAAATCTCCAGCTCCTCGAATTTTAAGCATCTCTTTAGAACTATCACATCCATGTAAGAGCCATGCCCTCTTACCAACTTCCCCCGCTTCGCTCCCCCAAGAAGCTAAAAATTCACCTAAAAGTCCTGTGCCACAACCGTGATCTAAAATTTGCCCATTTAGTTTAAGACCTGATAGCATTATTCGATATTTCTCAAATTGAGTTTCTCTATAACGATTATTGTAAATCTTCGCAGTCTTATTGTAATCATCAGGTTTAGCCATAAATAGAGTTTTAAACATACAATTTTAAGGTTTATTATATATGAAAGTAATTATTGATACAAACGCATTAATCTATGCTGCTAAGAAAAAGCAAGATTTAGCTACAGTTATTGATAGGCAGATTCTCATTCCAAATTTAGTTATTGCTGAGCTAGAAAAACTAACAAAGACGGCTAGAAAAGGAGCAGATAAAGCTGCTGCTAAGCTAGCACTTCAGCTAATTAAGCACAAAAAGTGGAAAATTATTAAACTAGAAGCAGGTCATACTGACAAAATGATATTAAAATATGCAAAGGAACACAGTTGTGATATATACACTTTTGATAAATTGCTTAAAGCTGAACACAAGCTTTAAAAAAGGTCTTCTTCCCTGTATAATCAACATGTATGCATTATCAGAAGTTGAGGGTGTTGTTCGAGTAGAACCAAAGTTATTTAGCTCTGACCTAAATGAAGCAATAGCAAGTCAGCTAAAAGCAACCTATGTGGGTCAAGTTAATAATGACATTGGACGCATAATCAAAATTATTGAAGTTCTGAAAATCGGTGAAGGAATAATTGTTCCTGGCGATGGTGCTGCATTTTATAGAGTAACATTCAAAGTAATTCATTTCAAACCTGAAATAAATGAACTTGTTGAAGGAGAAATCCGAGATATTGCAAAGTTCGGTGCATTTATTGATTTTGGACCATTCGAAGGAATGGTGCATGTATCACAAACAATGGACGATTTTGTTTCTGTAAACAAAGAAGGAACTCTACAAGGAAAAGACTCAAAGAAAGTGCTTAAGAAAGGCGATAAAGTTCGAGCAAGAATAGTTGCTGTAAGCATAAAAGACACAAATGAGCCAAAGATTGGACTTACAATGAGACAAGAATACTTAGGTAAGATTGAATGGATTGCAGAACAAATCAAAAAAGAATCAAAGGAGACTGCCAAATTAGCAAAGGCAGGTAAAAAATAATGGCAAAGAAGATGTGCAAGCAATGTAAAAGACTTGTAATAGGAGACAAGTGCCCTATTTGCCAAACTGACAAATTAAATGAAAGCTGGAAAGGTAGAGTTATAATCATTGATGCAGATAAATCAGAAATCGCAAAGAAAATGAAATTAGATACTGCTGGAGAATATGCACTGAGGTAAGAACATGGATTTTAAAATTATAAAACAGAATAAAAACGCACTTTTTGATAGAGAAGATATCACATTCAAAGCAACTGGAACTGGCGCAACCCCAACACGACAAGAAACTAGTGACTTAATCGCTGCAAAAATCGGGCACAAAGCTGAAACAATCGCAATCATTAGCATAGATTCTGAATTTGGTAAAGATTCAATTAGAGGATTAGCACATGTTTACAAATCAAAAGAAGAATTAGAAAGAAAAGAACCAAAATATATTGTTAAACGAAACACTCCAAAACCAAAGAAAGAAACGGAAGCTGCTCCAGCACCTGTTGCTGAAGCTAAGCCAGAAGAAAAACCAGCTGAAGAGAAAAAGGAAGAACCAAAAGCTGAGGTGTCTGCTGAAGAGCAAGAAGGAGGTAACCAATAGTTTTGCCGAAGGCTTTGTTTGCATAGCAAACAAGTTTTTGATGAAACTTTTGTAAAAGTTTTATGGGAAATGTAAAAAAATCGAATGTAAAGGGTAAGAAACAAAGAAAACCTTCAAAATCAACAATCAAAGCACACTACTATGTAAATGGAAAAAAGAATAAAAGAGAATGTCCAAAATGTGGATTAGCTATTTTCATGGCTGAACACAAAGACAGATTCCATTGCGGTAAATGTGGATTTACTGAATTCAAGAAACAAGCTTAAGGAATAATTCCATATAATTTTAGATTAACATATAATCCAATACCTAAAATAACAACTCCGCCAGCAATAGCTGTTTTTAATAAATTATTAATATCTTGCTGAGAATCGGCCCATTGTCCTGTTTGCTTTTCCATTAAATTAAAACCTTTTGCACAAGCACCTGTATTATCTGCAATTGCTTCTAACTTACTTTTTGTCTCGATACCGGCTACTTTAATATCACGCTGATTTTCTTCATGACTTGCAATACTTGTTTGTTCATATTGCTCAACTTGTTCAATACTTCTTTGTTCATATTGTTCAACTCGTTTATCAAGAGATTCATGTTCTAACATAAAATGATAAACAGTTAACCTTTAAAACGAATTCTACAGCATATTATATGAAGAAAGTAAAAGACTTGAGCATAAATAAGAACACAAAGATAGCAGAACTTATCAAACAATTCTCACAAGCAGGTGGATTTACAGCAAAGAAGCTTGGTGATGGCGCTGGAATATGGCAAGATATGCAGAAAGATAAAGACTGCAAAGTATTCTTTTCATTTCCTGCATGCATTTGTGCAACTGGAACTCGTGGAATAATCAAAGACATGGTCAAGAACAAACAAGTTGATGTTCTGATTACAACTTGTGGAACTTTAGACCATGATTTAGCAAGACTTTGGAAGTTCTATTGTCAAGGTAGATTTGATGCAGATGATAAAGAACTACACAAACAAGGAATCAACAGACTAGGAAATGTCTTTGTTCCAAATGAATGTTATGGTGAAGTTCTTGAAAATAATGTTTTGCCAATTTTAGAAAAACTATACAAGCAAAAAAAAGAATGGTCAACTCGTGATTTAGTTTGGGCCTTTGGCGAAGCAATTTCAAAACACAAAAACAAAGAAGAAAGCATACTTTACTGGGCTTGGAAAAACAAAATTCCAGTTTTCATTCCAGGACCAATGGATGGTTCATGGGGCAGTCAGTTATGGATGTTCTGGCAAAACCATAGAGATTTTAAAATCAACTTATTTGAAGATGAGCAAGAGCTAGCAAACCTTGTTTTCGAAGCAAAAAAGAGCGGAGCATTAATGCTTGGTGGTGGAATCTCAAAGCATCATGTTATATGGTGGAATCAATTCCGTGGTGGACTTGATTATGCAGTTCAAATCACAACAGCTCCAGAATCAGATGGCTCTCTTAGTGGCGCAAGAACAAAAGAAGCAATCTCTTGGGGAAAAATTACAGAAAAAGCAAAACATATCACAATCGAAGGAGACGCAACAGTTTTATTACCTCTTTTAGTTAATTTTTAATATGATATGTCTGGGAATAGAATCAACAGCACATACACTTGGAATTGGAATAGTTAATGAGAAAGGAAAAGTGTTAGCTAATGAGAAATCTAATTTTACAACTGAAAAAGGTGGAATTCATCCAAGCAAAGCTGCCCAACATCATGTTCTTATGTATCAGTTTGTCCTTGACAGAGCTTTGAAAACTGCTAAAATTAAACCAAAAGATATTGATATAGTTGCATTTGCACAAGGTCCTGGACTTGGCGCATGTTTGAGAGTTGGAGCAGTTGCTGCTCGCTCACTTGCAAGCCTTTTGAAAGTTCCACTAATTGGAGTAAATCATTGTATTGCACATATTGAAATTGGAAAACTAACTTCTGGATTTAAAGACCCAATTACGCTTTATGTATCTGGAGCAAACACACAAATTCTTGCTCTTGCGTCTGGCAGATACAGGGTTTTTGGCGAAACTCTCGACATCGGTGTTGGAAATTTCATTGATGTAATTGGCAGGTCAATGGGAATGGGATTTCCTGCAGGTCCAACAATAGATAAACTTGCAAAAAAGGGTAAGAACTACATCGAATTGCCTTACACAATCAAAGGAATGGATTTTGCTTTTTCAGGAATTCAAACTAAAATTAATCAATTAGTTCAAACTGGAAAACACAAGACAGAAGATTTATGTTTCTCTGCGCAAGAAACTGTTTTTGCAGAGCTAACAGAAGCAACAGAACGAGCAATTGCACACATTAACAAAAACGAAATTCTTCTAACTGGTGGAGTTGCTGCAAACTCTCGACTTCAAGAAATGTTAAAAATCATGTCAAAAGAGCGTGGTGTAAAATTCGCGGTTGTTCCAATGGCTCTTGCAGGAGATAATGGTGCAATGATTGCTTGGCAAGGAATTCTAGAACAAAAAGCTAATTATAAAATGAAAGACACTGCAATTAATCAACACTGGAGAACAGATGATGTTGACGTTACATGGCTATGAAAACTGAATTACTAAAACCCAACCTAACTAATATTAAGAAAGCTGCAGAAGTTCTGAAACAAGGCGGCTTAGTTATATATCCAACTGAAACTTGCTATGGAATTGGATGTAATCCATTTAATAAAGAGTCTGTTGAAAAAATAACTAAAATCAAAAAACGAGTAAATGCAACGGGATATTTAGTTCTGTGTTCTAACATCAGACAAGCTGAAAAATATGGAAATGTAACTAAAGAAGAAAGAGAACTAACTCGCTCAAGAGAGCCAACAACAATAATATCTAAACGAAAAGAAATCTGGCCAGAATGGATTGGTCCAGATTTTGCTTTTAGAATTACATCAAATCCTATTGCTCGAAAATTACTAAAGAAATTTGAAGAACCAATAATATCAACTTCTGCAAACATCGCTAGAAATCCTGAAATATATTCTTCAAGAGAAGCATATAAAATATTTTCAGGTAAGGTTGATATTGTTCTAGATGCAGGTCTGTTACATAAAAGAAAGCCATCTCGCATCATCAAAGACGGAAAAATAATCCGAGCCTAATTATATACAACAAGCTATAACTTCTTAAAAACAATTCGCAGTAGATATTATATTATGAAACCACTTGGAGTTATTTACGGTAGAACTACTACTCACGATTTTAGATTTAAAGTAGAAAATCCTGTCAAGAAATGGGACTATATCGTAGCAAACCATGCAGAGATTGGTCCTGTTTTATCTCAAGTTCTTGAAATTGAAGCAGGTCAGCACACAACGGCTATTTGTGCAATTGTTGGTTATCGAAACGATAGAGGTTTACTTAGAAAACCAAGAACACCTTTAGCACCTGGAACGCAAATTTTTACTGCAAATGATTATTACATTTCAAATATAATTGGAATTAAAAAAGAAGGATTATATCTGGGTTTTTTAGAAGGTAAAGACAATCTAAAAGCATTTATTGACCCAAAGAAAATTATTACAAAACACTTAGCAGTCTTAGCAAAAAGTGGTGGTGGTAAATCTTATACAATTGGTGTTTTACTAGAAGAACTTGCTAGCTATGGTGTGCCTTGTGTTGTTATTGACCCACACGGAGAATATTCAGATATTAAATATCCAAATACAAGTAAAGATGATGTAAAATATTTCAAAAATTATAGAGTTACACCAAAAGGTTTTGCAGATATTGTAAAAGAGTTTACAATTAATACAGAGGTAAATCCTGAAGCATCACAATTAAAACTTGAAGTTCCGCAAGATGCTTATGGTATAATTCAAGCTATGCCATTCAAAATATCCTCTGGTCAAACTGGATTAATTCATAATACGATAAATATACTTGAGGAAAGTAAATCAAAAATAGGATTTCAAGATATTGTTGATGAATTAAATATTATTGAATCAAATGCAAAATGGAACATAATATCTGGACTTCAACAATTAATGAAAACAAATTTATTTTCATTTAGCCCAACAGCTGTTTCAGAATTTATACGACCAAATAGACTTTCAATTGTAAATCTTAAAGGTTCACCTCCCGAGCTTCAGCAGATTGCGGTAAAATCATTATTAACAGAACTTTTTGAAAAACGTAAACGTGATGAAATTCCTCCATTTTTTTTAATCATAGAAGAAGCGCACAACTTTTGTCCAGAAAGAGGATATGGTGAAGCTAAATCTTCTTCAATTATTCGAACAATTGCTGCAGAAGGAAGAAAATTCGGTCTTGGATTATGTGTTATATCTCAAAGACCTGCTAGAGTTGACAAATCGGTTTTAAGCCAGTGCACAAGTCAAATTGCAATGCAAGTATCAAATCCGGGGGACTTAAAAGCAATTTCAAATTCATTTGAAGGTATAACTGGTGAAACTGAAAGAGAAATACGAAACCTTCCTGTTGGTAAAGCATTATTAATTGGAGCAACAGATTATCCAATTTTTGTTGACATAAGAGTTAGACGAAGCCAGCATGGAGGTCGAGCAAAAACATTTGATTTAAAGAAATCAGTAAAGGATTACAAACCAAGTAAATCTGTAGAGTCCTCCAATATTTCTAAACCAATTGCTAAGAAAAGTATTGCTAAGAAATCAGCGTACATATTAGAGCCTAAAATCGGTATAAAAGAAATTGAAACTCTTGAGAAATCTAAAATAAAAAACATATCTGTAATTTTACGTCCGTGTCTTTTAGCAAGCTGCTCTTCTGCCAAAAATAATTTTGATATATTATTTGACATGAATAATTTTCAAATATTCTCCTTAACAAATAAATTATCAACAATACGACTACCTACAAATGTGGCTAACTTATCGCCAATACAAAAAAAAGTATTAGATATAATTAATGAAACATCTCAAACAACAGTCTCAGACCTTTTTGTAAAAACAGGTCTTGGTTTTAATGAAGTTTCAGGTATAGTAAGTTCTTTAGCTAGAATGAAAATATTAAACATTTCAGGTAATAAAGTGACAAGTAATACCTCTATGCTGGCAAACTTTCAGAAAATATCTTTTACTCAAAAGCCAAAATATATGGATTTGCCTGTTGCTGAAAAAATGGCTTCTAAAGTAAAATATTCTCAAATACAAAGTTTCCTAAACGCATTTGGTATAAAAATCAATTCTAAGAAAGATTGCTGGCTACCTTTCTTTAAAGTTGAAACAGATGAAGAAGAAAAAATATTAGATAGTTTAACTTACTCTCTTAAGATGTAATTTTTTATACACGATAAGCGAAGTTACAATTACAAATAGTAAGGTCATAAATATATGAAATGGAATAAACCAAGCCCATGGAATACTTATTTTTATAATACCAATTTTCCATAAAGTCAAATTACCTGTCTTCATTGAAAACCAGCTAATCCATGCCAAACCCCAAACTGAAATAGGTAAAATTAATGTTCCAAATCCTGAGAATAACACAAATTCATTAAAATTCAAGAATTTACTCTCAAAAAGCTTATATGTAGATATCATACTTAGAAATACAAATAATCCTATTAATGTAAGAAAGCCAAAATAAAAATCATCTACTACCTCAACATTATGCATAGCGTCAAGATGTCCTAAGAAATAAAAAAGTAAAGAATATGATAATACAAATCCTAAAAATGGCTTGTAATTCAGCGTCTTTGTAGGCATAAATACAGATACCACAACATTTATAAAAGCATATTGGAAGTTTCAATCACTGCTTTAGCAGAAGGCGTCAGCCGACAATTGAATTGTTGACCTTCTATTATGGCAATCTTAAAATGGCAGCAAATAAACAAAAAATCCTTGAAGCGATAAAACTAGCTAGAGAAAAATCAAAAGAACGAAAGTTTTCTCAATCATTTGACTTAATTATAAATCTAAAAGAATTTGATATTAAAAAAGAAGCAAAAATAGATGACTTTATTACATTACCACATGGCCGAGGAAAAGACGCAACAGTATGTGCTTTAGTTGGTCAAGAAATGAAGACAAATGTATCTGCATGCGATAATGTTGTTTTCACAGATAATTTTCCAGAATACAAAGACGCAAGAAAAGTTAGAAAATTAGCTAGAAAATATGATTTCTTTATTGGTCAAGCAAACATAATGCCTCAAATCGCACAGGTTTTTGGTAAGTATTTTGGTCCAATTGGTAAAATGCCAAATCCAAAAGGTGGACAAATCGTTCCTCCAAACTTAAACTTAGACCCAATTGTTAAGAAATTAAAAAATACTTCAAAAATCATGATATCAAAAATGCCTATCGCAAGTTGCAGAATAGGTGATGAAAAAATGGATGATGAAAAACTTGCAGAAAATATATTATTTGCAATAGACCAAATTGAAAACTCACTTCCAAGAAAAAACGCTAATATCAAAAACATTCTAATCAAAACAACTATGGGGGCTCCAATTAAAATATAATGGCAGAGCACACAGCACATGTTCAACCTTGGAAGAAAGATATGGTAAATAATATTATCAAGGAACTTCCAAAATACAAAACGATTGCAGTTATTAATTTAGAAAATCTCCCTAGTAGACAAAGTCAAGTTATACGCTCTAAAATTAAAGAGCATGCTGAAATAATTGTAACAAGAAAAAGATTAATTAAATTAGCTTTAGACAAATGTGGAAAAGAAGAACTAAAACAAATCAGAGAATATATTCAAGGAATGCCTGCACTTATTTTAACAAATAAAAATGCATTTGAATTATTTAAAATTCTTAAAGATAACATGACTGATGCTCCAGCAAAAACTGGACAAATTGCGCCGGAAGATATTTGGGTTAAAGCAGGTCCAACACCATTTGCACCAGGACCAATTATTGGAGATTTAGGTGCAGCAAATATTGTTGCTGGAATCGATGGTGGAAAAGTTGTAGTTAAAAAAGACTCATTAGTTGTTAAAGAAGGTGAACCAGTACCTGCTGCTGCTGCTGCAATATTAGCACGTTTAGATATTAAACCAATGAAAATTGGTCTAAACTTAGTTGTTGCTGTAGAAAATGGTGAAGTATACAAGCGCAGTGTTCTTAATATCGATATTGATGAATACACAGATAATCTTAAACAAGCAATCTTAAATGCTAAGAAACTAGCTCTTGGTGCAAACATTCTTACACCAGAAACAGTTACAATCAAATTACAAGAAGCTCACACTGATGCAAAGAAATTAGCATTTGGTGCAGATATTTTATGTGATGAAACAAAAGAGCATTTACTTAAGAAAGCAGAATCTCAAGCTGCTACATTAAAAGAAAAAGTTCCTGACGCACTAGTTAAAGAGGAACAATCAGAATCATCTGAAACTTCAGATAATGAAGTTGAATCAGCTCCAAAAGAGGAAACTCCTGCGGAGACAAAAGATGACAATCAAGGAGGCCAATAGAAATGGAATATCTATACGGTGCTCTGTTACTGCACAAAGCAGGGCAGACAATAAATGACGAGAACTTAAAAAAGACACTAACTGCTGCAGGCGTTAAAGTTGACGATGCAAGAGTGAAAGCAACTGTAACAGCATTAAAGGACGTTGACATAGAAAAAGTCCTAGCTGAAACAACTATTGCTGCTGCTCCTGCTGCCGGCGCTGCTGCACCATCAAGTGAAGCTCCAGCTGAAGAACCAAAGGAAGAAAAGAAAGAAGAAAACAATGAAGAAGCTGCTGCTGGATTAGGTGCTTTATTCGGATAACGCTAATTGTTATACAATTTGCGGAATTGAAAATCTTTGATTTTCAATAGAGAATAAAAATTAGTGTTTTGCGAGGGAAACCTCGCAATACTCCAACAACAAGGGAGATGCAAAAGTGAAAGAAAGTAATGTGGAAATAGAACAAAAAGTTGAATCACTAAAAAGAGAAATTCAAATAATTAGTTCTAAACTTAAAGAATTTGGTGGACAAAAAGAAGAACATTACAAGCAGAAAAACAGTCTAGACAAACAACTTAATTCTTTAATTAGCAAAGCTAAAGAACTTAAAGATAAAAAACATGACGTAGATAAAAATATACACAAACTTAAATCTGAACGTGAAGATGCTAATAAATTATACAATGAGACTCTTGCAAATGTAAGAAAAACAAAAAAAGACAGAAAGACAAGCAGAGAGAATATTACACCATCTAGCAACCTAAGAAAGCAGATTAAAGATATGGAATACAACATGCAGATTGAAGTTCTAAGCTTTAAAAAAGAAAAACAAGCTATGGACCAAATTAAAAGAGTAAAATCTGAATTAAAGAAAAGTATTGCTTACGAAGAGAGTTTAAGAGGCTCTGATTCTGATTATAGAAATGCTAAAGACCTTAAAATCAAAGCAGATAAAATGCATGCAGAAATCCAAAAATTAGCAACTGAAAGCTCTCAAATATTTGAAGAATTAACTAAATTATCAAAGGACATTGCTGACATCAAAGCAAAAAGAAATACAGTTCAATTAATTCTAAAGAACATTAAAGTTCAAATTGGTCACATGAATCATAAATTAAGTAAGATACTCAAAGACTGGTCTGGATTAGCAGACAAAGTTGTATTAAGAACTGCTAGAAAAGGCTATGAATTAATACATAAAAAAACAGAAGCAGTTAAAGAGAAACTTAAAAGCAAAAAGAAACTTACAACAGAAGATATTCTTCTCCTACAAAGAGAAGCTATGCATAAATAACTAATCTAGAACAGCTTTAATCCTACGAACTCCTGCAGAACTTGATTTTTCCTTAATAATTCTTAGATGACCTAATGTGCTTGTATTAGCTACATGAGGCCCTAAACACATCTCTTTTGAGACTGCTCCAATAGTATAAACTTTAACTTTTGCACCATATTTATGCTCAAAAGCACCTGTTGCACCTGATTTCTTAGCATCTGCAACTGACATCTCGCACATTGTGACTTTTGTATCTTGTTTAATCCATTTATTTACCCAATCTTCTGTCTTTTTTAGCTGCTCGGGTGTCATCTTTTCTGGCCAATTAAAGTCGAACCTAAGTCTTTCAGCAGTCAAATTGCTTCCTTTTTGAGTAACTTTTGGCCCTAAAACCTTTTGCAGAGCTGCTAAAAGCAAGTGATTTGCAGTATGATACTTAATAACTTGCTCAGAGTGGTCTGCTAATCCAGAAACAAACTTCTTACTTTGTCCTTTTTTAGAAACTTCTCTGTGCTTTGCAAACTCCTTCTCATAGCCTTTTTCATCAACATTATATCTTTTTTCAGCTGCAATTTCTCTTGTCAGCTCCATAGGGAAACCATATGTATCATATAAATGGAAAACATCAATTCCTCGCAGTGTTTTTCCTTTAGTTATCTGCATTAGCTTAGCTAACAATCTGTTTCCTTTTTCTAATGTTCTATTGAAATTATCATATTCACTGCCAATTACACCAGCAATTTGCTTACCATTTTTCTGCAAATAAGGATAATCTTTCTTAAAATCATCAATTACAAAGCGAACTAGCTGCTTAATTCCAGCTCTATCAATTCCTAATTGCTTAGAATATCGCACCATTCGCCTAATTAAACGCCTTAGAACATATCCTTGGTCTTTTTTACCTGGAGTAACTCTTTCTCCTGCTATAAATGTAGCTGCACGAACATGGTCAGCAACTATCCGCATTGCTTTTTTATTGTGAGTGTAACTTTTTCCAGATAATTTCTCTATTTGTTGTATAAGTGGCTTAAAAATCGTAGTTATAAAAACATCATTAGTGCCTTGTAATACACCCACAATACGCGCAAACCCTGCTCCTGCATCAATGCTTTTCAGCTTAAGTGGAGTTAACTTGCCCTTTGCATCTCGATTATATGAAATTTGAACACAAGGGTTCCAAATCTCCATAAAACGACCACAATCACATGTAGGATTGCAGTTTTTTTTGCCACAACCTTTTGATGCACCAAAATCATAATGTATCTCTGAAGTAGGTCCACAAGGTCCTGTTGCACCACTCACCCAAAATACTTCTTCAGAATCTGCTAAAAATATTCGTTCTTTTGGTATTCCGATTTTAGGCCAAGCATTTTCCATAACAACGTCTTTTCCCAAACCTAATTTTTTATCACCTTTGAAAACAGTAGCCCAAAGCTTATTTTTATTCATAGCATATTTCTTAACTAACAAATCATAAGCAAACTGAGCAGCTTGTTCAACACTATAATCACCAACAGACCAATTTCCAAGCATGAAAAAGAAAGTTAGGTGCTTATTATCACCAACATCGTCAATATCTCCTGTTCGAACACACTTTTGATTATTAAACAGTCTTCCTGCAGGTGCTTTTTGCAATCCCATAAAAAAAGGTTTTAGTGGTTGCATACCTGAATTAATAAATAAAGAACTTGTATCATGCTCTGGTGGAACAAGAGCTACGTCAGGCAGTTTCTTATGCTTTAAGCTCTTAAAATGTTCAAAAAACAACCTTTCTACATCTTTATGATTCATACAATATGTAAAAGAACAAGTTTATAAAAATTATTGAATTATTCCTTAGAAATATTATGGATTTTCATTTTAATATCAAGATTCTCTGTTATCTCACGAATATCCTCTAATTCTAAAGATAAAATACCTATTTCTTTGTTTATTTTAGCTGCTCTGTTATCCATTATTTTCATTAAATCTCGGCAGTCTTCCATAACTTTATCTACGGGTTCTATATCTTGTATATATCCACTTCCCGTTTCTGAACTAGGTTTATAATCCATAATAAATTTATAAAATAAAACTTAAAAGAGGTTCTATTCCTTCTTTTCAGCAGGTTTAGCAGGAGCTTCTTCTTTCTTCTCACCTTCAGCCGCAGGTGCTTCACCTTCAGCAGGTGCAGCTTCTTCTGCAGGAGCTTCAGCAGCTTTCTCAGCTTCTTCTTCTGCTCTATGTTCTGCAATCTCTGCTTGCATCTCAACTTGTTTTGCTTTTAATTCTGCAGCAGAGTGCTCTTCTAGCTGTTTCTTACCTGAAATCTTATCTGCCCATTTGCCTTCTTCTTTAACTGCTTTTATTGCAGCTCGAGGCAACATTCCTTCAACTTCAACACCCATAGATGTACAAGTTCCAATAATTTCACAAACTGCTGCTTTCATATCTGCAGCATTTAGAGTATCAATTTTAATTCTAGCAACTTTAATTATATTATCAATTGGAATATCTGCAACCATTTCTCTGCCTGCTTTTCCAGAAGCTTTCTGTAATCCTAGCTCTTTTTTAATCAGAGCAGCAGTTGGTGGTGTTCCAATAGAAATCTCAAATGATTTATCTGATGTATTGATTGTAACTTTAACTGGCACCTGCATTCCATTCATCTCAGCAGTTTTTTCATTGATTGCGTCTACTACTCCTTTAACTGAAATACCTGTTGGACCTAACTTAGGACCTAAAGGTGGACCTGCACTTGCTTTCCCACCATTAACCAGCAAATCAATTGTCTCAGTTGCCATTTTATAACTCAAGAAGAGGTGTTTTTAAGCTTTACCTTTTAAGAATTTTAGTATTATTAGATTCAGGTTCAACATAATTACTAACTTGATCAAATAAAGATTTTGTCTCATTTGGAAAGCCATCTAAAAGTGC
Source organism: Candidatus Woesearchaeota archaeon (assembly GCA_018692915.1). Classification (GTDB taxonomy): domain Archaea; phylum Nanobdellota; class Nanobdellia; order UBA10117; family JABICX01; genus JABICX01. Next base: position 3,198 of record JABHLG010000006.1, on the reverse strand, counting down.
ATTTAATGGATCATCTAGATCAAATATAACAAAATCAATTACTTCTTTAGAAATACCTTTTACTTCTTTAGGAATTTCAGAAAGCGCTATAACGTCTAATGTAAATGAAGCACCTTCTCCAGAATTTCCTTGCTTCCAATACCAATTCATTGGTGAAAGAGGTTTATCTTCAGAAGTAAACTCACGTAAATAAGATAAATATTCTCTAGCCATATCATATTTAGATTCTTCTGTCATAATCAACTCCCTGTACTATCTGCACTAGCACCTCCAATATATGTATTTTCAAAGAATTCTTTTTTTCCTTCTCTAACCATTTTATCAAATTTTTCTTTAAGTGCTTTACTCTTACGATTCTTTGCATAAAATGGTTCTGCTCCTTCAATAAATTCTTCTAACTTAACGGTTTCAGAGTCGATAAATCCAGAAAGTTTATGCATATCATACCATTGTTCTGGACTTTGAGCAGTAGAATCGTATCTTCTAGTTGACATATATTTCCCATATCTAACTAATTCTTCTTGTAAAGGTGATTGTAGTTCAGAGGTATTTCCGTCTGCCATAATCAATATACATAACAAGACTTAAAAAAACTTCGAAATTACAGAGAACTATTCTTCGTCTTTGACGTCTTCTCTCTTGCCAACAACCTTTACAGAATCTAATGCGATTGTAATTGGAATTGGAACAGCTGCTTCTAGCAATTCAACAACAATTTCAGCTTTCTGTGTATTGATTCTTGTAACTTTTGCTTTCTCGCCCTTAAATGGACCAGCAATAATTTGAGTAATATCTCCTAAATGAATATCAACATTTTCTGCTTTGAACTCAATTAAGTGTTCAACTTCTGTATATGAAACAGGTTTTGGAAGAATTCCACGAACATAAGGAACTCTAAAAGCGACTTGCTTAATTGAAGTGTCGCCATCTCCTTCAACAAGAATATAACCACTCATACCATGTGGATAAATAAGACTAAAAACTCCGCCCATTTTCTTTGCGTTGCTGAGTAAAAAATCCATAACTTGATCTTCTCTGCCAATAGCAGTTCTTACAATGAAAATCTGATTTTCCATTTGCTCCTCTGGTTCAGCTGAGCTACGCTCAGTTGTATCTTCTTTTACTTGAGTTTGTTTTTCTTCTTCCATTTCTATCTCCGATTGAGACTAGCAAATTGCTAGTCAATTTGTGCAGTTATTTAATTAGCTCCACCAGCATGAAAATTGCAAAGCCAAGCATACCTACAATCACAATACCAAGACCTGTAACTTTAACAACAGCTGCGAACTCTTCACGGTTTGGTTTCTTTGTTATTTTATATACTCTACGCCATTCCTTTAAGGTCTTTTTGATTTTATCTGGCCACGATTTTGGTGAGCCTATGTTCACCTTTGGCAGCTCTACTTTGTCTAAATCCATATAAGGAATGCAAAAATGGAGTTTATAAGTTTTTCCGCAAGGTAAAAATTATTGGCTGAGCTATGCTCAGACTAAAAAAGCTTTGGTTCAGTCAACAAACTCTATTCCTAAGTGTGTAGCTAAATCTGTTCGCTTTTTATCTGAATATGTTCTACGTGGGCCAAATATCTGTGGTGAACGAACTCCAACTACAACAAGCATTGCTCTAAGAGTATTTTGTAAATCTGGGCTAAGTTGTGCTCCCCAAATGATTTTAGCAGTATCATCAAGCTTTTCTGAAACAGCTTCAACTACTTTCTTTGCTTCTTCTAAGCTCATATTTGCTCCACCAACAACATTAATTAATGCGCCTGTTGCTCCTGAAATATCAACATCTAATAAAGGATTTTGAATTGCTTTTTCAACAGCTTCAATTGCTCGATTTTCAGTATCTGATTCTCCAACTCCAATCATAGCAATTCCGCCTGCACTCATAACTGCGCGAATGTCTGCAAAATCTAAGTTAATTAAACCTGGTTTTGTAATAAGTTCTGCAATTCCTTTAACTGCATTTGTTAGAATTTCATCTGCGACCTTGAATGCAGTTTGAAGTGGTAAATCTGGTGCTAGCTCAACTAGCTTGTCATTTGGAATAACAATAAGAGTATCAACAAGGCCTTCTAAAGCCTCTAGGCCCATCATTGCGTTTTCATATCGCATTTGACCTTCCATTGTAAATGGCAGAGTTACAATTGCAACAGTTAATATTCCTAATTTCTTTGCAATTTCAGCAATTACAGGTATTGAACCGGTTCCTGTTCCGCCACCAAGACCACATGTTAAGAAAACCATGTGTGCGTCTTTTAGAATAGATTTAATATCATTTTCAGATTCTCTAGCTGCTTCTTTACCAATGTTTGGGTCTGAACCTGAACCAAGTCCTGCAGTAATTTCTTTACCAATCAAAAGCTTCCTCTCTGCAATTGATTTAAGTAAATCTTGAGCATCAGTATTAATCGCAATAGTTTGTGCTCCAATAATTCCAATTTCAGCAATTCTTGTTATAGTATTATTACCTGCGCCACCACATCCAAGAACTTTAATTCTAGCTTTTTTAGCTTGTAAAATCTTTTGAAGTTCAGCATCATCTGCACTAACTTGTGGTGTACTTTCTTCTTGATAATCAAAACTTGGTTGTGCAGCTGGTTGAGGTTGAGGTTGTGAAAATGATTGTGGTTCAGATTGTGTAAATGGTGATGATTCTGTTTGTGGTTGTGGTTGTGGTTGTGGCTCTGAATCAGAACCTCCAAATCCAAAATCAAAAGGTGCAGGTTCTGAACTCTGTTGCTGTTTTGCTTGCTCTGCTTCGCGATCAGCTCTCTCTTGGGCACTTTGAATAAATGATTCCATGATATAAAATAGAGCTAATATTTTTTATAAGGTTTCCTAGCTTACACCAAATAACTCCAACCGCGAACGGTTTGAGGAACTGAAAATCTACAGATTTCTCAGTAATTATACCGTAAACTTAACTTCAATGTCAGAAACGTGTTTCTTTAATTCTTTAGAAATAGTATCTTTAATTTGCTTAGGAACTTCTTGTTTTAATTTTAGAGTTGCGGTCTTATCTTTGAAAGATACATCGCAAGGTACTCCAAGCATTTTAATTATAGAATTAACTTGCTTTTCCTTATCTGTAATTATTTTTCGGATTTTTACCCAATAATGTAGCTCTTTTCCAGAAAGCATGTGATTAAAATCAAGTATTACTCTGCCACCTGAAACACTTCGAACAGTTGC
>JABHLG010000010.1 GCA_018692915.1 Candidatus Woesearchaeota archaeon | reverse complement strand
ACACGATATCTAGTCCAGAAATTCTTTTCTGATTTTCTAGCAAGTCTTACAAATCCATCTAAATCAAGAACTTTCTTTCCACTAAAAACAGAAAGCTTTCCGCGCTCCATTAAATAAAGAGCTTCTGATAAACCTAATTCAATTCGCTTATCTTTTACACCGTGGATCTCTCCAAAGCTAGATCTATCATAAAATGGTAAGAAAAGCTCATAGTCTTCTTCAACCATTACTTTATCTCCAATTAATTTACTTCTAACTGGTCCCTTTAATTTAATTTCTTGAGTAGCTTCAGCTACTGCCTTGTCTTGTGCTTTCCGAGCTGAACTTTGTTCAGCGTGGCCACGCAAATCTTTTGATTTTCTTGGTTTATCCATTTGCACTGCTATAATTTTAGCATTATTTTTTTCGATTTTCTTATCTACTTTTTTTACTTTCTTATCTACTTTTTTCATATATTATCAGAAATCTATCCGTCCAATACCTTTCAGCAGTGAACTATGAATGATTTCAGCCTCATCTATACACTTGAATAAACGTTTAAAAGAGTTACTAATTAAAAGATTAAAAAAACAAAGAAAAAGAGTTAGGAAATTGTATATATCCTAATCTCTTCTAACTGCTCTTGTCTAATTTGTGACAATGTTTCATTAATTTCTGTTGTCTGTGTTTGAATTATACCAACACTAATTAAAACCGCATCAAGATTTGTTGCAATATCACCACTTAATAAATTCCATGTGCTTAAAGTAGTTTGATTTAAGTCAAGATAATATGTTGTCTGCTCTGCTCTCATTGCATCAACAATATCATTTAATGTAGATACTTCACCACAAAGGTCAGATACATTAGTTTGTGAATTACTACAGAAATCTTCAATAACTGCTAAATTATTATCAATGCTATCAAAACGATTTTGTATTTCAGTAGCATCTTCTTGATTCATAGCATTAAGAGATAACCATTGAGTATCTGTATAAATCAAATTAGCTGTATTATTTATATCAGTTAAATAAACTGTAAGATAAGATTGTAAATTTCCATTCAGAGTTGTCATTAAATTACTTAATGTTGTTTCTGTGTTTCCTAAATTAGTTTCAATGCTAACTTGTGTTTCTCCAAGTTGTCCACTTATACTTGCATTCACATCAATTAAATCACTATCAATATCACTACCAAGTGCCGTCATTTGATTTGTTAAATCTGTATCAACTGTATTAACTAAGTCTGTAATTGTTGTTTCAGAAGAAGCAATATCTGCTGCAATTGTCTCATTTGTAGATGTAATTTGTGCAGTAACACTTGTATGAACATCTGTAAGTAAAGCGGTTTCAGATAAAATATCTGCACTTATATTCTGAATTTGTGTCAATGCAGGATTTACATGGAAGGACTGTGATGTCTTTACAGTTTTCCCTGCACCATATGTGCAAGTTACTTCTTGTTCATATGTTCCTTGGATATATGGAACAACTTCAGTATGATACCAATTTCCAGCTACAGTTGACTGAGCCATATTTGCATCAACAACCCAGTTGGATTTATCTGGATATTTAATTGTTACTATACAATCTTGAACATTATCATAAGCATCGCCCCGATAATCTGTCAGTCTTACAATTGTAGATACGTCATCACCACTCCAATATTCTGTGTGGGAAACCCATGTAACTTCGGGGTCTGCTATTACGTTTTTCCCATTAGAATATGCTGTTCCCACAAAAATAATTGAAGAAAGGGATAGGACTACTAATGCTCCTAATACCATTAATCTTCTTTTTTCCATTTTTAAGCTCCGTAATAATAATTACTTTATATAAATCTTCAAAATTTTATTAAAGAATTTATATATCGCAATATAGAGCTTATAACCTAGAGTTAGTAGTATCTAGTTTAGACTATACGAGGGGGGTAAATAACAATAATAGTCACTTTTTTAAGCTCAATTTGTATATTCAATTATATGATGTTAAAAATAAAACATTTTAAACAGCTCGCTAAAGTGGAGGATTTAGTGTGAAAATAGTATTCCTAGGGACAGCATCGGCATTTCCAACTAAAGATAGAAATCATACATCAATATTACTTAGATATGGCTCAGAAGCTATGCTATTTGATTGTGGTGAAGGAACTCAAAGACAGCTTAGAATAGCTGGCGAAAGCCCTATGAAAATCACAAAAATATTTATCACACACTGGCATGGTGACCATGTTCTCGGACTACCTGGATTATTAGAAAGTATGGCTATGAATAATAGACAAGATTTGCTCGAAATATTTGGCCCAGGTGGAACAAAAGAATCTATAAAACACCTCTTTCAAGCACTTCATATTAAACCTAATTACAAATTAGCAGTTCATGAAGTCGATACTAGAAAATCGACTCTTGTAATTAATACTAAAGAATATGAAGTTAGTGCACTATTTATGAAACATAAGGTGCCTTGTTTAGCTTATTCTCTCAAAGAAAAAAATCGTTATAAAATAAATAAGGATTGGGTAAGAAAAGAAAAAGTGCAAGGACTACCTGCGCTTTCAAAGCTTCAAGAAGGAAAAGATGTTACAATTAAAGGTAAGAAAGTAAAAGCAAGCGATGTAACTCATCTTGAATCTGGTAAGAAACTAACTATGATATTTGATACAGATTTAATGCCATCATTAGCTAAATTTGCAAAAGATTCTAATTTACTTATTTGTGAAGGAACATTCTCACATAAAATTCGAGATAAAGCAAGAGACCATGGACATCTGACGGTAAAAGATGCTGCTAGAATTGCTAAATCTGCAAAAGTAAACAAACTAATAATCACACACTTTAGCCAGAGATATAAAGATACAAAAGAACTAGCTATTGAAGCAAAATCAATATTCAAAAATACAGTTCTCGCAAAGGATTTTATGGAATTTAATATTTAAAATAATTCTAAAAAATAAATAAAGTAGATCTGATAATCAGACCTATTCGTCTTCTAACACAGCTTTCTTTCCTAGAAAGCTGGCAAAGAAACTCGCTAAAGCGATTGCTTCGCAATTATCTTTTTCTATCCATATTATTTGTCGCGATTGAATACAAATTGCATATGAGCGACGTTTTTCGCGAGCCTTTTTTATTACAAATTTAACCTATTGAAAAAGGCTCTATTCGTCTTCTAGCCAGTTCTTAAATTTGTTCCAACCAGAGCCTTCTTTTTTCTTTGGTTTCTCTTTTTTTGGTTTTTTTGGTTTTTTTATTGCTTTCTTGGTTTTTTTCTCAACTTTCTTTTTCTCTTTAGCTTTTCTTTCAGCAATTTCTTCTTCATCTTCTTCTAACCAATTAACAAATTTATCCCAAAATCCTCCATTTTTTACAGGTTGTTCTTTAGGTGTAGATTTTGGTATGGATTTAGCTATCAAAACTTTCTTTGGTTCTTTCTTAACACCTTTTGGTTCAGCTAAGCTTTGCTTAGTTGTAGGTGTATCATCTTCATCTAGCCAAGCACTAAATTTTTGGAAAATGCTCTTTTCAGCCTTCTTTGCAGGTTTAGCAGCTAATTTTGTTGGTTTTATTTCTTCTTCTTCAATCATTTTTTCAATATCATCTTCTTCTAACCAACCCTTAAATTTAGAAAAGAAACCTTTACTTTCTTCTTTTTTTGCAGGTTTAGCTTTAGGTTCATCAATTATTTCAATTTCTTCTATGTTATCTTCTTCTAACCAGTTGCTAAATTTTTTGAAAATACCCTTTTCAGACTTCTTTTTCTTCTTACCTTTTCCCTGTTTTCCAAATATAGTATAAACACCAATTAATACCAAAACAAGGACAATTGCGCCAATTCGATATCTATATTCAATTACTTTGTCTTTTATACTATCAAAATCGATTGTAGGTAGCGCTATTTCAGTTTCAGGTTGTTCCTCTCCCTCTTCTGGAGTTTCTTCTTCAGGTTCTTCAGGTGTTTCTTCTGGTTCAGCAGGTTCTTCTGTCTCAATGTCTGCAGCAAATAAACCTGTTATTCTACCAGAAAGTCCACTTAAACTAGCTTTAATACCATCAAATGGTCCAGCTACATCTTCTTCTAGTTCAGGTATTGGAATTACTTCAGGTTCATCAGTTACTGTAATAAATATATTACTTGAGCTAGAAACAACACCAGATTCATCACGAGCTGAAACAGTTACAGAATAAGTATCTTTCTCAGTTTTTTCAGGAACAGCGACATATAAGTAAATTGTTTCTGCACTATTACCTGTAATTGTAATTGAGCTAGGATTTAGCTGTGAAAATACTGCACCACTTCCAGATACATCAAGCTCAAAAACTTCTGTTTCAGAGCCTTGATTTTCAACAACAATAGGAACAAGTGTTCCTTCTCCATATGCAACTTTAATAAATTCTTTTTCAGCAGTGGTTCTTACACCAAAACAAGAATCTTTTGTTGCAATCTCAATAAACATAGAATCTTTATCCTTAACTGCGCTAGGCTCAAGTGAAGTTGATTCTAATGTAACACCATATCTTCCAGGTGGAACTGTTGCTTCTGGCTCTACAATTATATCAATTGTAGCAGTTTCAGATGCATCTAAAACAACACTATTTTCACTTAATTTAACCCATGTTGGGGCACTTAAAGATAGTGAGAAACGCTCTGTTTTTGTTCCAGTATTCATAATATCTGCAGAATAGGTTTTTGAGGTTCTTGGACAGATTACATCATCTTCTTCACTTATAGATACGCTAATATCATGACATTTCATTACATTAGCTGTTAAAATAATATCATCTGACTTATCACCAAATTGAGTATCTGCAGTAACAGTTATAGGAAACTTACCTTGAACATTAAATCCAGGGAATAAAACAGCATCTACTGTTCTTTGCTGACCTGCATCTAAAGTTATTTGTGTTTGTTCAAGAGATACCCAATCTGCACCAGATATATCTAAATTATATGAGTTACTAGCAGTTCCAGGGTTTTTTATTACAAGAGGCACTGTAACTTCAGAATTTTCACAAAAAGAAGCAAAATTCTCATCTGCAAATAATTCAACACCATAGCAACCATTTATTTTCAATTCAAATTCTTCACTTATTAGAGCATTACTTTCTAATGAGCGAACTGTGACTGTTACATCAAAATCTCCAACTTCATTAGCAACAGGGTCTGCGAAAAGAGTTACTGATTTTGATTCTTCTGGTTCAAGTCTTAAGAATTCTTCACTTAAACTTGACCACTGAGCTGCACTTCCTGCAAGGCTCAAACGGACATTTTCTGTCCACTGTCCGGTATTTTGGACAGCAAAAGTATAAGATGTAGACTCTCCTGTGCATATTTCTTGGAAACTATCAATTGGATTTATTTTTACAGCATGACATTCACCAACTTTTAAATTTACAGATGATGTCTTAGTTCCAGCTTTATCTCCTGTAACAGATATGTCTAAAATATAATCTCCAGACCGCGCATTCTTACTCGGCGTTACATAAACAAATAATGTTTCAGAATTACCTGGTTCAAGAACAAATCCTGGTGGGGAAACAATAACCCAATTAGCTGCACTGCCAGATTTACTAACAGTGTATGTGTCGATTTCATTCCCGTTATTAGTCACAGTAAATTGATAAACTGTAAAGACTGTAGGACATGTCTCTTGTGATGTCTGCTCTGCACTAAGTATAAAATCTGATTCTGCTCTCACATTTGAACTTATGCCTAACAAAACAACTAGTATTGCTATAAATACAATTACTCTTTTTTTCATTAACGCACCTCTTGAAGTTTTAACTTCTAACTAGTGATTTTAGAGGATTATATATATAGATTTATTTAGAACAGAATAGAATGCAGAGAATATAATTTTGCGACGAATACATATTGAGTTCTGAGGAGCAAAGGCAGGTGAACTGAGCCAGTCAGTTCAATATAGATAGATTTGTTCAGTATGTTATAGAAATTATAGAATAAAAACCAAAACTTTTATAAATATAGCCAACTATAGTTCACTATAATGGTAACTACAATACAAATAAGTGAGCAGCTTCAAGGTATTTTAGCTAATCGAAAAATGTATGCAAAAGAAACTTATGAAGAAATAATTTGGGATTTAATAGAAGATACAATGGAACTTAATGAAGAAACAAAACGTGAAATTGCTGAAGCTCGTGCAGAAATTAAAGCAGGAAAAGTCCATACTCTTGAAGAAGTTAAAAAGGAGTTAGGAATAGATGTATAAAATCAAGTTCTCTGATAAATCTTTAAAACAAATCAGAAAGCTTGAAAAAAAAGACCAAGAACGAATTATTATAACATTAAATAGAATAAAAATACGACCTGAACATTATATTGAAAAACTAGTTGACGACCCTGCGTATAAATTACGTGTTGGCAATTATAGAGTTCTAATGGACTTAGATAAAGGAAATTTATTAATTATAGTTATCAAAGTAGGACATAGAAAGAAAATATATAAAAATTAAAAAATAAGAAGGATTTATTTCCTTCTCTTTCGTTTAGATTTTCTTCTTTTTGGTTTCTTTTTAGTAGAATCAATATAATACCAAAATCCTGCCACTAAAACAATTGCTCCAATTCCAATATAAACTGGATATCCTGTTGCTCCTGAAGCTGCAGAGAACTTACCGCCAGGATAACATTTCGCATTCTCTATACATTCACCATGAACACAATCATATCCGCCCAAACATTCTTCGTCAGAGTCACAATGCCCAATTTCAGGTCCTGCGTAAGCACCACATTCTCCAGCTGAACAAATCTCACCACATTCACAATCTACATTATTTCTACAAGTACTCTCGGATTCTGGTGTAAACAATTTACATCCTTTTCCCACAAAATAATCACACATATCTTCTTTAAGACTACTACAACTCCCAACACCTTTGCATGATCGATATGTTGGATGCCAGTAACATTTAGTCTTAGAATTAACATTATTACATTCTTCCTCACTTAATGATGAGCAAGAATATGCTCCCTCTGGAGAATTTTCACCTACACAAGTAAGTCTTTCTTCAGGATCATCCATTAAATCAGCACCAATCTCTATAAGAAGATCGTTATCCCTATTCTTTGGCTCAACGATCTGTTCAACTACATCTATACAATCTTTTGAGAAGTCATAATCATCCAAAGATATCCACATACAACCTGGCTGAATATTACATGCATATTCATTATACACAAATGTCTCAGAATTACACGCCAAGTAAGACCCAACAGAATCATTTCCGAAACTATTCTTTTGCCAACAGTTATCAACATCCCCCTTACAATTAACTCCTGTAGGAGCTAGTTCGGTATAAACTATCTTAGAACTACAATCATTTTCAGTATAACCATTAGTTTTATCATACGCATGACAGCCTTTTCGAGTACCATCTTCCACGCAAGCGCCCGAAATCGTAACAGGTTCTGAATCAATTGGCTCAGGTTCAGAATCATATCTCGACAACCAACAATCAAATTCTAGCTCAACTCCGAGAAACATCGTTTCATCCTCTGGATTTTCAACATGTAGCCACTGCGGTATAACTCCGTCTAACACTGCGTCTGACACTTCGAAGTATACATCTGCCCCCGGGACTCTATATATAGCCTCCTCACGTAGAAGCTCAATAACATCATTAGGATTCTTTATTCCTCCTTCCTCATATTTATACATTAAATTTATTACATCTACGTGCATTACTCTCAAAATGTTTCCTGCAGTTCCTGTACCAGGTTCAACTGTCCAGACAATATAATCACTATCTTCCGAATATATTGAAACATAGTCTTCATGTATTTCTGTTACTTTAAGCACCTTACCACAAAAGTTTATAGGCTCATTCAAATGGTAAAAATTATTATAACCCGTCCCAGCTAAAGAATCAGTTCCAATAACATATTTTTCTGCAGTTACAGTGTTGGCCAGGAAAACAAAACTAAGGCCTAGCATTAAGAATATTAAGAATATATTTTTAGCTCTCACGTTTATTCAACTCCGTTGAATCAGCAAATGTATCATTTGCTTTATCGCTAAAATTACACCCTCATCTTATAAAAAAAAGTGCTAGCACTGACGAGTAAATAAAAATTAAATTAAAAAAAGAAAAAAACTAAGAGGAATTATAATTCCTCTTCGTCGTCTTTGTTCCAACTCCATACAACAAATAGAACAATTAGAACTACAACTAATATAGCTGCAACCCATTTAAGTCCAGAGTTCACTAAATCGTCGAAATCACCAACAGCTGATCCAGTAACATCGTTGCTACCTTCTACATTTGCTGTTAAGCTTACTGATTTAACAATTTGTGCGCCTTCCTTAATGAATACAGTAAATTGTCTCATTCCTTGTTCTCCTGCGTTTGGAGCTACGAAAATAGATGCTATCTCACTAGTTCCAGGTCCAACAACAACTGTTGCAGGATTTGCACTAGTTTGTCCCCATTCTGCACCAGCAGTTTCTAATGAAAAGGTTCTTGCTTCTGCGCCATTGTTTGTAAAAGTCATTGCGTAGACTGCACCGTTTTCTGAAACTGTTTTAGCAGCTGTATCAACACCAATTATTAAGGTTGCTTCTGGTTGTGTTTGTGTTGCTACGATACCTGTTAATTCAACATCTTCACGAGTTTCACTTACTGAAACATCATCGTTGTAAACAGTTACCTTTATGTCATATTCTCCACTTGTTAAAGCAGGTAATACAACTGGAACGTATATTGTTGTGTCATCATCTTCATAAACAGATACTTTGTTTGAAGTTTGTTTAACCTCTAGGTCATTAATACTAATCTGTGCACGAACATCTTCTTGGTTATCTTCACCATCGTTTTCAACAGTGATTGCTGTGTATAAGACATTACCTTGTTGTTCAATAGATATTGCACTAATACTTAAGTGGTCTTCTTCTTTTTCAACTTCAAAAGTTGCTGTTTCAATGTCTAATAAATGTTGATTATCGCCTTGATAATCTCCATAAACTCTAACCTTTAAAGTTAAAGTTAAAACATCTTCAACATCTAAGTCTTCACTTGAAGGAACAATAAGAGTTGTTCTTAAATCATCATGATCAAATGTAATATCATCATCTTCTTCATCTATTCTGATATTATCATCTTCAGATTCAATCCAACCTTCTACTTTATCGTCGCCATCATATAAAGCAACTTCAAAATAAGCATCTTCAACTACATCATTACCAGCATTTTCAAATTCGATTTCAAATTCAATTTCATCACCGAAAGTTAATTCGTCTTCTTCTAAGTCTATTTCTGTGATTAAACCATTGAATGTTTCATCGTCTTCTTCAATAGCATCTCTTACACTAACTGCAATATTTCCTAATACTATTGCATCTAGAGCAACTTCAACATCTAAATCATCAGCAGTATCTGCGTCTAATCTAGCATATAAGTTAGCTACATTTATTGTAAAAAAACTATTTGAATTACTAGTTTCATCTGCTATAGTTACGTCTCCAAAATTAATGTCATCAATTGTAAGTGTATAAATTCCTTCACCATTAGCTGATGTAGGTATTCTTAAATCAACGTTGTCTGTTAATAAACTGTTTGTAAAATCGTCTTTTGCTAATACTTGACGGTCAGGATCATCGCTTATATCTCCTAGTGCCGCAGGCATTGCAATCATTACAATCAGCATTACGCTTAATAGCGTTTTCATCATTTTATTCATCTTTAAACCTCCGAATAACAACCTATATAGGTTAGGTTATTTGGTTACTAACTATTAGGAGCAAAAGCTTATAAAGCTTACGGCTAGTGGTTCTATTTTAGCAACTCAGCATAGCGTTTTTTACTGTTTAATGCAACAAACAACAATAATACTATAAAAATCATATTATAAAGAACTATTAATAAAAAAATAAAAAGTAAGAAGAAGTAATTACTTCTTCTTTGCTGGTACTTTTGCTAATGTAAACATATATACTGCGCCTAGAAGAACCATACCTGCAACAACTGAACTAACAATTATTGCTGTTGGCATGTCAATAGGTCCTACAACAGAGCCGGTGATTTGGTTTCCTAAATCATCAACTTGTATTCCTGAACCATCTCCTTTAACAGTAACAGTTAATGTTTTACTAGCAACTTCTTCATCATCAACATATACTACAACTTCTGCAGTCTTTGTTCCAGATGTACCTGCTTCAGGAGTTAAATATACGTAAAATGGAACATCTGTTCCAGCTGGAATTGTAAGTTCATCAGGCTCAATTCTAGCATCTTCTGCCCAACTTACGCCGTCAAAGTCAATTACATATGTTTCTGAACCACTTGTATCTGTATTTTTTAAGTTCAGGACAAATCTTGACTCGCTTCCAGCAACAACTGATGCAGTTGTTGTTCCAGTAATTGTAGCTGCACTTCCATCTTGCTCATCTTCAACATTATTTCCAAGTCCGCCAGCGATTTCTAAACTTATTTGCTTTGTAAGGTGTTCACCAAAACCATCTTCATCTTCTTGGTCTTTGTAACCATCATACATAACAGCGACTTCACACAAATAACTTCCATCATCTGCGCTAGCAGGAACTTTTACATTAAATACTTTTGAAAGTGTTTTTCCATCTCTTAACTCATCTGTAATATCTGAAAGTTCTGAGATATCTAAATCCGAACATTCAAAGCGAACTCTTACATCATCTTGGTCAGAACTTCCAATGTTAGCTATTTTAATTGTAGTAACAAAAGATTCTCCAGCCTTTAATTCATCATCACTTATTTTAACAGATTCAATAGTTAAATCATCAGACTCAACATCAATTTCAAGTTCTTCAGATACATCAAAGTTTTGTATAGTTATGTCATTATCATTACTATCTTCACTTTCTCCAGTTACATATACATAAATTGGGTAATTTCCAGCGTCAACATCATCATCTAATGAAAATTCAAAAGTAATATCTTTTTCATCACCATCATCTAAACTAAATTTTGATGCTTCTTCTTTAATTCCTAATTCAGGTATTTCTAACTCAACTTTAATGCTTTTTACTTTTTCAGAGTGCTTATTATCAATTGTAACTGTTATCTCAACATCTTCTGTTCTATAGTGTGCATCATTATCAAAGTCTAAATCAATATCTAGTTTTCCGCTTTTGTGAGGTGGATTAACTATAATTGACATGTCTTTAATAAGAGGTGTAGTTCCTAATTTATCTTCTGTGTCTATATAACTAAAAGCTCCGTTGTATGTTCCATAAAAGTCTAAATCGCCTTCTTTTGGTACAGTAATTGTAGCAAGTAATGTAGTTTTTTCTGTTGGATTAATTGTAGTTGCAGCTGCAGGTGTAAATACTAAAGATATTTTTGAACTATCTATAAAGAATCCGTCTCTATCTGTTGCATAACCTGAACTTTCTAATCCATTATATTTTAAATCAGATACTGTAAAATCAGCTATATCAAAAGTTAAAGGTGATTCACCATCATTAGTTAATGTAATTGTTACAGTAGCAGTAGTTTCTAAATCCTCATCTAATGCTTTCTGAACAGTTGGAATTGTAGCAACTACTGATTTTGTGAAGTCAGTTGTGAATTCTCTTGGTTCTGAATTACTTGTTTGTCCATTTGAGTCTGTAATTGTTGCGAAGTATGAAATTTTATCTTCATCTCCATAACCTGTGCAAGTAAATTCTACTTTTGAAGTTTTAACTGCTGTGCATATTGCGTCATCCATTGTTACAGAACTTGAACTAATTGTTGTTGCATCAACATCATTCTGTATTTTAATTGTAACTTCTCTAGTTATAATTATAGCTTCATCTGCTAATGAATCACTAGCAAAAGATACAATAGGAATATTTGATTCAGCAGGTGTTGGTGTTGAGAAAATTTTCCAATGATCACTATCTTGAACAATATATGCTTTACTCTTTCCCATACCAATATCTTCAATATAAGATGTTGTTTGTGTATGAAGCTCTGTGCCTGCTTTTTCATTACTTATAGTAATTGAATCACCTGCATCAACTAAAGCACCTATAGCGTGTTCTGCAACAATAAAACCTTTTCCAGGAATTATTGTGCTTACAGACCAAATCTTAAAGACGTCTCCGTCTTGATCTTTAATGGTCCATCCATTTAAATCAACATTTTCAGTACCGTAATTATGAAGTTCTACCCATTCATTTCCAGCACTTGGATGTGAAACATACTCATTAATTATAATATCTGAGTCTGCTGCGCTAGCTGCTCCTGAAAGGATAACAAAACTAGCTAAAAGTATTGTAAATAATGCAATTAATTTTTTCATTTCTAATACACTCCGAAGTGTTTTCATTGATTGTCTACTCAACAGTAACGTATTTAAAGCTTTTGATAGGGCGGAATATACAATTTATCTGTTTGTGTCTAATAACGCCAACTGCTTAGCAGTTTGCGGGATTGAAGCATATACTATGCTTCAATAAATCTAATCAAAGATTAGAGGAATTAAAAAGCTTATTTTAAAGTATACACTGCTTTTTAATAAACTTAATAAATCAGTTCAATATTACATATTATGAAAAATAAAAATAAGCTATTAATTGGAATTATAATTGTATTAATAGCAATAGGTGGATTTTACTTTAGAGAAGAAATAACAGGATTTAGCCGTTCAAATTCAGATATATTTGATGAATATAATATAGATGAAATACCTGATACTGACGACCGCATTCTTGAAGCACCTGTTCGAGCAGTAGAAAATCCTCCTGGAAGCAAAAACTGGGCATTAACACAAGTATATACTTTAGAAGATAATGGTGAATGCACAAGAGATTGTTTAGATAGTTGCGCAGGAGATAATCTTGAGTTTTACAAAGCATATGTCCAAAGATATGGAAGATGTATGTGTAAATGTTTACCTGCTAACTAAGGAAGTTTTTTAAACCCGATTATTCTCTTTTCTATATGGGCTCGTAGCCTAGTCTGGATAGGGCGACAATAATTGAGCTAATAACTCGTTATTCGCTAAAGCCTTCTAAGCTGTAGATCGCGGGTTCGAAGGTAAGCCCTTCTTTAGAAAAGAAGGTTTTACAATCCCAAGAAACTACTATTACGAAAATCCTGCCGGGCCCATGTTTTTCTTTAATTCTTCTCAGATAGGCTTTGTTTAAAAAGTCTTTAGATTGGCTGACTTATTAAACAGGATTTTGGATAGAATATATTCTTTACAATATAGAAAGGAATTAAACTAACAAATCAGCTTTCCCTTCAGTAGATTTAATCAATAACTTTGCTCGCTGCGCTAGCAGATTATACCTGAGACGGTATATTTTCTTTAGCTTCACCGTCGAGTGTTAGTGTTAAGTATAACGAATTAATTGAAGCTGATTATTTATATCTTTGCTAAGTCCAGACCGTCATTTAGATATTATTCCTCAAGCAGTGAGATCTGGATCAAACCAACTATCCTAATAGGCTCAAGCTCCCGTCTGCTTCCTCAATTGAATTATATATCTTCAAATTATGTATTCTTATTTTATTATCTCTCTGGTTCTAAATCAGATCTTACTCTAAGGTCATCTCTTAATTGTATATATGTGCATTGATGAGGCTGCATAGGATCAGTTCTATCCCAATGATAGAATAGAGTTCGTTGACCTTCTGGCGGTATCTGTCTTAATTGTTCTTCTGTTAAATGCTCTTCAATATTATCTTGCGTTACATATTCGTGGACTTGTACCCAATTTGCTAATATTGCAAATGACCTCCAGTCTTCAAACCTATGTCCTGTATCTGAAGCAACAAATACATTCTCTAGAACCATACCCTCCATTCCCAAAACTTGTCTTCGTTGTAATATCTCATAAAGTTCATCAACTCTTCGAGAATAACTCTCGGAGCTCGGATCAGCTAAGTTCATTGTAAAATCTATTCCAACTAATTCAATTGGACCTAAATCTTGTTCCGCTTCTTCTATGCTATTGTATATTAGTCTACGTTGTTCGCCATTAACGGCTCCTTCTGTTGTTATATTTTCATTTATCATTTTATTTTCCTCCAGTTCACTTGATAGTGAACTATATATAACAAAACCGTTAAATTTATATATTTAACGTACAATATTTAACATAAGATTAAAGAATGTGTTAAAAATGGAACAAAAAACAATGAGCATCAACAAAGTAGTAGAATCACTATTAGATTCAAAGCCATTTATTCGCGATGCTTTCAAAGAGAACATCGCAAACTATTCAGGTATAGCAAGAAATCTGACACCAGAGATAAAAAGAATTTTAGGGCGGCGAAGCATCAATCCAGAAGCCGTTATTATGGCTGTAAAACGCTATGCTGAAAAGTCAATAAATGACGTAGATCGCAAGAAAATTTCAGCTCTAATATCTAAGTGCGATATTCGACTTAAAGGAAATATTGTAAATGTTGTTTTAAGTAAATCAGATAAAAACTATGCTTTAGCTTTAGCTGCATATAAGAAAGTAAATTGGCAAGCTGGAGAGATTATTCATGTGTATCAATCATTAACAGAGATTGCAGTTATGGTTGATACCGCAAACCAGAAGCTCTTTTCTCGCGCAAAGCCTGTTCATGTAAATTCAAACCTTGCAATGGTTACGCTAAAAACTCCAAAGCAAGCGGTTGAATCAGTTGGTTTTATATATTATATTCTAGGAATACTTGCTAGAAATGGTGTAGCTGTTGTTGATATTATCTCAACATATACTGAGCTAAATATAATTTTAAAGGAGCAAGATGGGGCGAAAGTGTATAATCTTCTCTTTAATGAAATTAAGTATGTAAAATGAAATTAAAAGAAAGAATAGAAGACCTTCGTAATATATTTAGTAGTAAGGATTTATTGGACTTGCTATCAGTTTTAAGAGGCTTTAGAAGAGTAGCTAAAGTTACAATACATCCTCCAACATCAGAAAATATAACAAGATTTGTACGATTTATGCGAGAAATTCATACTTTGGATATTGTGCAATATTGGTATAATGGAAGCTATCTTATTTTTCATCATAGCAAACGTCAGCAGGTTTTAGATTTTATTAAGAAATATCCTAACCCGATGAACTCGAAAGAAGGAGAATATTACTTTGGATTACTTGTTGGATATCCAAAGTGCTGCGTTAAAGCACATATTATTGAAAATATAACTCCTTTGGATTTAGATACATATATACCATTTAGTCCGCACGATAGAGCTTGTGCTTCATCTTGGATTAAAAATTACAAAAAGATACTTAATGAGTTTAAGATTGATATTGATAGTAATATTAATTTAGTAGAACTACTTGAAAGTAAGTGGGAAAAATTAATTGAATCTCTACCGAGAGCCTCTTCAGATAGCATTAATAAAAGCAGAACCGAAATTTTCAAAATAATTGAAGAGTTAAATAGAATTAAAAATGAGGTAAATAAAATAAATCAACATACTTTATTTCAACCAACGTCGCATCGAAGTATTGCTAAGCAACTTAAAAAAGAACTGTTAAAAATTAAAAAAGATGTGAATGCCCAGCATTTTGTAGCTAGAAATATCTCTTCAAATGCTGAAGTTCTTAAACTTATTAATAATTATTATAGAGAAATATTAAATTATATTGATAGGACACTACTTGATGTTAATCAGGTTATTTTAAATACAAATAAATTATATCGAATGCTGTTTAAGATAAAACGTCATGCAGATTATAAGTTTGTTAACTCATTAAAATGATAAAATCCAAATCAGTATGTTATTCAGATTTCTTTTTCTTTGGTTTATTCCAGTAAGGAGACTTGCAGCTAGGGCAGATTATAGGATCTTCTTTGGTCTTTATGCGAGGAATCCATTTATGACTGCAGCGTTCGCATCTGAACCCATCCATAGTGATCTTAATCTTAGCCATTATACATTTAATAGCACAAGAAATATATAAATCTTTCTAGAACATAGGTTATATAAACATTACTTATATACGTAAGAAATAGAAAACTTTATATAGAATTAATACTTACATAAGTTATACTT
>JABHLG010000004.1 GCA_018692915.1 Candidatus Woesearchaeota archaeon | reverse complement strand
TCACAAGCACTTACTTCACCAATATCACACTCTTCAGTTCCAGTAACTAATCCATCACCACAGTAGAAATCAATATCTAAATCACCATCAATTCCATCACCAGAAGATTCATCAGTAAGTTCTATAGTTATTTTTGTTTTTCCAGCAGTATCTTCTTCATCAAATACCCATAAAGTAATCTCACACTCTGATTCTTTTTCTTCATCATATTCAGAACAAGCATATTTATTTTCATATGTATGAACAGTCTTTTGCTTTGTTGATGCAGATTCTGGATATATATTAAGAATATCCTCACTATATTTTAGATTACAAGAACATGGAATTTGCTCTTCTTCATCATAATCATCTAGAGAAACCGCTTCTTCTTCACCACAAGATTTGCTTCCTTTTACAGCTTCGCAAACAATTTCATCATATTCATTAGTTTCAAGATAACCCCATGGCTCGGTTCTATCATCAAAATCCCATAAATAAGCAGTTATGTTACCATCTGAATCAGAACCTTCTGCTCTAAAGTAAATATCTTTATTATTTCCTGCTTTGTAAATCTCATCATCTTCAGGAAAAGAAATTCTAGCAATTGGTGCTTTATTCGGAACTTCAACACAAGCATCCATTCTGTTTTTGAACAATTCATTAAAATTATTAAACTTAGGATTTACCATATATCCTGTTCTACAACAATAACCTGTATATCCAATTTGTTCTCCACCAACACTGCATAGCTGACTGTAATTTCCATATGGACTATCTCCTGTTGCAGTTCCTGAAAGAATTATACCAAATTGCTTTGTGCTTGAAGCAAGAGTTGTTTTATCTGTAACTGTAAGAGTTACTGCACAGCTTTTTTCTGGACCACAAACATTTGAATTAGCAAAGTCATATGAGAAAGTCTTGCGATTATCAACATATCCATCATAAACTTCACCATCTGTATCAAATTGTAAGCAAGTACATGGTAATTTATCTGCACATTGAGTCTCACATACAGGATTTACACAAGAATCTGTTCCATTTGTGCAAAGGAAATTCTCTACTTTTCCCCATGGTTTATTATGTATTTCAATATACCATTTGTATTCTAAGAAATTACTATCTAAGAAGTAACATTCTTCTCCACCATAACATGTAGGTGATTTAAATTGACTTAATGATGCATCAAATACTACGGGATAAGGATCTTCACTAGCAGTTTCAAATGTTTCCACATCAATATAATATACATCTTTATTAGCTTCAGGGTCACCTGCAATAGTGTAGTTTATAATCGGCTTGCTTGATGAATCTCGCTCTATTTCTAAAGTATAAAGTTCGTCAAAGATATTACCTTCTGGATCTTCAAAATAAGCTTTAATATAGCAAACAGAATGTTCGCCTTTACGCTTACAATCAGAGTATCTATATTCTTTTTCATCTAGAAGAGATGTATATTTTGCTCCAGATTTTTCTAAAGATATTGTTTCAAAAGATTCTGGATAGACGCTCATCCAAGGCATTTTCTCATTAAACCCTGCAGTACTATTACATACACAAGGGCTTCCAGTAAATGCTCCTCCAGTTTCAGGCACATAATAATCTTTACAGTAACCTGTAGAAGAAATACAACATAATACTCCCTGCATATCACAATAAATATTATGACCTACAATTCCGGCAGGAACTGCCTTGCCTGTATAAATATAAGCATTAACAGTTGTTTCTGCTGAATCTAAATTATCAACAGTAATTTCTACCATTGTATATCCGATATTCTTAATTGAAGTAACTAAATTCTTAGCATAATCAAATAAATGAACTCGAAGCATAAATGTTGTTTCATTCTGACACATTGCATTACATCCATCTTTTGTGAGATTATTACCATCATCGCATTCTTCTCCCAAAGTTAAATTCAAAATTTTATCACCACAATATAATCCATTTAATGTAAGATTTGCTGAACAATCTGAATTACAAGATGTGCAACTTATATTACCATATTCACAAGCAGTTTCATCGACATTATTGCCATCATCACAAACTTCTCCTGTATCAATAGTTCCATCTCCACAATATGACCCAATTAAGCTTAACTCTGCTGTGCAATCTGCATTACAAAGAGTACATTCTTGAGTTCCATAATCACAAGCAGTTTCAGTTATAATATCATCATCATCGCAAACTTCACCATCTTCAATTAAACCATTACCACATGCTTTAAGCGTTGCACAAAGTAATTTGTGTGTATTACTACAATCATCCGTATTTGATACTAAACTTGTTCCATCATTAATATAATATCTACCATCAACATCTACAGCATTTGTAGAAAAATCATTACAACCCTCACCATACCAATATTCTCCATTAAATGCCCTAAATGGTGCGTCTATACTATCTTCTCTAAAATTTATTTCACCAGCAGGTGTTTCATAAATCATGTCAAGATTAAGATAATCTAATGCTTTTTCAGTAGTATAATCTAAATATGAGATAAATTCTCCATTTAATCCCAAACTCTCTGCTTCAGTCATACAGATTCCATCCGCACCACTTTTTCCACCTAAATTACCATCATATTCATTAGTTGTTTCAAAAATTATGTGATTATCGATGGCCCAAGCTTGACCCATACCTAAAACAAGTATAAGAATCAATGCAAACTTAAGATATTTCATTTCTTAAACCTCCGAAGTTCTTTTTTTGCTAGCTCAATATCAGGTAAAATATTAGGTATTTTCTTTAGAAGAATACCGTCACTAGATATATTATAAATATAAAATCCTGTTCCGGGAGAGATTTTTAGTTTTTCTCTTATTTCTTTAGGTATTACAATTTGACCACGATTATCAATTTGAGATATCTTAAGATGATTACTCATAATTTATAATATTATATTCTTATTTAAGTTTTTCTGAAATTCGGAATATCAGAATTTACGTATTTTCTGAATTTACGTATATTCGGAATATCAGAATTTACGTATTTTCTGAATTTCTGATTTTACGTATTTTCTGAATTTCAGAATTTTAAAATTACTATTCAATATAATCACCAAAATGATACAAGTCAAGATATGCTTTCATTTCGTTATAGAAATCCCAACCTTCTTTCCAAAGCTCGGTTTTTAATCTTTCGAAAGTTCCTGCATAAAGATACTTCTCAAAAAAAGATTGTAAAAATTTATTTATTCTGTTAGTCTCCCACTTTGCACCATAATCCATAACAAGAAGTGCAGTTACGCGCATAACAATATTACCTGTCTGAAGCTTTATGTCTTTACCTTCTTGCTTTAATTTAACATCATTAATACCATACATTTCCCATTTAACTTTAATCTCAAATCTAGAATATTCATCAATATCTCGTGTGCACTCCCATTCTATTTTAATCTCTCGTCCTGCGGGTTTTGATTTTTCTTTATATTTTTTTTCGACAACATCAAATCGTCTCCAATCTAACCAATCATGTGCGTGTTTATATACCTCTTTAACATCAAATAACTGCCCTGTTAAATCTATCTTTACTTCATTGAAGATATCATACTTGACCATTGTTATATTAGTATTGTATACTCATTAATATAAATGTTTCCTCAGCTATTTTGAAGAAAAAACTATATATAATCTAACATACAATCAAATTATGAATAATAAGAAAGGTCTTACACCAGTTATAGCTGTAGTTCTATTACTTATGATGACTGTTGCTGCTGCCGGAGCTGCATTTTTCTGGTTTGTTAGAATTCAATCTGAAATGCAAGGCGGTACAGAATCTTATTCTGAACAACTATCTGAAAAAATTGCTGCAAAGGCGGATGTATCTGAAGTTGATGTTATGTATGATGAATCTCTTAAAATAATAATTAGAAACATAGGCAATACAGAGGTGCCGTTAACAGATACATCAACAGTAACGTGGATATTAAAAGATAATAAACAAAATATTGTTTGTAACCAACCATTTAATGCATCGGGAACAGGTAATAATGAAAATACTTATTGCCAAAGTGGTTGTGATTCTAATATTGATGTTAGAAGCACTCGTACAATTATATTAAACATAAGTAACACATCACACAATTGTTATTTAGGAACATATACAAATAACTCTGTATTTTATTTTAAGATGGACTTCGCAGGTGTAACAGGAACTGGAAGTCAGTTTATTAAAGATCCTGCTAATAGTTAAAATGATAAAAAAAAGTATATTTGAAAGAACAAAGACAAGTAGCCCCGATTTTATAGAAATAGGTTTAATAGGAGCGTTAGTTATTTGGTCTGTTAGTGCCTTTATACTGCTACAGCAAGCTGCAGATATAAGCACAGGTAATTATTTACTAAGTTGGACCTCATTAACTACATTTTTTTCAGGAATTATTAGCATAGTTTTAATTGTAATTGCAGTAATTCTTGCAGATATTAGAAAAGCACTATCAAGATGAACTGGAATTCATAACACTTAAAAGCTTTTTATCCTATCCTAGTGATAGGTGTATATTATGAATGATCAAGTTCAACCAATTTTTATTCTTCCTGAAGGTTCTTCAAGGAACACTGGTAAATTAGCACAAAAAGCAAACATTGCTGCTGCAAAAGCAATATCCGATACAGTTAGAACAACATTAGGTCCAAAAGGTATGGATAAAATGTTAGTAAGTGCAAACAATGATGTAACAATAACAAACGATGGTGTTACAATTCTTGATGAAATGCAAATAGAACATCCTGCTGCAAAAATGATTGTTGAAGTTGCAAAAGTTCAAGAAGAAGAAGTTGGTGACGGAACAACTACTGCCGTTGTAATTGCAGGTGAACTATTACATGCATCTGAATCTCTCCTAGATAAAAATATTCATCCAACTGTAATTGCAGATGGATATAAACTTGCTGCACAAAGAGCACAATCAATATTACAAGCAATTGGTATGGATATTGATATAACTAATAAATTAACTCTTAAAAACATTGCTATGACGGCTATGACTGGAAAAAATGTAGAATGGGCTAAAGGTAAATTAGCTGAAATTGCAGTTAAAGCAGTTCTTCACGTTGCTGAAAATAATAAGGTAGATATGGATAATATTAAAATTGAAAAGAAAGAAGGTGGTGGTAGTGCAGATACTGAATTAATTGATGGTGTGGTTTTAGATAAAGAACGAATTCATAGTGATATGCCAAAGCGTGTTGCAAATGCAAAAATTGCTTTGCTTGATACTGCCATTGAAGTTAAAAATACTGAAATTGAAGCAAAGATTCAAATAACTGACCCAAATCAATTACAAGCATTTTTAGATTCTGAAGAAAAAACATTGAAAGCATATGTGGATGCAATTTCTAATGCTGGAGCAAGTGTTGTTTTTTGCTCAAAAGGTATTGATGACCTTGCTCAACACTTTTTAGCGCAAAAAGGAATTTATACTGTGCGAAGAGTTACACAAAGTGATATAATTAAATTATCAAAAGCAACAGGTTCAAAAATAGTTTCTAAAATAAATGAAATTAAACCAACAGATTTAGGTAAATCTGGGCTTGTTGAAGAGAAAAAATTGGGCGATGAAAATATGACATATGTTACAAAATGCCTTAATCCAAAAGCAGTTACTGCAATAATCCGCGGTGGAACTGCACATGTTGTTGATGAAGTTGAAAGAGCACTAAAAGATGCAATTGGTGACCTATCTGCAGCATTATCAAATGGAAAATGTGTTGCAGGAGGTGGTGCAGTTGAAGTTGAGCTAGCAAAAGAACTTAGAAAATATGCAGACAGTCTTAGTGGAAGAGAACAACTAGCTGTTCAAGCTTTTGCAGAAGCACTTGAAATGATTCCTCGAACTCTTGCAGAAAATGCAGGTTTAGACCCAATTGATATGTTAACTGCATTAAAAGCAGAACATGATAGTGGAAAGAAATGGTCTGGATTAAATGTTTTTTCAGGTCAGGCTCAAGATATGTGGCAAGCCGGAGTTATTGAGCCACTTAAAATTAAAACTCAGGCAATTCAATCTGCAACAGAAGCAGCAATCCTAATCTTACGCATTGATGATATCATTAGCTCAGGTAAATCAAATCAACAACAAATGCATCCACAAGGCATGCCTCCTGGAATGATGTAATTATTTTTTAATTTTTTCTAATTGTTCTAATTTTACTTCTAAATTTCTCATATGTCTAAATATTTCAGATAATCTTTCAAATGCAAGAGGAAGTGAAGCAAAATAACGTTCTAATACAATAACGTCTTTTTCGAATTTAGCATTAGATAAAATATCATATTTAACTGAATGTGCACCCTTATCCATTATTTTTTTACAATTAAAATTAATTGCTCTTGCTACAACAACAGCTCTTAATGTTCTAGTATTAAAAACAGAATTTAATTTAGTTAACTTACTGTCATACAACCTAAGAATGCTAAATAGATTTTTTTCTAAACCTAAAAGTTCTTTAATTGATTTATCTTCTATTTCTAAATATTTAGTTATTTTTTCATTATGTTTAATAAGAAGAATTAATTGTTTTATTGCGCTTTGTATTTTTGGAGATTTATTTTCTATTTTCTTTATGAGTCTTTCAGATTCCCATCTTGCTGTTTGAACATAATTCATAGCAGGTATAGTAGCATCTGCTTCACGTTTTTTCCTTGATGCGAGTGATATGTTTGAGAAAACGTGAATAATATCTCTAGATAAATATGTAACTTCTTTACCGATTTTACTGATTAATATTGCTTCTTTATCTACATAACCTAGCTCAGTTTCAGATAATCTCATTTCATTATAATTTGATGCCATAATTTAATTATATGTGCTTTTATTAAAAAGTTTCTAGAAAATGGTGATAAATTATTTATATAATCGAATATATATTAAATGAATCAAAAACAAGTTTTTTAGATAACGCCAATTGATTAACCAATTTGCGGGATTGAAAATCTATAGATTTTCAATAGAGTTTCCTGACGCAGTCAGAAAACTATATATTATCTAAACTATATATTTTAAAATGAGTAGGAAGAAAAGTAGCTCTAGTAGTATTGATGAATACGAACTTATTCCGATTCAGCCTTTGCATGACTTGAAAAGAGAAGTAAGAAGTTTACGCAAGGGTATGGAAAAAGAAAATAATGCTGAAAGACTTTTAGTTAAATTACTAAATTCAAACTTACAGACACAACAAAAAATTATTGAACAAAATTACAAACTTGAGGAAATCAAAACACATTTGCAAAAATTCATTAATGTAATTAGAGAAATTGAATTAGAAGATGACTCTGGTCATGAATTTAAAAAATTACATTCTAAAATTGATGGTTTACATGACAAACATGACCACTTAACTCGTGCATTTAAGAGTTTAAATTCAAACGAAACATTTACTGCATTTAGACGGTTGCCTAGCGGTATTCCAGTAAAATATAGGAGAAAAAAATAATGAATAAAAAAGGTATCACACCAACAGCTTTTTCCACTTCGCGCAAAAAGTTGGCAAAAAGAGCACCTTATCAGCGCTACCCTAAAAACAAAAAAGGAATTACTCCAATTATAGCAATTATTTTATTATTAATGATGACTGTTGCTGCTGCAGGCGCAAGCTTCTACTGGTTAATTAAAATTCAAAGCCAGATGCAGGGCGGAACAGAACAATATCAAGAAAATGTATTTGATAGATTAGCATCTAGCGTAAACTGGCTTGATGCAGATTATAATGCAACATCAGAAACAATAACCGTTTACTTACAAAACGTTGGTACAACAGATATTCCATTAGATAATTCTACAACAGACCCGACAACAACGTGGATTCTCAAAGATAGTGAGCAAATAACTGTTTGTGAATCAAAGTTTGATGGAACAACAGTTCTTTCAGTTACAAGTGTTGATTGTTATTCTGGTTGCGGTCCATCTACAAATCTTCAGTCTTCTGCTAGCACTGCGATTTACTTAAATTTATCAGATACAAAGTGTGATATTTCTGGTTACTCAGATGATACATTAATGCGTGCAACAGTATTCTTTAGTGGTGAAGCAACAACATCAGGGACTTTTGAAACATAACTAGACCATAATTTTATACAAATCAAAACAAATGTTTTGCTAGCATACAGTTTTTTCACAATAGTTCAAAAACTATATATATTCTAAAAGATATAAATTAGATTATGCACGCTAAGATTAGACGTAATAAAAAAGGTATCACTCCAGCAGCTTTTTCTGCTTCGCACAAAAAGTTGGCAAAAAGTGTACCTTATCGGCACTCTAGAATGAGTAAAAAAGGTATCACACCAGTTATAGCTGTAGTTCTATTACTTATGATGACTGTTGCTGCTGCCGGAGCTGCATTTTTCTGGTTTGTTAGAATTCAATCTGAAGCACAAGGTGGAACTGAAGCATATCAACAAGAATTATCTGAAAAAATAAGTTCCAACGTTGATGTTATGACTGCAAAATATGTTGGTGGAGACCTTGATATTTATTTAATTAATCATGGTAACTCAAATATTCCAATATCGAGTTCCAATGATGCTCCGACAACAACATGGATATTATATGACTCCGATAATGATGTTGTATGTAATAGTGATTGGGAAGATTCTCCTGCTGATTGTATAAGTGGTTGTAATAATTATTTAGAAATTGGTGAGATACAAAAAGTTACACTTAATCTTGGGGACCCTTGTGATGACCTTGCTGAATATAATAATAATACGATATTTTCATTTACAATTGACTTCAGTGGTATAACTGGAACGGGCGGCAAGTTCGTAAAATAATTTTATTGTTATTTCTAATAAATTATATAAGTAAGTATACAATTAATATACTATGAAGAAAGGTATGACAGGAATAATTAATATACTTATTATAATATTAATTACATTTGCAATTGCTAGTGCTATGTATTTATGGTTTGCACGAATACAAACCGAATCACAAGAAATTGGAACACAATATCATGAGCAAACACTTTCCAGTATTATAACTGAAGTTAAAATTGTAGATGAACCTATTTATAATACACTCGCAGATGATTTACAATGCATCCCAACATCTATAAAAATGTTAATACAAAACTCGGGAGCGAAAAAAGTAAAGATTGCTAATAGCACAGAAATTATGATTTCTGATTCAAACGATAACGTAGTTTGTTTAAGTACATTTAAAGGAACATGTATTACAGAAGAAAGTGGTATATTTGCAACAATACAAAATTCAGATGGAAATTCTAGCATCATTCATTCAATAGATGGCGTATCTTGGACAGCAAGAGATAGTAAGGTTGGAGCATCTGAAATATCTGCTAGTGCAGAATATAATGATAGTATTTATTTTGGAGGAACTAGTGTATTAATAGATATAAGTTCAGTTGGAGCAGGTATATTTAAAAGTTGTAATTTTAACAGTTGGAGTTTAGATAATGACATACCCAATGCAAGAAAAATAACTGATTTAATTGAATTCAAGAGTAATTTATATGCATCTACTACATCTGATGCAGGTGAAGGAGATGGTAAGGTATTTAGAAGAGAATCAAATCAAACATGGACAGAAGTTTATGATTCAGAACAAGATGATATTACAGATATGGAAATATTTAATAATCAATTATATGTTAGCACAATGAATGGAGGTAGATTAATTAGAACAGATGATGGTGATAATTGGACAGTTTCAAGTAATTATTTTGGAAATATAACTGCTATTAAAGTATATAATGATAAATTATATGTAGGTTTTAATGGTGGAGAAATATGGGCTACAGCAGATGGTGAAAATTTTGGCTCAAGAATATTAAGTACTGGAGATGATGCAGTTATTAGTTTTGGATTATTTGTTAATGATACGTTTTTTGCTGGAACAAATAAAACAGGTGGCGCATCAATATGGAGATATGACCCAAACTTAGGTGGTTGGGTAGGTGGTTGGGGTAAAAAATCTACAAACAACAACGATTCTGTATCTGGATTTGCTGTATTTAATAATAAATTATTTGCTACAGTATATAGTGAAAATGGTGGAGTTATACTTAGTTCAATAGATGGCACATCTTGGCAACAAGCTTATGAAGCAGAGGGTAAGGGATTTAGTAGTATTATTAATTATTCTTATTGTTCAAATAATCGTGTTGAATGTATTCAAGGTTGTGGCACAGATATGGTTGCAGGTGAGACACGATTAATTGAATTACAACTTTCAGATACTAATTGTGATTTAGCTAAATATGGAACTGGAAGTGAATATAGTTTTAGAATAAATTTTGGTAGCGAAGCATCTGTTTCAGGTAGATTTGATAAAGGTCTTGTTGAAACTTCAAATGAAAATAGTTTATGTGAATATACTTATCCATTTTGCAATGGTGCGTGCTCAAGTGGAGGTGATTGTGCAATAACATATGGTCATGAATGTGAATGTATGGCTGCTGAAACTTGTGGTGGTGTTCCGCCAGATTGGTCTTGTTCAATAGGAACTTGTGACTCTGGAACATGCACTTCAGATTTAGATACAGGCACATGTGAATGTCAATGATAAATAAAAAAGCTCAATCAAATATAACTGGATTTTTAATTATAACACTAATTATAATTGTTGTTGTAAGTGGAACTTTCTTTTGGGCTAAAGAATTTCTAGATGATTCAAATCAAGTTAATGAAATTTCTCGCATTGAAAATAGAATGATTGAATTAGACAAAGCTATAAGAGAAGTTGCAAACGAACAATCACAGCGAAGTGTTAATTTTGATATTGATGAAGGTTATCTTTTTATTGACAATAATCATACAATAACTTTTACTTTTGAAAGGAATCCACCTGATGCATTTCTAAGTAAGGGAACTGCAATTCTTGGTAATGCTAGTATAAATGGTTCTTGTTTTAATTACACGATTCTTGGAACGCTTGGGGAAGAAAGAAGTAGCTGTGTGATGAAAAAAGGTAGAGATATTTCAGTTAATTACATTATGCTAAATGATACTTTAACAAACAAATGCTATTCTGTTCAGTTTAAACCTAGTGGAAATGCTGCAGCAGGAAAAGGCTCACATAAAGTTCTTCTAACTTATTCACATACTAATACAACAAATGATTGTATTAACACCAGCTACATCCAAGTAATAAATGTAGATATCTCTTAAACTTTCAAACCATAAATGTGTGTCTTTTTAACAAAACCTAATTTTTCGTACAACTTCTGAGCAGGTTTATTTGGAGCATCTACAGATATATCAATAAACTTTACTTTTTTTAGTTTGAACCATTTTTTAATTTTCTTGACCATTGCAGTTGCATAACCTTTGCCACGATATGACTTAAGAATATATAATGAATCTAAATGACCTACATTTTCTTTCTCGAGCTGTCCATTGATATAACCAACAACATTTCCATCAACTTCTAATACATACCACATATGCGTCAAATCAATATCTTTTTTGCCATCCATACCTGCGAACCATTCAGCATGATCTTTAACTGAATGCTTCGAAGCAATAACGGGTTTCTGCGCAAATATAGTTTGTTTATTTTTCTTGTGCAAATCAAACATAGCTTCCTCTAAATCAATACTCATCTGTCTTACTTGTTTTGCGTCTTTTGGTTCAGCTCGTCTTATTTTGTGCATATAATCTAATCAATTTACTCCATTATATAATTTATTATAACTCGTTCTTTAAAGTTTTAGGATGCTTGTTTCTGAAATTAAGAATAAAGTGCATCCGAAGTTATATCCAACGTTAGAATTCAAAGAATTTAGACCGTGTCAAGCAAAATCTATTGAAGCAGGTTTGCTTGAAAGAAAGAACTTACTAGTTTGCACACCAACTGCTTCAGGTAAAACTCTTGTTGCAGAGATTGGTGCAATTAATTCTATTCTTGAAAAAAAAGGTAAGGCAGTTTATATTGTTCCACTGAAAAGTCTAGCAAGTGAAAAATTTAAAGAATTTAAAGAAAAATATGAACCGTTAGGTGTAAAAGTTGCTATCTCAATTGGAGATTTAGATTCGTCAGACCCTTGGCTAGAAAATTATGATTTAATTATTGTAACTGCCGAAAAATTAGATTCCATTCTGCGCCATCAAGCAAAATGGGTAAAAGATATATCGACAGTTGTTGTTGATGAAGTTCACCTACTTAATTCTCACCATAGAGGTCCAACTCTTGAAATCCTAATAACATTACTTAGAAAACTACTTCCTAAAATGCAGTTAATTGCTCTTTCTGCAACAGTAGGTAATCCTGAAGAATTAAAAACATGGATGAATGCAGAACTGATTATAGATAATTGGAGACCTATAACACTATATCAAGGAACATTTTTTGATAAGCAAGTTAATTTTCATAATAAAAAAGATAACCATGAAGTTATCTCAGATATTTCTGACCCAACACTTCAGCTTGCAATCGATACAATAAAACGCAATCAACAAGCTTTGATATTTTGTCCGACTAAAAACGCTGCTGAATCAACTTCAATGAAAATTGCTAATTTACTTAAGGTTGATGAGGACCTAAAAAGTGACGCTGAGAAAATAATTAAATCACTTGGCAGGCCAACAAAACAATGTCAAAAACTTTATGATGTTTTTATGAAAACTGTTGCGTTTCATCATGCAGGACTTGTTGCAAAGCAGAAGAAATTAGTTGAAGACAATTTCCGTGAGGGTAATATAAAAATTATTTGTTGCACACCAACGCTTGCTATGGGAATAAACATGCCTGCAGATAGGACTATTATGAAATCACTAAAGCGTTTTGATGGGCGTGGCTCTAATTGGATACCTGTTTTAGAATATCATCAAATGACTGGTAGAGCAGGCAGACCTGGACGAGGTGTAGAAGAAGGACTTGCAATATCAATTGCTAATTCTGAAAAAGACCAAGACTATATTTATGAAAATTATATTCTTGGCAAGCCAGAAGCAATTACATCTAAACTTGCAGTTGAACCTGTCTTACGAACTTACATGCTAAGTTTGATTTCTTCAGGTTTTGTTAGAACAAAAAACGAAATTATGGAATTTTTCAGAGAAACGTTCTATGGTTTCCAATATGGTAATGACTGGAGCTTTGAGCTAAAAATTGAAGACATGTTAGATTTGCTTGAAAAATACAAGTTTATCATTGTAAAAGGTGAGGATTTAAAACCAACAAAAGTTGGTAAAAGAATATCTGAATTATATCTTGACCCTATGGATGCTTGGAAAATGATACTGGGATTAAATAAAGTTGTTAAAAAAGATGAATTTTCTATGGTTCATTTAGTTTCAAACTCATCTAAAATGTATCCATTAATACCTAGTCGTAAATCTGATGGCGATTTAATTGACGATGCAATTGTAACTTACAAAGAAAAAATAATTATAGATATTCCAAAAGAATGGGATTACGAATATTCTCGATTTTTAGATACAATAAAAACTTCTTTGCTATTTATGGACTGGATGAGTGAGCATAGTGAGGAATATTTACTTGAGAAATTTAATGTTCGTCCAGGAGAGATTCGCTCAAAACTAATGACTGCAGACTGGTTGCTCTATGCCTGTTCTGAACTTGCTCGCTTGCTAGATATGGAAGAAATGCGAAGTTTATCAAACAAAACAAGATTTAGAGTAAAACATGGAATTAAAGAAGAGCTACTTGCTCTTGTCAAGTTACGAGGAATTGGTCGATACAGAGCAAGATTACTTTGGAATGCTGGCTGGAAAAAACCATCTGATATCAAAAAGAGCTCTCCTCAAAAACTAGCAATGATTCTCCATTCTGCAAAAATCGCTGATAATATCTGGAATCAATTATCAAATGAAAAGAAAGAAGCTCACCCCGATAGAGAATTAGATAGAGATTTAGATGAATTCTAAATATCAATTCCTTTTTCTTTGACTAATCTTAAAAACTCTTTAGCATATTCAAAAGCATATGTAGCACGACCACAAATATCATCACGTATTTCTTTTGGTAGCATTTTCAAATATATATCTCTACTATCTTCACCAATTATAATTGTTAATGGTTTATCTGTATAAAAACTACTTACATTTATAAAAACAGATTCTGCATTAAATACTTCTGAATTTTCAGAAGAATATATAGCAACAACATTATTTTTTCCAGATAAATGTATATTAATTCCTTTAGAAGCATTATCTAAACTAAGAATTAATAAAGAACCATAAGAATTGAATCGATTATTACTAAAATCAAATAATAATTCTGTCCATAAATCTTTATTTTCTAATAGTTTATTATCCACATCTAAAATATAATCTAAAGCAAAAGTATCTCTTGTATTAAACATATCTCTCTTAATTACTTCTGGAGTTTTTGGTGAAAATCCATTTTTTTTCATCAAATTCTCAATACTACTAATATTACTATCTTTCAAAGAGTATTTTGTTAAGTAAGTAAGAGTATTTACCATACACTACATAGTAAGAAAAGCTTTTAAGAGTTTATATTTTACGACAAAACATATTTAGAGGAGTTTTAATTTCTCTTACGAGCAACTCTTTGATATCCCACCAATGTTGTTAATACTGCAGCGCTACTTGTTCCAGCATAACACGTATCATCACCATCAGTATTAGCTGCTGTATCATTTGCAGCTTGAGCACTTCCAACTAAATTAATATTATTAAATGCTTGAGAAATATATTCAATACCAGTTTCTATTGCTTCAATTGGTTGATTTTTAATAACAGCATAACTTGTAACAATTGTAGTTAAAACACATGCTACTTTAACTGCTCTAGGATTATTCTCAATTATTTTTGTTATACGCATTTTATATTTTAGTAGTAAAAGCTTTTAAGAGTTTATATTTTTCGACAGAACACTAAATATGCTGTGTGGCCAATAGCGCCCATTTTTTCTTTAAGTGAGTCCCATTTTAAACCCCATTCTCGCTCAATGACTTCAATTGTTCGCTCAAAATAAAGACCCTGTTTTTTTGCAAATGCTACAAAATCTTCTGCTTGCTCTAAATGTGGAACATATGCAACAACATATCCACCTTTTTTCAAAGCAGCTGGAATGTTTGGAACTTTTGTTGGAGTAAGTAAATCAAGTGTAATTAAATCTAATTTTCTTTCTTTAATTCCTTTTGTTATATCTGCATTTTTTAGTTTGATGTTTGTTAGCTCTAAGAACTTAAAATTATCTTTTGCAATTTTAGCGAATTCTTTACGTATCTCATAGGTCGTAACCCTACCTTCAGGTCCAATATAGTGCGAAATAAACGATGATAACCAACCACTACCTGCACCAGCATCAACTACCTTTGCTCCAGGTTGCAAATTAGTGTGTGCGACAATTGCAGCTGCATCTTTTGGCAGAACAACCTGTGGTCCTCTACCACACTGCAAGAGCTTATCTGTAAAGTTAGCTTCAACTTGTAAGTAAGTAGTTCCCTTATGTGTTTCTATCAGACCATCCTTCTTCTGAATTTTAATTACACCGTGCTGTGTGTGAAACTCTTTCTCTCCTTTCTTCATCAAATACTTCTTCCCTTTCGGATCAATTATTAATTTCATTGCATTATTATCCTCGCTGCAATTGTAACTGCTGCTAAAAGCGTAGTTGAAGCTAGAAAAATATTAGCAAGTAGTAAAGGTTCATATCCAAATACAAAGCAAGCAATTGTTATAATTACTCCTATCACTAGAATAAACGCAATCAATAAGTGTCTTTTAGTTATCATTTTATTTTTAAATCTTTTAATTTAATTACTTTGCCAATCTTGAGTAACATAAGTGCAAACTCCTGAAGACCATGCAAAAGGATGCTCTGCTTTGTAAAAAAGACGGTTAATTGGCTCTCCGTCAGAA
This sequence comes from Candidatus Woesearchaeota archaeon, assembly GCA_018692915.1. Lineage (GTDB taxonomy): Archaea > Nanobdellota > Nanobdellia > UBA10117 > JABICX01 > JABICX01. Next base: position 45,128 of record JABHLG010000004.1, on the reverse strand, counting down.
TCGTAAACTTCGTAAACCTCGCCTTGTTTTTCAATACCTGCATTGATTTCAGCTAGCTCATCTGTTGCTCGATTTTCAAATCCATTTTCATTTAGGGCTTTTGCATAAAAACAAGATACCCAAAGCCAACGCATTTCAGTATGATAATCAGGAATTCCTGCGAAAATATTTACTGGGGAAATAAGTGCTGTTTTATATTCAGGATATGTTGTTTTAACACCAAAACCCTCTGAAATTTTATTTGACTCTGCATATGACAATATGCTTTTTGCTTTCTGCTCATCTGCAACGCCCCAAAGAATTGCTAAAACATTTCCATCTGTTGAAAAATAAGTATATGTTGTTCCATCATGTATCCAATCTGCATAATATCCGTCATCTAACCAAAAATTATCATTAATTCTTTTATGAACTAATCTGGCCCATAAATCATAAAGCTGTGCTTCAGGCTCATTTTCAACAATATGGGCAATATTTGACATTGCTTTCAAAGAACGATAATAACAAACATTTGTATAAAGAACCTCGCCATTTTTCTTCACAGAATCTGTCCAGCCAGCATATTCTCCTTCATCTATTAAGAAATTATTAGAATCATCTTTACTAGCTAACCACGTAATTGCATTTTCAAAATTATGGAAATTTTCTCTAGCAAACTGTATATCGCCAGATTTTACAATATAATCTTCTGCAGCAATTACAAATAAACAATTTTGATCTCGAGGGTTACTGAAAAGCTTATCTTGTTCATATCTAGGTCTTTGTCCTTGATTTATATTTATTCCCAAAAGTTTAAGTGTAATATCATAATCACCCACGCGCATAGGTATTTGTCCATCAATGTTTTGATATTTGATAAATAATTCTAGTTGTTTTTTTGATATATCATAATCACCTATTGAATTTGCTCCAAGGGTTGCAAATAATGCATCTCTTGCCCAATAATCTGAAAACTGATTTGGTCCGGCATAAATACCTTCTTCTTGGTATAGTGCTTTTAAATCATGTTTAGCAATATCCTCGCTTGTTGCAATAGACAAAGGCATAATTAATAGCACAAGTAAAAGCATACTTACTTTACGCATATATCTTCTATTATCGTAAGATTTAAAACATTACTGTGACTGCAAACTTATGACTGATTGGATTGGGAAGATTTACGAGCATAAGTATAAGAAAATAATAATATTACCTATTGTGATTTTATTATGTGCAATATTAATTTTAGGATTTTGGAAGGTCAATACAGGTGAATTTGTCAGTAAAGATATAACTCTTACTGGTGGAATTATGATTACAGTTGAGACTGGAGAACAGATTGATATTGCAAGTGCGGAAAAAGCAATATCCAACCAACTTGGATTAAGTTCAAGAGTTAAGGAATTGAGAAGCTTTGGCTCTTCGGGAAATCTTGGTTATACTTTTGAGGTTGAGCAAACGTCTGATATTGATGGTATAAAAAAGGCTATTTCAGATTCTACAGGGCTCGAGGTAATCGAAGGCAAATACACAATCGAAGAAACTAGTTCTTCACTTAGCACAACATTCTGGAATAATACAGTTCAAGCACTATTCCTTGCTTTCATATTTATGGCTGGAGTTATTTTCTTTTACTTTAGGAAATTAGTCCCAAGTGGTGCAATTGTTTTAGCTGCATTCTCTGACTTTTTATGCACATTAGCTGCAATAAATTTATTAGGAATTAAATTATCAACTGCAAGTATCGCTGCACTTTTAATGCTCATTGGATATTCCGTAGATTCAAATATATTATTATCGGTTAGAACAATTAAGCAACATGAAGGTTCTGTCTCAGATAGAGTCGCAAATGCACTAAAGACAGGTATAACTATGAGCGTAACAACACTTGTTGCACTTACAACAATTTATGTTATTAGTCCTTCAAAGATTTTGCAACAAATTGCATTAGTTCTTTTGCTAGGACTGATGTTTGATTTTATTAACACTTGGATTATGAATGCATCAATAATAACATGGTGGTTAAAGAAGAAAAATGGATAAGCTAAAGAAAATATTATTTGATTGGAAAGTTATTCTATTAATAATATTTTTACTTTTATCTATTTGGACAATACAACCAAGATTTTCATCATCTGGCGCATATGTAGATACAATTAATAAAAATAGTTCTGCAGAAATTTCAGGAATTGATACAGGTCACATAATAACAAATATTAATGGTCAAGAAATTGAAACATTAAATGCATATGCAAATATTGTTTCAGAATTAGAAATAGGTAGTGTTGCAACTTTAGAAACAAACAAAGGAAATTACAAAATTGTTTATCAAGAAGATGGGTTAGGAATTAATATTAAAGAAGTTCCAACTTCAAATTTAAAAAAGGGTCTTGATTTAGTTGGAGGGGCAAGAGTTATTCTAAAACCTGATGGAGAAGTAACCGAACAGCAATTTATAGATGCTATGGATATTATATCAAAGCGATTAAATATATATGGTTTAAGTGATGTTGCAATCAGTCAAACAAGAAGTATTGAAGGAGATAAATATATTATTGTTGAATTAGCTGGTGCAACTAGAGAGGATGTTGAAAAACTAATTGGACAACAAGGAAAGTTTGAAGCTCAGATTGGCGGAGAAACTGTTTTTGTTGGTGGCCAAGATATTAAATCTGTATGTAGGTCTGCAGATTGTTCAGGTATTGACTTAAGAACTTGTGGACAATCTCAAGAGGGTGGAATTTGGCAATGTCGATTCAGTTTTAGAGTTGATGTATCTCAAGAAAGTGCACAAAAACATTCAGAAATAACATCTAAGTTAGATATTGTAACAAATAATGGTGAAAGATACTTAAGTGAAAAATTAGACCTTTATTTAGATGATGAATTATTTGATAGTCTTTATATCTCAGAGGATTTACAAGGAAAAGTTTCTACAAGTTTTGTAATTCAAGGTCCAGGACAAGGACAAACAAAAGAAGCTGCAATAACTGCTGGATTAGAAAACATGAAACAATTCCAGACACTATTAATTACAGGTTCACTTCCAGTTAAATTAGACATTGAAAAAATTGATATTGTATCTCCAACACTTGGAGAGCAGTTCTTTACATCTGCAATATTAGCTCTTGCTGGTGCATTACTTGCTGTAGGGGTAGTTATTTTCATAAGATATCGAAAATTAAAAATTGCTATTCCGATTTTAATTACAGGAACAAGCGAGATAATTATAATTCTTGGATTTGCTGCACTAATTAAATGGAATCTTGATTTAGCTGCAATTGCAGGTATACTTGCAGCAGTTGGAACTGGCGTAGACCATCAGATTGTCATAACCGACGAAGTTCTAAAAGGAGCTGAAGCAATGGGCAATTGGAAAGAAAGAATTAAACGCGCTTTCTTTATTATCATGGCAGCATATTTCACAACAGTTGTTGCAATGGCACCACTTCTAATAATGGGTGCTGGAATGCTTAAAGGATTCGCACTTACAACAATCGCAGGAGTATCAATTGGTGTTTTCATAACAAGACCTGCCTTTGCTAAGATTATAGAAATTCTACTTAATGACTAGGAAATCATTATATAATTCATAAGATTATTTAGTTATGGTCTTAGAATCATTAATTCCTGTTCGGTTAGCTGAGAGAAAGCCAATTGAGATGTTGCCACTCGCGTTTCTTTACGCAAGTCTTGCAATTTTTATTGCGCTATGGATATTTCCAAATCATGCTAGCTTAACAACTGTTTTCTTTACAGTTATGGCACTATTGCCCTTAATGGTTTCTTTAATGCGCTTTGAAGAAGAAAGTGTGTTTAAAAAAAATGTAGATTATGATGTAAATCATAAACGAGCTATGCCTTTTTTTGTATGGATGTTCTTAGGAATGGTTCTCGCGTATTCATTATGGTTTGTAGCATTTCCACAAAGTTTAGTTAATAATCTCTTTAGTGTTCAAATAAATACAATACAAGCAATCAATAATAATATTAATCAAGTAACTGCGAATGCAATTAGTGTTAGTTCTTATTTCATGGCAGTTTTAGTAAATAATCTCAAAGTCTTACTTTTTGTCTTGTTATTCTCATTTATTTATGGTGCAGGTGCTATTTTCATACTAACTTGGAATGCAAGTGTTGTTGCAGTTGCAATTGGAAACACAGCTAGAAAAGCTATAGCAGGTTATGCTGGCTCTGCAGGAATTACTGGAGTTTCTGCTTATTTTGCAGGATTTTCTTTAGGTCTCCTTAGATATATGATACATGGTATACCTGAAATTGGTGCTTACTTTGTAGGTGGTCTTGCGGGTGGTATGATATCTGTTGCAGTGCTACGTCATGAATTTATGGATCAGAAATTTAATAGAGTGTTATATGATTGTTCTAATTTAATTCTACTTGCAATTGGATTACTTTTAGTCGCAGGTGTTCTAGAAACATTTGTAAGTCCTATGGTTCCAATATAATTTTGTGATTTAATCAACGATCATTAAAAGAATGTACTTCTAAATGAATAATAATATCACCAAGTTCTGGTGTTAGAGGTAAATCAAGTTCTTCTGTTGCAAATTTGAAAAGTTTTGTATACGCACTATATGGCATCGCGATTTCAGCTTGCAATATTTCGTTCTCTCCATGGTCTAAAATAGATTTAATTACATCGCCTAAATATTTATCTAAATCCATACAATCACCATGAACTGCAAATGCTTTTCCATAAGAACCATCAAATTTAGATGCAGCTACAAAATTCTTTATTTTTTCCATTCTTTCATCAAAAGGTTTTGCTACTTCGGGCATTTCGTTTTTAGATAAAATCGCCTTTCGATTAGTATCTAAAGGTAAATTATTAATTTCAAATGTTTTTTCTGCTAATTTTCTAATCTTAGCGTCATCTAACACATCATAAATTGGATTAAAATCATTTTCATTCATAATTCCAACATGCCAACTATTTGTTCCAAGAGTAAAATGTTCTACATCTTTATAATATGTGCCAAGCTCACCAGAGCGACGCTTACTTTTCATATCAGTAGGTAATTTATCTCCACAATTTATACAGTGAAATCTTGGTATTATTTCCATATAACTCGCAAGATTTTGAGTATAAAAATATTTATATGCTGCTATATAACGACTTATTTTACATAATGCTTTTATATGTAATATTAAAAGAATTTGATGGATGATATTTCTGATAAAAGGAAACAAATAGTGAGTAAATTTAAAGGTCTTATTAAAAGTGAAGATAAATCTGATGAAACAATATCTATAGACAGAGAAAAAGTTATTAAATTCCTAAAAACTAATAATATTTATTGGATTTTACTTCTTCCAATTTTAGCACTTGCTTATTTTGTGCGAACAAGAAACCTCTCTCACTTACAAAGTAAATATTTATTAGGATTAGACCCCTATGCGTTCTTTAGATATTCTCAAGAAATAGTTCAAACTGGAACTATGGTAACACATGATATGATGCGTTATGTTCCACTAGGTTATAATTTAAGAATGGACTATAGATTTGTTAGTTATGTTTTAGCATATGCTTACAAAATAATTAATCTGATTATGCCATCAGTAACACAAATAGAATGGCATATAATATATCCCGTAGTTGCTACAGTTATTAGCTTAGTATTTTTATTCTTATTTGTAAAAGAAATTTTTGGCGAAAGAGTTGCACTTGTTGCAACTGCATTTTTAGCAGTTATTCCTGGTTATATTTACAGAACCGGCGCAGGATTTGCAGACCACGAAGCAATTGCTATGGTTTTCATGTTCGCAGCACTATGGCTATTTGCATTAATGTGGCAATCTAAAAAAACAATTAAATCAATTATATTTGGAAGTTCAGCAGGAATTATTTCTGCATTTATGTATTTTAGTTGGCCGGGAGGATATCGTTTCTTAATTGTTTCACTTGTGGGATTAGCAATACTTTCAACAATTTTAACTAAATTATCAAAAAATCAATTGATTGGCTATTTAAGTTGGTTTGCATCATTTGTAATTTTAAGCGCAATAGCTCTTGGTAATATAAATTTTATCAAAGAATTAGAAAACTTGGCGTTACTTCTTTCAGTTGTAATTCTTTTAGCAAATAAAATTAAGCCTCTTAAAAATCTAGCTGATAATATTGGTGATGCTCTTCCATACAAAATTCCTGGAGAATTAATCATTCTCGGTGGAATTGCTATAATCGCATTTATTGTAGGATGGGCTTTAGGATTAACCGACCCTTCTTTTGTTATAAGCAGACTTCTACATCCTGGAGGAACAAGTAGATTTGCATTTACAGTTTCAGAGAACCAACAACCTTATTTTATTGGTGGTAATGGTTGGTGGTCTGGATTTGGTTGGACGTTCTTATTAGCATTTTTTGGCTCAATTTATATGGTAATTAAAATGTTTAAATCATTAAAAGTTGGACTTTCAATTGCTGCAAGTTATTCAATATTTTTTATCATATTCATATTTGGTAGATTTTCACCAGACGCAAAATATGCTAAAATTGCTGAATTTTCTACATCAACATATCTATGGTGGTTTGGATTTTTCGTAGCAGCATTTTTTGGATTTTATATTTATTATTATAACAGAGACAAACATGCTTTTTCTGAAATATTTAATGTAGATTGGAGTTTACTTTTGATTTTCATTTGGTTCTTATTTACTGCAATTATCGCACGTGGAGCAGTAAGAACAATATTTGCATTTGGTCCAACCGTTGCAATAGTAGCGGCATATTTTACAGTTAATTTAGCTAAAGATTTATTCAAACACAGCGAGACTGAAAAAGTACTGGCAATAATTTTAATTATTTTTGCTGCATTTTGCTTTTACTCAAATACTGTTACAGCAACATATGTAAATTCAAATTCTGGTTCAGGTTTACCTGGAAAATGGGAAAATTCAATGACATGGATTAGAGATAATACTGCGGAGGATGCAGTAATTGCGCATTGGTGGGATTATGGTTATTGGACACAAACAATTGGAGAACGAGCAACAGTTGTTGATGGTGGAAATGCTATGGCATGGGACCATGGAATGGGTCGCTATGGATTGACACATAATAATCTCACAGAAACATTTGATTATTTTAAAACTCATGAAGTTACACATTTATTAATCTCAAATGAAGAAATTGGAAAATATCATGCTTTTGCAACAATTGGTTCTGATGAAGATTTTGACAGAAGAAGCACAATAGGTATGTTCGCACTGCAAGGCCAAAATGAAATTAGAGGAGGCGTTGAAAATCTTTACCAAGGATATTGGGGATTAGACCAGGATTTAATTATTGATAATCGCGTTCTTCCACAAGGAACGGCTCTTGCAGGAATAAGTATGATGGTTTATGAAGATGGGTCATTTGAACCACCCGTAGCATATTTCGTAGTTGGAAATGGACAGCAACTTTCTATGAACATTAATTGTGTTGTTAATAAGGGTGTTATTCAAAACATAATTGTTGAAGAACCATCAATAGATGCGTGCGTTGTCTTACTTCCATATTATATTGATAATGAAAATATAAACCCAATTGGTGCGATGTTATTTGCATCATCAAAAGTTAAAGATGGTAACTTAGCAAGACTATATTTTTATGATGAAAAAATTCCGGGATTTAATAAAGTATATGATGATGGAACACCTCTTGGAATATACCAAGGTAGTATTATAGGTCCAATTAGAATTTGGGAAATTGAATATCCTTCAACCGCTAAGGTGGATGATAAATACTTAGAAAAGAGTATTTACGGATAAAGGAGTATTGAAGAATGATAAAAACAATACTGTTCATAACTATTGTAAGCTTTCTAATTAGTTATATTTCTGCAACTCCAATTATTAAATTTCTAAGAAGTATTGGAATGACTGTTCCAGACGCGCACAAAATAAACAAACCATTAGTTCCAAGAAGTGCTGGTTGGATTGCTTTTGCAGGGACTTTTGTAGCACTAAGTGCATTAATATTTATTCAAACGTTTATTTATAATAATAGTAATATTCAAATACTACATATTTTTGCTGCAATTACAACGCTTCTAATAATTACAATTGCAGGTTTTATGGATGATCTTACAACTATTAAAGATAAAGCAGATTACAAATCAACTGAAACAGGTGGAAGATTAAAACAATGGCAAAAACCTCTTCTTATTCTTCCTGCAATTATTCCTTTGATGATAATATCTGCAGGAACTTCTACAATGAATATTCCTTTTTTCGGAAACATAAACTTTGGAATTCTATATCCTTTAATGATAGTGCCAATTGGGATTTTTGGTGCTGCAAACATGGTCAATATGTTAGAAGGGTTAAATGGTTTAGGTTCTGGTATGGGAATAATTTATACAGGTATGTTGGGATTATATTCAATTGTTCATCAAAGTTATTTAGGTGCAGTTTTATCTTTTGCAGTTTTTGGCTCACTTCTTGCTTTGTGGAAGTTCCATAAAGCACCTGCTAAAATAATGGCAGGAGATTCTTTAACATATTTCTTAGGTGCAAGTCTTGCTTGTATTGCAATTCTTGGTAACATTGAAAGAGCAGCAGCAATCTGTTCGATTCCATTTTTTATTGAATTCGCGTTAAAGTCTAGAAGTAAATTTAAAAAAGATACAATTGGTTTTGTTGATAAGAAAAATAAAGTTCATTCTAAATGGAAGGGAATTCACTCGCTTCCACATATATGGATGAGAACAGGAAGGTTTACTGAAAAGCAAATTGTTTATCAATTAATGCTAGTTGAACTAGCATTCTCTTTACTTATATGGTTTGTCTAAAATGAAAACATTTGCAATTATTCCAGCAGTTAATGAAGATAAACATATTAGAAAAACTGCTCAAAAAGTTTCTAAGTATGTTGATAAAGTAATTGTTGTTGATGATGGCTCTAAAGATAAAACATATTTAGAAGCAAAAAAATCCAAAGCAATAGTTTTGAAGCATATTGTAAATATGGGTAAAGGTGTTGCAATGAAAACAGGTATTGAATACGCAATCAAAAACAAAGCAGATACAATTGTTTTAATTGATGCAGATGGTCAGCATAATCCAAAAGAAATTCCAAAACTACTGAAAAAATTAAACAAATCAGATATTGTTTTTGGAACACGTAAGATGCCTGAAAACTCTCCACGCGTATTTCGTTTAGGTAATTGGGGATTAAACAATATTTTTAGAGTTTTGTTTGGTGCTAAAATAGATGATACGCAAAATGGTTTTAGAGCATTTAAATCTAAAATATATCCGAAAATCAAATGGCACTCACATGGATATTTTGTTGAAACTGAAATGATTATTAATACATTAAAGAACGACATCGCATTCACAGAAATTCCTGTTGAAACATTTTATCACGATGCTTACAAAGGCACAAGTGTATTGGTAGGTATGGGATTCTTTATAAAAATGTTAGAGGTAAAGATAGGATGGATTTGATTTTCATACAACTAATTGGTATTGCTTATGGTGCAGGAATGCTTTATTTAGCATTTGATAGCTGGAAGCGTCATCATTTAACTCGAGGAGATTTTTATATTTGGTCAGCTGCATGGCTAGGTTTCATATTTGCACTAATGTTTACAGATTGGATTAATAAATTTAGATTAGTTTTAGGTATTGGTGGCGGACCAATTCCATTTTTCACAATTGCAGGTTTTATGTTTCTAACAGGAATTGTCTTTTACCTTTATCAAAAAGTTCGCATCAACTCTAGAAAACTTGAAAAAATAGTTCAACAAATAGCCTGGAAAAAGAACTAGAAGAACTTCTTTATATCGCAAATCAAAGATTAGCGAGCTCCTAAAGTTCAGAAGAACTTTCGGATATAGCTAATTGAAAATTAGCTAGCTTAAGAAATTTAGAAAAATTTCTTAATATTATGATGCCATTCTTCATGGAAGAGCCAAGCAAGAAGGATAACTGCATCAATTGATATCATTAATTGTTGATTAATTCTTTGTGCTCCAAATGCTACTGCTTGAGAAAGAGGATAATAAGGTGTTGTATCTCCTGCAAATCCATCTAATAAAATATGTGCTAAAACACCTATTGCAACTAATATGCTAATTAAAAACCAACTATGATGTTCTTTTTTTGAAGGTCCTTTACTAAACTTTGTTCCACTCCAAAGAAATGCTGATGCAATAAGTAAAGCAAGCACTAGAAAAATAGAATGTGTAATTCTTCCATGACGTAATAAACGGGGCAACTCAATTGAAAGGAAGTTAAACAAATAAGCTAACGCAATATCAATATCTGGTAAAATTCCACCAACACCTACAAAGAAAATATATCTTCGTGGAATAAGTCTTCGATGTTTGTGTTTTAGAAAATAATCCCTAATTAAATCTGCTATAACAAGAGGAATAATTACATGTGTTGTTGCAAGCATCATATTTTTATATCTGCATATTAAAATAAGTTATGATTAAAATTGACGGAGCACAAGGAGAAGGTGGCGGACAAATTCTTAGAACGGCAATTACATTATCTTGCATCACTAACAAACCCGTTAGAATTATTAATATACGAAGAGGTCGAAGTAAGCCAGGTTTAAGCGCTCAGCATTTGACTGGAATTAATGCTGCTGCAAAGATTTGTGGTGCAAACGTTACAGGAAATCGATTAGGTTCAATGGAATTAGAATTTACTCCAGGTGCACACATACATGGCAAGTTCCAATTTAACGTCGGGACAGCAGGGTCTGTGACATTAGTATTGCAAACTCTTGTGCCTATTGCAGCTTTTGGCAAGGATGTATCTACTTTTGAAATTATCGGTGGCACAGATGTAAAATTTGCACCGACAATAGATTATTTTGAGCATGTTTTTGGAAGGAACATGAAGATTATTGGTTTAAATATTTCAGTTGATGAAGTTAAGCGAGGATTTTATCCAAAAGGTAATGGAAAAGTTAGAATTGTAGTCTATCCTTGGAAAGATAGAACTGCTTTTGATGCAATTTCACAAAAAAACTTAGAACATATTGATGTTCATTCAATTTGCTCAGATGGATTAAGAAATTCGCAAGTTGCTGAAAGGCAATTAGCTGGATTTAAAGAAGAACTATCAAAACCTTATAGGGATAAAATACTTGAGCAAAAAGTAATTTATGGTCCTTCACTTAGCAATGGAACATCTGTTCATGCACATGCACACTTTAAGAATTGTAAGCTTGGAGTTGTTGAAATTGGAGAACGCAGAGTTAAAGCAGAAGAAGTTGGTGCAATATGTGCCGAAATGCTTGAAGAAGAAATTGAAAGTGGTGCAACAGTTGATCACCGAATGGCAGACCAAATTATATTATTCTTAGCTCTTGGAAATGGTGGCAAGTTCAGAACATCTCGCATTTCAAATCATCTTAAAACAAATGCGTGGGTTATTCAACAATTTTTACCAAAAGTGAGCATAAATATTAATGAAACAACAAATGTTGTAAATATAACACAATAAGTATTTTATACTTGTAGGTATTTATATATTATGTCAAAAAACTTACAACTAGAACAGGGAGATAAAGAGTTATTATTAGATTTTAAAGCACTAGAAAACATTAAAAATAATATTAAAACCGGAGATATAATTGGAAGTATTAGAAATTTAAAAGTCATTAGACCAAATCTAACGCACGCATATGATGTTCAGAAAATAATAATAAATATATTAAAAAACCAAGGTAAAAAAATACAACATAGTGATACGAGTACAGTAAAAATTCTTTTTAGATGTGCATTTGTAATTAGGGCATTAAACCCTATCATGTATCGATCTCCAAAAAAGATAGCAAAACTTATTGATTATGTTACTGACCTTGAATTAGCTGTAAGGCAAGTGCATTACAATATTAAAAATTTAGGGTTATAAATCGATTACTTAATTACCTAGAGCTTGTGTGAATAAATCTTTGTTGTCTTCTGCATAAAGAAGAAGATTAGTTGCATGTTCAATAAATTCTTCCATAGATTTAAAACGTCCTTGCTCAACGTATTTTTCTATTTTTTCTACAAGTTCTTTTGGTAGAGAAATCTCCATTTTCTTTTTTTCCATAGTTGTTTAAATAAAATTCGCTGTTTTAAAATTTATGTTCCAATATTTAGTTTCAAATAGTTATATTAAATAAAACAAAGCTACATTTCCACTAACGAATATTACCCTCCTGCACTAGTATAATGCCTTAACCCGTATCGCCAAGATAATAAGCTAATTAAAAAGAAAGATAACGCAACTAAAAGCAATTGAATAACACCTATCCACTCAAGTCTTCCTAAAAATGCTTGTGCAGGATAAAATGCAACTAATCCCATAGGTAAAAAGAATGTAAAAATTATATGTCCCATTGGTCCGAAAATACTAATTGGATACTTACCAAACATTCTAAGCTGTGTAAAAAAATCAATAATTGCGTGAGCCTTAACAAATATAAAGTTCATTGATGCTGCAATTATATCAATAGAAGTTAAGAACATAACTCCTGCTAGAACAATCAATAAATACATTAAAACATTAATTGGTTGTATTACAAGTTGTAATTTTATAATTGAATAAGTTACAATTATAATTCCCATAGCAAGTTCTGCTAAACCATCGATGTCGGGTGTTCGTAGAATTGCGAATTTTAGTGGTGAAACAGGCCTAATTAAAAACCCATCAAACCTTCCGCGCCTTACAAGTTCAGATGTAGACCACCCAATTGCACTAAATGCATAGTGCTCAATACCTGCAACTAAACTAAATGAACCTAAAAGTAAAAGTGCTTCATAAAAAGTCCACCCTGGAAAAGAAAGATTATTTGAATATATTAAAAAAACCACAACAGGACCAAATAAACTAAAAATTGCTGTTCCAATTAAGAACAAAAAGAAACTTAATCGATATGCCATCCACGAAGCTAATTCTACATTAAAGCATTTCTTATACAATTTCCATGACTGTGATATTGTCATGTTCCCACCGCCATAAATTTAGCAAATGCTTTTTTCCAAACGGTTAATGCAATTGCCATAAAAATTAAGGTCCATAATAATTGCATTCCAAGCATAACTAAAACCTCGCTATATGAATATGCACCTAAAAATATCTGTATTGGAACATATAACATATATTGGAAAGGCAAAAAGAAAAATGCTTTCTGAAATATTACTGGGAAAAATATCAATGGAATAAGCATTCCTCGCAATAATCCATCAACACCATTTCTAACAATTCTAATTCCTGCATATCCTTTAGTCCAAAAAGATATTAAACCAAATGAAAATATATATGCAAATTTTAAAAACATAGCAAGAATTAGTGAAATTAAATACAATCCAGCATTAATATAATTAACATCTAAATTAGGTATTAAAAAATACCCTACAATTAAAACTGGTGTGGCATATTTAATTGCCCTAAATGCACTATTCCATATATTTCTAAATAAACACAATCTAAAATATGTTATGGGTTTAGTAATATATCTAACAAGTTTTCCACTTCTAACTAAATTAGCAATTCTCTGATCAAAATTACTATGTGTTATAGACATTGTTACATGCGACATCATATAATACGTAATCATTGCACTAAATGTAAAACCTCTAATTACGGTTTCTCCACTTGCTGCAAAAAGTGTTTTCCATAAAAAATATTCCACTATAAGAAAAAACGGGACTAAAATTATCCAAACAAACATATCAAATCTATATGCACTGTGATCTTTGAATGTGAACTTTCCTATACCAAGAAAACGCTTAACATTTATCATTTTCATAAATATCTCTTATGATTTCCTCAATTGGAGGGTCTGAGATTATAATGTCTTCAACGGGATACTCTTTTATTAATTCAACAATAAAGTCGTCCATTCCTTTTTTCTTAATCGGTATTTCAAACTTTGTAACATATGGCGTTCTTGATATTAAACACGCTCTTTTTGGAAGATTAACATGTGTCTTTTCTTCAAATTTAACTTCAATAAATTTTTTCTTGATATATTCTTTAGTTAAATCACTAAGAAGTCCATTGTAAACAATTTCACCTGTATTAATTATTATAACTCGTTTACAAAGTTTCTCGATATCACCCATGTCATGTGTTGTTATAATAAATGTTGTTCCATGTTCTTCATTTATCTTCTTAATAAATCCATGAAGTTTCTTTTTTGCAACAACATCCATTCCAATTGTTGGCTCATCAAGTAAAACTAATTTAGGATTATGTAAAAGTGCTGCAATAACTTCGCACTTCATTCTTTCTCCAAGACTTAAATCTCTAGTTGGTGTTTTGTAAATATGCTCAACATCTAATAATTTAATCATATATTTTAATCGTTTGTTAAACGTAGCGTCAGGCACATTATACAAAACCTTAATCAAATGATAAGTATCATTTGGTGGTAGGTCCCACTCAAGTTGAGATTTCTGTCCAAATACAACGCCAAAGTCCATTGCATATTTTATTCGCTGTGTCCATGGTTCATATCCAAAAGATTCTACTTTTCCTTCTGTTGGGAAAAGTATTCCACAAAGTATCTTAATTGCAGTAGATTTTCCTGCACCATTAGGTCCAATAAATCCAAGAATTTCTCCTTTCTCAACTTCGAACTCAATACCTTTTAGTGCTTGTTTAATACTAAACTCTCTTTTGAAAAGTGCTTTAATCGTAGCCCCTAATCCTTCTTCTCGCTTGTAAGTCTTATAATTCTTTTTCAAACCACGAACTGTAATCGCAGTTGCCATATCTTACTTTTTAATTTGGTGTTAAAACAGTTGTGGTTATTTTTAAACTAAACAAACCTTTTTATGTTTTAATAGTATCATTATATATGAAATGTCCTAGGTGTGGGTCTGAAAAGTCAGAGATAATTATTATCCCCTCTATCGAAAGATTAGAAATTTCTAAATTTGAAAAACCCAATAGTAAAACTACCGAACCTCTTGAAAAGATAAGATGTATTCGCTGTGGTTTTTACATTAAAGATTAGAATGCATTCTTAAGAACATCATCAATGGTTTTAACTGGAATTATTTTGATTTTGTTTTGCTTATTCTTACTAAGAACTACATCATTTAAATTTGCATGTGGAATTAAAACGCGTTTTAATCCTGCTTCTATGGCTGCTTCAACTTTTGCTGAAACACCTCCAACAGGTAAAACTTCTCCTCTAACTGAAAGTGAGCCCGTCATTGCAGTATCTTGTCTAATTGGTTTCTTTTTCAGCGCAGAGATAATTGCTGTTGCTACTGAAACTGATGCTGAATCTCCCTCTAGTCCCTCATAAGTTTGAAGAAACTGAACATAAACATCATATTTGTTAATATCTTTACCATATTTCTTTTTTATTATTGCTGAAACATTTGTTATTGCTTCTTTAGCAATCTCTCCTAGACTTCCTGTTGCTACAAAAGTTCTTTTCTCTTTACCATTTCCAACTGTAACTTCTGCTTCAATTGGTTGAACAATTCCTGAGAAATGGTCTGAACTTCCTAAAACTGCCAGTCCATTTACTCTTCCAATTTCTTTTCCAGTTATTCTAATAACCTCATATTCTCTTTTTCTTTCAATATATTTGTCTGCAATTTGCTGTTCTAAACCTCGGGATAATTTTTTAGCAGACATAACATGGTTTCCATCAACAAGTTTTGCTCCTTGTTCAAATGCCAAATCTCCCGCCGCTCTAACAAGCCCGCCCAAATCTCTAAGTTTCAAAGTAAGTTTTCCTTTTTGACCTGCACGCTTTTGTGCTTCTTTGATAATTTCATCAATGGCACTTTTAGAAAAGTGAGGTATTTTTTTATCTTTAGAAACTTCTTGAGCAACAAATATCTGAAGAAGTTCTCGGTTTTTCTTATTATCATCCATCATATCATTCATATATATTTCATACCCATATCCACGAATTCTAGAGCGTAAAGCTGGATGCATCTTTTGAACCGTCTCAGTATTTCCTGCAGCTACAAGAACAAAACTGCATGGCACAGGTTTTGTTCTTACCATTGCGCCAGCAGACCTCTCAGACTGACCAGTTATTGAATATGTTCCTTCTTGAAGAGCTGTAAGCAAATCTTGTTGAGTTTTTGGATCAAGAGTAGCTACTTCATCAATAAACAAAACTCCCTCATTTGCCTTATGTATCATCCCTGATTCAACCCTAAGATGTGGTGGTGTTCCTAAACCTCCCGACTGAAAGGGGTCATGTCTAACATCTCCTAATAATGAACCTGATTTAGCACCTGTAGCATCAATAAATGGCGCATTCTCAATATTTGAATTATCAACAAGTAATTTTGGTTCAATTGTTTTGTGCTTTCGACTTCCTAAATTCATAGAAATTGCTAAAGCAACAATAAACATCATACCTGCAATTAATGACGCTGCTGCCATAATATCTCCATAATGGCTTCTAATCCACCAAGGAATCATAATTGAAATTAATGCCAATATAAAGAAAAACATTTGTTGATTTCTCATACTATATGCTGCTTTCAATTTTGCCTTTTCATAAATAACTCTACCCCTACCTGCGGGAAGAGATTTAATAATAGGTTCATTTTCATCTCGCCGATTTGGAAGAACTAATATATCTTGAAGCTTGCTCTTAGGCATTAATTCTGCTAATGCTTGTCCAAGCATTGATTTTCCAGTTCCAGGAGTTCCAATAAGTAAAACATGCCTTCTTTGCTTTGCAGCTTTTTTAATAATTTCAACTGCTGAAGATTGTCCAATAATTTGGTCAACTATTTTCTTTGGAACTTTAACATCTGCTGTTGATTTCATATTTATTAATACCTAAAGCTAGCTATTTTAAGAATATTGTTGTTTAAAACTAAACAAGTAAAGTTCTACTCTACAGATTCGCCATAACTTGGTGCTGCTGCTCTAGCAACAATCATTATGTTTCCAATTGATTTTACAAGTTGGTGTGGAATAATTACACCTTTTGCATTTGGCATAGTCTTTGATAAGAAAGAGTCCTTTGCTGAGCGAACTTTCCATGCATCAATTCTATTTCTCTTAATTATAGCTTCTTCAATTTCGCCAAAAAAGTCACCTGAGTCAGTATAAACCTTTAAGTCACGAACTTCACTTAAATCTTTCATCTGTAGCATTTAATATCACCTTTTCATCTTTACGAAAGACTTATAGAATATAAGCATTTCTCTCCACCATCCTATTAAACAATGAAAAACGTGAAAATCATCGGTTCAAGTCATGTAGCAAGAGAATCTGTAAATGAAATAAGAAAAGATATTTTGCTAGAAAAACCAGATATTGTTTGTGTAGAATTAGATAAAAATAGATTTGTGAGTTTATTTCAGAAGCAAAGAAAACTCAGAATTGGTGATTTAAAGGTTGGTGGATTTGGTGCGCTTTTTATGATTGTTGGTCGCTGGCTACAGAAAAAACTTGGGGACCAAGTAGGAATAATGCCTGGTGCAGATATGAAAACAGCAGTTCTTGCTGCTCGAGAAGTTAAAGCAAAAATCTATTTAATTGATATTCCAATTCAGAAAACACTATTTAAATTATCAAAAGAAGTTCCTCTTTGGGAAAAATTGAAATTAGTTTTTTATATTATTTTCAGTCCACTTTCTTTGAAAAACCGTAAACTAACTAAACACTTTGATTTAAACAAAGTTCCTGCACAAAAAGTTATTGATCAAATAATTTCAGAAATGCGATTAAGATTTCCAAAGTTATTCAAGGTTTTGTTGGATGATAGAAATGTCTATATGGCTAATCAACTAAAGAAAATTTCTAAAGACAATCCAGATGATAATATAATTGCAGTTGTTGGTGCTGGACATGAGAAAGATATTAATTTTATGTTAAATCCAAAGATACACAACGTTGCTAAAACGTTTATCAAGAACTCAAAAACAGGTGAGTTTCTTTTCCTTTATAGAGATAATAAACCAAGTTTAAACCATCCAGATACTTGGGCAAATGTGGGTGGAGGAATAAAAAAAGGTGAGACGCCCTTACAAGCTCTTAAACGCGAGGTAGATCATGAGATTGGCGTAAAGATTTATGATATTAAACTTATAGAAAAACGAATTTATGCTGTTGAAAAGTTTGGCATTCGAGGTAAGAAAACTGCTTATGTTTATATTGCTAAAACTGATGCAAGTTTGAAAGATATAATTGTAATGGAAGGTCCTGCTGCAAAATTCTGGGCTCTTGACCAAGTACTAAAACAGAAATTATATCCAAGAACAAGAGAAATGATTCTTAAACATAGAAAAAAATTAGAGAGTGGAAAATGATAAAAGAAGCACCTGAATCAGTTCATGTATTTATTAAGAACTCTATACATAGAAAATTTCTATTTATATTAAGAGATGATATATCAACAATAGTTTATCCAAACACTTGGACAATAACGGGTGGTTATGTGGATATTAATGAAAAACCGATTGATGCAATAAAACGAGAAACATTAGAAGAAATAGGACTAGAGTTAGATAGATTTAGATTTCTTTCAAAGACATTAATTCTTAAAGATGAACATAATGCTCCAATTCACAAAGATGTTTATTGGTATTACGGAGAAACTGTTGCAAAAATAGATGAAATAATTCTTACTGAAGGTCAACTAGCTGAATATATTACTTTAGATCAAGCTATAGAACGAGATACAGTAAGACCTATTAAAGAATATGTAATACAAAATAGATCAATTTTAGAAAATTAAAAATCTGAGCTAATTTCACTAATATTTATATTTCTTTTTGGTGAAGTATATTCTCTCCATAAGGTAGATTTATGTGAATGAATAACATCATATAAACAAGAACCAATCACGCGATAACCATTGCTACGTAATTTACTCCATTTAATATTATATTCAGTATTTTCTGAAACTATTTCTTGTGTTTCAGGATTAACTATTTGTTGAGTATTTGGATGAAAAACATATCCTTTGTCTTCTATAGATAAAATTATATCAATCATATCTCTACCTAAACGATAGCCCTCAATAAGTTCTTTTAACACCATTACTATTAATTTAATTAAATAATATCTTCTTCAGAAATTATAACAAAGTCGCCAGTTGATAAAACCGAACTAAATGGAACCATTAAGTCACCGTTTTTTGATGTTTCAAGATTTAAGTTTGCTGCAAACTCCGTTGCATTTGATAATAGAATATAAATTAACTCTCCTGTACGTGTCTCAAAAACTAAATCACCTACAACACCGAACTTTTTTCCGGATTTTGAAACAATTACTTTTCCAACTATATCTCTTGAAAACTTCTTTTCTTCTGGCATACTGAATAAAGACACAATGATATTAAATAATTTTCTATCACAGGCCGAACAATAGCTATATTTTATACAAATTGAGAGTGAAGTCCTTTAATTAATAATATGCCTAAAACGCTCCACTTAAACCATCCCGTACTAATATCTGAAGCTAGAACAAACATTGCTGCAAGCAAATCAACTATTCCATAAATATGCATCTTAGCGAGCCTCCTTGCGAGTTAAGATGTAGAAAATTTTAATTTTTTCCATCAGGCCATCACCGAAGGAATTCCTTTAAACACAAGTGCGAGTATAATGATAATCTTAAGCCAATTTAACCAACCAAAATCTGAGAAATACAACACTCCTGCTGCTGCTAAATCTGCCAGACCATATACTTTTACTAGCATGAATTTTCTCTATAAATCAAATTTATAAAGTTTTGTAGTTTTGTAGAACACAAATCTATTTTATATCAGCACAAACATTTTAAAAAAATCTCAGCAAAATAATGATGAAAGTTCTAGTAACCGGTGGTGCAGGATTTATTGGATTTCATACAACTAAAGCACTATTAGAACGAGGTGATGAAGTTATTATTGTAGATAATTTTAACGATTATTATGACGTTTCATTTAAAGAGAATAGAATTAATCAAATCAAAGATAATAAAAATCTGAAAATATATAGAATAGATATTTCAGATTACAAAGAAATGGAAAAAATATTTCAGGAAAATAAATTTGATAAAATTTGTCACTTGGCTGCACAAGCAGGAGTTAGATATTCTTTAGACCATCCATTTGTTTATGAGAAAGCTAATTTGCTTGGGACTCTTGTTTTGCTGGAACTTGCTAGGCACCACAAAGTAAAAGATTTTGTTTTTGCATCTAGCTCTTCTGTTTATGGTGGAAACAAAACTATTCCTTTTTCTGAAACAGATAATGTTGATACACCAATCTCACTTTATGCTGCAACAAAAAAATCTGATGAATTAATGGCATACTGTTATCATCATTTGTATGGAATTAATTGCACAGGACTTAGATTTTTTACGGTATATGGTCCTTGGGGTCGGCCAGATATGGCGCTGTTCTTATTTACAAAAGCAATTCTTGAAGAAAAACCGATGGATGTATTCAACTATGGTAAAATGAAACGCGATTTTACATACATAGATGATATTGTTGCTGGACTTCTTGCTTGTCTTGATAAACCGTTTGGATATGAAATATTTAATTTAGGAAACAACAAAACAGTTGAACTCCTTTATTTTATTGAAACTATTGAAAAAGAACTTGGCAAGAAAGGTGAGAAAAATCTTCTACCTATGCAAGCAGGAGATATTGCTGAAACATTTGCTAACATAGATAAAGCTAAGAAAATGCTTGGCTTTAATCCAAAGGTGAGTATAGAACAAGGTATTAAAAATTTTATTCAATGGTACAAAGAATATAACAAAACTACATGATATTAGCTACCTCACACACTTTTTGTCTTTCAATACCAATATATTCAAATAATTTTCCAGTTAATTGCTCAATTGTAATACCTTCATTAACAATAACATGATGTGCCATTTTAACACATTCATCAATTCCAATACCTCTGTCTTTTCTGTCTTTTATAGCAATTTCATCAAGAGTTTTTGGATCACCTGCCCGTCCTCGAGATAATATTCGATTATATCTTGTTTCTTCAGATGCAGTTATTGCTATTAATATAAAATTTGGGTCATTCTCTTTAAAATAATTAACTTCACCTACTGCTCTAATACCATCAAAAATTGCTTTATCGTCATCTTTTGCAGAATCTAAAACTCTTTGTGCAAAAACCATCTGACCATACTCTCGACGAGTATTATTACCAACATTAATTAAAATGTCTCTTTCAAGTTCTGTATGTCCTTGTGCTCTTGCTTCTTTTCTAACTTCATCAGATAATGAATGATAAGTAAATCCTACTTCTTCAAGTGCATTTATTGCTGCAGTTTTACCTGCACCAAATGGTCCGGTAACACCTAAATGAACTTCTTTTTCCATTATATAAACTCTTAAAAACCTAATTTAAAAGAAATTATATGATTAATAAAACTCCAATTAATACAATTAGAAACAAATCTACATATAGTTCACCTATCCCTTACCCTCACACACCAGAAAATCTTAAGATTGTTTATGTAACTAAAAATAATCCATTTATGAAAGAAGCACTTAGACTTCGTGAATATTCTGGATGTTTTAAACAACAGACTGCGGCAGTTATTGTTAAACTTAATGAAATTATTGGACAAGGATGGAACGGTCCAAAAGATGCTCCATCAAAAAAATTGGAAGGTATAGAAACAAGATTAGACAATTGTCCTAAAGATAAACAAGGTTTTGAAACAGGACAAGGATATCATTTATGTGAAGAAATATGTGGTAATGCTCGACATGCTGAACAAGAAGCTATTGCTGATGCTAAAGAACATGGGTTTGAATTAGAAGGTGCGGATGTATATTTAGCAGGTCACTGGTGGGCTTGCAAACCTTGTTGTGATGGTATGGAAAAAAATGGCACCAGTCGTTTAATTATGGAAAAAAACGCAACTAAATTATATAATCCAAAATTCAAATAATTCATTAATTCATTAACTCTTTTACTGCATCAGGATTTCTATCACGGTAAGCAGATAAAACTAAATCTTTTCTATCACATGTTTTAGCACAACTAATATTTGGTGTAGTCATACACTTTGGTCCCATTTTTTTAAATGCCCGAGGATAATAATCTTTAGTTTCTTCAGTAAGTTGCATCATAAAATTACTGTCTGCCCAACCGGTTGAGCAAGCTCTTTGTAATGCAGTTGTAAGTGCATTTCTAGGTCGCAGAGATATCGTTCCCTTACATCCTGCTGCAATTGGTATACAATATCTTGCTTGACTTATATCAATTCCCGCATCTACAGCTCTAGCATATAAATCTGAACGGTAATACATTAATGTATGATATTTTTCTAACATTTTTGGATTTTTCTTAATTGCTGGCGGAACAACATATTCAAAATTCGCATGTTCTGTATGATGTTGACTTGAGAACATTAAACCATTTTTATGTCTTGCAATTCTTTGCAACATCATTCTACTAATTGCCACATTATAAACAAGAATTCCTGTATCAAATACACCATAATGTCTTTGATCAACAACACTATCTAAAGTAGAATCAATTTCACCTTCTTTAAATTCAAAATTGCTTGGCATATCTTCTAATGGAAGTCGTTTAAATGTAGTATTTGCATTTTCAGCCAATATAGGTTCTAATTCAAGTTCTCCTTTTTCATTTCTTAAGTGAGATCTAAATTTAATTTTAGGTGAAAATTCATATGAAACGCCATCTTTTTTTGCTTGAAGATATTTTTGATTTGCTAACTTCATATTATGTATAAATCCTGCGTCATTATTAGTCAAATTTGGTGCAATTGTATTTGCTATTTGTTCTTGTTTTTTATGTATAATATTCTCTAATAATGAATTATCAAAATGGTCTATTTCAATTAATTTCCCAGAAGATGGATCTTTTACAAGATTACTTGTATATATTTCCTTTCTATCTTTTATTTTTTTACAAGTATATTTTTCTCTACAAATATCATCTGGAACACATCGAGAACCTAACCAATTTGCTAACTGTGGTGTAGCGTTTTTTGTAGCTAATGTAATTAAATTACCAATATAATTTGTTTCAAATTGCGCACCAGAACAATCTCTCATACCTGTAATGTTAAATATGGTCCTAAGATTTGCACTTAATTCTATTTCAGCAGTTATTGCATTTACTAATATATGTTTTGCTTGATTTGAGGGGATTCCCTCATCAATCATTTCTTTAATAAAATAACTATCAAAAGCCATTGCTGAATGAAATTCTGCTGCTAATTGTGGTGCTTTTTGCCATTCGGGTGGAAGAAAATATTTGATTTGATTTATATTATCTCCCTCAATATTATCTTTTAGTCTTTTTGTATTGCCATACTGTGCAAACTCTGCACTCTGGTGTCTAAAATAATCATTACTTAAAACTAAAGTTCCATTAATACGAAAATGATAATGTCCTTTGTTAAATACAGTCTGGTCTTGATTATCAATTAAAGCTAACTTAGTTAGTGCAAGTAATCTATCATCAGAATTTGTTGGTAAATCACTATCCCTTAATAAATAATCATATTTTTTCTCAATATATCTTACTGCTTTTTTCTCAATAAGTCCGTCCCTTCCTTCAAGAATTGCCGTTGGAGGGTCAATCTTAACAAGCGCATTTCTGTTTACTGTTGTAAACGCAGTATTAATACTATTTTCAATATTTTTCCAACTCATACAACTTCATCAAAATGAAGTTAAAAAACATTTATGTAGTATATAATATCTTTTGAAGTTTACATGTTTAGAATAAGATGAGTAAGAAACTACTTGGTTTTGCACTTGTATTTAGTTTAATTGGATTACTTTCACTTATTGTGCTAGCTGAATTTACAGAGCTAGAGCAAGTTAATGTTGCTGAACTAGAGAACAAAGTTGAACAAAGAATAATTATTGAAGGTGCGATTACAAGCTCTTTTCAGAAAGCTGATGTAAATTTCTTTGACCTTAAAGACAAAACTGGAGAAATCAAAGTTGTTGCTTTTGGTAATATGCTGAAACTGAAAAAAGGTTCAGAAGTGAGAGTTCAAGGTTTAGTAAAAATATATCAAGGTGAGTTAGAAATCATTGCAGATAAAATTATTTTAACTTCTTAGTTTTATCTTTCTTTGAAGCTTCTTGCAATTTCTTGTAATATTTATTAGATTTTAATAACTGTCTGTGTGTTCCTTCTCCAACCACCTTACCATCATGCATAACAATAATTCTATCAAATAAATATACTGAAGATATTCTATGAGTAATAGCAATCAAAGTTATGTTTTTTGAAAGATTGTGTAAATCTTTGTGAACTTTTTTCTCTGTAACAACATCTAAATTAGAAGTTGCTTCATCTAATACAATTATTTTAGGTTTTGATAAAAGCGCTCTAGCAATACAAAGCCGTTGTTTTTCTCCACCACTTATTTTAACACCATCTGGGCCAACAACGGTATTAAGTTTTTCAGGAAGTTTATTTACAAATTCCCATGATGCAGAATTCTTTAGAGCATTTACGATGTCATCTTTACTTACTTTCTTATTTGTAGCTAATTGCATATTATCATAAATTGATGAATTCATTAATTCATTATCTTGAGGAACAATTTTTATAAGCTCATATAAATCATTTGAATGTATGTCTTTAATATCAACATCACCAATACAAATACTTCCTTGTTTAGGCTGATACAATCGCATAAAGAGTTTTGCTAAAGTTGATTTCCCACATCCAGATAAACCTACAATAGCAACTTTTTCTCCTTTGTTAATCGTTATATTAATTCCTTTAAGAACATCAACTTTTTTTGAAGGATAGTTAAAAAACAAATTATTAAATTTTATTTTCTGCCAGTTTTCTGGTCTCTTAGGTGATTTAGGTTCAGTTATTTTTGGAACATTTTCATATATTAAAGACATTCTATACATTCCAGTTCGCTGTCCAATAAGTGTAGTATAATCACCTAAAATCGTGCTTGCATAACTAGAAAATTTAGAATAAAATCCATATATCATAACCGCCATTCCGATAGTCATTAAACTATCCATAACATTAATTGCTAGATAAGTGAGTATTGCAACGGAAGATAACTGAGATATTAATTTTGAAACTGCACTTCTTCCTCGTTCATATCTTCTTGTAATTTTTTGTTTATTAATTATATCTTCATAAGAACTACTAAGAGTTTTCAATAATTTATCTTTAATATTCAACAGCTTTATAATTTTTATATGGGAAAAGAAATCATATACTGTAGAATAAACATTTTCAGATACACGATAGACTTTATTTTCTAATTCAACTAATTTACTCATCGTGTAAATCCCATGAATTAAAAATAACATTAAAACACTTAATGCTGCTAGAGCTACAACCCAATTAAGTGTAAAAAGAATAGCTACTGAAAAAATCATACCTGACAGCTTAACTATTGTTGTCTTAAATAATAATTTTATAAATAATCTTACAGAACTTGACCCTGTCTGAATTCTTGAAAAAATTTGGCCTAATGGATGAGTTTCATAAAATGAATAATCCAGACCAAATAGGTGATTAAATGTTTTTAATCTTGATTGATTACGAACTATACCTCCAATAATTTTAGTTTTATATATTACAAAATTATAAACTGTTTCATAAATTATATGACTTAATGCAATTAAACCTAAGAATAAAAATATGTTTCCAAAAGTATTATTTGTTAAATCATCAATAATTCTTCCATAAAAATACGGTGGTGCCATTGCAATTAAAGATATTATAATTGTAAGAATAAAATAAACAACTAGTTTATTTCTTTGTCCTTCTGCATAAAACCACAAATCTTGAAACTGTCTCCTAAAAGAATATTTATTACCAATCTTTTCTTCTTTTCTAGAATCTCGAGCCATATGTAATATAATATAATTCAGCATTTATAAATATTGATTAAATTAATAATCACACGCCTGTAGAACCAAAAGCACCTTCGCCTCTTTCAGTTTCAGTTAATTCTTTAACTTCATCCCAATCTATTTTTTCGAACTTATTTAAAACGGCTTGTGCAATTCTATCGCCTTTTTTAATTTCAAAATCTTCTGTTGATAAATTAAGCAAAAGAATGTGAACTTCGCCTCTAAAATCTGAATCAATTGTTCCTGGAGAATTTGGTATGATAATTCCTTTTTTACCAAGACCACTTCGCTGTCTAATCTGTAATTCATATCCTTCGGGAATCTCAACTTTAAGTCCTGTCGGTACAGCAATAACGTTATTTGTAGGTAATATTATATCTGTTGTTGAATGCAAATCAACTGCTGCGGCTCCTTCAGTTTTATATTTAGGCAACAAAATATCTTCATTAATTTTTACAACTTTAATGCGCATAGTTTAATCAATAATCTAATTTTATATTAATTTGTTTTGTTTTGTTATTAATGCTAGAATTAATCCTAGCAGTATTACTTGGAATATGTGCAGGGACAGTTACGGGATTGATTCCAGGTTTGCATACAAATACAATTGCTTTGATTGTTGCTGGAGCAAGTGCTACAATGTTGGCTTGGTTTTCTCCGCTTGCAGTTGCAAGTTTTCTAATTGCCATGGTTGTTGTTCATTCTTTTATTGACTTCATACCCTCTGTTTTTCTTGGTGCTCCTGAAGATGCAACAGTTCTTAGTATCTTGCCAGGACATGAACTTTTAATGCAAGGTAGAGGTTATCGTGCTTTAAAACTTACAGTTATTGGTGGTGTAGGAACTTTTTTCCTAAGTTTGTTTTTGATTCCAATTGTTTTTGTTTTTTTGGAAAATATTTATGAAACACTTAGCAAGATAATAGCACCAATATTAATTATATTTTCAATATTATTTATTTTACAAGAAAGAAAATTTAAGAAGATATTCTGGGCAAGTATAATATTTTTACTTTCTGGAGCACTTGGTTTAGTTGTTCTAAATTCAATTTCAGTTAAGCAACCACTGTTTCCACTTTTATCAGGTTTGTTTGGAATTAGCACATTATTTCTAAGTTTGTTTAATACACAGAAAATTCCTAAGCAAATTTTAGCTAGTAAAATTGATTGTTTTACAAAGTCGCGATTTTTAGATTATTTCAAAGCAGCTCTTTCTTCATTATTTGTTTCAGTTTTACCTGCAATTGGAGCTGCACAGGCAGCAGTTATTTCTCGCGCATTTACAAAGTTCAAAGACAATGAAGACTTTCTGGTTGTTCTTGGAGGTATTAATACTGCCGCTGCTTTATTTACACTTACAACGCTTTACTTAATAGGTAAAGCAAGGACGGGAGTTATTGCAGCACTTAAGGATATTATTGAATTAAGTTTTTCAGATTACATAATTCTAATTTTTGTTTGTTTTATAGCGATGATTTTTGGAGTAATTCTTGCTTTAAAGATTGGCAGATTTACTGCAAAGAACATTTCAAGATTTAATTATCACAAAATGTCCGTCAGAGTAATTTGCTTTATTAGCATTATTGTATTTTTCTTTTCAGGATTAATTGGACTTTGGATACTTTTCATATCTAGTTGTATTGGTTTGATTACACCTCTTGTGGGAGTTAGAAGAATTCATCTGATGGCAGTTTTAGTTATTCCGGTTGTGCTATATTACATCTAAATTATATAAAATAAAAATAAAGGAGCTTAGATGCAAGCTCCATTTACACAAGAGGTTGTATCATTGCTATTACAATTATATGGTATACTATTCCATACATCTCCAATACAATAATATTCTAATAATTGAGTAGCGTTTGTAGTGCAATAATCTGTATAAGTATATGTTTCTCCACTGTCATATCCAGATACTGTACCTTTTGTATTTACATTATAACCATTATCTGAATCTGTACATGAGTTGCAATTTCCGCAATCTGATGAGCAAGAACTACAATCTTCATCTGCATCACAAGTTCCATCACCGCAATATGTGCTAGGTCCGCAATCTGCTACACAATTATCACTGGATTCTGAACCCTCACAAGTTCCATCTCCACAGTTGCTTTCATCATTGTCTTTTTTACCATTACAACCATCATCTTTTCTATCTGTATATCCATCACCGTCGTTATCAATCTTATCGTTACATTCTGGCTTTGGTCCTCCACCGCCACCTTTTGGGCCTGCAACAGCAATACTCGTTAATAAAACGCAAGCCACAACTACTGCAAAAACTATCGCATATTTTCCATTTTTATTCATAAATCTCACCTTTAATACTAATTAAATTAAGAAATTTATAATATATTATATTATAAAAACTATATTGTATATGCTATTTAATTTATTTAAAACTCCTTTTCAACAAATTTAGTTAGATATTTATAATTTAAATCTCTACGAAGCTTTTCTTTTGGGGTATTCTTTATCCAAATAATACCAATAAATGCGACAATTATACCACCAATTGTATCCACAACAATATCTTTCATTGTATCATTTAAAGGAGTAAGTAATGGATTGCTCTGCTCAACAATCCTACCAAATACGATTAAATCAATAGTCCACTCCCATACTTCCATTAATGCACCCATTGCAATAGTAAAGAATATTATAAATAAAAACATCATACGAATATCAATTTTTACTTTTGTTGTATGATAATTTAAAATAAATACAATTGAAAAAGCTAATAGTGCTACTAACATCCCAGCAGTTCCATGAACAATTATATCCCACCACCACAATGTTGCATAGAAATTAAGAACATATCCCAATACATTTGTAAGAAGAGTTATTGTAATAAATAAATCAATTCCCCAAGGTAAATTTACTTTATGACTTTTTGCAAATACACTAGGTATAATTGCTAAAGTAAAAGATATAAAACAATTAACTGCCCAATAATATTCTTGTTGCCAGAATAAGAGATAAATACCTGATACCAGCATTATTATTTTAAGAATCCAAGATACTGAAATTTCAGTATCTTTTTCAAGCAAATATTTTAATTTTGGATTCATTTTGTATTATATACTCTAGAAAATAAAAAGATTTGGAATTTATTATTATAATGTTTGCATGAGGCCTCTTTGTTGCTGGGAGATTATTTGAAGGCCTTTTGGAGTTAAAAAATATAACTTTGGCTTTTGTCCTCTTGAACTTACTAAATTCATAACTTCTAAAGTGGATAACTTATCTCTAATTGTTCTCTCAGTTTTGTTTATTGAGAATGCTTGCTTTAGCTGAGTTGAAGACACTGCAAATTCAGGTGTATCTGCTTTGCTTTGATTAAGTAATATAAGGAGCTGAAATTTATCTAGCTGAACATTTGGACTTCCTTTGGAAATCCTATTGGAAGTTTCCGATTTCCGATTTCCGTTAGATTCTATGGTATGTTCAAGAAGTCTAATATAGCGGTCTTTCATTGCGTTAAGCTCTTTTTCAATATTAGCTAAACGCTCTTCAGTTGTTTGTTTCTTTGAAGCGTCAACTTGACTTTGCAATTCAGCTATCTGTTTTTTAACATCCTCAACATCCATAAAAAATTTACAACCTAAACATATATATCTATTTCCCTTTTCCGATAGACTTCCGATTTATCTGAACACAGTGAATTTGCCACTGTTAACTGTTTAACCCCCCTATTTCGTATGGAAACTGTGTTTCATTTGATACCCCCTTATTTCCGTTAGAAACCCCTACTTAAGCGCAGTCTATCGAAAGCTATTGGAAATTCATTTCCGATAGCGCGATTATTTAGCTATGTCTATGTATAAACCAGAAATTCATTATGCTTAACTGTACATATTATTTGTTAAAATTAGAGATTTAGTGCTCTATACGTCCAAAGTTGCTTGCTTTGGTGTTTTAGGTTCCTGAGCTGAACTTTCAGATAAGACTGGTAAATCTTCTGATTTTCTTGAGAGATTATGTGTAGAGAGTTTATGTCCAAAGCAAATATCTTTATGTTCACAATAACTACAAATATAACCTTCTTCTCGCTTTGGTGGAGTTTTCATTTCAATAGAATTTGTGAGGATTGCACCTCTTGCTTCAAGATAAGGTATAATGTTCCTTGCAGGAACCTCAAAAACCTTTATTTTATGCATACTAAAATAAATAACAAGTATTTTCTCAACCTTAGCTCTCTGCGCCTCATCGAGCATAGAATAGTATGCTTGAGCTTGCAAAATATGTGCATCTTGTGGCTTTTGTGGAATATTTGCAGTAGTTTTAAATTCATACAAAGCACCATCATGAACTGCATCTATAAAACCTAGAACATTAAAATTTGGGAAAATTAGCTCCTTAAATATTTCATTATCTGCCTCAGGTATTTCTTTTTGAACAAACTCATGTATTGCAGTTCCTCGTGTAAATATCCAAAGTTTATCTAAAGGCATTGCAACTTCTTCAGTAAGGTCATAATAGGTTTTTCTCAAGCAATTACCTACTAATCTTGTCACACCATAACGTGGCTTTGAATTGAGTTTCTTTTTTCTATTTCTACCTTTCAAAAGCATACTCATAATTGGTTTTGGGAAACACTTAGCACATTCTGCGCATTCTTCAATAGTCTTTTCTGATTTATCTGGACAAAGAATTTTCATATATATAAATCCCTAAAATTGGGTTTAATATGATTTATAGCTTAGAGAAAACAAAAACGTTTTTTAAAAAGTAAGTATAGAAAACTTATGGATAAAAGTGAGTTCAAACTTTTAGCAATAACGACAATTGTATTGGGATTTTGTTTTAGTTTCAGAGATTGGGGTATATCTCAATTTAACATAGGTGTAGGTATTCGAAATTTCATTCTTGCTACAATTCTTGTTGCTATTTCAATTGGAATTCATGAAATAGTTCATAAACGCTTTGCTAAAAAATATGATGCTACAGTTAAATTCAAAACTTGGAATTCACTTTTATTTGCTGCACTTTTAATAACAATTTTAACAAATGGGTATATTATTTTTGCAGCTGTTTGGGTTGTAGTTATTAGTTCAAAATATGTTCTAAGACCTAAACATAAATTTCCACACATGGGTCCTTGGGAAAGAGCTAAGATTGCTGCTGTAGGTCCATTTAGTAATTTTATTCTAGCACTAATTGCAGGGATATTGGCTATAAAAACAGGTGCATTTGTTTGGCATAAATTAATGGTTATCAATTTTTGGCTAGCTACAATGAATCTTTTTCCTTTCTTTAGAGTAATTCCTCTAACAATGATGGTAGGACAAGGAGATGTTCGTGCTATGACACATAAATTAAAAAAAGTCGTATGGCACAAAAACGATATTCCTTACATGGAAGGTGAAATGATTTACTTTGGGTCAAGATTATTGGGAACATTTTTACTAACACTTACAATTATAACAGCCATACTTACAGTTTACTTTAATAGAATATTTCTCGCATTAAGTATGGGCATACTTGGAAGTATTATTATGTTCTTTGTTATTTATCATTATCTTGAACCAAAACACTCTCGTGGCGTAGGTAAATAATATATATTTATACACTATTTCCAAACAATATAAAGTAATTTAAATTAAACTTCTAAAATAATATATGAAATTTTTGCGGGAAAAATTAAACCTTAGAATATATCAGCAAACGATTTTAGATAAATCAATCAATCAAAATACTCTTTGTGTAATACCTACAGGACTTGGAAAAACATACATTGCTGTTGCACTTTCGAGTATTATTTTAAAGCACGGTAAAGTTCTAATGGTTGCGCCAACTAAACCACTTGTTAACCAACATAAGATAACTTTTGATGAGTTTTTTGAGCATAAGAAAGAAATTATTTCTATTACGGGAACAACTCCTGCGAAAGATAGAGAAAAAATATATAGTAATGCTAAAATAATTATTGCAACACCTCAAACAATTAAACATGATATTCTTGCAGGAAGAATTGATTTGAAAGAGTTTAAATTACTGATTTTTGATGAAGCACATAGAGCGATAGGAGATTATGCTTATGTCTCAATTGCAAAATATTTTGCTAAAATAAAAACCAATAGAATATTAGCGCTAACTGCTTCTCCAGGTACAGATCAAGATAAAATAAAAGAAATCTGTGCAAATCTACATATTAGTAATATTGAATTAAGAAATAAAACGCACCCTGAAGTTGAACCATTTGTAAAACCAATTCTAACAAAATATGAATTTATTGAACTTCCGCAAGAATTTAAAAAAATTAAACATCATCTTGAACTTGCAATTAAAGATAGGCTAATAATTCTAAAACAATTGGGTTTTATTAAAACAACTGAAATCAAATCTCTATCTAAGAAAGCCCTTCTTAGAATCCAAGGAAGTTTACGTTCGAGAATAAATGAAGGTGATTTTAATGTTATGAAAGGATTATCAGTAACTGCGGGAATAATCAAATTACGTCACGCAGTAGATTTATTAGAATCTGAATCAATATCTGCTGTAAATAGTTATTTTTCTAATATTTGGGCATCTTCAAAAACAACTAATGTAAAAGCTGTAAAAAATATTGTTTCAGATTTTCATGTTAGAGTTGCATATAGAATGATTCAAGAAGCTTCAGAAGCAGGTATTGAACATCCAAAATTACAATATTTACGTAGAGTTTTTGAAAAAGTTGTTAGTCAAAAACGAGATGCTAAAATATTAATTTTTACAGAATTTCGTAGTAATATAGATGAAATACTAAAAACTCTTGATGGTTTTTTAGTTGAAAAGTTTGTTGGGCAAGCTAGCACTGTTGGTAAAGGTATGACACAAAAACAACAAATTGAAAGAATTCAAATGTTAAAAAATAGTGAAATAAATGGTTTAGTCTGCACATCTGTTGCAGAAGAAGGTCTTGATATTCCATCAGTAGATTTAGTTATCTTTTACTCTCCAGTTCCAAGTGCAATAAGGTCTATACAAAGACGGGGCAGAACTGGAAGACAATCAATTGGAAATTTAATTATTTTAATTGCTAAAGGAACAAAGGATGAAATTTATTTCTGGGTATCAAAAAGACAAGAGCAAGGTATGGATTACGCTATTAATTCTGTTTCAAAAGATTTAGTTAAAAAACCTGAACAAATGAAGATTACAGATATTAAAGAAAAAGATAAGGAAGAGATTATAATTTTTGTAGATAACCGCGAAAGAGGATTTATTGTTGAGGAGCTACATGACTTGGGTGCTAAATTAATTTATAAGAATTTAGAAGTAGGTGATTTTATTCTATCTGATGATGTCTGTGTTGAAAGAAAAATAGTTAGTGATTTTGTAAATAGTTTGCTTGACAGAAGATTATTTACACAAGCAATTGAAATCAAAAGGAACTTTGATAAACCCCTTTTTATTCTTGAAGGTTCGATAGATGAATTATTCAAAGTAAGAAATATTGACCCAAACGCAATAAGAAGTGCTATTATTTCTATTTCACTAGATTATGGAATTCCTATAATTTTCTCTGATAGTCCAAAAGAAACTGCTAAATATTTATTTCAAATTGCACGGAGAGAACAAATTAGTTTAAAGAAAAGTGTTTCTTTAAGGGGCTCGCGTAGAGATTGGCCAATTGAAAAACAACAACAATTCTTGATAGAAGGCTTACCTATGATTGGAGAAAACATGGCATTTGCTTTATTAAAAAAGTTCAAAAACCCGAAGAATATTGCAAATGCATCTATTGATGAACTTAAGGAAGTTGAAAAGTTAGGTCCAAAGAAAGCTGAAAAAATTAAAGCTATTTTCGAAGAGGAATTTAAATAATTAAATTTCTCTAATACGTTCATTAACTCTTAACATAAATGGTTGTAATTTCTCTTGT
This sequence comes from Candidatus Woesearchaeota archaeon, assembly GCA_018692915.1. Taxonomy (GTDB): domain Archaea; phylum Nanobdellota; class Nanobdellia; order UBA10117; family JABICX01; genus JABICX01. The sequence goes on along the minus strand of JABHLG010000004.1, from coordinate 11,485 downwards.
TCATGAATTGGTAACAATTCATAATTAGTATGATAATCTTTACGTCCTCTTAGGTTTTTAAGTGCATCATTAGCTGATTTTGCTTTAACTTCTAGTGTTGTCTCTTCCTCAAAAGGAAAGCTACCACCAATAGTTGGTTTAGAAATTGTTAAATATATTGGTACTTTATATAATTTTTCTCTCATATTATTCGTCTAAACACTATTTATAATATTTTATATAATTAAACTAAGTAAAAATCCTGCTATTGAGCAAAGTGCGATTGGTGGAAGTGCGGGTATTGCTCGTCTAGATTGTTGATTGATTAAAAGATAGAAAACTAATGCTGCTCCGATAATTGAACCTCCTGCAACAAAAATAGATGAATATAAACTAATTTTTAGAACACTAACTGCAAGTATAAGTGGAAATGCAATATCTCCAGTTCCTAAAAGCATGAACCCGGCTTTTGGTTTAACTTCAGATACTTTTGAAAACCAACTTTTTGTTATTGGAACAATAAGCGCTAACAATAATCCTCTATCCATTAAACCTGTAAACATCTTAACCATATGTTTTGTTTTGTAAACTGCAATTACATCATATATTGAAAGAACACCAAACAAAAATAAAATTGTTGACAAAGAAAGTGAGAAACCAAGTTCTGTTGATATTCCAGATATTGCAAATATTAATGCAATATTATGCATAAACACATATGGAATTGCTACCCAAAGTGCTACAATTATTAGTGCAATAATACTTGCATAAAATTCCGACATAAATGCTGCGAAAACTGTTCGTGAACCAATTACAATAAGAAATACAAAAAGTAATTTAAATCCATGTTTGTTTTTGAACAAACGCATTGCTATAAATATGAACGCTACAGACATTAAAAAAATCATTATAAAATATGTAAGAGATATTTGAGGCGTTGCTAAAACTTCTGGTCTTAGTATTAGAAATTTACTTGCAACAAATATTCCTAAAAATTGAATTATAGCAAAAAGTGTTAATTCTGAAACTAAAACTTTTGTTTTATTCATATTATGATAATGAATTCTAACATATATAGTTTTGCAAAGAGTATTACACTTCTTTATTAAAGTCTAGGATTTTAATTTTCATATTTTTTAAATTAAGGAGGATTACTTTTCCAGGGTCGGGATGATGTCCTAACTTCTCTTGATAGCTTGTTCTTCCTTGAAAACAACTTGAACATATCATAATTGTTCCTTTGTATGTTCCAATGTCGCTCTTGTGAATATGTCCTGTATGAACTACATCTGGAATTTGGTGTAAAACAAGTGGGTCTGGTTTCATAGGTAAAACTTCTTGTCCGCCATATGTTGGAGATAAATGTCTACGTTGTAAAAAGAATTTAATTACTTCAGAACCTTTATCATATCCACCAGCAAGTCTTAGTGCTTCAACATTATTAATATAATAATCAAAACTATCTCCATGATACATTAGAACATTTATTCCAGGATAACTATCAACTTTATGAAGTTTAATAATTGATGGATTTGTAACTAAGTGAATATTATCGACATCATATAAATCAGGTGCTAAATGTTTTGGAATCCTAGGTCTTGGGTCTTCAATCCTTACACCATCATGGTCACTTGCAGATATAATTATTTGTTTATCTTTTGGAATTTGTTTAATATATTTTGCTAGTGCTTTAAACTGCTCATAAATATCAGTTATTTCTAATTCTTTATCTTGTTGTGGATATATACCAACACCATCAACAACATCTCCACACATTAAAATATATTTTACTTTTTTAGATATATCATTATCATCATTTAACCATTTTAAAAAACTCTCAAACTCTTCCTTAAGAAAAACCTTTGAACCAACATGAATATCTGCAAGAAAAGCCACATAAACATCTTCTTTTGTTGTTGGTAAATTTTTCTGTGGAACATCTGGCCAAACAATATCATTAATAAAAAATATTCCTTTTGAACAGCCGCCAATAAAACCAATAACTTCATCTTTTGCGATGAATTCTGCTTTTTTTAATAATTCTTCATTTTTCTTTGAAATAATTGCTACCATTTTTCCTGAAAGGTCTTCAAGTTCTAAACGAATTGTTCCAGTTGGGAATTTTGTTTTTTCAAAAACCATTCCAATAACTGTAACATCTTTGCTTTCCATTTGTGGTGCTCTACTAATAGAAACGGCATTTTGAAGTTCGCTTCTATTCATTAGTAAATTTTTCATGGTAGTAAATTTTTCACGATTAGCTTCATGAAATTCTTTAACATTTACTTTATGTGGTATATATTCTGGTGCATGTACAATATCAACACCAGTTTTGTTAGAATTATTAATATTATCAACAGTAGGAACAATTCCTTTTTCTAGCATTTGTTTTATTTTATCTGCTTTTTCCATTAGAATTAAAATAACTCTGATTCAAGAGTTGCTCTTATTTTTTCCAAAATATCAATAGGTATTGTCATATAAATTTCACGTGTTCTACCATATCTACCTTTTGAAATTAATTTTGCATTAATAATACCTAACATATCAAGTTCTGAAATTAAATCTGAAATTCTACGTTGAGTTAAAATATTATTACCTGTTCTTTTACAAACTTCTTTATAATGTTCAAAAACTTCTCCTGTTTCAGCAAATTCACCTGATTTTTTCTCATCTAAAACATGAAGTATTGAATACATAACTATTTGACTTTGCTTTGGTTGAGTTTGAATAATTTCTAAAACTCTTGATTTCTCAATCTTATCTTCTGCCATATCAATATGTTTTGGCTCAACAATTATACAATTTTCTCTTTCAGCTACCTCTCCTGCAACTCTTAATAAATCTAAAGCTCTTCTTGCGTCTCCATGCTCTCGTGCTGCATATGCAGCACATTTTTGCAAAACACCATTTTCTATAACTTTGTCTTTGAATGCTAAAGCTGAGCGTCTCTCTAAAATATCTTTTAATTCAAGAGCGTTGTATGGTGGAAAAATTAATTCTTCTTCTCCAAGACTAGATTTAACTCTTGGGTCTATATTCTCCATAAACCTAACATCATTTGAAATACCAACAAAAGTGAGTTGTGCATTATTTAATTCAGAATTTATTCTAGTTAATGTATATAATATTTCATCACCAGATTTTTTCACAATTTGGTCAATCTCATCTAATATTATAATTATAGTTTGTTTTTTTGATTCTAATTTATTAATAAATATATTATAAACTTCATCAGTTGGCAAACCAGTCATTGGAACTTCCTCACCAATCTCACGAGCAAGTTGTGCTATAATCCTATATTCTGTATCTGCTACTTTCTTCATCTTACAATTCAAATATATTATTCTCAAAGGTATATTTCTTTTTTTTGAAATTTCATTCATCTTTGAAATTGTATGTTTCATACAAAGTGTTTTACCTGTTCCTGTTTTTCCATAAATAAATAAATTTGATGGTTTATCATTTTTCAAAGCTGGTGCTAAAATTGATGCTAATTGTTTCATTTGATTTGTTCTATGTAATATAATATCTGGTAAATATTTAACTTGTAAAACAATTTTATCTATAAATAAAGATTCTTTATCTAAAAACTCCTCAAAAAAATCATTTAATTCATCCTTAACTTCATCTTGTTTAACTTCAACTTTATCTTCTTTAATTTCTATTTGTTCAATTTTATCTATATTTTCTTCTTTAGTAAATTCAGATAAATTTTCTTCAACCATACTTTCCAAAAGAAATGCTGCTTATATATATTTATATAGAAAAAAATAGAATTATTAAAAAAACACTATCTACAAATTTTAGAACACTCTCACTCCTTCATTTCTAATGGAAAGTCTTTATTATTATTATATATTTTAATAAATATATATATTATATACAATATTGAAAAGAATATAATAAAATTTTAGCTTTTTCATCTAATGATTTTATTAATATATAACACTTCCAATTAAAATAAACACACTAAGAACAAATTAGAATAAAATGAGAAATTTGAAAAGTAAAGATTGAAGAGAAAAAGAAGCTTCAAAGGAAATGAACGGGTGTGAGTATAATATTAATTTGTGAATAAATTTACTTTAAAGCATTAATTTTATCCATTACATCTTTAGAAATTTTAGGTTGAGCATTAGAACTTAATTGAAATATAACTTGCTTAACTCCACTACCCCAAGAAAAATCACCCTTTACATCACGAATTTCTTTAAGATTAAAAATTCCAAGTTCAACACCTTTATTTAAATGATAATACACAGAACGCATTGATATTTTTTTATCATAAACCTTACAATATTTTTTATATAATTCATAACCATAAGCTTCTTTCATGAAATAAAGAAGTTCTACCATTTCATCTCGTATATCACTTTTTGGTTTTCTTCCGAGTTTTTTGCTCATCTTATGTGTGCAACTAAAAGCATTTAAAGTTTACTTATGTTTTCAATACAGAAAATATTAAATGATTTTTAAATAAACAATTCTTTAAAAATTAAGATTTTGAGGCCAGAGTATGGATAAAATTGTATGTTCACCTAAAATTAAAACGTATTTTGATAATATAGATAGTAAAACAAGAGAAGCATACGATATTGCTAACAAAGCTAGAGAAATTGGGTATGATCCTGAAAAGAAAGTAGATATTTTATTAGCAAAATCTGTTGGAAAGAGAGTTGAGGGAATTATTGGTGCTATAGAATCAAGAATTATTGACTCAGGAGTTGCTGAAAGAATAAGTGAACTTGAAGGTAAATATGGTGCGGGTGACTGGAGAGTTGGATTAACAATTGCTTGGGAAGTTTCTGATAGAAAATTCTTTGATATGGAAGATGAAGAACTTGCTATTGGTATTGGTATAAGGACAGGACTTACTTATACTACAAATGGTGTAGTTTCAGCACCATTAGAAGGTTTAGCTGAAATAAAACTTCGACCTAGAAATGATGGAAAAGGTAATTATATTTCACTTTATTTTGCAGGTCCAATTAGGGGCGCAGGTTCATCACAACAAGTTGTTACATTAGTTATTGCAGATTATGTTAGAATTAAGAAAGGCTTACCAAAATATGACCCGACACCAGATGAAATTTCTAGATATTATACAGAAGTTACAGATTATTATGAAAAACTTGAAAGAAAGCAATATAAACCAACTAAAGAAGAAATGGAATTTATAATTCCACACATACCTGTTGAAATTAATGGAGACCCAACATCACAAATAGAAGTTTCAAATTATAAAAATTTACCACGAATTGAAACAAATCAAATAAGGGGTGGATTGGCTTTAGTTCTTACAGATGGTGTTGTTAAATATAATAAAGTTTGGAGACAACTTTCAAAATGGGGAACAGATTTTGGACTTGATTGGTTATGGATGGAAGATTATTTTAAACTTAAGAAAAAAATTCGTTCTACAGATTCAGCATCCTCAACTAAAAAAGAAGAATCTAAATCAAAACTAGTACCTAATTATTATTATATATCTGAAATTGTTGCGGGAAGACCTGTATTTGGGTATCCTTTAGAAACAGGAGGATTTAGATTAAGATACGGTCGGAGTAGATTAACTGGAGATGGTAGTTGGGCAATCTCACCTGTAACAAGTAGAGTTCTTTTAGATTTTCTTGCAACAGGAACACAACTAAGAGTTGAAAGACCAGGTAAAAGCACAGCACTTACAATGTGTGATTCAATTGAAGGACCTATTGTTAAATTAGAAGATGATTCTGTTGTTAGAATTGAAACAGAAGAACAAGCTATAAAATTAAAATATAAAATTAAAGAAATTTTATTTATTGGAGATATATTAATTTCACGAGGAGATTTTTATGAAAATTGGACAGCGTTAGTTCCAGCAGGTTATTGTGAAGAATGGTGGTTGTTAGAAGTTGAGAAAGCAGAGAAAGAAAACAAAATTAATCTTAAAGATGTTGTGGGAGATTTAGCAGAAAAATTAAAAGAAAATATTTTCGAAACAATCCCAAGTTTTGAAGACACACTTAAAATTTCTTTGAAATTAAAAGTTCCATTTCATCCATATTGGACATTACATTGGAAAGATATTACTGAAATAGAATATAATAATTTAGTTAAATGGTATTTATCAAAAAAATTTGAATCAAATGATAAATTAAAAAGAACTATAGAAATAATTGGATGCCCACATAAAATAGAAAACCAAAAAATTATCTTTGAAGATGATTATATTAAGATTTTAGATTTTTTCCTGAAGCAAGAAAGTTCTGGAGAAAATGGGTTAGACTGTATAAATAAAATTTCTCAAATAAAACAAAGAGATAAGTCTGGAACATTTATTGGTGTCAGGATGGGTAGACCTGAGAAAGCAAAACTCCGTCAGTTAAAGGGAACACCACATGTATTATTTCCTGTTGGAGAAGAAGGTGGAAGACTTAGAAGTTTTAATGCAGCTATGGATAAAGGTCATATAACTTCACAATGGCCTGTATTTTATTGTGAAAAATGCGAAAAGCAAACGATTTATCCAAGATGCGAAAAATGCGAAACAAATACAGTTCAGTATCGAGTTTGTCCAATTTGTAAAAAGAAAACAAAATTAGATAAATGTCATAAAGAAACCGTTCCATTTGAAAAATCAAAAATAGATCTTAGAAAATATATTTCTTCAGCATCAAAAGTTGTAAACATAACTCAAATCCAACCATTAATAAAGGGTGTAAGGGGAATGTCAAATAAAGATCATTTTGTAGAATATTTTGGTAAGGGTATATTAAGAGCCAAATATAATTTAAATGTAAATAAAGATGGAACAATTCGTTTTGATATGACGGAGTTAGGAATAACTCATTTTAATATTAAAGAAATTGGAATTACTTTAGAAAAAGTAAAAGAACTTGGATATGAAAAAGATATTAAAGGAAATCCTTTAGTTGATGAAAATCAAATTATAGAAATATTTCCACAAGATATTGTTTTACCTTTATGCACTGATGCTGCTGATGAAGGTGCAGGTCAAGTTCTAACGAGAGTTGCAAACTTCATTGATGAAGAATTGCAAACAATTTACAAACAAAAACCATATTATAATGTAAAGAAAAAAGAAGATTTAGTTGGACATTTAGTTATTGGACTTTCACCACATACATCTGCAGGAATTGTGGGCAGAATAATTGGTTTTTCTCATACACAAGGAGGATTTGCACATCCTTATTGGCATGATGCACAAAGAAGAGATTTAGATGGTGAAGAAACCGCGATATTTTTAGTTATGGATGGTTTTCTAAATTTCTCAAGGCAATATCTTCCAGATAGACGGGGTGGTAGAAGTATGGATGCACCACTTGTTCTTTCAACATTATTAAATGTTGAGGAGATTGATGATGAAGTTTTTGATGTTGATACTGTATGGAAATATCCTTTAGAATTATATGAAGGAGCTTTAGAATTTAAACATCCTTCTGATTTTAAAATTGAACAAATTAAAGATAGAGTTGGTAAAGTTGAACAATATGAGGGATTAGGTTATACTCATCCAGTTAGTAATATGAATGTTGGTGTAAAAAATTCTGCATATAAATCTTTAGCAACTATGATGGAAAAAATGGATGGACAATTAAAACTTGCTGCAAAGATAAGAGCATCTCATTTAGATAAAGTTGCACAATTAATTGTAGAAGGTCATTTTGTGAGAGATATAAAAGGTAATCTTAGAAAATTTACAAAACAAACATATCGTTGCACAACATGTAATACAATTTACAGACGAATTCCATTAAGTGGAACTTGTTCTACATGTAAAAAAGGAAATATTGTTTTTACAATTGCAGAAGGAACTGTTAAGAAATACTTAGCAGCAACATTAAATTTAGTAAGTTATGATGGCATTTCACCTTTTGTTAGACAAGCAATCCAACTTTTGAATGAAAGAGTTGAATCTGTTTTCGGAAGAGATAAGACTAAACAGTTGGGATTGGGTGACTTCTGCTAAAGTCGATATTCTGTTACCCTTAGACGTTTCCAGATAAAATCTTTGATTTTCTTGGCCACGCAAATCTATTGATTTGCTCGGTGATGAAACTTTTGTGAAAAGTTTCTAACTAAGTAATTAGGTCTTGGCGACTTCTGCTAAATTTTAATCCAAAAAGATTTAAGAAAATTTTACCGAGCAAAACAATTGCAGTTGCAACTGGAGCACCAATTAAACCAAAATTTGAAATTAATATTACGTTTAAAATTAAATTTACACATATTGATAAAAATGCATCAAATCCTAAAATTATATTTGTAGTTTTATTTGATGTATGTTCACCTAAGAAAATAGAATTGATTAAAGAATATATAACAAGTAATGCGCTAGATACAACCATGGACCATATTAAATAATAATTAATATCAACAAATTCTGAACCATATAAAAACGGAACGATAAATGGCGTAATTAATCCAATTAATAATGCAATAGGTAGTAGTAAAATTAATAATTTTTTAATTGATTTAAATGGCATATATTTTTGTCTCGAAGATTTTGTAATCATTACAAATGGAATTGTAAATGCACCAATTCGTAATATATTTATAAAATTTGAATATGCAGAAAAGTAACCTAATTGAGCAAAGTCTAAAACATAATTTATAGAAATTCTATCTATATGATACATTGAGTGCATATTAATTAATGCAAGAAAAAATGGAAAAGTTATCAACAGTAATTTTTTAATTGAAATATTTTTAACGCCAAATTTTATTTTACTAAATTCATATATTGAAAGACTAATAATTGCTATCGACATAGCAAGCAAAACAAACCAAAAATTTCGTAATAATATTGCAAATAAAATCAACAAGATTAAAATTATTCTATTATACAAAGAAAATTTAATTGCAAGTTTAAATTTCTCAAGACATCTCAAACTACCACCAAGAATGTTAAATAAACTTACTCCAAAACTGTAAAGTAAAACTAACCAAAAAAATAATTTTATGTTTGGATTTAGATTAAGATATTCTCCAAAGAAATATATTGCTACTGAAAAAATAAAGCTAGATAATACTAATAAACTAATAACTTTTTTGAGTAATGTTTTAGTTAATTCATTAAGGTTAAATTTTGCAAACGTGTTTGCTAAACCAAAACTTGCAAAGATATAGATAAGATTTGTTATACTAAAAAAATACATGTAAATACCAAAGTTTTCTTTCCCGAAAAATCTAGCAATTACTATATTTGTTAAAAGACCAATTGCTACAATTAAAATATTTACTAAAAATACCTTACTAATTATTTTTCCAGTTTTTCCAAGACTTAATTTTTTAATTTGCATGTTAATATGTTATCAAAACTAAACGCAGGTATTGATATGAGATTTGAAAATTCATATAATATTTTTGTTATTTTTACATTTAATGTTCTTTGTAATATTGGTGGAACGCCTAGAGGTAGTGTTTGAGTTTTAATTAGTTTAAAACCATTTTTTCTAAGAATTTGCTTGTATTCATTAAAAGGTCTATCTCCAGGGTGGTAATTGATTTTTGCTGTTCTGATTAATTTACCTGTAAATAAAAATGATAATCTTGAGAATAAATGAGCAAGGTTTGGAGAACCAAAAATTAAAGTTCCACCTGGTTTTAAGATACGTTTGAGTTCTTTAATTAATATCTCGTGTTTTGATATATCAATATGTTCAACAATATCTAAGCAAAGAACAACATCAAATGAATTTGCTTTAAATTTTGTTTTTGTTGCATCTCCTAATATAACATATTTAGAAGAATAGTTTAAATCTAATCCTTTAATGTTCCAACCCTTTTTAGCAAATAACTCAACATTCTCACCTTCACCACAACCAATATCTAGAATCTTTTTATTTTTACTTATATTTTCAATTGTTCTACGAATAATTTTTCTTTTATGAATATGTAAATGATAACTAGACCACTTTGTATCTAACTCTTTATGATAATCTTTACGTTCCTTATACACACCTTTACGAATAACCATTTTATGACGCTCTTAATTTATTAAATATAATTCTACCTACCTTAGTTCCAAGTAAGAATTTCTTAGCTAAGTGATATCTTTTATCATCTTTTGCAATGTAATATAATAAACTTCCTTTTGCATATCCAAATCTGTATCTTAGATGCATAAGTCTTGTAAGATTGAAAGCTTCTCGTAAAACTTGTTTTCTTTCTTTGTATGTAAATGAAGGAGTTTCAAATACAGGTTTACTTGTTTTACTAGCAGATTCTGTTAGGTATGTTTCAACAGGAAGTATAAATCTTCCATGTTCTTTAACATAATCAAATGCTTCTGTTCCAGGATAAGGTATAAAGTTGTGAAAGTTTGCATATGCAATTGGCAATGTTTTTGCAAGAGCAATACTTTTTCTTGCTCTAGCAGCAGTTTCTTTCTGGTGACCAATCATAAAATTTACAGAGCATTTTAATCCAACTTTTTTAGCAGCTTTAAATGTTTTAATTGCTCTTTCTAACGTAATACCTTTTTTAATTTCTACTAAAATTTCAGGGTCACCACTTTCTAAACCAAATGCAGTATATATACAACCAGCTTTTTTCATTTTTCCAAGTAATTCTTCATCAGCTCTATCTGCGCGAATACCTGAACCACAAGTCCAAGTCATTTTAATATCTCTTTCAATTAGTAAGTCACAAATTTTTTTAGCACGGTCTAAATTAAAACTAAAACAATCATCAACAATTTCAAATACTTTGTAACCTTCATTATACCAATGTTCGATTTCATCAACAACATGTTCTGCAGTTCTAGGTCTAAATGTTTGACCCATTGAAAGTTTTACAGCACAATATGTGCATGCATGTGGACATCCACGAGATGTTACAATTGGCATTCTTTTATCTACAGAACAATAAGTATATTTTTCTAATTCAAATTTATCATATGCTGGAAATGGAAGAACATCTACATTCCAAATAGGCATCCTATTTTTATTTTCAATAACTTGTTTACCTTTTCTCCAAATTAGTCCATCAATTTTTGATTTTGCCTTACCACCAAATAATTCTAAAAGAGTGTATTCACCTTCTTGTTTAATTGCAATATCTGCATTAGTTCTTTCTAAGACATCTTTTCTTGTTGAAGATACATGAACACCACCAATAATTAGTGGAACTTTTGTTTGTGATTTAATTTTATTAATTAATTTATATGTATTTACAAAATCAAAACTAAACATAGTCATACCAATATATGTTGGTTTGAATGTTTTTATTTTTTTAATAAGATAATCAAAAGTGTGATTTAATTGCATATCAATAATTTCAGTTTTTATTCCATGTTGTTCTAACCATGCAGCTAAACAAGCAACACCAACGTGTGGGTGCATAGCTCCAGGATAATTAGCATATATCTTTGGAATTACAAATAGCATTTTATGATTAGTTTTCATTTATGAATTCACCCACCGTTTTGTCTATCCAAGATTTAGGTTTTTTATATTTTTCAAATTTGGTTTTTTTAGCAATTTGAATTGTCTTAAAC
>JABHLG010000009.1 GCA_018692915.1 Candidatus Woesearchaeota archaeon | reverse complement strand
AACTTCTGATACAGCTAGTAATAATATTATTGAAAAGCTTAATGCTCCAGAAGATAATGATACTGAAGAAGATCCTGAAGATAATTAAGCAGTCGACCCTATAAATATATATAAAGTTTTTATAGTTTAGTTATATAAACGTTAATACAATATACACTATATATTCAGTCTTTATTAATGTTCATATTATTCTTTCTATTATGGTTAAACTTCAAAAAGGAAACAATCAATATTTTGTTACAGTTCCTTCAGCAATAGTTCGCATGAAAGGTTGGAAGAAACAAAAAGAACTAATCTGGAAAGAAGATGGAAGAGGTAACTTATTGTTAAAGGAAGATGAATAAACATATTATCATATTATTATTAATTCTAGCAACTGTGTCCAAATCAACAATTTTTTAAGTATTTCTAGCATAGTAAATAATGGAAGTCAAAGAGTTTGTTAAAACTATTCTAAATGAAGTTGCTGAAGCAGTATCTGAATCAAATAATGAAAAAACTATTTTTAATTTTATGCGGTCAAGTTCAGAAGGAATTGATTTTGATTTAGCTGTAGTGTCTAAAAAAGAAGGTAAGGGAAAATTAGGAGCAGAAATATTTAGTATTGGTGGAAAAATGGAAGGAAGTCTATCTAATGAGGTTGTTAATCGTATTAAATTTAGAGTGCATCCTGAACGATTATAACAAAAGAATGAAAATAACTGAAGAAGGAATTGAATTTGGTAAGAAGAAAATGGATAAAGAAGCAATAAAGAAAGAGATAGAATTTCTTAAAGGACCAATATATCTAGATAGAGATGGTATGCCCAATGTTGCTCTTTTGCTATTAATATTAATTACAGGCATTATACCCGGAATACTTATGTTAATATTTTATCGTATAATAAAAGTAAAATTTTTAGAAAAGAAGGTGAAGAAATGAAAACTAAAGAAGAAAAATGGAAATACATACTTTGTGTAATTGCAATTTTGCTATTTGGTGGTATAATATTTGGTTTAATTGCGTTATATTTTATTGATAACGACCTTAGAAAAGCATGTGGGTTGAAAGTTAAGAAATGAAAAATCAAATACTAATAATAAGTTTGTTGATTGGAATTGTTCTAGTTAGTGGATGTATTGAAGATTATGGGATTAGTCAAAACACAATAACTGATTTTGAAGAACTTGATTTATCGCAGATGGAAGGTGAGAAAATAACTGTTAGAGGAATCGCAATAGCATACCCATTATTTGCAACAGATAATTATGGTATTCACGAGGATTTTTATGGATTAAGAGATACTAATGGTTTTGATATTAAGTTTATATCTAGAGGCAATCGCCATATCGAATTAAGAGAAAAATATACCATATATGGTATTGTAACTAAAGATATTGATTGGGCCGGATATGAAAAGTATGAAGATGTTTATTTCATAAAAGAGGTGAAGGAATGAAAAAAGACACAACAATAAAGATTTTGGTGGGTGTGATTGTAATTCTGGCAATCTTACTTATTATTTGTTATGGGAGTAATTATTTTTGTGGTCAAGCAAGAGATGTATGTAAAATAAAGTTAGAATGTGGTATTCCTTATAGTGAATGCACAAAGGAATGTTATACTACATATGATATTCTTAGTTCAAGATTTACTGAATGTAAAGATAGTTGTGGTATTACACTAGACTATTGTGCATGTGAACGAGGGGATGACTTTGCATGTATTATGTTAGAAGAAGAATGAAAAGTCAAATACTAATAATAAGTTTGTTGATTGGAATTGTTTTATTTAGTGGTTGTATTTATGACTCAGAGCCGAGTGATGTAGAAATCTGTTGGGAAACTGGAGGATGTATGAATTTTACTGAAGAAGTTACAGAAGAAATTGTTGAGGAAGTGATAGATGGAGTTATGGAAGAAGCAACACTTGTTAATGCGTCAGAGATGGCACACTTGCTAATTGAAACTTCTGATACAGCTAGTAATAATATTATTGAAAAGCTTAATGCTCCAGAAGATAATGATACTGAAGAAGATCCTGAAGATAATTAAGCAGTCGACCCTATAAATATATATAAAGTTTTTATAGTTTTTAGAATATGGATTGGTTAGTTAATGCAGCAAAGAAAAATATGGATGAGTTTAAGGATAAAACTCGTGACCAACTTGTAGATGAGGGTAAGGTAAAACCTCGAATTGAGAAAAAAGAATTAAATTTAGATATGACTGCAGAACAAGCCGCAGCACCTGAACAACCAGTTAGGGAAATACCTCCACAATTTGAAGAATCTAAATCAGAACAACCAGAACAACCTGCCCAAAGTGAGGGACCTCAGCCAAAAGAAGAAATAGCACATATTTTTGATGAAGTTAAAAAATTTAGTATGAATCAAGGCGTTAGAAAAACTGACGAGCCTGCTGAAGACCCTGATTTAGTAGGACAGTCAGAATCAAATGTGGAAGAACCACAGCCAGAAGCTCCTGTATTAGACCCTGTAGTAATTGAAGTTGAAGAGGAAGTTTCTGAAAAGAAAGAAGAAAGTAATTTGGTTGAATCTGAAAATAATATTAATCCAACTCCTACACCTTTGGGGGAGACTTCGAAGAAGTTGGGGGACGTTGAAGAAAACAAATCGCAAACAGGCACAGGCCCTTCATTAGGCACAGTAATAACAACACCAGATGGTCCATGTGTTGGAGGATTTACATTTGTAATTAATTCAAAAGTTAATCGGGGACAATTTGTTGCAGTTAAAACTGAAGAAGGACTTTTGATTGCTTCAGTTTCAGATGTTTTCAAAACAAATAAATATTTTGAAAATGCAGGTATGGTTCAAGAATATTCAAAAGGCGCAGGAATTTTCTCAGCATTTCCAGTTAAAGAATGGGAATATACTTTAGCATCTTGCAAAGCTTTAGGTGTATACACAGATAATGGAATCGAAAGAGTTAGCTTTCCACCAGCACCAGGACATAAAGTCATTGAAGTTGATTCAGATATTTTAAATAAGTTTTTAGGACTTGACCAGGAAAATGGAATTGAGTTAGGATTAGTTCAGCAGCACGATTTACGTGCTAGATTTAATCTTACAAAAATGGTTCAAAAACATTTAGCAATTTTAGCAATTTCTGGCGCAGGAAAATCTTACACAACAGCTGTTCTCTTAGAAGAATTGCTAGCAAGAAACAAAGAAGTTGGACGTGTTGCAGTTTTTATGATTGATAATCATGGTGAATACATTAACCTTGAGAAAGAACCCCTATTAGAGGGACAAGTTAAAGTTTACAATGCAGAAGAACTTAAAATTAATGTTGCGCATATGAGTGCAAAAAGTTTTGCAGCACTTTTGCCACAAATGAGCTCTGTTCAAGTTAGAGAACTTAGTAGGATTATTAGTGAAATTAGACAGAAATTTAAGTCAGGAGAATCATATGGAATTGATGATATTTCTGCAGCTATTGATGCAGATGAACAAATAAAACAAGTTACAAAAGATGCACTACATGGCTGGCTACAAGATTTAATTAATATGAAAATATTTGCAAAAGCAGATAATCCAAATCCACAAGGAATGCTTGAGCAAGGTAAAATGGTAATATTTAATTTTAATAACATACTTCAAATACAAAAAAAACAATTGATTGTTGATTACTTTTCTCGGCGACTCTTTGATTTGAGAAGGCAAAATAATTGCCCACCTTATTTAGAAATAATTGAAGAGGCACATAATTTCTGTCCTGAAAAAACAAAATCAGAGTTTGCAATTTCAAGAAAAATAATTGAAACACTTGCAAGAGAAGGACGAAAATTCTATGCAAATATTTGTTTGATTTCTCAGAGACCTGTCCAGCTTTCAACAACAGCGCTGAGCCAATGTAATACACAAATAATTATGAGGATTACAAATCCATATGATTTGGATCATATAAAACGCAGTGCTGAGGCAATTAGTTCGGGAACTCTTGATATAATATCTGGATTGCGAGTTGGCGAAGCATTAGTTATTGGTGAAGCAGCTAAGTATCCAACTTTTGTAAAAGTCCGAAAAAGGAAAACCCAAGAGCTTCATGGAAAGCCATTAGAAGTATATGCAAAGGATTTTGAAAGTTCTGCTGGACAACCTGTTGCTAGCGGAGAAGATTTTATCTAAAATCAAAGATTTGAGATTTCGCAAATTGCATAGCAATTGGTGTTATTTAATATTTATAAAAAAATTTTTTGATTTATTTTTTCTAATCTTTTTTTCTCTAAGCATTTTCCGTCTTAATCGTCTAGCCGTATTAATTGATTTTTCGTTCGGTTTAGGTACGAGATATTCTGGATTTACCCACCAGCTTATAAAATTAGAAAGATTTCCATTTGCAGATTTTTCATATTTACTATTTATTAAATTTAATAAATCTACATTATCATATTTGAGAGCATCATTTATGGGTTTTTCAGATAATATTATGCTAATATCTTCATCATTATTAAGTATAACATCTAATTCCGTACAGCGCGTTTTAGGTGATAAACAAAAATCTAATCTTGGTTTGTATTTATCTTCATCAAGTATATTTTTAGATAAAAGTAAATATGGCGTTTTTACAAAAATATTTATTTCGTTTATATGTGGTTCTTTTTGATTATTATCTGCACCACTTTGACCATTTGTGTAGTGGCCATTTGTTCGACCCATTAATATTATCTTATATTATATTAAAAAGCATTACTGAACACAATTATACAATTCACAACCTTTTTAAATCTAATTTACAGTTCTTTATCACACAAATAAGGTGAAAACCAAAATGGAAAACGAAAGAGAAAACGATAGACAAAATCAAAGAGTAGAATTTGAAACAGTAAAATCCGAAGAAATTAAGTTCGGACGTAACAGCTTCGTGGAAATAGCACGTAAAAAAGCAAAGACAGATGAAGGCGAGAATGAGTTTATCTCAATCTCAAAAGGATTCTTCTTACCTGACGGAACTAAAAGATTCAGTCGTGGAAAGAATGTCTCAATACCAAATGACGAAGAAGTTATTGTTGAGCTTGCAAAGAAACTTAAATCTATTTAAGATTTTTTAATGCTTAACTGCTGACAGGTTTTTTATCTGTCGGCTTTTATTAATTTTATTTTTATTATATGATTTATAATAGATTATTTTAAGAATCGTGATAGGAGAAGCTTTATAAGTAAAATTTATTAGTGTAAAAGATGGATAATTATAATACACATAGTATTAGACCATCGCGTAAATCTGAGCCAATAGGTTTTACAGTAATTTGGGCAGATACTCAAAAAAAAGGCGAAATTTCAGACGTACTTTCAACAATTCTTGAGAATGATATGGAAATTATAGAGTTAGAAAGACCTATTAAAATCGCTGGAGAAATGTATTCGCAGTTAGTTAGAAAGAACTCTGACGTATATACTTCCCGAGAATCATGCACACCTGTTGCTAGATTTGCGGGGTCTATTTAAATTCTAATAACATTGTCAGCATTCTCAGCAAGTTTTTCTTCATGAGTTACTATGAATATTTGGTCAAGGAAATCTGAGACTTTGTTTTGAACAACATCTATGAAAGTAGTGATTGCTTTTTCATCAAGGTTATGTGTTGGTTCATCTAAAATTAGCAAGCTTAGTGATGGTGCTAAAACACGAGCAAATGCGATGCGAACAGCAAGAGAAGCAAGCATGCGTTCTCCACCAGATGCAAATCCACTAACAGATACCCATTCACCTTCAGCCTCCTTAAGTTGCAAATTATAATCCTGACCTGTTGAAGATAACCGAACTCCCGACCATTTTTCATAAGGATAAATTTCAATCCATACAGAACTCATTACTTCATTTACAGCAAGAATAAGTTCATCTCGGAGTGCCAATTGCGTTGCTTCGAGAGCAGACCTAAATTTATCAAGGAATCCTGCTTTTTCTTCAAGGTTTTTAATTTTCTGTTTAAATTCATTTGCTTTCATCTGCTGACTTTCTAACTCACTAAGTTGTTTTACTTTTTCAGATAAAAGGTCCTCAAAGTTTGATAATGTTGTTTCAAGTTCCTGAACTTGTTTTAAGAGTTGTTCAAATGATTTTTCATAATTATCAACGATTTCTTTTGAAACTTTTTTGTGTTTTAATTCATCATCAACTAACTCAAGTTCAGCTCCTGCTCGAGAATGTTGATCTTTTAATTCATATAAATATTTTTCATTATTTATCTGTGATAGTCTTGATGTTAAATCTTTGAATTCGTTATATGCAATAGATACTTGTTTTTCAGACAGTTCTAAAATTATTTTAGATTCAACAAGTATGTTTTTATT
Source organism: Candidatus Woesearchaeota archaeon (assembly GCA_018692915.1). Classification (GTDB taxonomy): domain Archaea; phylum Nanobdellota; class Nanobdellia; order UBA10117; family JABICX01; genus JABICX01. The sequence continues at coordinate 95,013 of JABHLG010000009.1, read as the reverse complement.
TTCATTAATATCAGATAATAATTTTTTATATTCTTGATTTAGTTCTTCACTTTTAGTAAGTTCTTCTAATGCATATCTATTTTTTTCAGAGATTTGATGAAGTTCATCATAACGTTTTTCAATGTTCGTAATTATTTCAGACAGTTCTATATTTTTGTAAAGTATTAGGGATATTTCTTGTTTTCTTTCAGAAATAATTCTTGCTTTATTTTCTTCATTTAATGTCGTGCTACAAACCGGACAATTACTTTCTGCGAGAGTTAGCTGTTCTAAATGTTTCCTAAGTTCGTTTAACTGTGCGAGATTTGTTTGTTTGTTATCTTTTTTATTATCTAACTCTTTTTTTAGTTCAGATAATTCGCTTGCTAAATCTACTACTTTTTGTTTTGCTAATTCGTCTTTTAGTGCTAAAATCTTTTTTAGTTTTTCTTCGATATCTTTTACACGGTTTTCTGCAAGTGCTAATTTTTTATCTGAAATCATAATTCTGATTTGAGTTTCTTTGTTTTTAGTTTCTTGTTCTTCTTTTATTTTTTGAGAAATATCTATTTTTTTCTTTAATTCAAAAATCTCTTTTTCTAAATCTGCTTTACTTTTTGTTATTTGTTTATCTTTTAGTTTTTCATCAAGTTCTGAAAGCTGTCGTAAAATATTTCTTTTTCTTTCTCCAAGTTTGTTTGATTCAGAAAGCTTTTCTCTAAATTCTAAAACTTTAATTCTAGCAGTATCTTTCTCAAGCTTTTTTTTACTTAATTCTGATTGTAATCCAAGTTGTTTTGATTTTAGAGCTTCAACATTATTTTTAGTATCTGTTATTTTTTTACTTAAATTTTCTAATCCAATACTTTCTAAAAAAGACTCAGCATCTAGTTTTTCTCGCATAGCTCTATTTCTAAATGTGATACAATTATTTCTAGCAACTTCAAATTTGTTTAAGCCCATTAACTCATCAATACGTTTTTTCCTATCTTTTGGCGCGAGTTTTATTATCATATCAATATCATTTTGCATTGCATAAACTGTTCGCAAGAAGACTTCATCATCAACACCAAATTCTTTTTTAACAAATTCATTTACTTGAGTTGTTTGCGGACCTGCTAATAATTTGTTATCTTTATCTCTTACAGCACCTTCTGATGTAGTTTTTTTAGCATCAATTTTTCTTTTGATTTCAAATAATTTATTTTGTGGAGATGTAACTGAAAGACTAATTTCTGAAATTTTCTGTTCAGCAGTTCTTGTAATTATATCAGATATTTTCAAATCACGTTTTTTAAGTTCAGAAAATGTGCCAAAAAGCGCAAATGAAATTGCTTGCAAAATGGAAGATTTTCCAGAACCCATTGAACCAACTAGCACATTTGTTCCAGGTTGAAATTCATAATTAGATTCTTTATGTGATTTCCAATTTTTGAGTTGTATGGAATTTATCATTATAATACGCCCTCTACTAATTTTTCAAACATTTCTTGAACATCTTTGGCTTGTTTTGGTGTTGTAACTTTCATATTTTCTAATAGAAGTTTCATTCCAATTTCTTCAATAGAAACTTTCTTTTGTTTTAAATCATATAGCAACTTTGCTCGCTCACCAAGTTGTGAACTTTGAACTTTACTTTTATCAAAATACAAAAGCGCTTTCTCACTAAATTTTCTAGATAATGAAATAAAATTTAAGTCTGTTGGGAGAAAACCTTCGGCTAGTGCACCTTTTAATTTAAATCTAATAATTGGATTCATTTTCTTTGTGTGCGTTTTTAGTATTGCAGATATTTTTTCCTGAACACTTGTGATAACTTCTGATGGTTTTGTGTTAGATACATCAAAATCTCGATAGTAAAATTTGCGAACATTTTCAAGTTCTTTAAATTTGATATTTATTTTATTATCATTTGATTCAATAATGTAAAATCCTTTAGCTCGCTCAGCTTCAATTTTTCTAAGTTGAGTTCGAATTGTTGAGCCAGGAACAATTATAGGTGTTTCTGTAAATGGGTGTTTATCTTCAACATTCCAATGAATGTGGCCAAGTAAAAATAGATTAAATCCGGGCGGAAGATTTGCATAACTCATAACATTTTCTTTTACATCAGGAATAAGTTCTTTAAACGTCTGATGAATCATCAGAACATTAGGAACTTGTGGAAATGGTTTTGGATTCCATTTCTCCATAGCTTCAACAGCAAATTGATCAGGCACTCCAGATAATCCATGAATTCCTATGCGTTCTGTTCCTATTTCAATTAAGGAAGATTCTGCGTGTAAGTATGTTAGAAAACCTGCTTTTTCCAAAAGTTGGACAGGGTTAATGCTTTCAGAGTTTCTTCTTTCATGCGTTCCATATATTGTAACAATCGCAGGAATTTCTTGATTTAACATTTCATCTTTTTCTTTTGATTTTAAATTAATTACTTTGATTTTAGGAATTTTATTTAGTCTAGCAAAAAGCTCGATTGCTCTGCCAATAATTTCAGGGCGAGGAACTTTATCATGAAAAATATCTCCTGGAAGCAGAATTAAATTAACCTTTTCCTCAAGCGCTTTTGAAAACGCTTCATTAGCATTTCTAAATGCATCTTCTCCTCGCTCTTCACCAAATTTAAAACCTAGATGGAGATCACTAATTACTGCAATTCTCATAGAATCTGACTAGTTTAGACTTTAAATTAATTAATAGGTTTGAGAGTATATACTTAAAAAGGCAGTTCTTTGTACTTGTTAAAAAAGCAGGTGTTGATTTTTGGGATTATATCTTAGATAAACATGAAAAAGAATTTGAGTCTGACGATGATGAAAGAATATAAGTAATTTTATATATTTTTATTTTTATTATGATGCCGGTCTAAAAACCCTTATAAATCAATAAAATTAGTTATATTTACAATGAAAAACAGTGGTTACGTTCCACATCAGTAGAAGAATAATCGACGTAGCTGACAATTTCTCAGAAAATTTAACAAGTGGTTGTGTTCCTAATCTTACAGGCAATAGCCCGTAGGTCAGATCTTAGCCAGAAAGCAATTATTTTTGAAACAGGTCTTTCAGAAAGATGTGTTCGGAATAATCTGAAATATCTTGAAGAAATTGGTTTGATTTCATCTAGTCGTGACTTTCGCAATCTCAACTTTAAGAGATATAAATTAAAGGAGGTGATAACATGGAAGACAAAAGTTTAGGTAGGTTAATCGGTTCAAGTGAATTACATCTTTTGCTTACTAATGGTGCAGAACTTTTAGATAATAAAATATTAGATGGTGCTGGCAAGATTATTGGTAATAAATTAGAAAGCAAATATAATAATACAGTGTATCGTATATTTAAAAAAGCTTAGATATGCTGCTAGCAAAACAAATATAAACTTTAGGATGTGAGATATAATATGAAAGCAAAGAAAGAAAACTTTTCAGAATGGTATACAGAAGTGTTACAAGAATCAGGATTATCTGATTACACAAAAGTTAGTGGGTGTATTGTTTTTAGACCTTATTCTTTTGCTATCTGGGAAAAGCTTGTAGCTGAGGTTGATAAGCGATTTAAGAAAATTGGAATTAAAAATTGTTATTTTCCATTACTTATACCTAAAAATCTCTTAGAAAAAGAAGTCGAGCATTTCAAAGGTTTTGCACCTGAAGTAGCATGGGTTACAAAAACAGGTGGTAGTGATTTAGATGAGCATTTAGCTATTCGCCCAACTTCAGAAGTTATTATGTATGATTCTTATGCAAAATGGATTCGAAGTCATCGAGATTTGCCTTTAAGATTAAATCAGTGGGTAAATGTAGTTAGATGGGAATTTAAACATCCAACACCTTTTTTGAGAACTCGAGAATTCTTATTTAATGAAGGTCATACTGTTTTTGCAACAAAGAAGGAGGCAGAAGCAGAATCTAAACAAATTTTAGATATTTATCAAGATGTTCAAGAAAATTATTTAGCACTACCTGGAATTCGTGGAAAAAAGAGTGATAAAGAAAAATTCGCAGGTGCAGAATACTCACTTACTTTCGAACATATTCTTCCAGATAAGAAAGCAATACAAGGACCGGATTTTCATCATGATGGCCAGAATTTTTCAAAGATGTTTAAGATACAGTTTTTGGATCAGAACGAAAAAATGCAGTTTGCATATCAGAATACATTTGCAATAACTACTCGACAAATTGGTATTATGGTAGCAACACATGGTGATGATAAAGGATTAGTTCTTCCACCTAAAATTGCGCCAACGCAAGTGATTATTATACCTATATATGATAATAAAAGTAAGAAACAAGTGCTAGCAAAGGCAAAAGAAATGCAAGAGTTTCTTTCTGACTTCAGAGTTGAAATTGATAATAGAGAAGGTTACACACCAGGCTGGAAATTCCATGATGCGGAGCTTAAAGGAATCCCTCTGCGAGTTGAAATAGGACCTCGAGATTTAGCAAATAAAACTGTTGTTCTTGCTAGAAGAGATACTGGGGAAAAGAAAGAGATTAAGCTAAACAAACTTGGCAAAGAAGTTCCAGCGAAATTAGATGCTATCCAGAAAAACTTGTTTGATAAAGCAAAGAAATTCTTAGATGAAAGTATTCATGAAGCAAATAATATGGATGCTCTTAAAATTATTTTAAATACTGAAAAAGGATTTGTTCGCGCTGGTTGGTGTGGTTCTCGAGCTTGCGAAGATGATGTCAAAGATAAAACTGGTGCTAAGATTACAAACATGCCATTTGGCCTAAAAGCTAAAGGTAAATGTGTTGATTGTGGAAAACCAGCTAAATTTGTAGCTCATTTTGCGAAAAGTTACTAATCAAAAGGCTTTTTAATCAATATTTCACTTATTAGTAATTAGGATAAATATGAAAAGATTAGTAATCGCTAGGCACGCTGAGACTGAAGAGAATGTTAAAAAAATTTTTCAAGGACAGTCTATAGGCGGAACTTTAACTGGAACAGGAACATTACAAGCATATTATTTAGCTGATAGATTAAAAGAAGTTGATTTATTATGTTCTGGAGATTCTAGCAGAATGGTAGATACTGCTCTACCTGTTCGCAGATATCATCCTTCGGTTTTATATATAGAATCAGAAAATTTAAGAGAGCAATCTTTTGGTGATGCTGAAGGTAAAAAATATTCAGATTGTAGTGTTTTAGATTCTTATAATGCAGAAACTGAAAGTGAAATAATGAATCGAGCAAAATCTTTCTTGGAACAAATACCTTCAAAATATGATAATGTTGTTATTATAACAGGTTCTGGATTTATCACAGCTCTTGTAGCAAATGTATTGAATGAGAGTTATGTATCTGCTTCAGAGAGAGGCGTGTCAAACAATACTGCTGTAACTATTTTTGATCCTTTTCCAAAATTAGAAGTTTATGGATGCACTAAACATCTAAAATAATTTTTAAAGCAAACCTTTTGGGAAGAAGTTTAATTTTATCTCATCCACAACACGTAATATTGTTACATCTTTTATTATACTACTGAAATTTTTTCTTAGATCATGTATATATGCCTCTAATGCTCGTGGTGTCTGAAAGGAGACATAAGTTATTAATTCATTTGTATTAGCTACTCTTGATACTAATTTTGTATGTATCTCATTACCAAACCATTTCTTTAACTGTTGTTTTTGTGCAAGAGAATAGTGATTCATTTTAATGAGTATCAAGGTTTTACTATAACCCATACGTGCAAAATGCATATATGCACCAAATCGAAGTATTGTGCCTGCTTGAAGCATCTTTTTAATTCGATTAGTTACAGTAGGGAGTGTTACACCAACTTTAGTCGCAATTTTATAATGTTGCATCCTTCCATTCTGGCACAGTAGGAAAAGTATTTTTTTATCAATTGAATCAATATGTATCTGACTATCTTTTGGCACAGGCCACTTAAATTTATATTTAAAATCAACATCTGCAGTTAGTTCTTGAAGCAGTTCGTGATTTTTCATATTTTCCGCATATATGTGTGTCTCAAAATTTAAGAAAGAATTTCCTAGAAATTTGATCATATCCTGAATCGCTTCATCAAACTCAAAAATATCTTTACATATAAATTCAATATAGTAGTCCCAATTGCCGAACAAGTCCATTACCCAGTGCGCATTTTTGTGTTTAATTAGCCACTTATGGAATTGGGTTTTCTTTGCACTTGTGAGATTACATTTAAGAAATATAGCATACTCACTTAAGTTTAATTTTTTATAATTGATTTCCGGAGCTACTTGGTATATAACTTGTTCAAGTAATCGATCAAGTCTAATCTTAGCAGTGTTTTTAGTAAGACCAATCAGCTTACCTAGATTAGTATAACTGATCGTAGGATTTTCCGACATAATAATCATTATCTTTTTATCTATCTTGTCTAGCCTATACATAATATTACATAATAAAGTATGTTTATAAGTTTTTTTATTTTGTAATAAAAATTGAATGAAAACTATTATATATTAAATATATCAATCTTGTTTACTGGTGAGTAACACCAGAATGAAATGAAAATGCTAGATAATGAAAAAATGAGGAGAACAACTGAAAATGACAAAATATACAATTTATGATAATTTAGAAAAAGATGTAGATAACTTTACCACTTCAAAAGAAAATATGATCGAGCGTAAATTGCACAAGATATATAACAAATTTGATAAGCTCTTTGATGATATATCTGAAGAGGAGTGGGAGCTTTATTGGGAAGAGTGTGAAAAAGTTAAAGCAGAGCTCGGACAAATTAAAGATGTATATACAATCGATGAACTAGTTGAATTAAGAAAACATCCTAACGTTATGAAGGGGATTTCCAAAATTAGGGTAGAAGGTGTGCCTTACAGTGTTACTGGCTTTGTAACTACAAAAGATAGCCTTGAAAAAGACTCTGATGAACATCCAGACGATTTTGAACGATATGAATTACGTTTAGGATTAATGTTGGGTGATGTTTATTGCCATTCAGAATCTGTTAGAACTAGTGCAGATGCTTTTACAAAAGCATTAACTGAGCTTAAATCTGCAGAGAAATTAGAGAAGAAGATTCAGTTAGGCGTTAGATTAAGTAAACATTCTTCAGATATAGAAATAGTTGAAATTGTAACTAACTCAGATACTGAACGAAGAGGTTATTTGTAATATGAATATGTATGACTCAATAGAAAAAAAACGCAGTTTATACAAAACACATGAAGTTAGTGTTTTCACAGGTAGCGACAGCCTCCTGTGCGATGAATGTGATGTAAAAGTTGTTAAAGAAGATGATGAATTAGTCTGCCCCGATTGTGGATTGATAGCAGGAGACGTCTACCAGAAAAACGCAACGGTTGAAATAGAAATCCCTCTGCCACATAATACTTGGGTAGATAGAAAGCTAGCAGAAACGCGAAAGCCCGACCATCGAAAAGGTCTAGGAACTATATTTTAGGAAGTGTAAGATGGAAAATTATACATGGGTTTTAATGTTGGGTAAAGAAGCACAAGAAAAAGTAAAAACACTATGTGATTTAATTAAGGAAACTGATAAGGATCATGTATGGGGAGAACCCGATTGTAGATTATGTAATCCTCCATCAAATGCATCGTTGAATAATGATGTTCGTGTAACTGCTAAAGTAAGCAGAGAGGTTTATTCTGGATCGGGAAAATCTTTAGCAACAGTTACCTTGCAAGTAAACAATCGTGGGCAAGAAGATGTTAAAATAACTTGTTCAGATCCAACACAACATTGTATGTCCTGCCAAGGATATATTGACAGTACATGCATAGTAAAGCAATATATGGATGCTGTCGAAAAAAAGAAGTTATAGAAGTCCTTTTGGGAAGAAGTCTAACTTAAATTCATTTGTTAATTTTAGAATATTTACATCTCGTATAATATTGTGAAATTGATTTCTAATTGCTATTATGTAATTTTCGAGATCTGTTTGAGATCTAAAGCAAGCATAAATAAGTAAATCATTACTATTGGAGGCACGTAGAACATGCTTAGTTTGTGTTTCTTGGCTAAACCACTTTTTCAGCTTGACTTTTTCAGCTTGAGTAAAGTTGTGTGTTTTGATATGTATAAAATTACGACTATAGCCAAAGTTCACATGCATCATAATTGGACTGAATTTAGTTATCACTGTGTTCTCTACCATTTTATTTATGCGATTTGTAATTGTTGGGAGCGTGACTTTTGTTTTTACAGCGATTTCATAGTGTGGCATTCGCCCATTTTTACATAATAACAATAATATTTTTTTATCGAGTTTATCTAATTCAATCGGATCGTAATTTGGCTGATTCCATTTGAATTGGTACTCAAAATTAACATCTTTGGTTAACTCTGGAAGTAATTGGCGAAGGTACAATCTTTCAGTCATTAATAGCATATCATATTCTTGAAATGCTGTGCCTAAGAACTGATTCATTTGCGTCATAATACTATCAAATTCAAATACATCTTTACATAAAAATTCAATATAGTAATTCCATTTTCCAAATAATTCAGTAGCCCATAAAATATTATCATGTTTAGATAACATTGTTTCAAATTCTAATTTTTTAGATTTAGATAAATTACATTTAAGAAAAACATCATATGTAATTAACTTCAACTTGCGATAGTTTACAATTGGCACAATTTTCCATACTGCTTTTTCAAGTAATTTATCTAGGCGATATTTTGCAGTATTTTTCTTTAATCCTAATTGCTTTCCAAGATCAGTGTAGCTAATTCGAGGATTCTCTGCTATAATCTTAAGGATCTTTTTATCTACCTTATCTATCTTCAGATTCTGGACTTTGTTGAATTTCTTCATATTTGAACATATTAAAGTTTATTTATAAGGTTTTTTATTTTGTACAAAAATATCTATAAAAACTAATATAAACTAATGTAATTACTCTAAAGTAACTTAGAATAGTAAGTTAATGGATAGATAAAATGCCAATTGAAAATACAAAAAAAGCAGAAGAAAAAGAAAGATTTGAAACGATCAGTTATGATCAATTAGTTGATCTTATTGTAGATGCAGGACAAACATTATTTCAAAATAAATTAATTAAGCCTGAAGAAAGTCCATCTAAAGAAAAATATATGAAACTTAAGAATTATTTGACTGAAGAACAACCACAGTTAGAATTCCAAAGAGCTGTAATGGAGGGAATTTATCTTGCAGAACTTCCACTTAATCTTCGTCTTAATGATGTATTTTTAGGAGAAGCTAACTTTCAAAAATCCGATATAAAATTAAATGCATTAGATGTATACTTTGGTGGAGCTAATTTTAAGGGATCTAAATTAAATAGAGCGTGGTTTATAGATACATTTTTAGCAGGAGCTCGTTTTGACGATGCAGATCTTACAGATACTGCAATTATGCACTCATCATATCGTGATCCAACTAATACTGAACCATCTTTTCCAATATTTACAGATGCTAATGTAAAAGGCGTTACTGTTGAGGGAAAGCCATATCAGCAATTTGATGAATTTAATAAAGCTCTTTTCGAAGATGCTATAGATGAATAAAATGAAAATGATAATAAATGATGAACAAAAAAAGCAATATGGTAGAGAATTACATACACGAGTTATTTCAGAATTGCGAAGCTACAAACAAGGTTGGAAGTATAATAAATATGATCCAGATATTCTTGTGAGCTCGAAGTATCCTGACGAAGAGATATCTACATGGTATGAGTTTTGGAATGGCAAGTCGATGTTTATGGTGCATAATAGGGGACATAAACCAGGAGATAAACCTATAGAGACTTTTTTTCTCCAAGGGGAGCCTTTACCATTATATAGTCCCGCTGACGCAAAGACTAAAATTGGAGCTATAATTGCAAAAGAGATTCTTAGAAAAGAAACATGGATTCTTGAAGAAGTATTAGATAGAAAAGAATAATAAAACTATCTTCTAATCGTAAGCTTTTTAAGTCTCAGTGTATCCTTAATATATTCTACTATATTAGGAGAGAATAATTATGGCACAAGAACAACATAAAAAAGGCACTACTACTGTTGGTGTAATTTGTAAGGATGGCGTTATCCTAGCTGCAGATCAGTTAGCTAGTTTAGGTGATTTTCAATTTAATAAAGATGCTCGAAAAATATATCAAATTGCAGAAAACATTGCTATGACAACTGCAGGAACTGTTGGCGACAACCAAGCAATTATTCGAATAATTGAAGCTCAGATGAAGCTTTATGAATTAGATATTGGCCAACCAAGTGTTAAAGCAGCAATTACTTTACTTTCAAATATGTTATCTGATAAATATCTTTATACTTATTTACCTTATGGACTTTTTAATTTAGTTGGTGGATTTGATACAGAACCACGATTATATAGTATTGACCCTGTTGGTGGAATTGGCGAAGAAAAGAATTTCGCAGCTACTGGCTCTGGAATGGTTGTAGCTTATGGAATTTTAGATTCTGATTTTAAATCAGGAATATCAACTGATGAGGGAATTAAGTTAGCAGTTAAATCTATTGTAGCAGCTAGAAAAAGAGTTAGCTCTGTTGGTGGAGAAAACATAACTGTTATGAAAATCACTGCAAAAGGTGTTGAAGAATTAGCACCTATAAAAGTTCAAGCAATTGCTAAGACTTACTAATAATTAATTATATACGGACGATTAAGATTATGAAAATTAGAAATTTTCAACAAAACTGCACGAATTTGCTAGGAGAATTCGCTGGTATTAACTCCTGCCGAAATGCAGGAACTCGGAATTAAGATGAATGTAATTGAACAAATTTTAGAAAAAGTGCCTCGTGACGCAATGATAGCTAATACTGGCTATGAAGGTGCAAATATTATTCTATATACAAAGAATAAGCGATTTTATTTGCATGGCGGAGATATAATTCGAAGGCTAGTTGAAGACTTCAAAAAACGAATTGAATTACGTTCAGATTCTTCAATTAGAATGGACCCTGAAGCAACTTTATCTCTTGTAAAAACATCAATGCCTGAAGATGCAGATATCACAAATGTTTTTCTTGAACCTGCTAGAAGTTTGATAATTATTGAATCAAAAAATCCCGGAAGAGCAATTGGTAAAGATGGAGAAAATCTAAAACGTATCAAAGAAAAAACTTATTGGACACCAATTGTTAGAAGAGAATCTACAATTCCTTCAAAAATTACACAGAATATTAGAAAAGTTCTTTATGAAGATAATCTTGAACGAAGAAAATTCTTACACAAAGTTGGAGAGCGAATTTATGAATACAAGAAATCCAATGGTAAAGAAATGTGGGCAAGACTATCTTTTTTTGGTGGAGCTCGTCAAGTTGGAAGAAGTTGTCTTTTGTTACAAACACCAGAATCAAAAATTTTGTTAGATTGTGGTGTAAATGTCGCAGCTAGTGGTATTGATTCTTATCCAATTTTAACAGCACCTGAATTTGATATTCAAGGTATCGACGCAGTTATAATTTCTCACGCACATTTAGATCACTGTGGATTTTTACCTTATATTTTTAAATATGGTTATGATGGTCCAGTTTATTGCACAGCACCAACAAGAGATGTAATGGCGCTTTTACAATTAGATTACATTAAAGTGTCTCACGCACAAGCTAAGGATGCGCTTTATTCTGCTGAAGATATTAAAAAAGTAGTTAAGAATACAATTACATTAGATTATAATGAAGTTACAGACATAACTCCTGATGTTCGAATTACCTTGCACAATGCAGGACATATTTTAGGTTCTTCTATGGTTCATCTTCATATTGGAGAAGGTTGGCACAATGTTCTTTACACAGGAGATTTTAAGACAATTCCAACTAAATTATTAAACCCTGGACATTGGACGTTCCCACGTGTTGAGACTTTGATAACTGAAAGCACATACGGTGGACAAGATGATACAATGCAGCCTAGAAAAAAGAGTTATGATGAATTAATTAAATTAGTTAAAGAAACTATTAAGAAAAAAGGAAAAGTTTTAGTTCCAGTTCTTGGAGTTGGTCGAGCTCAAGAAGTTATGGTTATTTTAGAAGAAGCATTTAGAGATGATAAAAATAAACCAGACATTTATGTTGATGGAATGGTATGGGATGTTACTGCAATTCATAATGCCTATCCTAGTTTCTTAAACAAAGAAATTGTCCAACAGATTTTCTATAATAATAAAGACCCATTTAGTTCAGGAATGTTCAAAGAAGTTGCTGGCTACAAAGAAAGACAACAAGTTCTGAATGGAGGACCTTGTATTGTTTTAGCAACATCTGGAATGCTTGTTGGTGGACCATCTGTTGAATACCTAAAAAGTTTCTGCGATGAAAAAAAGAACAGAATGGTTTTTGTTTGTTATCAAGGTGTTGGCTCATTAGGTAATAAATTACAAAGTGGTGAGAGAACTTTCATTGATAATGGTGAACAATACGAAGTAAAGCTTGATATTCATACACTAGCAGGAATTACAGGACACTCTGGAAGAAATGAATTAATGGATTATGTCCGAAAGATTAGCCCAATGCCTAGAAAAATTGTAGTTATGCATGGTGAAAACTCAAAGTGTTTGGGATTAGCTTCATCATATCATAAAGAATTCCACGTTGAAACAACTGCTCCACGGAATTTGGATGCAATTAGGTTACGTTAGTTTTGGGGTTGGAAGACCTTTTCCAAAGGGATTCCGTTGAGACAAATGCACCTAGAAACTTAGATGCTATTAGACTTCGTTAGTTTTATATCGAAATAGTTTTATGCTTTTATGTTCTAATTTAATATGATAGAATATGCTTTTATTTATGGACTATGCAGTCAAAGTCCCATCGTGGAAGATGCCATCATTGACGATGAGCGTATACCTAGCGGTTATTTAGATAGTCTAACTGATCGAGAGGTAATTGGTGACCCGCATGATTTTTCTAAAACAAAATGGAACTGGGCTTGGGAACGTGTTCATTCTATGCAGCAACTTCCTAATTATGCTGGAAAATTCTCACATGATATTGAAGATATTATACGGAAAGGTGCTGCACGTAGTGATGTACATGTTTGTGATTATACTCTTGAACAGATGGAAAATCTTGGCTACACTAAAGGAGAGATAGAATATGTGAAAATAGAGCGTTTAGGTGAGTCCCTTCAAGGTTCTAAAGCAAATTCTAAATCAGATATCTCAGACCCAATAACATTTATTTTTGCTGCTTTTGAACTTAAGGATAGAGAACGATTTGAAAAGGAAGCAGAACATCTACAAGAAAGATATGGATTAAGTGTTGCATATTTCCAAAAACCTTAGATCTTATTTCATCTTCTTAATTTTCCAGACAATTACATGAGCTGGGTAAATTTTCTTAAGTTCGTCTTTTAACTTATTAGCAATGTTCTTTGGTGTGCTAGTTACAAAAACATCTTTTGCTTCTCTTTTGTTAATATAATTAGAAACAAAATTTCTTGTTGTAGAATCAATTGCAGTTCTTACTGCGCGTATAACTTTATTATTTAATAGAATGTAAATTTTAATTCTGATTTTTTGTTTATCTTTTGTTGTCTCGTCAACCATAGTAATTATTTTTTCTTTTGCACGTCTATCGCTTCTTCCAACTTGTGCATTTTGGACAGATAATTCTTCTGGTTCTACTGAGCAAGTTTCACCTCTAACTTCAGTAATTCTAAGTTTTATCTTACTCATAGAATCTCTTGGTGAACCTGTTAATTCTTTAAGTGGAATGCAAATTGTTCTACCTGGTAAGCTTGCAGGCTCATAAGCGGAAATTTCGCCAAGTTCAATAGAATTTAAGTAATCTGGTGTAACTACTTTAAACCATTTTTTCTTTACTTTTCTCAACACTTTTTTGTTTTTCTGAACTTTATTTGCCATATGATTATCCTACTAATAATCTAGCTTTTTCTGGATTATATTTCCAGTTTTTAGGTAGCTGACCTGTACGTTTGTAATACTTTTCTAAGCGTCGAATTTTTGATTCAATTAATTGCACTCCGCGCTTTGACATCATATCTTTCTTATTTAAGCCTAAATGTTTTCTTACTTTAACAGCTCTTTTGATTAGATTTTGAATATCTTCAGGAACTTCTGAACCTAATTTGTTTTCCTTAAGAATTTGAGATATTGTTTTTCCAGTTATTATCTTAACATCTGGAACACCATATGAGTCTCTAAGAATTAAACCAATTACACTTGATTGGTAGTCTTTCTTAGCAAGTTTTAGAACTAATGCTACAACTTCATCTTTTTTTAATTTTAACCAAGTTGGAGAAGTCTTAGATTGTGGCTTCTTGCTACCTGATTTCCCTTTATGATGTGTATGCATTCTACTCATTTTGATTTGTTGTCCTGTGTTTGCAAATCAAAACCCGCGAATTTGCTTGTAAATTCGTACAGTTTTAATTTACATTTTAAGCTAACCAGAATTTCAATCCAGTCTAACACCGTCGAAACGAGATTAGCCTTGAATATAGCTGATTTATTGCATTTATAAGTCTTTCTTTAGTGCTTATACTTCCCACCAAACTTTTTCCAAAAAGTTTGACCACCAAGCTGAACTTAGTTCAGCGTGGCCAAGAAAATCAAAAATTTTCTTTGGAAAAACGTCGCTCATCGCGACTGCTTCGCATTAATGTTTATATTTACCTCTGCGTTCAACAATTTCTAAGCGTTTTAGAATATCTTTACTTTTGTAAGATTGTAAAAAATGTTTCCAACAAGATAGCCATATATCAAAGTGCTTCGACTTAAGGCATTCTTTGAAAAGATGAATATCAACGGCCTTATCCTCAACTTTCTCAGAGTATTGAGATAATCCAAAGTCGATTAGAACAACTTCTTTTCCACGTAATATCATATTAGATGTAGTTAAATCACCATGAACTATGTTTGCCTTGTGCAGTTTTAGAAGTTCTTTACCAATAAGTTTACACATTTCAGGAGTTAGAACATCTCTCACTTTTGAGCCTTCAATATTCTCAATCTCTAGTTTCATCTGCTTATCATCAACTTCTAGAATTTTTGGAACCGGAACACCTGCACGACTAGCCATTCTGATTAGTCTAGCTTCTGCCCGTGTCCGAGTTCTTCTTAGCTTCTTATCAATTTCAGGTAATCTATAGCCTTTCTTAATCCGGTCTTTCACAATCTTGCTACCTGATTCATATATCTTTGCTTCTGCTCCTTGTGCAATAAGTTTCACGCTAAAACCTCCATTTTAACGGGCTGTTTAAATGTTTCACATTTTAACATCATTTTAAAATGATACAGATAATATTTTTAAAGATTGGCTATTAAATAATAATATGAAAATTCTAGTAACGGGTGCTGTAGGACAGATTGGGTCTGAGCTAACTTTAGAGCTACGAAAACGCTATGGTGCAAACAATGTAATTGCAACAATGCATCGAACTCCACCAAGCGATGAGCTTAAAGAAAGCGGACCAATTGAAAAAGTTGATGTATCTGATAAAGAAGCAGTTAGAAAAATAATTAAGAAACACAAAATTGATACAATTTATCATCTTGTTGGAATTTTATCTGCAGTTGGCGAGCAAAAGCCAGACCTTGCATGGCATGTAAATATGACTGGCTTAAAGAATGTTCTTGATTTAGCTGTTGAGTATAAAATTAAGAAAGTCTTTTGGCCAAGCAGTATTGCAGCATTTGGACCAACAACACCTCGAGTTAAAACACCTCAAAGGACAGTTTTAGAACCAACAACAATGTATGGTGTAACAAAAGTTGCTGGTGAATTATTATGTCAATATTATTTTGAGAAGTATGGACTTGATGTTAGAAGCTTGAGATATCCTGGAATTATTAGTTGGAAAACAGCTCCAGGTGGCGGAACAACAGATTATGCTGTAGCAATATTTTACGAAGCTATTGAAAAGAAAAACTATGAATTCTTTGTAAGCAAAAATACAATTCTTCCAATGATGTACATGGATGATGCAGTTAAAGCAACGTGTGATTTAATGGCAGCGCCTGCAAAAAACATTTCAGTTCGAACTAGTTATAATTTAACTGCTCTAAGTTTCTCAGCAGAAGAAATTGCAAAAGAAGTTCAAAAACACATTCCAGAGCTGAAGGTTAGCTACAAGCCAGATTTTAGACAGAAAATCGCAGACTCTTGGCCACAAAGTATTGATGATTCACAAGCTCGAAAAGACTGGGGTTGGAAACATGAATTTACTTTAGCTAAGATGACTAAAGACATGCTAGATAATTTGAAAGCAGAATGTAACAAGTTTTAGTTAACTTTTTAAGTTTAATTGTAAAGTGATGTTATGCAATTTACATATTTCAGAGACATAGAATTTCCAAAAACAAATTCTTATGGTGTAGAGCAAGCTATATTTATTGCTGGAAAGAAATTAGACTCAAATGATAATTATGAAGTAAATTTAGAAAAAGTTGTTGTTGGCGGTGACCCTTATACTAAAAAAGATATTGAGGGGTATCTAATTACAGCTAATTTTATTGGATTCCCTCCAGCAAATATTACTACAACTTTTCCTGCACCTAGCAAAGTAAGTTCTCTGACAATAGTTTACTCTGTTCTTGTTAAGGGAAAGATCGAAAAATTTCTACAAAATTTCTACAATGCCTTAGAAGAACGTTCAACAGAAGACTGGCAAACGCTTAAAGAAATAATTAAAGACCCAAATAATCCTTCAATAAAACCTAAAGCAGAAGTTTAGTAATCTACTTTGAGATTTTTTATACTAAGAAGCTTTGCTTCTAGGATTAAGAATTTAATAATCTACTTTTAAATTCTTAATATATTCATAAGCAGCTTGAGCAGCATGAGCTCCTTGTGCAACACCGGTAATTGCTTGCTTAAAATCATAATCTGTGCAGTCGCCAGCAGAGTAAACTCCATCAACATTTGTCTGCGAATGCTTATCAACAATTATCTCATGTTTTTTGTTTGTCTTGACACCTATTTTTTCAGCTAGTTCTGTTTTTGGAATGTAACCAATCTCAATAAACATTCCATCGAGTTTCAGTTCAGTTGAACCTTTGTATTCATTATCTAAAATAATATTTGTAACAAATTGTTTTCCTTTTACTTCTTTAACATTTGTTTTGTAGATGATTTCAATTTTCTTATTAGCTAAAACATTCTTGAAATTTACTGGCTCAGCTCGAAGTTTTTCGCCACGGTATATAATATAAACTTTCTTTGCAAACTGTGCTAGCAAAATACTTTCTTTTGCAGCAGAATCTGAACCACCGATAATTGCAACCGTTTTGTTATGAAACATTGGAGCGTCACAAGTTCCACAATAAGAAACGCCTTTGCCAGAATACTCTTTCTCACCCGGAATTCCAAGCTGTCTGTGAAATGAGCCTGTTGCAAATAAGATTGTTTTCCCTTCAAATTCGCCTTTTGTTGTTTTTATTTTGACACTATTTTTTAATTTCTTTATATCATTAACCATAGCTTCTTTCATTGTAACTTTTTTGTAAGATTTCGCATGCTCAATAATATTATTAGTAAGTTCTATAGCACTAATGCTTTTGAAACCAATATAATTCTCAACAAGGTGTGTTTGTAATAGAAGCCCACCGAAATTGCCTGCCACAACCAGAACATTCATTTCATATCTAGCAGCATAAACAGCAGCACCTAATCCAGCAACACCACCACCAATAATAATTAAATCATATAACATATACATCAAAAACTGCTTTAATATAAAAAAGTTACTCGGATTAAGGTCTATTTAAACCTGCTCTGAATGGTCTCATTTGAACGTCGCCCTGAATTAGATGTCTACCTTGATCATCCCGTATAGGTGTAGGCACATCTACATCTGAAGTATCGTTAAATATATCTTTAATAGCCTGTTCAACTTTTGGATCAAGTTCTTTTCCATTTTTTCTTTTAACTGAGTGCACTTTTGCTCTTCTTTCAACAGAAAATACTCTTGCTCTACCTGGTTGATGATATTGAATTGGGTCTTTATGTCTTTCATATCCAGGAATCTGGCTAAGTTGACTCACTGTTTGACTATATCCAATTAAATGTGATGGAAGGTAATTTTCCATAGATTCTCGTATTAATATATCTAGAGGAAATTCTTTTATTGCTCCAACAATCAGACCTTTTTCTCGGTTGTTATATGTAGCAGCATTAATTAACGCTCTATTAACTTGATAGTCGACTAATTCTTTTTGTTTGAGAGTTACTGCTTCAATATTATGCGTTCCTTTAGATATTGGTTGTCCAAAATATGGCTCAACTCTAATTTCTCTATTTCCATCTCTTTCATGTCGCCATGCTTTTGCTTCAGGAGTATTTCTGTTCCTGTAATTATCAAATGCTGCATCTGATTTTCTACTAATCTCTTTCAATCGTGCACTCCAATTGTTTGACCATTCTACACGTTCTTGTCCAGCTTTAATTAAAAGTGAATTATATTCTCTGCATTCTGCTTCTATTTGAAATGGTTCTTTTAATATATTTGGCTCAAATCTTTGAACAAGTGATTTCATCAAAGGCTTTTCTTTCATTCCTAGACTTATAAGTGCTTTATCAGAACTTGCTAAAGCTTCTTCAACACTACCTGTTTCTTTAGGAGAAATTGTTTCTCGATGTCGGGTTTGTTTTGCACGAGCAATATGATAAGCTTGTCTTTCAAATCTGTTCATTACGTGTGACATATTCTTTATGTAGAGTGAAAACCTTAAAAGTTATTCGATAGTCCTGAAGTCGTTCAGAAGCTGTGGAAATTCATTATAATTTGTTTCAGAATTAAGATGTCCACCATTTTTTATGATTAGAGGTTTTACTCCAACTAATTTTACAAATTTAGATAAAGATTCTTGAGGAACATAAGGGTCGTTATCTCCATAATATGCAAAGAATTTTGAACAATTTTCATTAATTTTTTTCCAGTTGAATTTATGTGTTATAAATGTAGAATTAACTGTATCATATTCTTTGTTGTCTAAGAAATCTAAAAATCCTGAAACAAAAAAACAAGCTTTTGCTTTGTAAGTTTCTAGTAAATAAAGAATAAATGCAGGAGATAGACTGTGTCCGAAAAAGACTGCTCCATCTAAATCTTTTTTATATTTTTCAATTATTTTTAGCCAAGAAGTTAAATTTTGTTTATCAATACCAATAGGAAATTGAGGAAGAAATACTGTATGTCCTCTTTTTTCTAATTCTGTTTTTAGCCATGGAAACCAATTGCTGTTAGCTTTTCCATAGGATCCATGTATTATGAATACTTTCATTATAATAGTAGTTTCTGGGATTATAAAACCTCTTTTCTAAAGAGGGATTATATAGCGAGCCCACAAGGATTCGAACCCTGATCAACCGGTATCTTCGTCCCCATAAGAATAGTTCTTTGGGACCGTAAAACCTTTCTTTCTAAGAAAGGGCTTACTCCGAAGCCAGTCGCACTATCCATTATGCTATGGGCCCACAAATATAAAGTGTTTTAAGTATTATTAAGTGTTACTCTATTATGTATGATGTAATAATTATTGGAGCAGGGCCTGCTGGTTGTAGAACTGCTGAATTGCTAGCAAAAAGTAAAAAGAAAGTTTTAGTGATTGAAGAGCACACAAAGATTGGAGAGCCAGTTCAGTGCACAGGTTTAATTTCTGGAAAGTTGCTTGAGATTCATCCTGATTTGCCAAAAAACATTATACTAAATAAAATTAAAACTGCAAGATTTTTTGCACCCAGTGGAACAAATTTTTCTCTTTCAGTTAAGAAACCTGCTCTGGTTGTAGACCGAGCAAAGTTGGATAAATGGATATATTCAAAGGCAAAGCAAGCAGGAGCTGAATTCAAGTTAGGAATGCAGTTTAAGGGTTTTCAGAAGAAGAGTAATAATTTAATTATTAAGACAAATAATGGAAATTTTGAAACACATATTTTGATTGGTGCAGATGGGCCTCTTTCTCGAGTTAGAAAGCTAGCTAAGATAAAAGCAGATTATACTCAGCAGATTTTCTCACAAAAAACAATCGTTTTTGGGGGAGCGAAGCGGGGGAGGCTGCTCCAGGGGCACAGGCCCGGAGAAGGAAAGTTTGGTGATTCTGCAGATTTATGCTTTGGTGGAGAATATTTTAATTGGTTTGTTCCGATTTCTAAAACAAAAGCGCGCTTTGGTGGACCTAGTAAGGAAATGAAATTCAAAGGAGAGAGCGGAGGAGTTTGCAGATATGGACTTTTGAAAACAGCGCAAAAAGGAAACATATATTTGGTTGGAGATGCAGCTTTGCAAGTAAAACCATTTTCTTGTGGCGGGGTTGTTTATGGACAAATTGCAGCACGCTGTCTTGCAAAAGCAATCATTGAAGATAGAGATTATGATGAACTTTGGAAAGCAAAATTAGCTTGGCCAATTAGAAAAGGACTTCTTTTGTGCCAGTTTTACACATTTCCAAATTGGCTAAAGAGTCTGCTGTTTGAGATAATCGTAAGAACTTGTTCTGAAAAACTACTAGAAAATTTAGATATGGATTTTTACTAAATAACACTAAGTTTTTTATATTCCCATTTTAATATAATAAATGTCAGAGTCTCCATCCGTTTTAATTAGACATTTAAAACGCATTAAAAAAATATTATCTCATTGCAGAATTACACCAAAAGATAAATTTGCAACTCAAGAAGAAAAGTTAGCAGTAATTGATAAAATTATTAAAATCGCGGAGAACCAATTAACTATAATTGAGAAACAGAAGTTTGATAATCCACAACATGCTGAACGATTATTGTATTATTTAGAAAATTTTGATAATGCTGTAAAAAAGAAATTATTTAGTAAAACTAATTACAAATCTTCACAAAGTCAGACAAATGTTCTGTTTAATGTAGAATTTAATGTTATCCTAGAGAATATTTGTACTGAAATTCAAATTGAAATACATCAGCTAAATGGGTTGGATGTTAAAACTAAAATTGATTTAGAATATGTTGATATGAATAAAACTATTCCAAATCATAATGCTCCATTTAAAACAAACGGCACTGCATTATATATTGGCAGCGGTCCAGAATTATTGTATATTAGGGAGATTATCCAATTTATACAGGCTAAGAAATATATTCTAGCAGATCTTAGGTTTCCTGAAACAAAAGTTTACAAATTTACAAATGGTGTTATTGAAGTTACTAATAAAAATGGACTTAAATTAAATCCTAGAGATATTGACTTTGTAATGATTGACCAATCTATTAAGATGGATATGGCGAAATATTTTCGTAAACTAAAACGTAATACTTTTGTGTTATTTCATTTTGTAACTATAACAAGTCCAAATAATTTTGTTAAATATGGTCTAGCACATGTTAAAGATAATTTATATCAAAAGATTTAAGTGATTTATATCAGACAAAACCGTTTTAAATTAAAATCAAGGTTTGTTCTTAGGCCCCTATGGTGTAGTCCGGTCAATCATCTTCGGTTCTCGACCGAAGGACCTGAGTTCAAAGGGAATCCCTCTTTAGAAAAGAGGTCTTCCAACCCCAGAAACTAATATTCTGGGAATATGAAAATCTCAGTGGGGGCATAGATTTATATGTAATTAATTGTAGTATTTTTATGCATAGAGTTCAGAAGTTGATAAGTAATTATGGATATTGTTCCCGTAGAAAAGCAGAAGAATTGATAGATGAAGGTAGGGTAGAAGTTAATGGAAAAGTTATTTCTCTAGGAAACAAAGCAACAGATTCAGATAAAATTACTGTAGATGGAAAATTGATTAGTAAGCAAGAGCGAGTTTACTTGATGTTCAATAAACCTCTTGGTTGTGTTACTGCTTTGAAAGATCCGAAATACAAAACAATTATGCATTATATTAAAATTAAATCCCGAGTGTTTCCAATTGGTAGATTAGATTATAATACATCAGGACTTATTTTGTTAACAAACGATGGCGACTTTGCAAATAAAATTATGCATCCACGATATGAGATAAAAAAAACATATCGTGTTGAGTTAAACAAGCCACTTTCTGAACAACATATTCTTCAGATATCAAAAGGAGTAACTCTTGAAGATGGAAAAACTGCTCCTGCAAAAGTTAGACAGGTAGATAAAACTACTGCTGAGATAATACTTCATGAAGGAAAAAATAGAATTGTTAGACGTATTTTTAATTCATTAGGGTATAAAATTAGGAAATTAGAGCGAATTCAAGTTGGGTCTATAAAACTTGGAAAATTGGAATCTGGAAAATATACTGAATTAACTCCAAAACAAATAGCAAGTTTTTGATTAAAATTAATTATCAAAGAAGTTTTGTATTTTATCTCCGAAGTAATCTGTTGTTTGAGCATTCCAATCAGGTGGAATAATTTTTGCATACTTACTCCATGAAAATCGCTTGTCTAAAAATGCAATTATGCCTCTGTCTTCTGCGCTGCGAATACATCTACCTGCTGCTTGAAGTGCACGATTCATTGCAGGAAAAATATATCCATAATCCCAACCATGTCTAAAGTTTTTTTCATAGTAATCTATAATTGCTTTTTGTCGTAAATCTGGAGGTGCAAATGGGACACCAACTATTGCAACAGCTTTTAGCAAATCCCCAGGTAAATCAATACCTTCAGAAAAATTAGCACCCTGCACACCAATAATTGCTCCACCACCATGAATTAAATTTTGCTTAAAATCTACAAGTAGTTGCGAACGTTCTGCTTTTGTCATACCTTTTTTTTCAATAAAAAGATCTTTTTCAACAATTTTATCTAAAAATATCATTGTCTTTGCTAAAATATCATATGATGAAAAGAATATTGCAGAATTTCCTTTAACATTATTTATTATATATGCACAAGAAGCAGCAATTTTTTTGAACATTTGCTCAGTCCGTTCTTCATATTTTGTAGTAATATCTGATGAAACTAAAACTAATCTATTTTCATTTGGAAATGGATTGCTATATACTTTCAATAATGTATCTTTTTTTAATTCTAAAATATCTCGATACATTTCTGTAGGTGTAAGTGTTCCAGACATTAGTATTGCTGAATGAACTTCATCAAAAACTTTTTTAGCAAGTGCTCCAGGATGTAAACAATTGTATTCAATTGATGTAAATGGTCTACGTGCTTTTGTGAATTCGCGTTTTAAAATTCTTACAAATCCCTCTTCTTTACCTAACCAACTACGTAAGAATTCAACAAAGCGAGTGATACTATCTTCATTATCGGGATCTTCTATTTCACTGCTAATTGTTTCAAGTGTTTCAATAAAATCTGAATAAGTAGCATCTGTCGCAGTTTCTACGATGCTAATAAAATCTTCTTTTGTTACTTTTACTTCTTTTTTATTACCTAAAGCATTTTCACCATACATTCTTAGGCGATTTACAATATCTTTTAGTGTAACATCTAAATCTTCTAGGACATTATTTTTAATATCATTAGAAAGTTTCGAAAGAGTTAATGTATTGATTTTATTTGTTAGAAGATTACGAATTCTATCTGGTAAGTTATGTGCTTCATCAATAATAATAATTGAATTAGCAAGGTCCTTTTTTATCTTATTAAGAAAGAACTTACGAACTTTCGGACTAAATATGTGATAGTAATCTGCAACAATAACATTTGCTTGTTGAGCTAAAAGCATAGAAAGTTCATATGCACAAAAATTATTCACACTTCTAGCAACAACTTCTTCAACATTTAGTGGACCTTCTTCAATTAATTTTGCAATAAATTCTTCTGATTTTTTTGTAGCTTCATTTTTATCCAGAGTCTTATTGAATAATTTACAGTCTTTTGTTTTTCGCTGGTCCTTGCAAAATTCAATAAAGTTTATACTTCGCGAATCATAATTGAGCATCTGCGGGCACATACCTTTTTTGCCAATAAAATCAACAGCTATAATTTTTTGTTTATTATTCATCTCACGTAAAGTTTCAATAATTAGTGTATGTTGTGTATTACGTGACGTTAGAAAGAAAACTGTTTTGTTATTTTCAATTGCATATTCAAGCGCAGGAGTTAGTGCTGCAGCAGTTTTCCCTAAACCTGTTGGAGCGTGAGCAATTATACTTTGTCCTTCTTTTATAGCAGATTCAATGTCTGCCATTAGTTTATTCTGTTCAGGTCTAACTTCATCAAATGGAAAAATACTCATTCCTTTGAGAAATCTCTACGATATAAAAAGTTTTGTTGAAACAATCGATTAGAACTTCAACAATCGACCATGGTGTTTTAGCCAGCCTCGATGTCTGAGATAGTCTGGGCATTTTTCCTGAACAGCTGACCAGAACTGTGCGGAGTGGTCCATATGGTCTAAATGCGTTAGTTCGTGAGCAACAACATAATTAACAACTTCAAAAGGAGCCATCATTAGCTTCCAATTAAAATTCAAATTGTTCTTTGTTGAGCAAGAACCCCAGCAGGTTTTCTGACCTTTGATTGCAATTCGTTTAACTCTATCTGAATAGCCAAAGTTTTCAATTAAGTTCGGAATAACTTCCCTAGCGCGTGTCGTATACCATTTTTTCAGTTCAACTCGGACATCATCATATGTATGGTTACCTAAGTATAGCTCAAACTTGTTTGTTTTGAATTTTAGCTTAGCACGTTTTGAGCCACCCAAAACTTCAACAGGATATTTATTGCCAAGGAACTGAATTTCATCAACAACCTTTGGCTTAGATTCTGTTTCTCGATTAATTTTGTTTAAATGCGCTAAAATCCAAGCACCTTTTTTCTGAACTAGCTGAATAGCTTCTCGTTCAAATCTCTTGCTAGGAATCGTAACATTAACTTCTCCATCATTAGAAATCCGTAGAATAATTCGTTTAGCTAAATGATTAGCTTTAACTGAGAAATTGATTTCATTATTTCGATAGATAATTACGTGCTTCATAATTGCTCAAGAGGTTCCTTCCATTTATATTTTGTTATAGTGCCCTCGTGTTTCTTTTCAATAAACTTCTGCTGGACTAGTTCCTGAAAAACCTGTGACCATAAACGGTTTTGCTGTCGTAGTTCGTTTTCAGCAACCCACTTACCTGCCCATTTAGTTAGAAATAAAACTCTGATTTGGTCAGCTACATATCTTTTTTCAGTTTCTCTATCCATTTTAAATTCGATGTGAAAATTTGGTTTTTATTTTATCATAAACTACATCAGTGTCTAGTTTAGGATTTGCTACAATAAATTTGTATATTAATCCACTAAATAAAGCTGCAAAACTTACGTTACCAATTAAATGATATATTGTAAATGGAATTTGCCCAAGAATTGTGAATTGCAAAGTTTGACCAAATAATAGCGTTCCCATTCCAATTCCAGTTATTGCATCATAAGCAAGAGTTCCTAGAATTGCAAAGCCAACATAATATTTTGTTTTGTTCTTCTTTTGATATAGATATTGTGCTGCAAATATTCCAATTGCACCATAAGTGATTGAAGTGACTGCTGTCCAAATACCAACAATTCCCGTTATAAAATCAATAGCAATAATTGCACTAAATGCAAATATGAAGCCTGCCATTTTTCCATATTTTTTTGCAAAAGGCATCATTGTAAACATAATTGGTTCAATATTTGGAATAGGCATTGGAACAAATCTTCTAATAATTATACAAATTAGCAAACCAATTACATATTTAATCCAGCTTTTATTATGCATATTAAGAAAATATTAATTAATATTTAAGTTTATGTTTTCTAAAGAAACTTTCACAAATCAATCTTTGTTTTTAATGCTTCTCGAACAGTTTCTTGAACTTTAGTTGGTGTCCAAGGATTTAAGAAACCATTTACCATAACAAAATGAATATCATTTTTCTTTAATTCTTCAATTGCAGGAACAACTTTTGTATGGAATTCATTTAATCTGCTTTTGATTTTTTCTACAGTATCATCGCTTCGGTGATAAACTTCACCATCACATTTACTACATTTTTTACCTTTTGGTGGGTTATCTACCATATGATATGTTTTACCACATGTTTTACAAATCCGTCTGTGAATAACATGATTTACAATATGTTCGTCTTCTCTATGAACTTCTATAATCATATCAACATGACTACCATTTTCTCTTAATAGTTTCATTAAGAATTTTGCTTGCTCAGCAGTCCGTGGAAATCCATCAAGAATACACCCTTTGAAATCATGGCGTTTAAAGTATTCAGCAAATACTTCATTTGTAACTTCATCAGGAACCCACTTACCATTTTCTACATAATATTTTACTTTTTTAGCAAGAGGAGTATCTTTTGAAAGAATATCTCTAAAAATTGTTCCAGTAGATAGCTGTTTTAATCCTAGCTCTTCAGCAATAACATCAATACGAGGTTGCTTTCCAGCTCCAGACTTTCCAGCAACAATTATATTTTTAACATCAGCTTTTGGTGTTTTCATATGCTATTCAATCTAATTAGTTTTTAAGCTTTTTCTTAAATGATTTAATTAGCGCAATTACTTCATCGCGCGTTTTTACTGTATTAATTTGTTCACGAAGTATTGTGCTTTTTCTAATTCCTTTTGTGAATAAATGTGCGTGAGCAATTAAATGACCTACTCTAATAGTATATTTTTCACAGAGTTTTGCATATTCAAAAAAGTGATTTATCTTTTCTTTATCAGTTGGTTCAGGAAGTTCTTTTCCAGTTTTTAGATAATGAATAATTCGCTTGAATATGAACGGGTCTTTGGCAGCAGCCCTACCTACCATAATCGCATCACAACCTGTTTCATCAAACATTTTCTTAGCAGAAGCGCCATCAACAATATCACCATTTCCAATTACAGGAATTGAGACCGCATCTTTAACTTCTTTAATTGCTTTGTAATTTACAATCCCTGAATATTTTTGAGCAACAGTTCTGCCATGAACTATAATTGCATCTGCTCCTGCTTGCTCAATAATTTTAGCAATTCGAACATGATTTTTTTTGTAGTCATTAAGACCTATTCTTATTTTTACAGTGATTGGTTTCTTTGTTGATTTGCGAATTGTTTCAATAATTTTTTTAACTTTTTCAGGTCGACCTAATAATGCAGAACAAGAACCTGCTCTAATAATATGTGTTGCAGGACAGCCCATATTAAAATCAATAATGTCTGCGCGGTCTTCGATTTTCTTAACTGCTCTTTCAATCTGCTCAATCTGCTGACCAAATAATTGAATTGCAACAGGTCTTTCGTTAGGATCGATTTCAGTCATTCTCATTGTAACGCCATTGTTTTGGTTGATGGCATTTACAGAAACCATTTCAGTCCAGACTAATCCAACACCTTGTTTTTTAGCTAACACTCTAAAAGCAATATCTGTTAAACCTGCCATCGGCGCTAGACAAATGTTATTCTTAATTTCTATAGAACCTATTTTACATGTTTTCATTTTTGAAAATGTTCTTTTTCGAGAACGTTTTTCTTACAAGAAAAAGGTTCAGTGCTGGGGACACAACGAGTCCACTTTGTTCCTGTTTGTCGGGATATATGTAAATATATGAGATTATAGTAATAAAAAGCTTATCTAAAAATAAAAAATAAAGGAAGAATTACTTTTTTCATTGACCTTTCATCTGTCCAGCTCCAGAACCATCTCTAAGACCTTGTCTTGAACCCATTCCTCTTCTGAAACCTGTTCCGTCTTTTGGACCCATACCGTTATTTAGTCCAAGTTCAGCTCGCAATTGTGCAGCAGTTTCAGTGTCGCCAGATTTTCCAGTTTCATGTGCTTTGACAAACACATCAAAATTATCTTCATTTACAACATCAACAACTCGTGGATGTCTTCCATCTTCAGTCATTAAGTTATACC
This sequence comes from Candidatus Woesearchaeota archaeon, assembly GCA_018692915.1. GTDB lineage: Archaea > Nanobdellota > Nanobdellia > UBA10117 > JABICX01 > JABICX01. The sequence goes on along the minus strand of JABHLG010000009.1, from coordinate 67,289 downwards.
ATGATTCATAATCTTGATTTTCAAATGCTTGTTGCATTTCTTCGTGCCTTTCAGGTGAGCAGTTAGGACCTTCTATTGAATAGTTACCCCTATATGCACTGACTGCTCCTACTGATACTATCATACCAATAACGAACAGCGCCATCATTCCAATTATTTTATTATTTTTCATTTTGGTTCTCCTGAAGGAAATATAAATTTGCTTTATTAAAGCGCTGTTAAGGATAAATAAGAGGAATCCTTCACAACTCTTTTAAACAAAATTAAGCTTTTCTTAGTATGCCACCTTATGCAATTTCTCAAGGATTTATGAATCTTAATATACTTTTTACTTTGGCTTTTGCTGTTACGACTTTTTTAGTTAGTTTTATTTCATACAAAGTTTACAAACTTACAGGTCGGAAAGAGTTGAAACTTTTTAGTTTTGCATTCTTGTCTTTTGCACTTGCATATATTCTCCAGGTGATTCTTGGAATTGTTTTGAAGTATAAGCTTGAAACAGTTGTTAGAGCTAAATTTAGAACAGCAGTTCCGTTTATTACTGCGTCTACGTTTTCTCATGAAATCCTGTTTTCAGTTGGTCTAATTCTTTTGGTTTATATGACTTGCAAAACACGGAGCAAGCAATTACTTGGGTTGTTATTAGGGTTGGTTTTGATCCCGATTCTGTTTAACCCCATGTCTATTCATGTATTTCATATTATTTCCTCTTTCATGTTAATGTTCCTCGTATTGTTTTATTATCGGAACTATCGGGCGCATAAGAACTTAAAGACAGAACTGGTTTTGATTGCGTTTGTCTTTTTGCTAATTAGTAATTTTACATTTATATTTGCAGCCCGCCAGGGATTGTTCTTCATACTTGGAAGGTCCTTAGAGCTGATTGCATATGTATGTGTATTAGTTAATCTGAGGTTGCTTAAGAAATGAAATCAAAAAGAGAAAGTCTTCAAGTTATTTATGACATTCTCAAAGCGATTCAGATTGGCAAGACAAAACCGACACATATAATGTATAAAGCAAATCTCTCACATCAAATGCTTGAGCAGTATTTGAATGAACTTATCTCAAAAGGCTTTATTACAGAAACTAAAAACCCGAAAGGCAAAACATATTCACTAACTGCTAAGGGTTCAGGCTATCTCAAGGAATATAAATTAATAACTGGATTTATGGAATCTTATGGTTTAGATTAATCCACTTAGAATTACTGCACCTAATGCTATCATAACAATACCTGCAATTAAGTGGAGCTTTCGGATATGCTTTTCTTTCCACTTGTCTGCTGATTCTATTGTTGTAAAGCCTCTAAATACAAGGAAGGTAACGACCAATAGTGGTAGTATAAATACGAGATTATAAAACGCAAGTATTGGTAAAGCTTGCATCTGTGTTGTTCTTTGAGCAAGCAAGCCGAGTATTACAATATAGGGTCCTCCCGTACAAGGTAGTTCAAACAAACACACTAAGAATCCCATTAAAAATGCGCCAATTGGTGATGTAACCTTATTAAGCAATTTCTTAAGCGTAGGTCTCCACGATCGTGGAATCTCCATCACAAAACCCAAAGAGCCATGTTTGATCCAATCTTTTAAATTAAAGATACCCACAATAATTGCAAGCAAGCCAACAAGTTTGTAAAAGGTATATGAGACTCCTGAAATTTGAATCACTTTGAACAAACCAATTCCAAATAAGAAATATGAAATGTATATTGATATTGTAAAAGCAATTCCAGCTTTTAGTGCTCGTTTTTTCTCACCCGAAGCTAGTAATGCTGAAAGTAAAATCAAAAGAACTGCGATTGCACATGGATTAATTGAATCAACAAATGCTGCTCCAGTTACCGTCAATATGGATAGACCGCCAAACTCATTTGTTGATGAAGATTGTCCAGTTACGCCCGTAGCACCTTCATTTACTAAAGATGGACAAGAAACACCCTTGTTTTTAATAAGTTCAGTTTCAAGATTATCTAAAATTGGATCATCACCTACTAAATATTTCCCATTGATTAAAACCGTAGGAACTCCTCTTGAATTTGCTGGAACATTATAGGATTCGTAAAAATCATTAAGTAAAACCGCATTTTCTCGGTTGTGATATATTTCAAAAATCTGTATATTAACTTCTGGTTGTTGGTTGAGCTCGTCAATGTATGGTTTGACTTTTCCGCAGTGCGGACATCCTTCACCATAGAAAAAATATGCACAGGTTTCTTCAGCCGACACAACTGCAAATATATTAAGAATTACTAACAACACCAAAGCAAATTTTAATGCTTTCATTTTTCAATTCTTATTGCTTTTCCATTAATCAGTGCATCAGCAACTTTCTTTCTTGAGGAGTCTAAAATTCGTGAAAATGTTGGTTGCGAAACTTCCATTTTCTCAGCACATTGCTTTTGCTCTAAGTTTTGAACATCAAATAATCTAATTGCTTCTGCTTCTCCAAGAGTCAGTTGAACTTCTTCAAGAGTTCGCATAGGAATACCTGCAGGCTTAAAATAATCTGCATTAGGATTAAATCTTACTCGTCTGTTTATACACGGTCTTGGTGTCATTGAATTACCTCTTTTACTTTTCCTGAAGCAGTTTTTGATTTGATTCCATTTTCTTCTAAAGCGCCAGTCATGTTTCCACCAAATTGGCCGGCAACAACTTCATCTATTTTTTCATTAGCAAGCATGCGAGCAACAGAATAACCAGCGCCACCACTGCCACGTCTGAAAGGATTTTCAATAGTTTTTACAAGTTTTTTATCTTCAAAAATAAGGTAATACAGTGCTCTTCCAGCAGCTCCACTTATTTTAGAATCTTCTGTTTTACCTTCAGATGCAATTGCTATTTTCATAATATTAATTGAATACATATTCATATAAAAACCTAACGATTTTTTGCATATATATTCATAATGTTTTTATATTATACTTAAATATTAGAAAATGATTAATGCATTTATTCTTACGATATTAGCAGGACTTTCTACACTAATTGGTGGAGCAATTATCTTTTTTATAAAAAAACCTAAATTAAGTTACCTATCTCTTGGTATGGGTTTTGCAGCAGGAGTAATGATTTTTATTTCTTTGACCGAACTTTTAGGTGAAAGCATTGAAAATATTGGCTATAACTATGCGATTATTTCATTCTTTGTAGGAATCTTGATAATATACCTAATTGATATACTTATTCCACATTCATATGAAGCTGAAAATCCACCTTGCAAGAAAAAAGAATTAGAAAGATGTGGGCGTTTAGTAGCTGTGGGGATTACTATTCATAATATTCCGGAAGGTATGATTGTTCTTTTTTCATCGATTGTAGATATTAGACTCGGATTGATTGTTGCTATTGCAATTGCAATACATAATATTCCGGAAGGTATTGCTATAGCTATGCCGATTTATTATGCTACTGGAAACAAAATTAAGGCTTTTTCATATGCTGCGTTTTCAGGAATTGCTGAGCCGATTGGTGCTATAATTGCTTACTTATTTTTAATGAATTTTCTAAATGTTTTTATACTTAATATTATACTTGCAGCAGTGGCTGGAATTATGGTTTTCATAAGCTTTGATGAGCTTTTACCTAACGCACTTAAATATGAAAAACATCATATTACAATTGCGGGGGTGTTTATTGGAATGGCTGTAATGGCTGTAAGTTTGGCAGTAATTTAAAAGTAGTCAACGATTTTCTCAACTAGCCAGCCTTGAATAACAGATAAGACAGCCATCACAATAGTTAGGACAACTGTAAAAGCAAGTCCAAAGTATATAATTATTAAAGGCAGATGTGCTGGTTTGATTGCCCGATTGTATAGGAAAGTTGCTATCAATCCGTTTTTAACTCCTTGCTTCTGCAAGTCTTGAAGCATAGGATACCACATATAAATTGGACCTGTTGAGATTATACCTGCAACAATCGCTATCAACCAACCATGCTTTTTGTTTAGCCAGCCGGCTAGCTTTTTAGGTGTAACAAAATAATTAGTTATAGCCATTAAAGCAAAGACTAAAACAAAAACAGGTATAATTTTTATGAAAACACTTGCTGAGAATTGTAATGATTCTAATGCTTTTGTAAAATCAATTACGCCAAGAATTATATAAATAAATATAATTGAGATAACAAAATACCATGCTTTGCTTATATCTTGAAGCTTCAGCTTAATCTTTTGATTAAACGGCAACAAACTTGTTTGTTTCATAGTAAGTTAAGCACCCCGACAGTAATTATTGCAACTAGAATGGCAAATACAAAGCTAATGGCATTTCTTGTTATTGCAAATTTTTTTCCAAGCATTACTATTTCAGCAGGTAGTGTAACAATACCTACTGTTACCCACGATACAATAAAAGCAGTGATTGCAACTAAACTAACTCCTTGCGCAAGAAATTCTCCACCAAGTATATAACTTGTTATAGGACTGCCTGCAAGAATACTTCCTAATGCCCCCCCAATTACTGGATCAAAAATACTGTTTGTGAAAACTTTTGAATATGTAGATTTAGGTATCAATACGTTCAGTAATCCAATCAATAATACAACACATATAATCATCGGGACTGCATTCCATATACCTTTGCTGGCTTTGATTACTGCTTGTTTAAGTCGTTTTATTTTTAAGTTCTGCATGATTTTGCTCCAGATAATTTTCCATCCAAGTAATCTTTCAAAACCGCAGTTAATTCTTTAGGTTTAGCAGTTATTACGATTATTCCCAACTTATCAAACCATTCTATAGCTTTTGGTCCGATTCCACCTGTAATCATAATCTTTGCTTTTTCACCCGCAATAAATTTTGGCACAGATCCTTCTTCATGTTTGTTGAAAAAAGGATTTTTCTTTGTAGTTGTACTTTTGATATTGTTACTTTCTAATTCAACAAAAACATAGTACGGACATCTACCAAAATGATAAGCTAAACTAGCACTAATTCCTTCGCCTTCAGCTGCAAATGCAATTTTCATGTAATTATTTAAATATAATAATATAAAAAAGAAACTACTTTAAATCTTGTAGTCTCTTTTTAATTTCAGATATGGCTTCTTCAGCAGCTTTTAGTTCAGTAGTTAAGTAAGATTTTTCATCTTTTTTAGTTGGTGTTTGATAATCTGTTTTTCGAAATCCGTATCCCGCACCTCTTGCAGAACCTCTTCCAAGGCCACGTCCTAATCCTCTTCCTCGTCCGAAACCGCCACCAGTTCTATCAGATATAGCGACATCGTCGCAGTTTCGTCCTCGTCCTAATCTTCCCGTTCCATCTTGATTTGGCATTTTATTTTCCTCCTAAGCTTTTTTCAGCTCTAATAATTATGAATACTTATTCATATATAAAGGTATCGAATAGGTATTCAGAACTCAACTAGCGCCTTTTTTACATTCTTTTTATTTAAACGTAATCTGATCGCCATAACATAATCTTTCCAGAATAAAAATAAATGTGCTGGGGACAGGGTTTGAACCTGCGTAGGCACTAAGCCACAGGATGTCTTATAATTTGTTCTTTGGGACTGTGAAACCTTTCTTACAAGAAAGGGCTCATCTTAAGTCCTGCCCGTTTGACCACTTCGGTACCCCAGCATAATTATACGAGAAATAAGCGGTTTTTAACTGTTTCTAAGAATATAATTTAGCCAACTTTGTGTATTTTATTTATGTGTCTGTGGATGAAAAAATAAGCGATTTCTCTTGAGTTAATTTCTTCATCAAGCTCTTCTTGTGAAAATTCACCTTCGTCAACAGCATCTTCTATTTCATCAGCATTTTCTAATTCATCTGATTCTCTTATTTTAAGTTTGATTTTAACTCTGTCAGCGAGTTTTTCAGCTAATAGCTCTTCAACTCTACTCCAATCCATTTTAGATTTGGTTTGTTTAGATTTCTTTCTAGCTATTAACTCAGGTTTAACCATAGCTCAGGTAAGAATTCGATTTTATAACAATTTGGATACTTTTTTAAACAATTTTATTGGTTAGATTTTACTCAGCAAACTATAAATATATATAATGAATTATATAATATGAAGATAAAAGATATTATGCTTTTAAATCCAAAAACAATTAAACCACACGAGAATATTTTAAAAGCAATTAATTTGTTAATTTCCGTTCCTGAATCTTCATTACCAGTAATTAATAAAAAAGGTAAAGTTATTGGTGAACTAAATCAAAAAGATTTACTTTTGAAGCTTATTGCTAAACAAAGACTATCTTCCGAGGGGCTAGACTTTGAAGCTATAAAAAATTTACAATCGTCTTTTTCTAATATCGTTGACGATTTTTTCAATAAACATGAAATTGTTGCTTATCTAGATGATGAATTATCTGATATTATACAAATAATGTATGATAAAGGCATATCAACTATCCCCATAGTTGATAAAAGAAAAAAATTATTAGGCATATTAACAGATATTGCGATTTTAAGGCATTATAAACAAATAACGAAAGGTAATAAAAAAGGTAAGAAATAATGGATATTAATATTTTTTTAGGGTTGGCAATTTTATTACTACTTGCTAAATTATTTGGTGAATTAGCTCAGAAGCTAAAAATGCCTGCTTTATTAGGTGAAATATTAACTGGAATATTACTTGGTCCAGCAGTACTAAAAATTATTAGTCCCGATATGACATTTAAGCTGTTTGCAGAACTTGGAATTATATTATTAATATTCTTAGCAGGTTTTGAACACGGTTCAATAAAGGAATTATTAAAATACAAAAATACATCCATATCAATATCATTATTGAGTTCTACACTGCCAGTAATTGCAGTAATTATTTTAACCCAGATGCAGGGTTTCTCATTACTTACGAGTTTATTTTTAGCAACAGCATTAGGTGCAACTTCGATGGGAGTATCACTTGCTTCATTAATGGGGGTTAAAGAACTAGATACTAAGGTGGGTAAAACTGTCATGGGTAGTTTAGTTCTTAACGATATTACTGGCCTTTTACTTTTAACTGGAGTAGTCACATATGCAGACGTAGTACTTAGTGGTGCTGGAAATATCTTTTTATCCTTAGGAAAATCTTTCGCATCTATTTTAATTTGCTTCGCATTATTTTATTTAGGCTTTAGATATATGCCTAAAATCAGCAATAGTTTTATTAAATTTAAAGTTCAAGAAGCACAATTTACATTTGCCATAGTATTGATATTATTATTTGCGTGGTTGGCAGCAAGTTTTGGATTGAGTTTAATTATTGGAGCATTTATTGCAGGAATTATGATTGCAAGATCGCCTGTCTTCGAAACTTATAGTTTCCATAAAAAAATACATTCAATATCATACGGGTTTTTTATACCAATATTTTTTGTAATGACAGGTACTTTATTAGAATTTACAAACTTTGCCTCTAACATATATAGGGCATTATTGTTTTTTGGAGTTATAATAACCATACAAGTAGGTGGTGCATTTACTGTAGCAAAATTATTTAAATATGATACTCGAGAATCTTTAATAACTGGATTAGCTATGTTGCCTTATGGCGAAGTAACATTAGTTGTAATGAGTGCCTTAATGATATTAGTTAGTGATAATGTTAATTTCTTTGTAAATGAAGATATATCAGGTTTATTTTCAAGTGTATTAATATTAATTTTATTAACTGTAGTTATGACTCCTATTTTAATGAAGCTAGTAAATTATATATTTAAAAATAATAAAAAATCAAAATATTCTACTGGTAAGAAAACGCGGTAAATAGGTATTCTTTTAAACAATAATTTCTGATAAGATTATACAGCAAATTGCGAGTTGCTGTCTTTTTACTCCTTTTGGAGTATATATCAGAGCAAAAATGGTAATTCAAAGACCTAAGTCAATGAGTGAACTTGATTATTATACACGTAGAGCTATTGGCGAAGGAAAAGCAGAAGTTTGGGTCACTAAACAAAAATGCTCATGCGGTGGCGTTCTTAAAAAACCAAAAATGCGAGCTACTGAGTATATTTGTGAATCTTGTGAGAAAATTGTTCCAAAAGAAGATTATGAATCTAGTGAGATTGCAGGTATTGTATATACTTGTCCAAAATGTAAACATTCTGCTGAGAAAGAAGAACCATTTAAGCGAAAGAAAGTTGGAATTATAATCAAAGGCAAGCGAAAATCTGTTTTATCATTCACATTTGAATGTGATTCTTGCCACGAAAAAATTAACGTTACCAAGAAACTAAAAGGATAATTACTACTATATTAAAATGATAGAACAAATTGTAAAGGAAGAGCCAAGAATAAAAGTTAAAGAAATAATTCATGGCGCAAGAAATTTAGAAGAAATGACTGATTTATCTATTCAAGAGATTGCGATTCTAATTCATGCTTATGAGCATAATTATTTCACTTCTCCAGAAGGAGGTGGTCGGAGACCTGCTATGCGTGAATTGAGTAAGGACTTTGGCATAAGTACAACAACATATCAACGAGCACTAGCTGTTGCACGAGATAAAATAATCTCAAACTTTATAGAATATAAACTTAAATTAGATTAAAAATTATTATTTTACATCAGAAGATTTCTTGACAGTAGTTTTGGATTTTTCAACTATTTCATCCGCATCTGTAAAAGCCATACCCATATTCTTAAGAAGTTCTTTCAGTTTTTCCTTGTTGTCTTTTTCTATCATCTTTTCTAAAAAAGCAACTGATTAAAATAGTTTTCTTAGTTTTAAAAATCAATAAGTGATTTCTGAGTAAAGTCATTATTTATAACGTCTATATCTTTATCAATTACACCTTCTGGTTCAGCTAGGCTTTCCTTAGCTGCAAGTTTTTCTACGTATTTTTGCACATGTGTGTCGAATGGAGAACTATATATGTCTTTTATTTTGTTAATACTGCGTTCAAAATATCCTTTTTCAAATTTTTCATGTTTATCTAATAATAGTGTAGCTACTTGAATAAGTTCTTCTGGCGTTTTGAAATTTTCATGTAATTTTATCCATAATGAATGTTCTAAAAAATCAGAATAGTGTGGCCAGCAATCTCCTTTTTCACCTTCACCATAACGACCGCTACGTTCATCACGTATCGCTTCATATTCTTCTGCCTGGCGCTCGCATGAAAATTCATAATACTCTTTATTGATAATCTGTTCTAGGATATTAACTACATCAGTCATTTGATTTGAGTAATTATTCCTTTTTAAATATTGTTTTATTAAAAGTGAAATCTTTTTAACTACATTGACCATTATTTAGCTAGATAAAGCCTCGGTGGCTTAGGGGTACGTGCCGAAGCAAAGCTTCGCCGGCTTAGACCGGAACGCTCTAAATAGCGCTGCCTTGGTAAGGCAGAGGTCGGGAGTTCAATATAATCCCTTTTCTTGTAAGAAAAGGTTTTACAATCCCAAAAGAACAGATTGTAAGATGATGAAAATCTCCCCCGAGGCTTTAAGCAAACCTTATAAACCAACTAAATAGAGTATTACAATGAGTATATGGAAACTGAGATCAAAACGAAAAGTTAGTGGTGGTAGATATCATTCTTCACATAAAAAGAAAGCTAGCCACATTGGCAGAGATCCAGTTTTAACAAGAGTTTCTGATAAAATCAAAAAGAAATTTCTTAGAACAAAAGGTGGAAACCAAAAGACTTCTCTTAGAGGAGCAAATCAAGTTAATTTAATGATTAGCGGCAAAGCAAAGAAAACAAATATTAGCAGAGTTGTAGAAAATACAGCTTCACGACACTTTGTTAGACAGAACGTACTTTCAAAGGGAGCTATAATTGATACTCCTGAAGGCCTTGCACGAGTTACTTCAAGACCAACTCAAGAAGGTATTGTAAATGCTGTTCTTGTAAAAAAGAAGTAAATCTTTTATATTTTAGAATAGTATTTATCTAATGATTCTAATAAATACTAAATTGAAAACATATGTTTATAGATTAACTGGACGTAAAGTTTATACAAAAAGCGGCGCAGATAAAGCACTTTCTGAAGAGATGAGAGAACTACAAGTTAGATTAACTAGAGCAAGAAAATTTATAAGAAATTTAGGAAAAAAAGCTAAAGATGAAATAAGTAAAGATGGTAAGATGCATATACAGACAGAGTTAGGAATAATGGGTGCTAAAGAAGAAATAGTGTTAGTATCCAATAAAATAAAAGGAATATTAAACGTTAAGAAAAATATTTAATAAAATCCATATATTTCATATTTAAAAATCCACAATATCAAATTAGGTTTCGAAAGTAAAATTAGTAAATCAAAAGACTTTTAAAGTCGAATTCTGATAAACTTTTAAAGCTTGTGTTCCAACTATTGAACAAAAACAAGCATAATGAAGGCGATAAATTTGCCAAATGTGAAAGATCAATCAAAGGCGAAAGCTGGTTTTATTAAAAAATGCCCTGAATGTCAGAGCATTAATCTAACCCTTGACGAAAAAAGGGGAGAAGTTATTTGTAAAAGTTGTGGACTTGTTGTTGATGAAAATGAGATTGACATAAGTCAAGAATGGCGTGAATTTGGTGGAGAAGGTGAATCAAAGCGAAGAGCTGGTTCCCCAACAAGCTTTGCAAAACACGACATGGGAACAGGAACTGAAATCGGAGATGCTGCAGATGTTTATGGTCTGAAAGGCTCTGACCGAAGAAAGTTTATGCGACTTAAAAAATGGCACTCACGTTCCTCAACATCTCTTGAGCGAAATTTAAAATACGCTCTTGTAGAACTTCGAAGAGTTTCTTCATTACTAAACGTTCCTCCAGCAATTGAAGAAGAAGCAGCTAGAATTTATAGAATGGCTGTAACAAAAGGACTTGTTCGAGGACGATCAATGGAATCTGTTGTTGTAGGCGCAGTTTACATTGCTGCTCGATTATTTAATTTACCAAGGTCTCTAAATGAAGTTTGTAATATTACAAATACAAATAAAAGAGATGTAGGAAAGACTTACAGATTTATTGCAAGAGAATTAAGAATTCGAATGCTTCCAAGTGGACCAATTGACTATATTCCAAAATTCGCAAACAAGCTAAAATTCTCAGCAGAAACTCAAACAAAAGCTATTGATATTCTAAACATTGCACAAAACTCAGAATTGACTTCAGGTAGAGGTCCAACAGGTCTTGCTGCCGCTGCTTTATATGTAGCATCTTTAATGACTGGTGAAAAACGAACACAGCGAGAAATCGCAGATGTTGTTGGAGTTACAGAAGTTACAATCAGAAACCGTTACAAGGAAATGATTGAAAAATTAAACCTTGACAGTATGATTGAAGCTGCAAAAAAATCACGTGAAGTTGTTGAAGAAGAAACTGAGGAATAAATCGTAGAACAAATTAATTTTAAAATGATAGAACCTTCTGAAAATACTCAATATGCAATTAATCGCATTGTAAATTATACTGCAAGAGCTCCTGATCGAGCAGATGATCTGGCTGAGCTTATGAAAATAAAGGTAGAACTTTTATTTGATTTACCAATTGAAGAAGTGTTTTCAATAGAACATAAAGATGAGATTTGAAACAAGATTTCGATTGAGATTTGAACCTGTTGTCCAGTATATTAGAAATTTCTGCGATGAGTATATTTCTAAATGCAGAGACGCTGAGTGCTTGGAAAATGATATTATAGCAGAATCTTTAGCGAATAATGAATATCTTCCAAATGGTATGAAAATATCTGAAGTAAGAGCAAGAATCGCTAAAGAACATGCATTAGAAGCAAAAGCTAATGCTGAAATTGAAGCAGATAGAGCATATAGAGATTTATATCAAGATTTACGTAATGTAGATAGAAAAGCAGTATTTCTAAGTGGAGTTATTAGACATTAATTTTTTTAGTTCGGATTCCAGTTAATCTGAAATGAGTTCGAGTTCCTTTGGTTTTATTAAAAATATCTTGCATTTTAGGGACTTGTTTCCATTTATTTTTCTTAGCAAGAGTATGAATGTCATAAAAACCAACTGTTGGAATTGCTGATTCTTCATAAATCTCTCTAATTAATTTATTTGTTTGTATGGAAGTTATAGTTTTACCCTTCTTTTCAGCTTCGGTGTTGATATTTTGAACCATTTTCTTAACAAGAGCTCGGTCCCATAGTTTTCCTAGCCAAACAGGGCCAATTGGTTCTAATTTTCCATTGCATTTACATTTATTTGACTCAGATAGTAAATTAGTTGAAGTTTTTCTATAGCAGCATTTTGGGCAATAGAGAATATAGCCATGATGTTTTAGAATTTCATCAGCTTTCTTAGCAGAATTAGCTTTCTGAAAATAAACACGAACATAATGATTTGAGCTATGTGAAAAAATAGGTGTGAGTGCAGTGTCGTATTGTGCAGCAACTTCCTGAACTTTTTTGATTAGAATTCGCACAGCAGTTTCATGCATAAACTCGTTGCGTAAAGGTTTTGAGCCATATTTTCGCAGACAAGCTTTTACAGCAGCACCACAAAGCGCAGAAGTATCTGTTGCAGTTATGCCTATGATTCCGTGCGGCGAAATCCGCTTGATTGCATCATCTAAGAAGGGAACTGGAGTTCCAAATGGATCCAAATCAATATAGTCCCATGTGTTTAGTTCGGAAAGCAGAACATTTGCAGGCTTGCACTCAGTTTTAACCTTCACCTTATTTAATTTAGCGTTATATTTAATTAATTTGCAAGCTTCTTTGCTATAATCATTCAAAGTTACATCACATTTTTTAACCTCTTTTTTAATTCTTAACCCTCTAGCTCCCGATGCAGCTAGCAAGTCTAAAACACGCAAAGTTCGTTCTGTTATGTCAATTGATTTCAAAAGTAGGATAGATATATCTCGATTAAGCACCTGAATAGGATTATAAAAAACCGGCATCTTGCTGTCTAGTTTATATCCTTTAGGAACTTTTAACTGAATTTTTCCTTCTTGAATTGTCTGAGATTTCATATTATTTTTTTCTAAAGAAGTTTAATAGCCTATTGGTAGAATGTAAAGCCTTCACCAATTTCTTCATTTAAACTAGTTTTTAATTTTTTTTCTTTAGCATCATCGACAAAAAATTTAGGTGCAACTTGACGTGGCTTTGGTTTTTGTTGATATTGTTGACTTTTTATATGTGTAGAAAATATATTACCTAAAAGATAATCTTGGTTTTTGTTTTCAAAAAATATCATATCTTTTAATTCTATTGTGCAATCTATATTATTTGTTGTATTTTTTTTGAAACCTAATCTAAAATTAATACCTAATTTATTTGTTTTTTCATTAAGTCCTTCAAAGTGGGCGTTTTTTGGTAAATCTTCAAAATCTAATAATATGTACCATTTATGATTTTTAGTATGATAATATAAACGTGTGCTAAAATCTTGTTCTGGAGCATCTGTAAATTTTAATTTATAATTTTTGTTCTCTAACTGCGTTTTACTAACATTTATCATTGCAAAATTAACGAAAACCTTTTATAATACTTTTGTTTACTCAAAGGTAGTTAGGTACTAGCATCATTAATAAGGCGCTACTTAACTATATAAACAAAGCAAGATATAATATTAATGAAACTATGGTACAGCGACCAAAATTCGAAGATCAATTGTCAGTAATTCGTGTTAGAAAGAACTATGCCGCACCATATCTCAAGCAGAAATACGTCTATATTGATAAAAAAGACGTCAAAACCGAAAGAACATTTAAACAGGCTATGAATGACCGGATAAGAAATTGGCCTGACGGAATTTATTTCTTAAAGCTTTCAAGTGGAAAAGTTTTCACAAGATTCAACGTCCATGAAGGAAAAGTTGGTCAAATTTTTAAAATATCTCCTGCAACAGGTATGAAATACCCAATGCACGAATTCTTTACTAAAAGATAAGCTTCGAATAAGTTTATTTTATTGGAATAAAATAAGTAAAATTAATCAAGTCTTGTGCCGATAGTGTTGATATCTTTAAATTCTTTTCCAACACCTGTTTGAACTGCATCTCCAAGTTTGTTATGTTCATTAACTATTTGTTTTGCTCTATTATCAGGATTTAATATATCTTCCATTCGAACATTGCTTTGAGTTGAATCAACTGAAAAACTAACTGTTGCGTTAGTATCTTCCTTTTGAGTTAGTTTTTCACCTAAACTATCATGGTGCTTGAAAAAAACATTTTCTTTGTCTTTTTCTTCATCTTCTTTATTTTTATTTATTTCACCAATTAAGTACCCTTTTTGAAGTGAGTCCTTATCTTGTGATTCAGGTTTAAGGTAATCAACTTGAACATTCGCAGAAGCATTTGTTCCTTCTTGCTGTTGATCTAAATAAGACATTTGAACATTGGCATTATCATCACCTATATTTTGTATAGAAGCAGAGTAACTTGTCTGAAAAGAGCTCTCAGATCCACTAGGTCCTTTGCAACTATAGCTTGTAGCGCAATCATTACAATTACTTACATAGTTTCCCATTATTCACTTATGAGTAACATAAGTTGTTTAAATATGTTGCGATTCTAGAAAAAATCATTCAATTTCGATTTGAGTTCCAAGTGATTGACCTGGTAAGCCCTTTTCATCGAATCTAACACGAACAGCGCCTTTTGCACCATGTGGTGCTGTGATTATACCTGTGATTTTCTTATCAGATTTAGTTGTCCAAGTAGCTTTCTTACCTACAAATTTTTCAGCATCTGCTTTGCTAGCTGAGCCTTCTGGATGAAGAATCATATGCTTTGGACGCTGTGTATGATGTGAACCACGATAGTTCATTATTATTCCTTTCATTATAATCAAACCAATAAAACTAGTTTAAAAGATTATCGGAATCTAGGCTCCAATGACAATCTTAACATCATCTGAGAGAATATCTTTAAGACAATCAATTGTTTGTTTTGTCATTGTTGTTGGTGTGCCTGAAAAAGTCTGAAGTTTCTTTTCAACATCAGATAATTTAGCATCTTTTTTATCAGTTAAAGAACCATTAGATGAAATTTTATAACTCATAATTGCAGTGTTTGGATCAGATACATCTCTAATTATGTAAGCATCTTTTGTGAATAACCATATAGCTGCTGTGTCTTTTCCTTTATTATATTGTGCTGAGACTTTGAATTTCTCAATTTTCTGGCCATGCTCAGCTCGAATTAAATTAAAAACATCTCTTGCTTGCTTATCTTGCTCAAAACTAAGTGAAGCAATTTCTTCTCTACTTGCTTTACATGATTTGCTTAGTTCTTCAATTCTTTTAACAAGGTCATTATATCGCTCTGATGCAAGTTGTTTATCAACAAGCTCATCTTTGAATTTCTTAAAAACATCTTTCTTTGTAGCTTTCTTTCCAACCATTGAAACTGCAGCTAAGCAATCCTCAACAGTTTTGTTGTAAAGGACCTTCATTTCATCACAAATAACTCTTTTTTCAACTTCTATGAATAATTTATCAATTCTCTTTAAATATAATTGAACATCATTTACAAGTGAAGCAATTTCCTTTGCGTCAATGTCTTTTCTACGTCCGTGCTCAAAATCCTTTCGCACTTTGAAGATTCGTTCCCACATTTTTACATATTTGTCTTCAAGTAACCCGTTTTTTACAAAGTGTTCTCTAAGTGCTGCAGCAACTTCTTTGTGTGCAGGTGGTGCTACACCCATAACCATAAGTGCACCTTGAGACGGTGTGCATGTTGCCCAGAAAAAGTCCTCAATAGACATTTCTTTAAATTTTGCTTTGATTCTATCAAGTATCTGACCACCTGATTTCATATAATTTGTAATTGCTTCAGGGCTTGGTTTAATTTTACCTTTCTTAAGAAGCATTTTCCACGGAGTGAACATTCCTCTATCATATAATGGAATTCCATCTCTTAATAATGTAACTATGACCGGGTTAGCGTTTTTTATTGAGTCCCACATGTCGCTTAGAACATAAACTTGAACTTCTAACTTGTTTTTAACACCTGCAGCTAAAGCAGCTTCTCCAGCATATCCCCAAATAATTCCCATAAGTCTATTTTTTAATTCAGCAGAAGTCATTCGAGTTACATCTGTATCATCAATAACAATAAATCCATCTACGTCAGATGTTTCTGTAGCATCTCCACGCACCATAGAACCTGCAAGAGCATAACATATAACATATTTTTCAAATTTCTGAAGCACTTTCATTTTGTGGATTTCAGTCATTCTAAGTGCGCCTATCCAACCACTATCGTAAAGCGGCATACCTATTGATAGAATATTAAGGATGTCGTGCTTTCCTTTTAGACACATATCCCATATTTCATCTAATAATACAACATTAACATCATGACCAGGTAATTTTTTCTTTGCAAGGTCTTTGATTTTCTTTTCAATTTCTTGTTTCTTTTCAATTTTCTTTTTGATATCTGAAATATCTTTAAATTCTAATAAACATAAAATATCTAATTTATCATTAAGCTTGCCTGCCTTTGTTTCAAGTTTTTTGTCTGCTTTTGGAGGCATAATAATAATACCAATTAGTCGTTGTTTGTGTTTACCAAGAATTTCTTTTTTGAAAGGAGTAGCTTTTTTTGCAGTGTCACTCATTAAAACTTTGATTTTTTCTGCAAATTCTCGTTTTTCTTGCTCTTTTTTTGCAGCTTGTGCAGCTGCTTTTTTCTTTAAAAGTTCTATATCATCAATTTTAACATTTGAAGAATTATCTTGATTTTGATATTTTGGTTGCTCTTTTTGTAGGTATGTTGGTTCTGGCATTATAAATCTTGAAACACAATAAATATAAAGCTTTTGGATACTCTTTTAAGTCTTTAGGTGTTATTATCGAATGGTTTCAAAGGAATTACCTGCAGACTTAAAGATATATATTGAAGATAAGCTGATCAAACCACATCCAAGAGCTAAGGATGAAAATGAGCATTACAAACTACTTAGTGAAGCGTTTTTTGATGTCGAAAATGGTGAGAGCATAATTAGACAAGATAATGATGGATCGCTGCGATTTGGTTTTCCTCGCGCGCCTGGAACAAAAGCTGGCGCAAAATGGTCAGGATATGAAAATTTAGCAAATAATTACTTTTTAGAACAAACCGAAAGCTTTTTAAACGATTATATTAACTCTTTAGTAGAAACGAGGAATAATAAAATGCCATTTGACGGAAAAAAAGCATTGGAAAGAATTTATAATTCTGACCAGTCAAGAAAACTTACAAGTAAAGTCTATGAAAATGATTTTATGAATGTAGTTAGAGCAAAAGATTTAATTAAAAAAGATACTATGGGAAATCCAATAGGTATCGATGCCACAGGAACACACACACAAGAAGTTTTAGTTGACCTGATTAAAGGCCAAACTGAACTTGGAATTGCATCTCATCTTACACTTACACCTGCACAAGAAGCGATTCTTAGAGGATCAACAGATACTGATGAATATGCAGATACATTTGCAACTTATCAAAGCCTTTTAGATTCTATAACAGGTTTAGATCTTAATAGCACTGCAGAAAGTATGGCTGAAGGAACATATTCAATTGAAGAAAATGAGCAAGAAGCTTCTCAAGCACGAAGATACATGCAGAAAGTTGTTAAGAATAGAGCTGACTCTGAAATTAGAGAAGAGCCTGCTGAAGTAACAGCTGTGCACACTTTAATTAAAGATATATACAAACAATTAACTGGTAAAAAGCTACACAATAACAGAGGCGCAGTAACACAAGCTACTGTTCTGTTAGCACAAAACAACATGTTAAAAGGTCTATTTTAGACTTTTTAACTAAATTTTACTTAAGGTTCCTGCCTGGTTCGCAACACACGTTGCGGCCAACGTAGGAATTTTATAATTTCTTATTAATTTTATGTTTAATGACTTTCTCCATGTCTTTTATAAATTTCTGAACATGGCGCTGGTATTTATCATAATCGTCACCTTCTAAATGAGAATATTCACCGTGAGTGATTTTTTTAGATATAATATACATGTGTTTCATTACAGTTGCACAGCGTGCAGGAACTAATCCAGGCACAACTAATTTTTTTTGTATCATGTCAGAAACATGTGCGGGGCTAGGTGGAATTTCACCAATACTCATAAGAGCAGCATGTGCTGCATCAATTGCTGCCCAATAAAGGTCTAAAAGTGCTGCATTAATGTGCATTTTTGAACTGTGTAATGATGTAGGTGCTAGTGAAAAATATGTCCAAATGCTTTCTTCACTAGGTCTTATTCTGCCTTGGAATAAAAGTGTTTGAAGTGGGTCAAAGAATCCAATATCAATTAATGAAATACTATCTCGTAATATGTTTATTGCAATAGGGTCTCCAACTCTAACATACTCCCAAAAAGATGTCCAAGCCATAGTTTGAATATGAAGTCGCTTTGGGTCTATATTTGAAACAGCTTTTGCAAGAATTATGCGATATGTTTCAATTAGCTCGCGCGTTAATTTAACATGAACATCATCAATTATAACTAATACATCAATGTCATGTTTTTTATGCCCGCCACGTGCTGAAGAGCCAAATAAAGACATAGCAACAATAAACTCACCCATTTCTTTGTAAAGTCGCTTTGCTAGTTTCCTAGCAATTATTATTTCGTTTTTTGGATATTTTTTATTATAATTTAAATGGCCCTTATTATGTCTAACTTTAAATTTCATAGTATTCAATATATATATTGAATTATATATAATATTTTAGTGACTACTTCCTAATTAAAATATTCTATTAGCAAAACTACTCTTTATTCCATCGGGACTTCTGACCAAAGAGTCCATGTTTTTGGGTCTGGAGCAATTGGACCAAATAAGAAATTAGGTGAGCGAGTTTTACCAAAGTATCCTTGCTCAATACCTGCCCAGTCTTGCCATCCGCCACCGATTTTATAAACGGGACTGTTTACAGTTCTCCACATTTCAGTCATTGCTTTGTAGTCCTGCTCTGCAGTTTCAACTGTAATTTGACCTTTATATCCAGATTTTTTTAATTGCTTAACAAACTCCTCAACAGGAACATTACCTTGCCCTGGAGATAAATGCTCATCATAATAACCAAAATTATCTGTAACGTGCACGTGACCAAGAACTCCTTCCTTGTTTAGTTCAGATACTTGATCAATAAGCCATTTTTTGAATTCTTTTGGCTTGCCTTTAAAGTATTTTTGCCAAGTATTTGCATGCCCAATATCAAAAGTTGCTTTAATGTGTCGCGCAGCCATTTCTTTTGCTTTACTTTCACTAAGGTTTGCATGGAAATCTGGATTTTTGATTTTTTCACCATTTCTTTCAATAAATGGATCTGTTAGTTTTTTAACCATTTCTTTACGTGAGTCTTGAACAATTTTTTTAAGTTCGTCAGGATGGGAACCATAACCCATTTCTGGAAAAATATTTTCAGGAGCTATAAACATATCACGTTTTAGATTTTTCTTTTGCTGTTCTTCAGCAGCATAAATAGCCATTGTGGCGATAGAATCTGCAGTCTTTTTTAAACCATAATCTGGAATTGACGTAACTCTCTTTTGCTGGTCTTTAATTTCTTGCTCATTAGCACGTGAACTAGCTGCGACTTCTTTTCCATAACTCATTTGCTTTTCAGTGTCTTCAAGCATTCTTTTAAGGTGCTCAAGTCTGTTACGAACATGTGGTTCTACTAATCCTTTACCTTCGATAGGTATTGCTTCCATATGTTTCCATCTATCTTCTTTAGGTATTTCTTTCCATTTTTTTTCCCAATAATCTACTGCTTTTTTGATTTTTTCTCTATCATCTGCGTGCCGTCGATACATTAATTCATACTCATCTGCTTGTCCTTGAGCTTGTAATCGTTTAGCTTCAAGATTTTCATAATAGAAAAGTATAGATGGATCTGCTGATTTTGAAGGGTCATAATTTTTATCGTTAGGGTTTTGGAATTTTTTATAATCTTCTCTATCATTTTTCTTAGCTTCTTCTTTATAATGTGCCCAATTATGTTTAATAATATTAAATTCTCCACCTGGTTTATCTTTCCATTTAATATGTTTTATTTCTTTACCCCACTGGTCTTTTTCATTTGTTGTTACATCATATTCAGGCACGAAATTTACTTGGTCTTCTCTAACTGCTGTGATTAACTGTCCTGTTTTTTTATCCATAAGATAATGAGTTTGCTGACCACTTTCTTTTATTAATGTTCGAAAGTTATCATCACCATTAGGAACTTCTGTAATACCTCTTGGAAATTCACCTGTATGAATAACAATTGGTCCGCCCTCTGCTACATCTGCTGCAAATTCAATTGCTCGTTTACCTTCGAAAATATTTTGTTCTCGTGCATTTTCATCAAATTTGTTTTCGTGAAAACCTGACCATGAACCTGCACCAACTGACGCATGTGTTGATAACCGAACTTTATTTACTTTTGCAAGGTCGCGCATTGCTTCTCGTTCTTCTTTACCATGCATTCCAGGAGTAGTGTTTCCTTGACCTTTTACACCCTTTCCACGGCCCATAAAACCAAGTTCAACAGCACCAGCACCTTTGAAAATCTTAGCTTTTAATTCTTGGAGTTGGTCTTTTCCTGCATGAGTTCCAATTCCGATGTTGCCTATAGAAGTAATATGTTGATCATTACCTGCTCTTCCTGCTTCCCAATAAGTAGGACTTAATTTCACGCTAAAACCTCCATTTTAGCGGGCCGTTCAAATGTTTCACATTTTAACATCATAATAGAATATATATTCTTTAATATATAAATAAGTTTGGGAATTAGTAGTGTTGTTCTTTGGGTTTTTTAGTGTTATAATCTGATTCAGGAGAATTAGATTCACTATCAGTAGTTACTGGATTAAATGAAAGTAGCTCTGTTTTGTATTGTTTTAATTGCTTATCTTTTATAGGATATTTTGTTATATCTATATGCTCATGTTTATTGTATTTAGTATAATCTTCACCACCTGTATATTGGTTTTGAACAATGTTTTCGCTTTCTTCTTGGGTAATAAATTGTGCAGTAGTTTGCTCTAATGTTTCTGTTTCTTCTGATTTGTTTGGTGATTCAGTTAGGAGTTTAGTTATATCTATATGTTCTGGTTGCGTGAATTTAGAAAATAACTCAAAATGATTTTCATTAATAAATTGTTGTGTTTTTTTCTCTTGGTTCTTTTTTTCAGTGTCCTCAGTGTCTTTTGTTTCTGACGTAGTCAGCTCCGCAAGCTTTTTTGAAGTTTGCGATGTGTTGTTACCGTTTAGCTTCTTCTGAAGTTTCTTAGCATTCTTACTTGGTTTAGTCATGCTATAATTATATAGTAATTACTCATAGAAATAACTTTCCTTATTTGTTTATTGAAAATTTGAAGATGTTATTCGTATAGATTTTCAATTCCGCAATTGTCGTAGACAATGGCATTATATAATGTATTTTAAAAATAGTTTTTCTCTATGTTCTTTCTTTCTTACAAGAAAGAAAGTTTCATTACCATCGAACAACGCCAAGACTTTTCTTGTATGTGTCATAAATCTTCCAGACAATGTCTTCTTTTTTTTCTACAGTTTTTTTAACTGCTGCAAGCTCATCTTCTTCTGCTTTTGTGTTACGTTTTTTAGATAGGTCTAAATATTTCTTAAATGATTTATCATCGTCAAAATCTTCACGCATTTTGAATTTCATTCTACTACTTCGTTTTTCTTTTACAGTTGCTTGTCTTATTTTCCACATTTTTTCAATGTCTTCTGGTAAATCATATGTTATAACTGTTTTTTTGAACTCTTTCTTTTTCCCTCGCGTAAATCCACCAAATAATGTTGTAAATCCTTTTCCAATATCTTTGAATGGGCCAAATAAACCAATAATTCCAGTAGGTGCTTTAGCTTTTCCAGATTTTAATTTTTTACCTAGTTTACCTGCAGGGTCTTCTTCTTCAGCTTCTTCTAAATAATTCTTTAAATCATCTCCAAGTGCTTGCATTGCAGAGAACATGTCTTTTAGTAAGTTAAGATCGTTTAACATATCTTGCCTAAACTTCTCACGTACTTCTTCAATTAACATTGCTTTTCCTTCGATTACCATGCGCGTTCGTCCAACGTGAATTGGTCCTCGCTGGTATTCTTGTTGATAAGATAATTCAGGAACTGTTGTGTATTCAAAATTAGTTGTTATTATTGGAACATATTTTTTATATTTTTTAAAATTTTCAGGATAAGAAAATAATTCAATATCAGATATTGCAGTATCTGCCATTTCTAGTAAATGTTCTTGTCTTGAGCCATGTTGTTTTAATCTATTTACATTTTTCAAATAAGGTTTGACCCAACTTAAATACATTCGAATTGTGTTAAAGTGCTGTCTAAGATAAGCAAGGTGGAATCTTCTACTTGTTTTAATTTCTTCATCAGTTTTATCTCTCCATTCCATATATTGGAAAAGTTTTCTTCTAAGAACTTCAGTTATTTTTTTGTTTATTCCACTTTTGTTTAATTCATTCATTTTTTTGTTTAAATCAGTAGAATCTCTTGGACAGATATCAAAGAATAAATCTGGAAGTGTAGTAAATCCAACTTGTGTTGCTAATCCATAAATAGAACTAGGATTCTTACCTCCTCCTTCAACCATATCAATCCAAATTCCTTTTAATGCAATTTCCGCAGATTTTCGGTCAGGCCCTTTTTTAGCTTCAGTATAATATTTCATCTTTTCGTCCATAATTCGTAAAGACCTAATTATTTGAAACATAGTTTTAATCATGTTGCCAATTGTCGCAAGGAATTGTGATGCTTTTTCTTGTTGTAAGGTTCTCCGTTGTTCAATTGAGCCCCAGAATGAAGAAGTTATACTTGATGTAAATGTATCATTTGTCTTGATTGACTTAAAACCAAACTCTCCGAGCAGTTCGAGAGCTAAGAAATAGTATTTTTCAACACTACCTTGATATGACCCCATAATTATTTC
Source organism: Candidatus Woesearchaeota archaeon (assembly GCA_018692915.1). Classification (GTDB taxonomy): domain Archaea; phylum Nanobdellota; class Nanobdellia; order UBA10117; family JABICX01; genus JABICX01. The sequence continues at coordinate 44,458 of JABHLG010000009.1, read as the reverse complement.
ATACTTACTCATATAAACTCTAAACTACAGTTCTTAATAATATTTTGGGTCATACTCCAATAACATAACAAAATATTTAAGTGATAATCTTTTTGTGTTTTATGGGCGTTTTTGATAAGTTAAGAGGAAGACCTGATGAAGAAGAAGATTTTATGAAATTACCTACTAGTGGAATTGGCGGTCCAAGTGGCGCTTTAGGTCCCGCAGGTGGCGAAATGCCAGATATAGGTGGTGTAGGTCAATTACCAAGTCCTTCAGCACTTCCAAGTTCTTCAGGAACATCTGCTTCATCTCAAATGCAACTGTCAAATAAAATTGAGATTTTAACTAGCAAGATTGACTCTTTGCTTTCTGAGATGGAAGTTCTAAAGCAGAAAATTACACAAATGGAAAGTAAATTAAGTCCAGCTAAACCTCAGCAACAACCTCAGCAACCTCAACAGCAACAAGCAGGTTATGGTCAGCAAGATGCTAATGCGTTTGGGTCATTCCAAACTCAGCAACCTCAACAACAGCAACAGCAACCTAAACAGAACTGGCAGAGCCCCTGGTAGAGCCTTTCTTTTCTTGTAAGAAAAGAAACGTTCGCGAAAGAAAAGAACAATGAAATTTAAAATTATAATTATGTTTTTAGTATTAACTTTCATAATTAGTTCTGCTTATGCAATTGATACAGATAATGATGGATTAGAGGATTTATCAGAACAAGAGTTAGGCACAGGAATTAATGATATGGATACAGATAAAGATGGTTTTTCAGATGGCGTAGAAGTAGAATTAGGAACAAATCCATTAGATGATTCAAAATATCCTAAGAACCAAATCACAAGCTCTGCAATTGCAGGTATGCCTCCTAAAAATTATTTAACATCACTTTTAGTAATTACTGTCCTATCTCAAATAGGGCTTTTTATGTATATGCGGTCTCGAAATGAAAATAAATTTTATAGATAAATATTTTTTATCACCTATTAGAGTAGAACAAGGTTATAATTTTGTAAATACAATTACATATGCAGTTGTTGCACTTGCTTTGCTTTATACTATTTTTATAATTCTTAGAAAGTTTAAAGTAAAAATTGATTTCAAGTTTTTACTATCCACACTTCCATTTATTTTGTTTGGTTCAACACTTAGAGCATTTATTGACTCAGGATATATGATTAGGAACTTTTGGACAGTATCTCCGGGAATTTATTTGCTAACTACCTTTATTTTCTTACTTGGTTTAGTATTTGGTCTGATGATTGGACATAAAACAAAGTATCCTTGGTATAGTATTACTAATTTAATTGGAATTATTGTTTTAGTAAATCTCATTGCAATTAATATCACAAAAATTAGTTTTGAAAACATAGGATTGTTTTTAGGAATTGTATTTACAATTGTTTCACTTGCAGTAGCGTTTTATTTTGTATTTACAAAACTTAAATGGACATGGATTACAGATAAGATTGGTTATGCAGCATTTACTGCACACTTGCTAGATGCAACAGCTACATCTATGATATTATTTTTTGTTGGAGGCTGGGAAAAACACCCACTACCAAGATTTTTCATAGAGCGCTTTGGCGCATTTAGTTTTATTCCACTAAAAATGGTTGTTATAATTCCCGCTATTTATGTAATATCTACTGAAATAGAAGACAAACAATTGAGAAACTTCTTGCTTATTTCAATAGCTGTATTAGGTTTAGCAGAAGGAATGAGAAATTTAATTAGTTTACTTATAATTTAATACCTGCTTTAGTTGGTTTACCACCATACATATTTTCTCCAACAAAAATAGGACTTTTTCCTTGTGCAGCATCATCAATAAATGAATCTAACAGGTTAATTATAGGTTTTATATAATCTAAATCATTAATTTTATCTTCAGGAATAAATGCTGTTTTAGAACTAGCTTCTTCTACAGATATATCTGAATTTATATCTTCAAAAAAGAAGAGACATCTTTTTCTTTTAAGGTTTAAATAGTCCTGTATCCCTGATGAATCTATAGTTAAGCAACAATATATGCCAGAACTTTTTCCTTGATTATCTAAATTACCTTGAAGTATAATTGCTCCAGATACTGCTCTGGCAGGCACAGGAATTTTTTTCCATTGTGTTCGCACTTCTTCAAATATATTTGGTGGTTGAGCATAATTTGTATCTGTAACTGCCTTAAATTCAATATTATCATTAATTGCACGACCAGCACATTCTAATATAATTGTGTAATCTGTAAGACCATCTTCGTTATATTCTAATTTTTGACTTGTAGATGTATAGCCAAGCGCATTTAGTTCATTAAATATATGTTTTAAGTCAGTTGTTTGAATAATATCCAATAAACTACGTTCTAATTTTGAGAATTTTTCCCATTTAGCTTGTTTTTCTGCACGTTTAAACTGTGCATCTAATTCTAAATCTTTAATTCTTGTTTTTAACGCTTCTTGATCTTTTAGAAATACTTCTCTTACTTTTATATACTCTGGAAAAGTTAGTGACTGTGGTGATTCTTCATCCATAAGAAGTGTATATGTAAAATCTTTTAAACTTTTGTATAATGTAATTTATTTATTTATCTGAGCAGAGTTCACATAAGAATTTATTTTGATTAAAACCAAGATGACCTGGCTGGCCACAAACTTCACATTCTCCAAAAGAACTTGGTTGGAATTTAAATTCTGGATTAGAAACTTTTAGTCTTTCTAAAAGAACATTAATTAAAACAGGCGATTCGCGTGCAATATCTTTGTTTGTTATAAATCCAATAAGTTTTTCTTCGTGAACTATTGGTATTCTTGATACATCATGCTTAACCATTTTTTTAGCTATGTGTGTTAAATCATCATGTTTTTCAGCATAAACTTTTACTGGCGAAGTCATTACATCTTCTACTCGCATTCCTTTAGCAGTTTTACCTTTAGCAACAACTTTGTTTATAATATCTCTTTCTGTGATAATACCAACTAATTTCTTTTTGTAAACTACAGGTAATCCCCCAATTCTTTTTTTAGCCATTTTTTTAGCTACAGAAGTTAGCTTAGTTCTTGGTTTAACTGAAATTACTTTTCTATTTCCTATATCAATTGCTCTTATCCCTGATCGCATATAAGCTCCTTTTAATTTTAGATTAAAACATTTTCTTTATTATAGTTTATGGAATACAATATCATGACCTATCACGGATTAAGATAACCCTTTTAAGTTTTCCTATCATAAACCATATCACCACTATGGTTCAAAACACGAAAGTAATTGAGCAACTGAAAGTGCTTGACAATGAAGTAAAGTTAAGAATACTTGCATTGCTAACTGAAACTGGAGCAAAATCAATCACAGATATATCTAAGCAACTTAATTTAAAATTTTCAACAGCACACAAATATTTAGAGCAACTTGAACGTACTGGCTTTGTTCGTTCAAAACAAGAACATGAGAATCGCTTAAAGCGAATGTTCTATATCCAAGATTTTTATATTAATATAAATCCATCTAATATATCTAAGATACTTAAGGGTGATAAAATAGAGCACGAAGATAGTGAACTATCTGATTTTCATATAATTACTGACCATGGTAAGCTAGAACGTTTTGATAAAATCAAATTTGCTAAACCTTACTTAGATGGAGGCATTCCTAAAAATACAATAGAAATTGGATTAAATTCTATTCAAAATCAAATACGTGAAAGAACATCTCTTATTGAATTTAGAGCAATATTTGAAATTGCAATACAAAATAGAGTGAATTCAATTAATAGCGCATTAATAAACATAGAAAAATCTCGTGCTAAGATACAAACTTTTTTTAATTATTTAAAATTGCGTTATCCATATGGTTTAGATATGCACATTAATGGAGATATTTTTATTGAGAATTTAGGAAAACCAAAAGTATCTAATTTTTCACATGACTTAAATGCAATAGCTTTGTTCAATAATGTTTCTAATCTTCCAGATTACTTAATGGAAGTTACAAATATGGTTAAAAAACTAGCAAATTTAGGTATTAAAGAACAAGCATTAGATTCTTTTAATTATTTTATTTCTAAATATACATCTATTTTAGATGAGCGTAAGATTGTATCTGAACTTGAAAAGTTTATTAAAAATTTAGATGCAATTGGTGTTGAAATATTTTTAGGGTTAGATATGGGCACTCCTCGTTTTATTCAAAAAGAATTAGAAGTAAATTTCTTACCACCAAATCTAATGAATTTAGAAAAATATGTTGGTATTAATACAGATATAATTCTTAATATATTTAAGAAAATAAAAACAAATAATATATCTTTAGTATATAAACTATGGACTGAACCTAAAAATGATTTATTGTTTATACCGAAATCTTATATTGCGAATTTAATTCCAAAATGGCAGACATCTAATGTAGTTTATTTAAAAAACTCCCGTTTAGATGCTAATTGGAAATATTGGATGCGAACAGTTCGCGTAGGTGACATACAAAATATTGCAATTAATGCTCCTCGTATTGCTGCTAGAACTAAGAATTTGCAACTGTTTAAAGAAGAGTTGTTTAAAATTATTAAAGAATCTGTCGAAGTTTTGAAATATTCTTATGAATTAGTCAATTCAATTCAGAGCAGATATTTGTTTAAGAAAATTAAATATATTCATTTAGATGATAGTTTGTATTCTTTATCTTTAGTTGGTTTAAAAGAAGCTTTTGATATTCTTTTAGAAGGTAATGTGAATTTAAAAGATATAGAAATAATTCTTCAAGCAACTAGAGATTATATGGATAATCTTGATGTAGATTATATTAGATTAGGATTGCGAGATTGTCAGAAAGAAACTATTGCTAATTATTTTTATGATAAAGATTCTAAGGTTCGTAGATTAAATTTCAGTAGATACTCAAAATCTTTGTTTGATAATAATAATGTTAGTTATTCTTTTCAAAAATACTTTAACGCAGGACACATCATAAAATTACCACTTAAGGAATTTAATATTGATAATTTCATAAAAAGTGAAGGAGGTTTTGTTAAGATAGAATAATGGAATCAAAACGAGCATATGAAATTGGCCCAGAAAGAAGAAAATTTCAATATACAGTTAAAGATAATCGAAGTATTGCAAGGTATTTAGAAATTAATATTGGTGAATTAATGCGCGGAATATATGTTAGAGAATTACCGCATTATAATGCTAATGATTTTATCGGAAAATTAAATATAGATACTACTTCTTCTGCAAATACTATAGAATTAAATACGGCATATGGTTGTGCAAATATTAATATTAATTCAGATGAGTTAGAGTCAAAATTAGGAGATCGTAATATAAATTCCGTATTTATGCGCTCAATTATGTTATCTTTAGCAAGAGAATTATTATTTATTCATGGGGTTGCGTTTGAATATAAAAATCAAATATATCTTCTTAGTAGTTCACAAAAAGGAACAGGTAAAAGCACTATTTTAGATCACTTAATTAATACATATGATGAGGATATTAATGTTCTTTCAGGGTCTTATTTAGTTGCAAAACCTACTGCTGATAATGTAACTTTATTTAGTCAGCGTCACCCTGATAAAAAAATACATACTCTATCAAGAATTACTGGTGGATTAGAAAATAAGATTATTACAATAGACGAACCAATAATTATTAGAAATAATAAATCACGTATCAGATCTTTATCTTTACAATATAATAAAGGTGCGTCTGGTGAAATTATCCCTGAATCTGATACAAAAATAAACTTAATTAATGCAGCTAAATTTCCACTTAATCTAAGTTTCCTAGAGTTAAGTGGAGATGATAACTTTTTAGAGAAAAGAGATAATTACCTTTCTGTAAATGGATTTTATGATATGATTGGTAAATTTAGTAATTGTATTAAAGATTATAGAGTTTACATTGGTTCTGAAGAAAATATACATAAAATATTAAGAAAATAAATAAAAATTAAAGTAAAACTAAGCCACATGCACGACAGAATTTCTCTCCGGTTTCTGCAAGTGTTGTAATTCGGGAGCTCTTACAATCTGGACACTTTTTAAACATTAAGACACCTTTAGTTTCACTTCCGCAGTCTTCGCACGTTTCTTTGGGTTGTCCACCCGATAGTCGATTTGTTATTATTCTTTTTACCATATTGTATAGCCTCCTTTTCTAGGATTCTAAAATTCGAGTTGTCCCTTTATATATCTTTTTTTGAGATACGTGATATTTGCAATACGTGATATATCCCATTTCGTGTTAGGAATATTTTTAAACAAATACTAATTAAGATATTATCTTTAGCACTTTTGTTTTAATAAATTTAAAATTCATAAAACTTATTTTGTTTTCTTTGAACTTTATCTCAAACTTCGGGCGAAGTTTGACCACGCCTTTTCTCCTCAGAACGTAAATTTGTTCGTCAAAAAACTTGTTATTCTTAAAATTTAGAAATATTAAAATTCGTAAAACTTATTTTGTTTTCTTTGAACTTTATCTTTCTGACTTCCTGGTTGGTTAACTCGAGGACGGTGAGTTGAAGGGTCTTTTCTTAATGTGATATCTAGTTCTTTCAAAAAGTGATTCATTCCAGCTTTAACTGTTTGAATTTTGTTTGCTTTACCTTTCTTTGCAGGAGTTCCATCAAAAACCATTAATCTATCTGAGACATAGTTGATAAATAAGAGGTCATGGTCAATTACTAATGCTGCTGCTTCTCTATCTTTGATAACTTTCTGAATTGCACGAGCAGCTTGAAGTCTTTGCTCAACATCAAGATATGTTGAAGGTTCATCAAGCAAATAGAAATCTGCTTTGCGAGCAAGACACGCTGCAATTGCAACTCTCTGAAGTTCCCCACCTGATAATTCATCTAGTTTGTGATTCATCAAGTGTTCAATTTCCAAAGGTCGTAAAATATCTAGCTTGAATTTTTGTGTCATAATTTCTTTTGTAACTGAACTAAGTGCAGACATTACAGTTACGCCTTTTTGTGGTTTTAGATATTGTTCTTTGTAAGATATTTTTAGTTTTGCAGGAATCTTGCCAGAGTCTGGCTTAAGTTGACCTGCAATCATTTTCATAAAAGTAGTTTTACCAATTGCATTTGCTCCAACAATTCCAACAATTTCTTTTTTGTGAATTTCAGAAGGTTCAATTTCTAGATTAAATGTTCCTAGCTTTTTCTTAAGTGCAGGCCATTTTGTAAATACAATTAAATCTTGGCTTCTACCTGCTGCAGAATGGTCAAACTTAATTGATTGAGTTCTAAATCGAATATTTTCATCTCGTAAATAACCATCTAAATAAGTATTAACGCCATTTTTAGCAGATAGGGGATGTGATACAACTCCATAAGCTGCCATCTGCCCAAATAAAATATGAATGAGGTCTGCAAGATAATCTAAAATAATCAAGTCGTGTTCTACGACAATTACATGCTTTCCTTTTTCAGCAAGAGTTCTAATTACTTTTGCAACACGAACTCTTTCTTTAACATCTAAATAAGATGCTGGCTCGTCAAACAAATATAAGTCAGCTTCTTTTAATACAGCAGCAGCAATTGCAACTTTTTGTAATTCTCCACCTGATAGCTGTTCAATTTTTCTGTTAATAATCGCTCCAATGTTAATTTCTTTTGAGATTTCATCAATTTGTTTCTTGCTTCCTGCTTTTGAGAGTAAGTCAATAACCTTACCCTTAAACTTCTTTGGGATTAAATCAATATATTGTGGCTTGTAACTAACTGAAATTTTCTTAGAAAATAATTTAGTAAAATATGCTTGTAATTCAGTTCCCTTAAAACTATCAATAATTTCCTTTTCTAAAAGTTCCTTTTCAAATTGACCAAGATTTGGTTTTAAAAGTCCTGCTAACATTTCAAGTGCAGTTGATTTACCAATTCCATTTGAACCTAATATACCAACAACTTGACCCTTTTGCGGAACAGGGAGTCTGAAAAGTTCAAAAGCATTTTTACCGTAACGGAAAACAGGTTTTTCTTTTAGCTGATGAGGAAGATTCACAATTTGAATTGCATCAAATGGACATTTTTTTGGGCAGATTCCACAACCCGTGCAGAGCTCTTCAGCTATCTTTGCAGTCTCATCTATAATGATACATTCTTTACCTGTTCGATTAACTGGACAGTATTTTTCACATTCATGACTGCACTTTTTAGGATTACAATCCGCACGTTTTAATATTGCTATTCTACTCATTTTAAAACTAAGAAATTAATGCTTTAAAGTTTAACTGAAAACATAAATATTTATTAATTAATATATTTTAAATTAGAATGAATAAACCTATAACACATATTCTTGAAGGTATAAAAATAGGACATCCTTACATACCACCAGAAAATGTATTTGAGGTAAAAGAATATTTTGTTAAATTTGAAGGACCGTTTACAATTCAGAAATATTTTTCACTCAAAAAAATAGTTGAAGAGGTATGTCGAGGAGAGAATATTGAAATTAAACCTAAAATTCATAGTAATAGTGTAAAAGGTATAGATGCGGGTTTTAGTATTGAAAAAGTAGTTCTATCAAAAGAAGATAAAACATCCACGGAATTTAAAGACAATATGGATGTGAGTAGTTCATTCACGGAATTTAAAGGTAATATGGGTGTGGGCAGTTTTAATACATATCATACCATATCTTGGAATAAGCTTTTAGAGAAAGCAACTGATGTGTTAGATAAATATTACATACAATGTGTTAAATAATTTTAAGATTGCTTATTTTTGTCATCGAAGATTTTCTTAACTTCTTCTAGCATATCGTTGTAAACTTCAGTTAGTAGCTCATCGCTATTTATGAACTCTTGTTTGTAATCTTTAGCTTTATCAAATGTAACATTACGTTCCCACCAAATTCGACCATTACTTATGATGTTTTGATTAAATGCTTGAAGTCTGTCTAAGCCTTTAACAAATCGCGCCTCTTTAGTTTCAGCAGCTTCATATTCTTTCCAGAGATTGTGTATTTCTTCACCTAAATCTTCTGGCAGCTGTCCGAATAATTTTTCAGCAGCTTTTATTTCTTGTACTTCTTTTTCTTTCTTTGCATCTGCATCAACAAAAGCAAACGTGTCTCCTGCATACATCTCAACAATATCATGAATTAAAATCATCTTAAAGCACTTGAGAATATCAACGCGTTCTGCTACATCTTTTTCAAAAAGCAATAAGAACATTGCAATGTGCCATACATGGTCAGAGTTAGTTTCTTTTTTATCATCTGTGCGATAAATTTCTCTAATAATGAATTTGAATTTATCAATTTCTCTTAGAAAAGCAATAATTTTAGTCTTTCGCTCGTCCATTTATTGTGTTTAATATTTCTGTTATAAGTTTTTGTTTACTTGATTTTCTTTAGCTTATAATTTCCTGCTTTTTCTGGTTGATTTGGTCTACCAAAATAATATGGAAGAACTATAATTGCAACAATTGCAAGAATTGCTAGTGCAGCTGCGTATAATGCATTAAATGCCACAAAGAACACAATCGCTAGAATTGCAAGACAAGCAACTAATATTAATCCACCAATCCCTTTCAACCAAGATGTTCCTTTCATATTATCTAAAAAAGTCCAGAAATAAATAGTTTTCTAGCGTTCTATGTGGACTTCAGGTAACCATATTTTTGCAGGTCTAGATAACATATATACAACAACATCTGCTAAATCAGCCGGCTCAGTAAAATTATCTGTTGGGAAATTATCTCCAGTTTTTGCGAACATTCTTGTATTTGTTCCACCCTGATATACTCCTGCAACTTTTACATTAGTCGATTTAAGATCGATTTTAAGAACATCTGTGAATCCTTTAACGCCATATTTGCTAGCAGAGTATACAGATTGACCTTCTTGTGGCACAATACCCGATCTTGAAGAAACATTGATTATCGCAGATTCTTTTTGTTTTTTCAGAACAGGCAGAAATAATTTAGTTATATGAATTAAACCTGTAAGATTAGTTCCAATAATTTCATCAACAATGTCTTTTTTTATTTTTTCAAGAGGATTAATTTTCTGCCAGATTCCAGCATTGTTAATAAGAATATCAATACTACCAAAATAAGAAACAATATCCTTTACAGTTTTTTCTAATTTTTTAGTTTTACAAATGTCACAAAGATATATTTTAACTTCTGCAGCACCAAGTTGTTTAGATAATTTAGAAACTTCAGTTAATCTTTTTTTATCTCTTGCAATCAGAGCAAGTCGAGTGTTTTCTTTAGCAAGTCTTAAAGCAATTTGCTTTCCAATACCATCACTTGCACCTGTGATAACAATAATTTTATCTTTAAGTTTCATCAGTGAGATATACCTCTTAGCACTCCACCAAGAACACTTCCTGCAGCTTGATTTCTACCCATATTTGAATGTGTTGTTCCACCTGATGTTCGAGGACCCATTAACATTTGTTTTGTCATGCTCTGAAGAATAACTTTTCCCGGTCCAGTCATTTGCGCAAGGAATAATCCTTCACCACCAAATACTGTTGTCTTGATTCCACCAACTCTGCGAATATCATAATCAACTGTTGGTTCAAAAGCAACTAAATGAGATGTATCAACATCAAGTCTTTCACATTTCTTAAGATTATATTCAATTAAATCTCCTGCAGCGTGTAGTAAAACTGTTCCAGGTCCAGAAATCTTCTGTAAAAATATTCCTTCACCACCAAATAAGGCAGCTCCAACTTTTTTAACTGTTTTTAGGTCAATATCAATTGTTGAGTCAGAACATAAATAAGCACCTTTCTCTGCGATTATGTGTTGACCTTTCTTTAATTGAAATACTTTGATTTTACCCGGAATTTTTCCACCAAAACCAACTATTCCAGAACCACCAACTGACTTGAACTTTGTTAGAAAAAGAGATTCGCCAGTTAAAATTCGCTTAAATGCTTTTCCAGCACCTTTTGTTTCAGTATCAATTGTAACATTACCTGATTTGTAAACCATTGCACCTGCTTCAGCATTTACAATATCATTTTTTGCAAGGCTTACATTAGCTACCTGCAAATTATCTCCACTAATCTTGTATTTCATAAAGTAAGTAGAACATAAAATATAAAAAACAATCGAAAAAAGAAAAATTACCCTCAATATTTAAATATTAAGGAGTAACTATGCCTGTCCTGAAATAGGAGGCCTTTCGTCAGTTAACATCAAACAATATGCTACAACTCTTACCCAGTATCTCCAGAATCCTTTTGTAAAGTTTTCAAAAGATTTGTGTCGTCTACCTGTGAATAGGATGTAGAACCATTGTAAGACCCAAACAATTAATACGAATATTGCCCATATTTCTGCTATGATTCCATATACGAAACATAGAATTAAACGTATAAATAATTCGAGTCTTGATGCTTTCTCAACGAATTTTATTTCGGGTTTCATTGGGAATGCCATTCTGATTAAAATTATATTAAGAACTATATAAAACTAGTGATTAAATTAATAAATTTAATTATTTACTAAGAAATAATAATCTTTTTAAATCTTTTTAACGCTTTAAGGAATGTTTACACCAAAAGGTACGCACAGAGATTTCATAAAAATAAATGCAAGTATTTCTCGAGGAGATAGAAGAGCTGGCAGGTTTCCAGATTTTGAATGGCATTATGAATTAACAATTCGATATCCACGTAGTAATATTTCCATGGCACGTCTTGAAATTCATCCAAATGAGCAAAATTTTAGCTTAGATGATACAATCCAGAAATACAAATCTGAAATTATTAAACTTTTACTTGAGAATGAAACTTATCAAGATAAGAGTCAGCTGTTTAGCGCATGCATTAATGCGATTGATGATTGGGCAAATGTAGATGAACAAAAATCAGGTCCTTTGACATATGAAATTAAAGCAACAGTCTATGTTCCTTTAAGCGTTCAGATTTCAGATAAGTTAAAAGAATTTGCACAGTTATAATTAATAATCCTTAAATACCTTGTTTTTGTAATTATTTAATGCTAATTGGAATAGTTGGTAAAGCTAACTGCACAAATTCAGCGAATTTGCTAGTTGTCTTTTCAGGAATAGGTGAAATATGTTAATAGGTATTGTAGGAAAAGCCAATGTTGGAAAGTCAACGTTCTTTAAGGCAGCTACGCTTTCTGAGGTAGAGATAGCTAATTATCCTTTTGCAACTATTGAGCCAAATTCAGGCATGGGATTTGTAAGACATGAATGTGTTGAAAAATTCTTTAAAGTAAAATGTAATCCTAAGCACGGATTTTGTATTAATGGAGAGCGATTTATATCAGTAAAACTTCTTGATGTTGCAGGTTTAGTTCCTGGAGCTCACGAAGGAAAAGGAATGGGTAATAAATTCCTTGATGATTTAAGTTCAGCAGATGTTTTAATTCATGTTATTGATGCAGCAGGTTCAACAAATGAAAAAGGCGAGCCAGTAAAAGCAGGTAGCTACGACCCTGCTAATGATGTCAAATTTTTAGAAGTTGAGTTAGATATGTGGTTTTTTGGAATGATGAAGAAAGTTTGGGCTAAATTTTCAAAAGTTATTACAATGGAGCATAAAGATTCAGTTAAAGCAATCCACAAACAGTTTTCTGGGCTGAAAATTAATGAAACTATGATTCATAAAGCAATGAGGAAGTTTGGTTTGAATAGTGATATTAGCAAGTGGACAGATATTGATTTGAAAGCATTTGCATCTGAGCTACGACAGGTTTCAAAGCCAATGGTTATTGCTGCAAATAAGGCAGACTTGCCAACAGCCAAAGATAATATTAAGAAATTGAAAAAGCAATTTCCATCATATAAAATTATTCCTTGCTCATCAGAGTCAGAATTAGCATTACGAGAGGCTGCAAAGCACGAATTAATTGAATATGTTCCAGGAAATAAGGATTTTAAAATTCTAAAAACTGGAAAGTTATCTGATAAACAGAAAAAGGCACTTGATTTTATCAAAACAAAAGTTCTTAAAACTCTTGGAGCAACAGGTGTTCAGCAGTGTTTGAATACAGCAGTGTTTGATGAGCTAAAATATTTTGTTGTTTTCCCAGGTGGAATGAAAAAGCTTGGAGATTCTAAAGGAAATATCTTGCCAGATGCATGGCTGTTTCCACAAAACTCAACAGTTTTAGATTTTGCTCGCCATATTCACGAAGACTTTGTTAAGAACTTTGTAACAGCTTATGATGTCAAGACAAAGCGCCCAATAGGCAAAGACCACGTATTAAAAGATGGAGATGTGATTGAATTAGTTTGTGGGAAATAGATTGTTAATATACCGTTTCAGTCTAACGATTTATATATAAGAAAGCTTTTTAAACACCCTTTTTAGGTTTAAATAATGGGTAGAATAAGAACCAAACAGATTAAGAGATTAGGACACAAATTCATCGAATTATATAAGGACGACCTACACAAAGAGTTTCAAGGAAACAAGCAAAAAGTCCAAGCACTGAGCGATGTAAGAAGTAAGAAATTAAGAAACAAGATTGCAGGCTACATAACTAAAAAAATGAAGACTGCAGAAGACTAATCTTTATAAGATACTCATAATCTTTGATTACATAGAATACTAAGGTGAAATGATGACAGAGGAGCACGCAATTTTTGTTGGTGGAAAGCCGTTTATGAATTACGTAACGGCAGTAGTTATGCAATTTACAACAAAGGGCGCAAATAAAGTTGTAATTCGTTCTCGTGGAAAGTTCATTAGCAGAGCAGTTGATGTTGCTGAAGTTGTCAAAAGTAGATTTTTAAGAGACCAAATTGAAGTTACAGGTATTAAAATGGATTCTGAAGAATTTAAGAACAGAGAAGGCAGAACCGTTAGAGTTTCAACTCTGGATATTGATTTAAACAGAATTTCAAGAGAATTAGCATCTACTGAGCTAGTTGAATCACCTGCTGAAGAACCAAAGCAAGAAGCACCTGTGGAAGAAGTAGTTGAGCAAGCACCTGAACCTAAGCCTGAAGTTCCTGCAGACTTAGCTGAGCAAAGCCCAGCAGAGCCTTCACCTAGCGGCGAAGGAGAACCAAAAGTCGAAGCAGTTGCAGAAGAAGTTGAACAACTTGATGAAACACCTGAACAAGAAGAAGTTGAAGAAACAGAAGAAACTGAATAAAGTTCTATTCTCTAGTTAAATAATTCTTTTAAGTTGATTTATAATATTTGTTATATGTGTGGGATTATTGCGTATCATGGGCCGAGAAATGCTACAGAAATTATTGTTAAAGGGTTAAAGACTCTGGAATATCGTGGCTATGATTCTTGGGGCGTCGCAATTAAAAATAATGATAAAGATTTTACTATTAAGAAAATTGTTGGTAAAATTACTGAATCTACTGACGTTGATGGTATGCCAAAAAGTAACATTGGCATTGGGCACACTCGCTGGGCTACACATGGAGGTGTTTCAGAAAAAAATTCACATCCTCACTTATCAAATAGTGGCAAAATTGCTGTTGTTCATAATGGTATAATTGAAAATTATCAAGAACAAAGAGATTTTCTTATTAAACAAGGTTTTAAGTTTGAATCAGAAACAGATACTGAAATTATTCCAAATACAATTGAGTATCATATGAACCGAGGTTATGATTTCATTGATGCTGCAAAGCGTTCTTTAAATCACATTAATGGTCAGTTTGCGATAGTTGTTATGCACTCACAGCATAATCAAATTGTTGCGATTAGAAAAGAAGCACCATTAGTTATTGGTGTTGGAAAAAAAGAGTTTTTTATTGCATCAGATATTCCTGCGTTTTTAGATTATACAAAACAAGTTATCTTCCTCGAAGAAAATGATTTAGCAATTATTGATAATGAAGATTTATCTATTTTTAATTTTAAAGAAAATTTAGTTGTTAATCGAAAGACAACAAGCATTGATTGGGATGCAGAGCAAGCAAAGAAAGGTGATTTTGACCATTATCTTATGAAAGAAATCAGTGAACAAGCTGATGTAATTAGTAAAGTTGTATCTTTGCCTGCAAAGCAAATTAAAGATATTGCTAATGAAATACGCGAAGCACAAGGGATTTTCTTTGTTGCTTGTGGAACTTCTGCACATTCTTGTATGAATGGAATGTATTTGTTTTCTAAGACTGCTAAAACACATGTAAATTTTTGTGTGGCATCCGAGTTTGAATATTTTACACATTTCTTGAACAAAAAGAGCTTAGTAATTGCAATATCTCAGAGTGGAGAAACAGCAGATACACTTGCAGCGATTCGTGTTGCAAAAGAAAGAGGCGCTAAAGTGATTTCAATTGTAAATGTTATGGGTTCAAGTATTATGCGTGCATCTCACAAAACAATTCTTCAGGGCGCAGGTCCAGAGATTTGTGTTTTATCAACAAAAGCATATACATCTCAAATTGCCATATTATCTCTTATTGCACATGAATTAGCAGGACAGCAAGAAGAAGGCAGATCAAAACTTAAAGAATTAATTCGATATATTTATTATTTAACTTCAAAAGCTATGCGAGACCATATTAAAGAGCTCTCAGAACGTCTGAGATATACACAACATATTTATCTTATTGGTAGAGGTCTGCAACATCCAACAGCATTAGAGGCAGCACTTAAAATAAAAGAAGTTAGTTATATTCATGCAGAAGCTTATGCTGGGGGTGAATTGAAACATGGGACCATCGCACTTATTGACAAAGGAACTCCTTGTATTGTCTTTACGTCAGATAGAACAGAAAAAGAAATAATGAGCAATGCATCAGAGCTGAAAGCAAGAGGAGCATACATTATAGGTGTTGGTCCAAAAAACAATGAATTATTTGATTTTTATATAAAGGTTAGAGAAGCAGAAGATTTAAATTCTATCTGCCAAATTATACCTATGCAAATATTAGCTTATCAGCTAGCATTGCTACGTGGTTGTGACCCAGATAAACCAAGAAACCTAGCAAAATCAGTAACTGTGAAATAGGAAGATAAAACAGCACAAATTTATTAATTAAATTTGCGGGTTTCAATCGGAGATTAAAATGGCAGGAATATATAAATCATATGATATTCGTGGAGTTTATCCAAGTGAATTAAATGAAGAAACTGCAGAGAATATTGGGAAAGCATTTGGGACTATAAATCCCGGAACAATTGTTGTTGGTGGAGATTCTAGATTAAGCACACCCTCTATTAAAAATAAATTTATTTTAGGTTTAGTAAGTGCAGGAGCTAATGTAATAGATATTGGAATTGTATCCACAACAATGATGATTTTCGCAACAGGTTTTTACAAATATGATGGTGGTGTAATGATTACAGGTTCACATACACCTTCTAATTATAATGGAATTAAATTTTATACAAAAGGTGCTGTATCTATCCCATATGAAAATGGAATCGATAAAATTGAAGCATTAGTTCAAACTAAATTATTTAAATTAGGACAAGGAATTATAACTAAAAAAGATGTTTTTGAAGATTATAAAAAATTCATAATAGAAAATTCAAAATTTGAATCAGATAAACGACTTAAGGTTGTTCTAGATGGTTCACATGGTTCTTCAGGAAAGTATTATTCAAATATCCTTAGAGAGCTTGGATTTGATATTGTTGAATTATTCTGCGAGCCTGATGGAAGATTTCCAGTTCATGGACCAGACCCAATAAAAAGTTTAAGTCAAATAAAAGCGAAAGTTGTTGAAGAAAAAGCAGATTTAGGTTTCATTTACGACGGTGATGGTGATAGATGGTTTGTTATTAAATCTGATGGAGAATTACTTGATTCAAATATATTATTTGTTTTGCTTACAAAACAAGTGTTATCTAAATGTGATAGTGGCAAAATAGTGCACGATGTAATGTGTTCTAGAATGATATCTGATGCTGTAGAAAAGTATGGCGGTGAATTAGAAATATGTCGTGTTGGTCATACACACATCGCGAGAATGCTTAGTGCAGTTAATGGTGTTTTTGCAGGAGAAGTATCTGGACATTATTTCTTTAATGAAACTTTTAATCAAGATGACGTTTTACTAGCGTCAATTAAATTAATGGAGTTTTTAATTAATAATAACACAACAATTGAAGAAGAGATATTATTAATTCCAGAATATTTTTCAGAAGTATCTGAAGCAAATCGAGCTACAATAAAAGACTCAGAGAAATTTAGATTTATTGATAATCTTAAAACCAAACTTAAAAATGAGGGACATAATGTTGATGATACTGATGGTGTTAAAATTATTTTTGATGATGGTTGGGCGCTTTTTAGAACGTCAAACACAGAGCCAAAAATTGGTTTTGCATATGAATCCACAACAAAAGAAGGATTAGATAGAATAAAAATATTTGTTGATAAAATTGTGGAGACAATACCAAAATGAAAGTTATAATTTTAACAGGTGGTGTTGGTAAACGAATGGCACCTATTAAGAAAGATAAATGTTTAATTAAATTTCTTGGTAAAGAATTAATTTTACATCAAATCGAAAAGTTACACAATGTTGGGCTGAAAGATATAATAATTATTGGTAATCCCACAAACATAAATACACTAAAGAAATTATGTGGAGATAATATTGAATATGTTGTTCAAGAAAAGCCAAAAGGCATGGCCGATGCGTTATTAAGTATTAAAAATATTCCAGAACAAGTTTTAATTGTTAGTGCAAATGATGTGTTTGATGAAGAAGCTTACAAAAATGTAATTGATACAAAAGGTGATTCTGTAATATTGGGATATGAAGTTAAAGAATATTTTCCCGGAGGTTATTTGATTGTTAAGGGCGATAAAATGCAAGGTATAATTGAGAAGCCTGGTGCTGGAAACGAACCAAGTAATTTAGTAAATATTGTTGTTCATATTCATAGAAAATTTCCCGAATTAGTAAGATGTATGAAAGCAGCGAAAACCGATAAAGATGACCAGTATGAAGTTGCAATGGATGATATGATAAAAGAAGATTATGATTATAGGGTTTCAAAATATAATGGTTTTTGGGGTTCAATTAAATTTCCATGGCATATTTTTGAAATAAGAAATTATTTCTTAGATAAAGCAGAAGCAAGAATTTCAACAAAAGCAAGTATTGCAAAGAGTGCAGAAATTATTGGAAAAGTAATTATTGAAGACGGTGTTAAAGTGTTTGAGAATGCTGTAATAAAAGGCCCATGTTATATTGGTAAAAATAGTATAATTGGTAATAATGTTTTTATGTGGAATTATACACATGTTGGAGAGGGTTGTGTTATGGGATTTTCATCTGAATTAAAATATAGTTATGTTGGAGACAATACAAATACACATCAAAGTTTTGTAGGTGATAGTATAATTATGGATAATTGTAATATTGCTGCTGGAACCATCACTGCAAATTATCGGTTTGATACTAAGACTGTTAAAATTAAAGTTGGAGACAATTTAATTGATACGGGAAGAAATCATTTTGGATGTATTATTGGAAGTAATGTTAAGACGGGAGTTAATGTTTCTATTATGCCAGGCATACGGATTGGAGTAAATACAATAATTGGTCCAGATGTTGTTGTTGATAAAGATATTCCAAAAGATAAATATTTTATAATACGACAAGAAACAGAAATAAGAGACAATGAAATTTAATTGGCGGATTGGTGGAGAAGCAGGAAAGGGGATTATAAATATTGGTCAAATTTTTGCAAAAGCATGTTTACGCGACGGTTTGAAAGTTTTTAGTTATGCAGAATATCCTTCTTTAATTCGTGGTGGACATAATTATCTTAATGTTAGTGTTAGTGATGAAAATGTTTATTCACATAGTAGCAACGTTGATTTGTTGTTAGCTCTTGACAAAGAAACAATTGTAAAGCACAATAAAAGTTCATCAGCAGTTTTATGTGATGTTTCTTTAAGTAAAATTGTAAGAGGAAAATGTTATGCAATTCCTATGCAAGACATTGCAAAAGATTTAGGTAATATTCTTTATCAAAATATAGTTGCAATTGGTGCAACATTAGGTCTTGTTGGATTAGATTTAAAACAATTAAATAATCTTCTTAGAGAAACTTTTGCACACAAAGATAAAAAAATAATTAATGCAAATATTAAAGCAGCAAAAGCTGGATGGGATTTTGCAAAAAATAATTTCAAATTTGATATCAAACTTTCTCCAATGCCGAGCAAATCAAAAGATTTGCGTGGCCACGCTGAACAAAGTTCAGCTTGGAAAAAAGAAGATAGAATATTTATATCAGGTAATGATGCAATTGTTGCTGGTGCGATTAAGGCAGGTTGTAAATTTATATCTGCATATCCAATGACACCTGCAACTTCAATACTTACAGGTATGGCAAAATATTCTAGAGATTATAATATAATTGTAAAGCACACTGAAGATGAAATTGCGTCAATAAATATGGCAATTGGCGCGGGTTTTACAGGCGTTCGTTCAATGACTTGCACATCTGGAGGAGGATTTGCATTAATGTCTGAAGGATTAGGACTTGCTGCTCAAACTGAAACTCCTGTTGTTATTGCAGTTTCTCAGAGACCTGGACCTGCTACAGGTTTAGCAACAAGAAGTGGACAAGGAGATTTGCAATTTGCATTATATTCATCTCAAGATAGTTTTCCAAGAGTTGTAATTGCTCCAGGAGATGTTAACGAATGTTTTTACTTAACGCAACAAGCATTTAATATTGCTGAAAAATATCAGCTTCCTGTTGTAATTCTTGTTGATAAGTTTTTGTCAACAGCACATTCAAGTGTTCATAATTTTTCTCTTAATCTATTCTCAAAACCAATTAAAATTGATAGAGGTAAAATATCAAAAGGTGCTAAAAATTATAAACGATATTTAATTACAAAAGATGGAATTAGTCCAAGAACTTTACCTGGAACAAGTAAGGGTGAATTTGTTGCAAGTAGTTATGAACATGATGAATATGGTGCTGAATGTGAAGACAAAGAAAATAAAATTGCTATGACAGATAAACGTTATCAAAAATTTGAAGTGTTAGCAAAAGAATTATCTGAACCAAAATTATTTGGAAATTCTAACAATGTTGTTGTAAGTTGGGGCTCAACTAAAGGAGTTGTTAGAGAAGCGCGCAAAATTTGTAAGAAAGACTTTGCACATATACATCTTAGTTTTATAAGTCCATTTCCAATAAAGTTTTTTAACAAACTTTCAAAAAAGAATTTGATTGTTGTTGAAGGAAATAAAACTTCACAATTATCTCAGTTGATTAGAAAAGAAACAGGAATTGAAGTTAAACATAAAATACTCAAATATGATGGTCGACCATTTGACCCAGAAAATCTTGCTAAGGAGATTAGTAAATTAGTATGAAAATTCCAACTTGGTGTCCAGGCTGTGGGGATTATATGATACTTGCAGCTATACGAAAATCACTACAAGAACTTAAAATACCTAGCAAAGATGTTCTTATTGTATCGGGAATTGGTTGTGGTAGTAAGATGCCCCATTATGTAAAAGCATATGGATTTGAAGGCATACATGGAAGAGCACTGCCTGTTGCAACTGGAGCAAAGCTTGCAAATAACAAATTACATATTATTGTTGTTGCAGGAGATGGTGATGCTTATGGTATTGGTGGAAACCACTTTTTGCATTCATGTCGAAGAAATATTAATTTGACATATATTACTCAAGATAATTCTGTTTATGGTCTAACTCGTGGGCAAACTTCTCCAACAAGTCCACAAGGAATGAAAACAAATTCAACACCCTTTGGTGCGCTAGAACAACCTGTAAATCCATTAACTCTTGCTATAACACAAGGAGCTACATTTGTATCTCAAGGAGCTTCTTATAATTTAAAACTTGCAGATACAATAAAACAAGCTATAAAACATAAAGGATTTTCGTTAGTTAATGTTCTTCAGTTGTGTCCAAGTTTTAACAAACATAATGATATACAATGGTTTAATAAAAACACAAAGCAAATTAAAACACAAAAAAACAAATATAAAGCAATTGAAATTGCAGAAAGTAGTAAGTTACCTCTTGGCGTTTTATATCAAATTAAAAGAAAGACATATGATGAACAAGAACCTCAAATCTCAAAAACGCCTTTAGTTAAGCAATCACTAAAAGTCAACATAAATAAAATGCTAAATGATTTTATCTAATTAAAGAAACTATTTAAGGAGTAAGTTTAAGAAAAAAATATGAATATAATATTTCTCGGATCAGCAGGTGTTGGAAAAGGAACTAATGCAAATCGTGTAGCTATGCACTACAGTATCCCAACAATTTCTTCAGGTGATTTACTTAGAGCCGAAGTTGCAGCATCAAGTGCTATTGGCAAGAAAGCAAAAGCGTATATGGATAAAGGTGTGTTGGTTCCAAATGAGATTATTGATATAATGATTAAAAATCGCTTACAAAAACCTGATTGTAAGAATGGCTTTATTTTAGATGGTTATCCTCGAAATTTAGAACAAGCAAAATTGCTGGACAAGTCAATGAAAATTGATACAGTAATAAATTATTTTGCTTCAACAAAAGTAATTTTAGAACGGCTTGGAGGTAGGATGTCTTGCTCAAAATGCGATAAAGGATATAATATTAATACGATTAAAAAACCAAAAGAAGCAGGAATTTGTGATGAATGTGGTGGTAAATTAGTTCAGAGAGATGATGATAAGCCAGATGCAATCAAAAAACGATTAGATGTTTACAAAAAACAAGTCAAGCCAGTTATTGAATATTACAAAAAACAAAATATTCTTACTGATATTGATTCATCTTATGGCTACAATGAGCTACATAAGATAATCGATCCAACTATCAAAGCAATAGATTCTGCTTAGTAAGCTTTTTAAGACTATTTTTCTTTATCATTTATGAATGAATTATTAAAAATCATTGAGCAAGAAGGACGTAAGTTGCTACCTGAAGACTTCGAAGGCAAATATATAATTTTAAGATACCAAGTAGATTATTTAACTCGAGAAGAGATTGATGGTTGTCTATCGATTCATAAATATGAAAATGAAGAATTAGAAGAAGTTCATAATGCATTAGATTATACTGAATTTGATTATACATTTATAGCACCAGTTACTGATGAATATGTTAAAGAAAAAATATTAGGAAAAGGAATTAATGAGATATATACATTTAATATATATGATAAACATCGATTGAGTGAATTTGAAGATGCTAAATTTTTCCTTGGAAAAAAATTAAGTTATGTTGGTGAAGTATATTTTAATGAAGCAACAAAAGAAAATGATAGAACATATGTTGATTGGGCTTTCGATTATAGGGATGCAAATGAACTTGAAGAAATTGGAATAAATGTTGTTACAATAAGATTATCTGATTTAGATCCAAGCTGCTTTGCAAAACCTAAGAAAGAAGTTCAGCTTTTCCAAGAGTATTCTAAGAAATAATTATATACTAGAGAGATATCTTACTATATGAATAGAAATCTAATTATTAGGGCAATATGTGGGCTTAATATAGTTCTTAGTTTTGCGCTTGTAGCTAACTTTCTTCCAATTTATCTTGATAGCATGGGCATAAGTTTGGTAAATATTGGACTGGTTTTTGCTTTTGGTGCAATGATTGCAGGGATTATTCGGTTTCCAATTGGAACTATGGCAGATAGAGTTGGCCGTCGTCCATTAATGTTGATTGGAGCTATCGGATACCCACTTTTTGCGTTAGGTGTTATATTTTCATCAACAACTGCGCATTTTATTGGAATGAAATTAGTTGTAGAAGTTTTTGGCGCGCTCTTTTGGATAGCTTTCTGGGCGTATATTTATGATACAATAAAACATGGTAATGAAGGTAAAGAAATGGCACATGCAAATATGATTATAGGTATTGGTAATGTTATTGCACCATTTATTGGCGGATTAATTATTGCATATTATGGTTTTACACACTTGTTTTATCTTGCAGCGTTTATTGGCGTTCTTAATATTGTGTTTATTAGTTTTGTAGTAAAAGATTATGGAAAGAAATCTCATGAAACTTTAGAACGGCTAGAGAAGGATGTTGCTTACGAATATAAACATTTAATTAATATGCATAAATTTCGTACACTTGCTACAATAGGTGTTTTGCATAATATTGCATGGTGTATTTGGTATGTATATATGCCAATTTATCTTAGAAGTATTGGTATATCAATTCAAAGCATAGGAGTATTACTTTCAGTTACATATTTAGTTAGTATGCTTACTCAATATCCTATTGGAAAAGCAATTGATAAGTTCCCATCAAAATATATAATAATACCTGGATTCTTTTTAGTTTGGGCTTCAGGATATGCCTTTTTGTTATTCAAAGATTTTGTTGGATTTACAATTACGCGTGCAACAATGGGTATTGGATTTAATATGGAATGGAACCCACTCATAGCTAGAATTTCACATTTAACTCCACGTAAAGAGCATGGTGGAACAACTGGTTTATTTAGAGCAGCAAATGCAATTACTGTGGGTTTAGTTACAATATTTGCAGGTTATTTAGCAGATATTTATACAATTAAAGTTGTTCTTTGGGGCGCTAGCACATTTGCATTATTAGTTGCACTTTTCTTATTCTTTGTTAAAAAAGGTATAATGGCTAGGGGAAGATCACTTGCACATAAACATCATATAACCGACTTACATGCTTCTAGTGTCCACTCTGAGAAAAAACAAGATTGTATTTTATAATGCCAAGGAGTTAACTCCTTTGCGGAATTGAAAATATTCGATTTTCAATAAATTCATAAGTTTTAAAAGTTTTTTGTATTATATGTACTTGGAGGCGATAGTAATAGCAATTAAAATAGATCCTAGCAAGGAATATAGTTTTAGATATGAAGATGAATATCTTAAAAATCATAGGGAAGATAGTGATAAGGTAAAACCTATAATGGAAGACATTGCACAATTAGGTGGACCTTTATATGATGGAAATGAGTTAATAAAATTAATTCGAAAGCATGACTTAGATTTAAATGAAGACAACTCAGATATAAAATTGTCTAAAAATCAAATACCTTTAATCGCAGTTTGTGAATTATAACAAATCACTCATCTTCTCAAATTTTGGTTCATCAACAACTTGGAATAACTCAAAATTATCTATGAAATTAGGCACATAAGTTTTGATTTCTTCAACAATCTGATTAAGATGATTCGTGTTTTCATAAATAACTGCACAATTAAAATCAAACTTTCCAATCAATTTAGAAATGTGAAGAATAAATTTATTACCTACGAGCTTATCTTGGAACTTCTTTTTAGCAGATTCATTTCCAGTTTTAACTCTAAATAACATTAATGCAATATTTGGATATCCTAAAGCAGGAGGATTTATTACAGGCACAAATCCCGTAATTACTTTGTCTTTCCTTAGTTTTTTCAGCCGACGAGCAACAGAGTCTCGTCGTAATCTTGTTTTAGTTGCAATATCTGCAATGCTCATTCTACCATCTTCAAAAAGCACTTTTAGGATTTTCTTATCTTTAGCATCAACTTTCTGCTCAACACCATATACAATACCAACATTTTCCATATAATGTATAATGAGCCATATTTATAAGTTTTACGCTTATTTTAAGCCCTTTTTCCTAATAACTCTTATATAGTGTCGTAACTACTTATAGATAATACACATTCTGATGACGTAAGTTATCAGAGCACGAAAATTTCGCACAGAAATTTTTGATGAAATAAGTGTAAATAAGAGATAACAAAATGAAATTTAATGAGGTGCTAGAACAACTAGCTGAAAAAACAGGTCTTCCTGTTGAAAATGAAACTGAGGATAAATACCTAAATGGAACAATGGAGAAAGTTCCAATAGAACAAACTGACGAAGGTTTGATTATTGATGGCAAGCTTTTTTTACATGGCGATAATGGATTCTTTAAAAAAAATATGGTTGTTGTAAAAAATGGAGAAACAACAAATGAAAATTGTGAAGATTGTGCGTTTAGATACATAACTAACGATGGAAGTTCTGATAAATTTATTGGAAGTTTTAATTGTGCTGATTATGTTGGTAATGCTGAACAAGACTGTGCAATACCTATTGAAGAAATAGCTAATCGACATCCAAGAATGGGAATAAATAAATGTCTTTGTCCTCATGATGAAGTTTATCGAATTAAAACATATGATAATCTTAGAGGACTTCTTGATTTACCATCTAATATTGTAGAGCGAGCAGGATTTGCTAAAAAAGATTTAATTAGAATGTTAGAGAATGAAGAAAAACACACAGAATTCTTAGATGCAAAAGAGCTGCAAGTAAAACCTCAATTAGAAAAATATCTTAATAAAATTAATGCAAAAGCGGACGCCATTAAGAATTATTTAATGATTACAAAATAAAAATGGCAAAAAAGACATCAAAAAAAGACATATATATTATAAAAGTTGATTATGTTACGGGTGGCCGCTGGGGTAGTGGTTATGAATCTGAAAGCATATTCGCAGGTGTCTATGATAATAAAAACGCTGCAAGAACTAGTGCAATTAAATGGATAGATGATCTTCGAGGATATCAAGGGTATTGTCTTAATAGCCGTATAGATATTTACAAAACGCATATGAATATAGATCAATGCGAGAATAAAGATATAGATTTTAGCATAAACATAGATGCACTTAAATCGCGTTTAAGGGGATTAAGAGAACATATCTATGAAACAGAAAAAAAGAGTTTAGAAGATCAATTGATTTCCGAGGAAAATGTTGAACGCAAAAGAGAGTTACTTGTTGATATTGATTCATTAAGACCTATCACACCAAAATTAACAGATGATTTAATCACTGAATATCATCGTATATTATTAGCTAATATCAGAAAAGAACCTAACGAAAAAGGACGTGGCTATAATTACATTGGAAGATATATGAGATAAAAATGACAACAGAAAAAATAAAAGAACCATCACCATTTGAAGTGCATGTAGATGCAATTTATCCACTTCGTGAAGAGCAGCCTCCACTAAGAAATAAAATAGCACAATTAGAAAGTGAACAGGGCGCGTATTATAGCGAACCTCAAAAAGATTATGAACATGATATTGCTCAAGTGAAGAATAAAATTAATGATATTGATGATGAAATAGAAGGACACAAAAACGATTTAATGGATATATTGGAAAATGAAGATATACGATTTGCATTAGAGATAACTCCTGTTTTGGATAAAAGAGGGTTTTCAGAAGGGCAATTTTTTGCAAAATTAGTTTCACAGGATATATATAATCAAGGATATCATTTAAAATTAGCATTTTATTGCAAATGCCTATTTAATCGAAATAAAATATCTCCTGAGGAAGGATTCAAACAAGAAATTATAGATTCACTTGAAGATTTACATTCTTTTTCTTATAATAAAATAGAAGAAATAGATGTAAAGTTAGAAGATGACTCTCCTTATCAAGTTAATTTAAATATGATGCGTACATGTGAGGGTTTACCAAATAGAGATGCTAAAGGAGATAGCGCAATGTTTGTAATGAATAATTTTAGTAATAGTTTTCTTAATTCAAAAAAATCAATAGATGATTTTCGTTATTTTGTTAAATATTGTGGCGTAGAATTAGATTTAATTGAAAATAAACCTCAAAGAATCACTGCCACAACATACCCTATAGAAGGTTATTGGATACCTGCATAGAATTATTTCCTAAGCTTCCTTTTCAATCGTTTTCTCTTGCTCTTTAATTTTTTATTCTTTAGCTTGAGTTGAAGAAGTTCTAATTTTGATTTGTTTTCAATAGCTTTTTGCTTAAGCTTTTCAATCTTGCGTTCTCTACGCAGTTTTGATTTCTCTTTAAGCTTCATTTTAGCTAGCTGAAGCTCTAGTTTCATTCTACTAATTGGGTTTCTCGTAAACATAGAATCCATATTAAACTAATCTTTATTTAAATATATAATTTTCTGAAAAGCCTTAAAAACAAAGTTGTCTTTTGTTTATTATAGGTGATTAAAATTATTCGACAACCAATAATTACTGTGTTGGGTCATGTAGACCATGGCAAAACAACTTTGCTTGATTATATTAGGGGAACCACTCTTGCTCAGAGAGAGGCAGGTAAGATTACACAACATATTGGTGCAACAGAAGTGCCAATTGGCACGCTGAAAAAGGTTTGTGGTGGTCTTTTAGAGGTTTTTAATCTGAAATTTACTATTCCAGGGCTTTTATTTATAGATACACCAGGTCATGAAGCATTTACAAACCTGCGAAAGCGAGGTGGGTCAATTGCAGACCTTGCAGTTCTTATAATTGATATTAATCAAGGTGTTCAGCCTCAGACAAAAGAAGCTATTCAGATTCTTAAAACTTTCAAAGTTCCATTTATTGTAGCAGCTACAAAAGTTGATAGGATAACTGGATGGAAACCTCACGACAAAACTTTTTTATCAAATCTTAAACAGCAAACTCAGCAAGCAAAAGAAGCTTACGAAACAAGATTTTACAAATTGATTGGAGAGTTATCTGAATTAGGTTTTGATTCAAACATTTATAATCAAGTTGATGATTATAGCAAAAATGTTGCTATTGTTCCTGTTTCAGGACATTCTGGAGAAGGAGTTGCAGAGCTATTAGCGATTTTAACCGGACTTTCACAGAAATTTTTACATGATAAACTTGAGATTGATGTAAATAAACCTGCACAAGGAACAATTCTCGAAATAAAGGAAGAAAAAGGAATGGGAACTACTGCGGATGTTATTATTTACGCAGGTTCTCTAACTAAAGAAGATACGATTATTGTTGGGGGCGTAGATGTTTTTGACACAAAGATTAGGTCTTTGCTTAAGCCATTGCCATTATCTGAAATACGCGATAGCAAGAGTAGCTTTAAGCACGTAGATAAAGTTGTAGCTGCAACAGGAATCAAAATTCTTGCACCTGACTTGGATAAAGCACTTGCAGGAGCACCATTTGCGTCAGGTAGAAATCAAGATGAAATTGATGAAGCAAAAGAGCGAATTTTAAATGAAATTGAAGAAGTTTTAATTGAGACTGATGATGTAGGAATTATTCTTAAAGCAGATACTCTTGGGTCAATTGAAGCTGCTGCAAATTTGCTAAAACAAAAAGGTATTCAGATTAAGAAAGCAGATATTGGAGACATATCAAAGAATGATGTTTTAGAAGCAGCTAGTCAGAAAGAAGTTATAGGCGCAGGGTTTGTGCTAGGATTTAATGTAAAATGTATTGATTCTGTAAAAAAAGAAGCTGAAAAAGAAAGTATTCCTGTTATCTGTCATCCTGTTATTTACAAAATTGTTGAAGAATATGAAGAACAAATTGAAGTGCTGAAAAAGAAAGCAGAAATAGAAAAGCTACAAGGTATAACTTGGCCAGGAAAATTTAGAATACTTCCTCAATATATATTTAGACAATCAGGTCCCGCTATTTTTGGTGTGGAAGTTCTTGCAGGTAAGATACGAGCAAATACACATATAATGAATAAAGATGGGCTTGTTATCGGAACAATAAAAAGTGTTGAAGATGCTGGAAAAAAGTTAGATGAGATAAAACAAGGCGAGCAAGCAGCGCTTTCTGTTAAGGGAATTACAATTGGCAGAAATGCAGAAGGTGGAGATGAGTTGTATATTGATGTGCCCGAATCAAGTTTTAAACAGTTAAAGGGAGTTAAAAAATTATTAAATGGACAAGAAAAGACAACCCTTAATGAAATTGCAGAAATCCATAGACGAGAGAAAGAAATATGGGGCATTTAGTTATTTATACTGCCTTAGAACATATCATGTTGGTCTTGATTAATTTGAAAAGAAGTCTCCATTATATCTAAAGTATCTGGAAAATCAATATCTTCAGGTAAATATTGAGATAAAATCGTATCTATTGTGTTTTTTGCTTCCATTTCATTAGGTGTTTCTTCGCCAGTATTTATTTTGTTTAGCAAATAATTAGAAAATTTAAATTTAATTTCTATTTTTACATTTATATCTAATAATAATCCGACTACATTATTTATATAATTATTAACTTTTTCATGTAAATACATATCATTTTGCAATTTGCCACTTTTTTTATGAATATTATTAATAAATGATAATTCTTCCGGAGTGCATATATCTTGTTCTTTTGTGGGGATCAATATACCTTGTTTTATTAGCGTCTGATAAAACAAATGTTTTGTTTTTGTTGATATGGGAATGTTTTCGGGAGTGTTTATCATAATACACAACAAAAATATGTTTTATAAGTATTTTGAATGCCATAAGCTTTAACTAAGCTGAAAATAAATCAGATAGTAAAGTTTTTTCTTTCAGAAAGACTTAAAAACCCTTATCCTCGGTAATTCTAATGGTTGAGATAAAGTTAGCAATTGGCTCAAAACAAGAAAAGAAAGTATTCAAACATGTTGTTAGTGGAGCTGATGCTGAGAAGCTTTTCGGAAAGAAAATTAATGAAAAATTCCGTGGCGAAATCATAGGACTGAACGGCTATGAATTAGAAGTTACAGGCGGTTCAGATACTTCTGGTTTTCCAATGAGAAAAGATATTGATGGTCCTGGACGAAAAAAGGTTGTTGTAACTAGAAGTTTAGGATTTAACTCAAAAATAAAAGGCCAGAGAAAGAGACGCTCAATTAGAGGTAATACTATTTCTGATCAAACAGCTCAAATCAACTGCAAAGTTGTAAAAGCTGGAAAAGACACTATTGCAAAGCTATTAGGTTTAGAAGCAAAACCTGTAGAAGAAAAGAAAGAAGAGAAACCTGCAGCTCCAGTTGAAGAAGCTAAGGAAGAAGCAACTGAAGAGCCAGCAAATGAAGAAAAAGTAGAAGAAGCACCTAAGGAAGATAAGAAAGAAGAGAAGTCTGAAGAAGAAAAGGCTGAATAAATACCTTATTTTAATTATAATTTAGGCATATTTTTAAGAAATGGTTCTATATCAAGCCCTTTTTGATTTGATAAGTTTGATTCATAAATTCTCATAGCAATTTCATCACCTTGTGTATAATTTAGTAATTGACTATGCGTTTTTGTCTTCATATCAAGAATTTTTTTAAGAGAAGGCACTGCTTTGCAAGTATCTATAACAGCAAGTTTAACTGTTAATGTGTTATACATATCTGCGCCAGAAAATTTAAAACCGTTAGTCTTTAGTTCAGTAGCATATATATCTAAATCTAATGCTCTTTGGCAATCATAATCTTTAGGGTCAAACTCTATATCATCTAATTTATCTACAGATTTTTTTAATGCGCTTATGTATGCTTTTTTAAGTATTTTAGAGTTATATATAATTGGTTTTGTAACTATTGGATTAGTTCCCACATTTAAATTAGGTAATATTAGACTAATTTTTATATCTTTTGGAATATCTCCTAAATCAGAATGGTCTAGGTTACTAAATGCCATAAATTACTGTCCAGTGACGGTTTAAAAGGGTTTTTATTTCAGAAACCTTTAAAAACCAATATTACTGATTAGTAACATGAGATCTAAAGAATCTTTAGAGTTACTTAGAAATACAGGAATGTTTCATCCTAAGTTCAAAGCTTTTAACGATGCGTTCGATATTTTTCCAGAGCTAGACAAAGACGATATAAGAAAATTAGTTATGAGTCCAGATGTATTTAAATTAGTTTGTGAAGTTAGCACAGGTCAAGATTCACCATATAAATGGACATATGAAGAGTATAATATGAATTACATTATACCAAATATTTCTTAATGGATTAACTATGAAAAAATATAATATTAAAAAAAGCACTGAAGAAAACCCTGATAGATTATACAAACCAGCAAAATCCATACAAGGAAGAGAATTTGGATTATTAGAACAATGTGTTAATACTACTGCAGATAATCGTGAAATTTCAGAAGATGATAGAGAATCACTTACATTTTTCTTAGAGTTAGTAAAAGAAGCACTAATCGCACGAAGAAAAATAGATCAATAAGTGATTTTAACAAAACTTATATAATTTTAATATAGTTCTTTTATTATGGATTGGAAGAAGGCTTTTGGTGATAGAGAAGAAATAATCTTAGCTACTTGCTCAAAATCAGGCAATCCAAGGATAATTGCAGTGATTTCTTTAGGATTTCATAAAAATAAGCTACTTATTGGGATTTGTCAGATGAAAAAATCCTTTGAGAACTTGAAGCACAACAAAAACGTTTCTCTTGCTGCTTTAGATAAAGGTAAATACTATTATGCAGCTAGTGGAAAATGTGAGATATACTCATCTGGAGAGTATTTTGATATTACTATGGAAAAGAGCAAAGGTGATGATATAATACCTCATCATGTTTTAGTTGTTGATATCAAAGAAGTTTTTGATTTAGATAACGTCAAGAAGGTTTTCTAATCTTAAAAATTACATTAAATCAGAAAGTTCAGATTTATTAAAACCAAGCTCTGTAAAAACAGCATTACGATCATTTGGATCCATACTAGTTAATTCATAATAAACTCTTTTTGGAGTATATCCTAATTTTTCAAGAATTTGTTTAGATTCTTCTCCAGAGATAGGTCTAGATTGTTCTGTTATTCGTTTAAGAACACCGCCGCTTGCATAGCTATTAATAATTGGGCGATTATCCCATGTTGGAAGTATATCTATATTTTTAATCGTCTCAGGTGTAATTTCTCTTAAATCAAATCGTCCTCTAATTTCTCCAGTTCTTGCAGATCCTTTATTAATTATATAAGCATGCTCGTCAATAACAAAAAGCATACCATAGTTAGTATATAATACATTAATGCCATTCATATCTTTATTAAAATTCATTGCGCTATTTCGGTTATTTTCTAGTGTATTTTCTACAAGATCAACAGGCTTTGTCTTTTTTAGAGCATTTTCTTCACATCTAATCTCTTTTTCTCTAAGCGACTGAGGATCTCTTTTGATTAATTTTAATAGTTGATTCATCATTTTAATTATCACTTATATGTGAAATATATAGTTTAAAAGCTTTATGATTATCTGGGCTTTGTTTAAAAAGTAGATTTTGTTTAATAAGTCTATTCTTTGCAATATAGAAAGAAACTAAACTAACAAGTCAGCTTTCCCTTCAGCAGTTTTAATCAATAACTTAGCCCGCTGCGCTAGCAGCGTATTTTTATATCTCAAGTATATAATGTAAAATAATTTAGTGTTTCGCTATACAAATTACAAATAGGAAGCTTTTTAAACTAATTATGTCACTCATAAGTGAAATGGCAATTAAAGCAAACGTAACAGAAGCGGTTAAAAGTTTAAAATTTACTAATCCGCAAACTGCAGTAATTAAGGCATTAGCAAAAAAACCGGAAATTCTAGCACTATACAATATTAAGACAGACGATTCAGAAGCAACAGTTTTACTTGCTAAAGAAATAGGCTTAACAAAAGTTGCAGATAATATATCTAAAAAGGACGATTCTCTGTTAGAGACTGCTTTACTTATGGCTCTTGGTGCTATGGGTGAAGGAAATGCAGATTTCTATAAAAAGGTTGGAGAATACGGTCAAGAAGAAAAGACCCGAGCAGCTTCAGATCTGGTTTATAATCAAGGATTTTTAAATGTCTATGTGGAAAGCGGAGATTATGCTAAAGCTATTGAACTTGCTGAGCAAAACGGCGAAGAGGCGATGGCTGAAGGTTTAAGAACAATAGATAACTTACTGAAATAGATAGACAGCTAAGAATCTTTTACTATTCTTATTCATTATTTTTTGTATTATTTCTAGTCAGATTTTTTCTTAGTTAGAAATCTCCATTTGGAACTCTGCTTTTATGCCTAGTTCCATTATTTCTTGGATTATAACACAGATATTGTGGCATAGCACCTTGCATAGAAGCTCATTTATCTGTGCTGTCTTACACTTGCTTCGCAGATCTCCTTTGAATTTAGTTTTAATCATATGAAAGACAGTCTCAGCATTGCTTCTCTTGTGATAGTGATTCAGAAACTCATCATGCTTGTACATAAAATAGTGATACATTTTCTTCCAGATGTATGATCCAACTCGCTTATCTGTGGCGTTTTTCTTGAATAGAATAAACGGAACTGCTCCAGCTTCATCAATTAAGGCTAGATTTTTCTTGCTTGAGTACGCCTTATCTGCACTTACTTCACTTAGATTGAAATTCTTAGCAGTTTCTTGGATCAGCGCTGGAAGCTGTTTAGTATCGTGCTCAGTTCCTTCTGTAATTTCAACACTTGTTACTATATTTGTTTTAACTCCTGAGCACAGGTGTGCTTTAATCCAGACGCGGTACTTTGTCTCTTTGCCCCATTTATGATCAAACCAACGAGCAAACCTAGAAGTTGAGAATCCTGAACTGTCAATAGCAAAGTCTTCTTCAACTTCTTTCAAAGGTAAAGAGCTAAGTTGAATTAACTGTCTCAGAATAGATGTAAGTTCTTCTCTGTTCATGAAGTTACTAATCGTCGAGTAGCACGGAACCTTGTCAACTAGACCCATTTCTTTTGCTATTTTCATGTCTGAAATGAACCTGCGCAACGAGAAAGTTGAATAGATTTTCATAACTGAACCAAAAACCATGTCTGAAAAAGGAAGAGTTGGTCTGCCGAACTTGTATTCTGGCTGCTTTACGTTACTAGCCAAATCCTTCAAAAGTTTCATAAGAACAAGCTTCTCGTTTGTCTGACTCGTGTTGTAGGCTGTCCACTTCTGCGAATACATCACCTTTTTTGTTACTGTAACGCTTCCGTTCTTATCGACCTCGCGCATTATGTGAAATTCAACTGCATGGATATGCTTGCATTTTACGTCTCTAATTTGATAATCCTTACAATTGCAGGTTGGTCCACAACCATCAAAGCGAACCAGATAGAGATTATTGTCAGTCTGAGATGGGACTGACCATCCAAGTTCAGTTTTTGAGATTCCGCTTTTTCTGGCTAGCAGTCGCCCTCTTTCTTCCCGTGACAAACCTTTCAAATCAAATTCCATTCCTAATAACTTACTTAACTAAGTATAACTTATGTAAGTATTAATTCTATATAAAGTTTTCTATTTCTTACGTATATAAGTAATGTTTATATAACCTATGTTCTAGAAAGATTTATATAATTCCTATGCTTTTAATTGTATAATGGCTAAGATTAAGATTACTATGGATGGATTCAGATGCGAACGCTGCAGTCATAAATGGATTCCTCGCATAAAGACCAAAGAAGATCCAATAATCTGTCCTAGTTGTAAGTCTCCTTATTGGAACAAGCCTAAGAAGAAGAAATCCGACTAAACATAACGCTTATATGCTTTATTTTCTTACATTTTATATGGCTACATACTCACATTCGAGATTAAATACCTTTGAAACATGCCCTCTGCAGTACAAATATCGATATATTGATAGAATAAAGCCAGATATTGATACGGGTATTGAAGCGTTTATGGGTTCACGTGTTCACGAAGCTCTTGAAGAATTATATCGCCGAGCTAAATGTTGCAGAATAATGACTTTTGATCAGCTAATAATATTTTACAGAAAACAGTGGCGTAAGAACTGGACAGATAATGTAAAAATCGTTAAGGAGAATATAACAAAACAAAACTATCGACGAATGGGTGAGAAATTTCTTGAAGATTATTACAAACGGTTCAAACCATTCAATGAGATGAAAATTATTGGTCTGGAAACGCAGGATAGACTTACCTTGCCAGATGGAAACCAATATCATGTTCGGATAGATAAGCTCGGTTGCAAAGGTTCTACGTATTTTGTATGTGATTACAAAACAAATGCTGGAATGAAAGACCAATCTTCTGCTGACGCAGACAGGCAATTGGCAATGTATTCTATATGGGTTAAAAACAAATTTAGTGATGCTAAAAAAGTTATATTAAGATGGCACATGCTAGCTTTTGATAAAGAAGTTGAATCAGTTCGTAGTGATAAATCACTTGTTCAGTTGCAAAATGAAATTATGAAAGCTATTAAGAAAATAGAGTCTGCTACTGAATTTAAACCAAATAAAACTGCTTTATGTAAGTGGTGTGGTTATCAATCAATTTGTCCGCACTGGAAACACCTGCACAAAGTTGAAGAACTTGAACCGGAAGAATTCAAGAAAGAAGATGGCGTCAAATTAGTTAATGAGTTAGTTAAATTAGAGGAGCTGAAAAAGGATACAGTTGCTAAAATTGAGCACATTAAAGAGCAATTATTTACATACGCCAAACAACTAAATATTGATATTGTATTTGGTTCTAACCACAAAGCAACAATCAAAGAAAGTGAAAGTTTGAAAGTTCCAGCAAAGAACTCAAAAGAACGTATTGCTCTGGAAAAACTAATACAAAAATACAATAAATGGATGGAAGTCAGCACACTAGATAGTTATGCTATAAAGCGAATAATCAAACAAGATAGTTGGTCTAAAGATTTGATTGCTAAAGCTAGAAAATTATTAAAAGAAGAAACGACACAGCAAGTTAGGATTGGAAAATTTAAGATTAATTAATTACTTTTCAGAGAGTCCCCAACTAAACTTTATTAATCCTAAATTAACTTCGAAACCAAAGTTCCTTTTGAATTCCGGTTGATTTTCAATAATATTTATTCCATTAGGTAACAAACGCATAACAAAAAATATTTGTGCTGATTTAATATTACCACAACCGCCACCAC
Organism: Candidatus Woesearchaeota archaeon; assembly: GCA_018692915.1. Taxonomy (GTDB): domain Archaea; phylum Nanobdellota; class Nanobdellia; order UBA10117; family JABICX01; genus JABICX01. The sequence goes on along the minus strand of JABHLG010000009.1, from coordinate 8,927 downwards.
TTTTTAGTATGCCTAAATCATTAAGATAATTATATGCAAAGTTTATTCGTTTTCCATCCCAATTCGTCTCAGTAAGAACTTCTTGTGTTCCCACAGTACTTTCACCTTTATTAACTAACATATCATAGAAAAAAAGTAATAACTCCCCTGCATCTTTTTGAACACCCATTAGTTTAAACTCTCCTCAACAATCTTAATTTCTTTAGGAGTTAAATCATACAACTTGTAAACTAATTTGTCAATATCTATTTGTAATTTCTTAACTTTTGCTTGCTTATTCGGGTTGTCTAAGTAATCTTTGTCTTTTGTTATTGAAAGTATTTGGTCTACTAATTTTATAAATGGTTTTTGTTGTTGTGGTGAGATTTGTTTTATTGGTATTTCTTTTACTGAAGGAATATCGAATCCAAGATATCCACCAGATAAATGCTTGCTTTCAAATTTAGTATAATACCAATAAGTTAAAAGAGAGGAGTTTAGTAAGGATAATAAATAAAATAAATTTAATTTAAAATCTATCAATATATTTATTTTTCCACCAAATAGTAATTTATTAGAATACATACAACGTATATTTTTTGTCATTCTTGTAAAAAATATTTTTTCTTTAGAAAAATAATTAATAACATTAAGTGGATAAATTACTTTAGGTATATAATTTACTAAATTTTTGAAAAAATATTTCCCAACATCAGAGGATTTAATTATTATATTATATTTTTTCATATCGTTAGCAGATAATTTCATATATTTTTCAGCATTTATTATTTTTTTACCAAATCCGCTTGCAGAAGTTCCACAAAAAATATTACAAAAGTCACCCAAATTTCCGCCCACTTTGCTTAATCTATTTAAAACACTATTTTCTTCAGAAATATTTATTCGATAATTATCTTTCTTTGTTTCTTCTTGTATTAATGTAAATCCTTTTTTATTTAATTCATTAAGATTATTACATCGTATTATTTCGATTAAATTATTTCGATTAAAATTCTTCTTAAAAATATTTATACAAGTATATGTGGAAGCTTCAGCAAAAACTTTTATATGTGATACATCCACTATTTTTGAAATTATTAGGTTATCTATAATAAATTTTCGGATTCCGTATCCAGAGTCTGCAGTTAGATATTGATATGGATTAATATATATTAATGTTCCATTTTTTTTTAAAATAGATGCACCAAACTCGATAAAATATACATATATACTTCCAGTTTTTGTGTATTTGTAGGCGTTAAAATATATCAACCCCGATTTAGTAACACTATCTATTTTTCTATAATCAATATAAGGGGGATTAGCAATTACAACATCAAAGCCAGGATTATCTCGCTGGAAAACTTCTGAGAAATGTAACTTCCATAAAAAGAAAGGTTTTGAATTAGCTTTTTTGAATTGCTCTAGTTTTTGCATAGCATTTTCATTACCTTGCTCTTTCAAAGTTTCTTCAATAAGTTCCCATTCAAGTTTATCTATATCTTTTCGATACTGTTCCTTCAACTTTTTGTTTTGTATATTTATAAAATTATGTTGTGTGGATTGAAGTTCCTTCAGCTTAATTTTGGATTTAATAATTCTCTTTTTGAGAGCTTCATCCAAAGTTATTTGTTCTGCACTTGCTTTGATATCGATTCCAAGTAATCGTTCATCAAATAGTTTCGTACCTTCAAACTCTTCAAGCAAACTATTACCACACATGATTTTATGATCTAAATTAGGTAATGGTTTAATATTACGCATATCTAATTCATCAACAACTAACGACAACCAAAACCGAAGTTTGCAAATCTCTACTGCAGAGGGTTCTATATCCACACCATACAAACAACTCTCAATAATTTCTCGTTTTAAATCATAATCTGATTTTTGTTTAGTCATAAAAAGACACAATGTTGATCTAGCCTTAACGATTTCATTAAGCATACCAATAAGAAACGCTCCCGAACCAACTGCAGGGTCAACTATTTTAATATCTTTTAATATAGTATCAATTTGCTCTTTGTTTGAGAATATAGATAATGGTAATTTTAATTTAGTTCTATTTTCTTTAAGTTCTTTCTCAAAACTATCTATCGTAATTTTACCTTGCTTAAATTTCTCTTCAGCAATATGTATATTTTCAATCAATCTCTGATCACTTGAACTGATTGCTTCACCAATTTGAATAAATCGTTCTAATTCCGTCCGCACAATCGTCGTGTTTGTTTCCAAGTAATTTATTAAACTTTGTTGGCACATGTAATGAACAATTTCTCTGGGAGTATAATATGCACCTTTAGATTTTCTATCTTTTATATCTAACAAATTTTCGAAAACTTTTCCGAGCATTTCAGGGTCAACTGCGACCTCTTTTTCCAAAGGTTCGTCTTCTTTTACTGTAAAATTAAACTCATCAAAGACTCCGAATATATCTTTAAAAATATTATTATCAATCAGTATGTCCGTTTCTCGCCAATTATATTGATTTATCGGTTCAAATAGACCACCATTCAAAAAAGGTATTTTGCATTTAAATATATGTGAATAATCATCATCTCTATCTGTTGCAAGTGTTTCATAAAATAAAGGTTCTAATATTTCATTAAAGAAATTCTCGTACGGTACTAATGGTTTATTTTTTTTCTTTTTGTCTCCAAATAAACACCTCATGAAATCTTTCGGGCCAGTACCCCAAGATTTAAATTTTCCCGAATCGTCTTTTTCTACACCAAGCCAACCTTTCTTTTGTAAAAAATATAAGAAAACTATTTGTCCTAATAATTTTTTAGTAAAATCTTGAGTATCAATACCTCGATCATTTAATTCGTTTCTAACTTTTGAGTCATTCTTAATTACATTATTAAGTGAGTCATTAAGTTTCAGAAATAAATCTCTATATCTTTTGAAGAATTCTTTGGTTACATTTTCAATACTAAATGCGTGTTCAATTTCTTTTAGAGACGGACTTATATTCTCTTCTTGTATTATTTTTCGAAATTGATTACCACATGTATTGTTTGGTTCATTTACTCCCACTAAAAACGAGTATCTTTTAGCTGGAGTCAATTCTGTCAAAACTTTAGCATTTCCAGTTTTATCTTTTGTAAGTTGATGCTCCATTTTAACAAAAGAGAACCGCCAGTCTTGTGGATCATCACCATAAAAAGCCACCAATGCGGCATCTTTTTCAGCATTACTCAAATAATTCGCTATAAAATTCCTTTGCATGGTCCGAGCTCTATCTCTTGAACTTGCTTTCTTAAGTTTAACTACCAATACTGCAATCGTATTTTTCGACTCATCTTTATAATTACCTAAAACTTGGTAAGAATCAATATAATCCCGATATTCTTTCCGAGCAGTCCATATTTTTTGAGCAATAGTAAATTTATTAAATACTTCTTTTATGAATTTGCTGAATCTAACTAAATCGAACTCATTATTGAATGTTTCATTTAATAAATTAATGGCTTCTTTTTCTTTCATTTTTTAATTAAATACTCTGAAAGTATTACTTCTTTAGGACCTGATACATCTGCTGCATTCGTAACAAATGTAGGTTGGAATAATTCTGGAGATATTCCAAATCTTACTCTTGCTAAAATCTTAAGTGGATTTATTTCTTTTTTAATATCATTAAGTATTTTCTTAAGTGTTGATTTTGGTAAAGAACCTTTCTTTAACAATGAAAGTACTTCTTGTATGTAATCTTCATCTGAGTCAGTAAATTCTGGAGATTTAGCAATAGCTTTTAAGCGTTTAATAAACTTTGATTCATAACTACGACCACGACCACGGAGTATATCTCCACCTTCAGAAATAAATATGCTCTCAAATGATTTTTTATTCATTTCCAAATATTTATAAAAATCTTTTTGCAATTTTTCTTTTTTAAGATTATTCTTAGCTTCTAAAATTTCTGCAGCTCTAAAAAAGTCAACTTCTTCTATCAAATTTCCTTTTGTCTGGAAAATCTTTCTCAACTTTCCTTTCCTAAAAAAAGTTAATACAGAATTATATGTTTTATCATGTTTTCTAGCAGTTCTCGATTTTTTTGGAAGACATTTAATTCTCTCGAACAAATCGGGATTTTCATCCCGAATACCTCTCAACAAAGCGAGATAGCGTAGTTCAGGGTCTTCCTCATCACTTCCAACAATAACTTCCTTAGAATTAAGTCGCTTAAACAAAAACTCGTGAGACTTAATCTCCTCGTCAGTTAGAAGTTTAGAATCATTACCGAGCATTTCAATAAATGCTTTAATCTTCGCCTCAGCTAATTCTTTTAAACTTATATTTTCGTTAATTGGTCCTGCTGGAAAGAAATTATATGTAAATATCTTATCGAAAGGCGGATTTTTGCTTACTCGATTTATACGACCAACTCGTTGCATTATTCTTATTGGATTCCAAGGAATATCATAATTTATAACCACATTAGATCTATTTAAATTAACTCCTTCTGAAAGAATATCTGTGGAAACTAATAATTGAATATCTTCTCTTTTGTTCCTTGAAGATGGATCAAAGTTATCTATAATTTTTTGGCGAGTAGATTCTGAAGACAAACTTGAAAACGCTAATACTTTATTATCAAATTTAGGTTTCAATTTCTTTTCTAAATACTGTGCTGTTTCTTTGGATTCAGTAAACACAATTACTTTATTTTTCTTTAAGTTCTTATCTTTAGCTAATAAACTAACAAACTTATCTAATTTTGGGTCTTGTTTTACGTCCCTCCAGAGAGCTTCAACTTTTAATAACATATCTAAGTCACTTTTTAAATCTTTAATAAATTCCTTTCTAAAATTTTTAGACGAATATTTGTGTGCTCGTCCTTGTTCAATTAATGTTTGTATCTTAGATTCGTTATCATTATCAATCAGCTCAAAAATTTTGTTTATGTCTTTCTTACTAACATAAACATTGCCCTTTTCATACGCAGATATAAAATATTTGTAAGAATTAATAAATCGACCAATTGATTGCTTAAATGCAAAGAAACTACTTTCTAGTCGTTTTAATAATAGAATCTTCATAAATTTACCCATATTTCGTTGAGAAAGTGCTTCAGGTTGAGTAATGTCTGCTTTCAAATATAACAACGGAGTATATCTTGCATAATTGAATTTATTAATAATCAAATTCATAGTCTGATTGAATCTCTTATCCAAGTTCTCATCAAAATTATAAATAACTGGTACTGGATTAGCAACTTCAGGGAATTTTAGTTTCTGTGTCGCTAAATCCTTGCTATAATATTTTACAATACTACTTCGAGTTCTCCGAACCATTAAATACTGAAGAACATTTTCCCGAATGTCTTCAGAATTTTCTTTAACAATTTTTAAATATTCTTCTTTATCACTACGACGATCTAATTTTTTTAGTCTATTTTGTAGCTTTTTGAAATATTTTTCTAAATCTTTAACTTTTGGATTGGGTAATGTTGAATTATGTGAATTCTGGAATAACTTAATCTGACTTAATATATCCAAAGGAGTATTATTAAGTGGCGTAGCTGAAACAAGTATTACTCGTTTTCCCCGACATATCTTAAACAGCTGTTCATAAGTTTGCGTTGAATCTGTTCTAAATCTATGTGCTTCATCGATAATAATATTCTTAAATTTATCAGTACCTCTACGAAGTATACTATCTAATTTTCCAAGAGATTCACATTCAAATCCACGTATTCCAAACTCAGAGAATACATTAAACCACGAACCGGGATTATTTTTATCAATTAATACGGGCGGTGCGATAACTAACGTTCTACCATCTAATCGTTGAGCAAGCATAGCTGAAATAAAGGTCTTACCTAAACCAACAACATCTGAGATAAATACACCACCATATTCTTTAAGTTTCATTTCTGCATCAATAACTGCATCTTTTTGGTATTTTAAATCCATAAAATGTTTGGGGGTGTACACATTATCCATTTTTTGATCTAACTGTATTTTATCTTTAAGATATTCATATAAGAACTTAAGATATAATTCATAAGGAGTTATTTCATCATTCAACCAAGTCTTATTATTTATGGTTTCAACATATTTATCCGAAACATCAACTGAATTCTTCCACAATTCATTAAATTTATTTAGTGCGAAATTATAATCAGAACTATTCTTCAGCTCAACATTGAACTCCAAATTATCTCTCAAACCTGCCCTAGTAAAATTACTTGAGCCAGTTATAACTCGTCCAATATCCCTATCGCCTTTCTTAAAACTCATTATATACACTTTAGCATGAACTTTTTCAGCAGGATAAACTCTTATCTCTAACTTACCTGAACGCAACCATTCAACAAATTTTAAAACGCCTTCTTCGACATCATAAGAATCTTCTGAATTTTCTAACTCATTAACAATCTTATCCGCAAACTCGTCTTTAGTTTCCTTATTAGACAATTCGATTTTCTGTTGAATAAGTTTAGAGTCTTGAATCATATCAAATGTTTGCTTATTCGTACTTATCCCGATCAGAATCCGAATTTTTTCAGTATTTTCTAATGATTTATATATTGCATAAAACCCACTTGCATAAAAGTAACCAACTAAGCAATCAAAAAATTGTGTATCTTTAACTAATGTACTAAATCTATTTTTAAGCGTCTTTCCTTCTTCATTGGTGATAAATGTAATATCGTCCATACAATATTAAAGATGTAACGGTATTTATAAGTATTTATTTTATTATGTCGACTCAGAACCTGCTATAATATATAAATATACTCAAGAATTGTCTGAAATAACTTATATAGCAGTAAGTTCTTAAGATTAAAATGGTGGATTATGTAAATATACATGTTTATACAGATGGTGCGTGTCGTAAGAATCCAGGACCTGCAGCAATAGGGATTGTTTTCTTAAGCGCTAAAGGTGAGTTTATTGCAGAACATAAAGAATGTATTGGTAATTCTACAAACAATCGTACTGAATATACAGCAATTATTCGTGCATTAGAATTAAGTACTAAATATTGTAGGAAAAAAGTAAGTATCTTTTGTGATAGTGAATTAGTAATTAACCAAATAAATGGAACATACGCTATTAAAAATGATGAACTACGTGTTTTATGTATTTTAGTAAAAGATCGAGAAAAGCTTTATGATTCTGTTGTGTATAATCACAAACCACGTACAAATAGGTTTATTAAAAAAGCAGACAAATTATGTAACGAAGCACTTGATGGAGCGTATTAATACCAATTACGTTTTCGTTTATATTTCTTAGCACCCGAACTAGCTAATCTTCTTTTTGATGCTGGAGACATTCTTTTGATTGTTTTTTCTGCCTTAAATCGATTTGTTGAACGAACAGATCCTAACAATTTAACACTTTTTGCTCTACCGGTGTAGGTAGTAGTATTACGTTTTTTAACATTACCAATATGCTCTCCAAAACGAGTTCTTACTGAACGACCGGTCTGTCCTGTATATATCTTTTTCTTTCCTTTTCCAAAATCAGCTTCCAGCAAATATACACTGCCTGCTTTTGATTTCTTTTTCTTGCCCCATCCAAAGACCATATATTTACTACAAAATAAAATAATATAAAGATTTGTAATAACTACGCTGCTAGCGCAGCGGGCAAAGTTATTGATTAAGGCTACTGGCTCGAATTCTGGTGGGATTACATTATTGTCTATATTGAAAAGAATACATTCTATCCAAATTTCTGTTTAATAAGTCAGCTAATCTAAAGACTTTTTAAACAAAGCCGATTATCTGTTTTCTAAGAAAATTATTGAAAATCAAAAGATTTGCAATCCCGCAATTGATTAGAATCAATGGCGTTATCTGGATGCTGAAGAAGAACGTTCTAATTCAAATTTCTTCTGGATGGCATTAGATTTTGGGTCAGCAGCTGATGCTAACATGATTTGGTCTGCTAGAGTATCTGCGATAGTTGCTTTCTTTCCTCTACCTGCTTGTGCGTGGAATGCTCCTTGGCACATCCATCTTAGAACTAAATCAATTCTTCGTTGTGGACTTAAATCAACTGCTTTTGGATATCTAACTCCACCATATTCAATTGTTGTTACTCCTTCTCGTGGTGAGCCATTTTCTAATGCGCGAATATAAACTTCAACAGGGTTTTTCTTTGTTTTTCGCTCTATAATTTCAAAAGCATCTTTAACAACTTTGACTATTCTTGTGTATTTTCCTGTGTTGTAGCCAGATGTTCGATAGTGCTTCTTTCCTTTATGACCTGTTACCATAAGTCTTGATATAAGTCTTTCAATTATGTGCTTTTCAGATTTCCAAAACTGCTTCCCAACAGTTCTTCCTTGTGAAAATGGAACTAATAATGGCGTTAATGTGATATATCGTTTTAGACCTTGGTCTGCGACAATTATGTCTTGGTCCCATCGTCCAAATAATTTAAATGAAAATGATAATTTTTTAGGTTCTACAATTTTCTTAATTTCTTCGGTTTTTGCTTCAGGTGTTTTTTGTTCTGCTTCAACCTTCTTTCCTTCAGATTTTTCTGAAGGCTCTGCTGGACTTTGTTTAGCCAGGTCTTTAGCTGGTTTTGCTAATTTTTTATCTTCTTTTACATGTGCAACAACTACTTTTTTCTCTACTTTAGGTGCAACTTTCTTAGCTTCAACCTTTTTAGCTGGAGCTACTTTTTTTTCTACCTTTGCAGGTGTTGTTTCTTTTTTAGTTACCATATTAGTTTGTTTTAGTAGTATTTACTTTTTTAATGTATTGTACAACATTTGCTGCTGCCTGAACAGCTTTTTGTGTAGCAGTTTGGTCTTCATCACTCATATAACTCCATTGTTCTTCAGGTTCACATGTTATGTTTTTAACTTCTTCAGGAGTTCCTGTTACTAAGGATAAACAGTCTTGTTCTGTTTTATTAACCTCATTTAATTTTAATAATCTTCCATCTAATACACTATATTCTTTATTTCTAAGCAATTTT
>JABHLG010000012.1 GCA_018692915.1 Candidatus Woesearchaeota archaeon | reverse complement strand
TTTTTATTTAATTTTTATTTATTTTAAAATTTTATTTGTTTCTAAATACCATAAATACATATCAAGTTCGCCTAAATTTAAGTTAGCTTTCCTCGCAATTCTAAAAAGAATGTGCTCTATTTCAATATATTTCTTTGGTGTTAATGTCTTTGGTCGCTCAATTAGTCCTTCTCTAACTAATAAATCAACTATATGAAAATCAATAATCGCAAATTCTTCATATCCAATATTTCTCAAAAAGTGGCTAGCTTCCTTCATACCTAAGCCTTTTACATTTTTTACTAACCAATTTCGTAATTCTTGTCCGTTTAGATCACTTAAAGCTCCTTTTACATCAACGCTTCTAGCATTGTAAATGTAATTAGCCCTAGCATTTGGAAAACGATGTCCTAATCGCTTTAATTCTAATGCTAAATCTTCTTGAGATAGTTCTACAAATCCAGAGCCAATCTCTTTTTGTATCTTAATTCCACCAATAGCATTAAAATTAGCTGTCAACAAACAGAAACATAACTCAGAAAACACATCATTAACTTGCTTAAACTCTTGCATCTTCTGATTAATAACTTGTTTTACTTCAGACGTCTTTAGATTATTTAACTGATCTAGAAGTGCTTCCATACTATGCTCAAATATAATAATTCTTATAAGCTTTTACATATTTGCTAAAAATGGTTAGAATATACCAAAATGGTCTAGATCAAGATGAAAACACTACAATTAGGGTATCTCGTTCTAACGAACAGGTAGAAGAAAATAATCTTATTGCGGAAGGTAATATTAATATTAGATCAGGAGATTATACACCGCATTCATTATTTACAGAAGCAGAAAAATCTGAAAGAACTGCTATTTCACAAATTAATTTTCAGAAATCTCAAATTGAAAGACATCAAAGAATAATTAATAATTATACTATAGGAAAAAAAGAAGGATTAATTGATACAACTATTGATTTTCAGAAATCGCAAATTGGTAGACATCAAAGAATCATTAGTGATTTAGAAGAAAATTTAGACATATTAGCTGAAGTAAAAACTGAAGCAGATTGTTTTATCCCTGAAAAATAATTATCGAGATGTTTGAACGCCAATCTTTTCACAATAATTCGATATTAGACACTTACTACAATGTGGAGAAATTGGTGTGCATAAATTCTGTCCAAACGCAACTAATAAATAATTATATTTTATCCAATACTCTTTCGGAAGTTTTTTCATAAGCTCTTGTTCTGTTTGTTCTCGAGTTTTAGTCTTAACAAAACCTAATCTATTTGATATACGATGAACGTGCGTATCTACTGCAATCGCAGGTTTCTTAAAAGAAACTGAAAGAACAATATTAGCAGTTTTACGTCCAACACCAGATAACTTTAGCAACTCTTCCATTGTATCTGGAACTTGTTTAAGATTCTCTAATCTCTTAATATTTCGTGCTTTTGTTTTATGATAGTTTGCAGATCGAATTATTTCTTCAATATCTTCAATTGAAAGCTTCTTCAAATCAGATGGCTTATCAATCACAGAAAATAATTTCTTAGAAACTTTCGCAGTTGTCTGGTCTTTTGTCTGAGCAGATAAAATTGTTGAAACTAAAACTTTGAAAGGATCTCGAGTTTGCACTTCAATAAGCTCAGCTACAGGAACATCATATTTCTCAACATGTTTTGAAAGAATATCAATTACATTACTGATTTCCATAATCCATGTAAATTGCAGTAAGCTCTTGCAGCAATTTTTTTAGCAGATATATTGAATATAGATTCAGGCTTATCGCCAGGTTTTAGATATTGTGTATATGTTTTTCCATCTGCGATTATCTGAATAAACTCAATAAAATGCTCAGCAGTCATTGGGTGCTCAACAGAACCCACTTTTACTTTTACACCATCTGCAGTTTTCTCAATTATAGGAGCATGCTTTTCTTTACCTTCTTCTTTTACTGTTTTTTCTTCAAGCAATTGCATTGCTTCGCCACAACAAACAAGAGTTCCACTACCTTCATGTAAAACTTCTACAATATTCCCACAATGATTACATCGATATATTTTCTTTAATTTAGCCATTTTAAACCATTATTTCATCTTGTTCTGCCCATGGAGGTGAACAAATAACAAGAATTTCTGCATCTTACTTACTCGTTTTCCAAGCTCGATGATTTGTCTTTGGAAAGATCATAATCATCTCTCCTTTTTCTAAATGTTCGACTTCTTTATCTAATTGAACATCAATAGCACCTTTCAGAACAAAGTAAATTTCAGTTAATTTCTTATGATAATGTTCTTTTGTGCTATCTGTAATAGTTACATGAACCATATCTACATCTTTGCAATCATTAGAATTAGTTAAATCTCGCATTAAACCACAAGTTATTTCTCGAGGTTTTGCAGCTTTAACTTTTCTAACAATATGTGCCATTATTAGTAATTCTCAGCAAGTCTTTCAAAGTAAGATTTAGGATGTGCACAAGCAGGACATACTTTTGGAGGAGTTTTACCTTTATGGACATATCCACAATTAGCACATTTCCATTCAATTGCTTTCTTTTCTTTGAATACAGTTTTATTTTTAACACGTTTCAAAAGTTTATCAAATCTTTTTTCATGTGCGATTTCTGCTTTTGCAATCTCTTCAAAGACTTTTGCAATTTCTTTGAAACCTTCTTTTTTTGCGGTCTTTGCAAAATCAGGATACATTTTAGTTTGCTCATAGTGCTCGCCATCAATTGCAGCTTTCAAATGAGATTTTAGATCGCCCAGTTTTACGAGATATTTAAATTCTCTTTTTGCGTGCTCTTTTTCATTATTTGCAGTTTCTTGGAAAATAGCAGCTATCTGTTCATAGCCTGCTTTTTTAAATTCCTTAGCAAAAAATTCGTATTTATTCCTGGCCTGTGATTCGCCAGCAAATGCTGCCCATAGATTCTTCTCAGTTTGAGTTCCTTTTAATTTTTTCATATTAATTATTTACTCCTCTTTCTTTTCGGCTTTTGTAGTTGCTTTAGCTAATTGTAACGTTACAAATACGGCAATTAAAGTTACAATAATTGCATATAATAACATACCCCAAAGTGTGTCTGAAGTTCCCATAAACTTCACAAAAAACGCTTTGATTGCCTCATTCCATGCAAGTGCTGCAACTAAACCAAAAGCAGCTGTTATCAAAGCAGTCATTTTTTCTAGAACATCTCGTTTCATAGTGAAAGTACAGATCAGTAAAACTTTATGTAGTTTTTGCTAGGAAACTATATTAGCAAATTTTTAATTTGATTTATATTTGTTGTGAATTGATGATCTCAACAATGGAAGGTTCCAAATCGTGGAGCTGTAGCTTCTGGATTGGAGATAATATCTCTATGTTTTTGATGTAAATCAATGTAAAGTTCAGAAGATCTACGCATAAAAGACACAACACTTTTTGGAGTAACTCTAAGTTTATGTGATAGGTTAGCTAAAGTTGGTGCGAACTCTGTACTATCGGGCATAATTTGTTGACCTTCATTGGTTTTAATATACATTCCATCGCAAGTCTGAATTGGAAAAACAATATGATCTGTAGCATTTGTATAAACATCTAAAACACGTATAGATAAGGTTCTTTGCTCTTCATGAAATACTCTTTGAATATAATCTTCAAACTCAAGTTCATTATTATGTGCTTGAGAAATATCAAACTGAAACTTATCTTTTCGGTCGCTACCTGGCCAAGATTTTGTAACAGATAATTGTGCTCCATCTTTTGTTAGAGTAACAATGCTATATTCATCATTAACAATTGGAAATGTATCTACTTCAATTGAATCAAGTTGATCTAATTCAATTGCTTGTGGGATCATAAAATATGGATTAATATAATATGTCTTATTATCAAGCTCACACAACAGTGAACGATGTCTTTTTGTAAGTTGATCGTCAAGATAATATACTTGCGAAAATTCAAACTGAGTTAATATATGTCGTAATACTTTTGCTTCTTCACAACAATTTGTACCAAATTGAACTGGCCATCGATCACCATTTAACAAAAAAGGTGAAGTAGCAGAACTATATGCTATTGTTCGTAGAAATTCTACACACTGGAAGTCCAATAATTCTTTACTTACATTCATAAGTTACACTTAAAATTTAACTTAAAAAGTCTTTGAATCAATACTATCAACAATCTCTTCCCAGCGTTTTACACGAGTAACTTTATCTGGAAGTTCATCAGATTGATTCCAAGGATAATCTAAAAGTAAAACAGGTATATTTCCAGCAGATACTTTCTTTGCAGTATCTAAATTATCATCAATTAACATATCAACTTTATTATCTTTACACATTTGTAACTTACTTCCTTGTGGACCAATATTTTTCCAATCTTCATTATAACAAATCTTCTCAAATATATTTGGGAAATATTTATCTATCCATTTTTGTGTAACTTCAGATACTGCATTTAGACGAGCAGTAATAATTATTAATTTATGTTTTTTTGATAACTTATCAATTCCATCAAGTGCACCATTAACAACATTCATTTCACCACAATATTTAGAATGCAAAAATTCCTCGCAACGTTTAATCCTTTCTTCATAAGTGGTTTTCCAAACATGTTCTAAATCAAAAGTTATTATATCTTTAATTTTATTACTTGTTCCATAAACTTGATTGTGCCAATCAATCATAGCTTGAGCACATTCTCCTAATATATCATCAAAATCAACACCAATTATCATCACTCCTAAGATAAATGTAGCATTTAAATAGTTCTCGATTTAGCAATTATATGAAACAGCTAATCAAACAATTACTATCAAAAAAAGGACTAACATATACAGAGATAAATGAATTTAAAAAACAATATGCAGACAAACATAAAGATAAATTACCTCTAAATTCTGAAATACTAAGTGCTGCAACAGCTGAGCAGCGCGAAAAATTAATTACGTTTCTTAAAACAAAGCCCACTCGAACGATTTCAGGAGTTTCTATTATAGCAATTATGACTGCGCCAAAGCCTTGTCCAGGTAAATGCATTTACTGCCCACAAGGAGATAATGCACCAAAAAGTTATACGGGATTTGAGCCTGCTGCAATGCGTGCTCAGCTAAATAATTTTGATGCATATAAACAAGTTCAAAATCGACTTTGGCAGCTTAATTCAACAGGACACAATACAAGTAAAAATGAATTAATTATTATGGGTGGAACGTTTCCTTCACTTGCTTGGTCTGAACAAAAGAAATTTATCAAATGTGCTTTTGATGGCTTCAACAATAAAAAAAGTAAAACGCTTTTAGATGCTCAGAAGATTAATGAAACAACCAAAAACCGTGTTGTTGGATTAACAATTGAAACTCGACCAGATTGGGTTTTCCCTAAGAAATTTTTAGAACTAGGTGCAACGCGCGTTGAACTTGGTGTTCAATCAACTTCAGATAAAATCCTAAAAAATGTTTGTAGAGGTAATACTGTTTCTCAAGTTGCAGATGCAACAAAAGAACTAAAAGAAAATTGCTTTAAAATTCTATATCATATTATGCCAGGCCTTCCAGGCTCAACACTTAAATCAGATATTGCTATGTTCAAAACATTATTTTCAGATGAGCGATTTAAACCTGATATGTTAAAAATTTATCCAACTCTTGTAATCAAAGGAACAAAGCTATACGATATGTGGAAAAAAGGTAGCTACAAGCCAGTTGATGAAGAATATATGATTAAACTTTTAACAGAAATTTATAAAATTTCACCAAAATGGGTGCGAATTATGCGAGTTCAGCGAGATATTCCTGCACCATATATTGAAGCAGGTCCAAAAAAATCTAATATTAGACAAATGGTTTTAAGAGATTTAAAAACAAGTAAAGAAATAAGATTTAGAGAAGCAGGACACTCCCAACGCTTACGAAAAATCACTCCAAAAAATACAGAACTTGTTGTTGAAAAATACAAAGCATCTGAAGGAGATGAATATTTTATTTCTATTGAAGATGTTAAACAAGATATTTTACTTGGATTTTGTAGATTACGCATAGGTAAACGAAAAGAAGCTATGATAAGAGAGTTACATGTTTTTGGACTTGTCACACCAATTGGAGAAAAAGGAAGCAAAGTCCAACACAAGGGCTTAGGAAAACAATTACTTAATCAAGCTGAAAAGATTGCTAAAGAACAACAAAAGAAAGAAATTATAATCATCTCCGGTGTAGGTGTTAGAGAATATTATCGCAAGCTAGGATACAAATTTAAAGATAATTATATGCGTAAAGGTCTGTAGGGCTTTGAGTATAAACTTTTTTATACTCATAAAATTCAGATATGTATGGTAGAGATAACATATGATTCTTCTAAACCGTTCAAAGATAGAGTTATTGAGGCTATTGAAAGCACATGGGATGTTCGCCCAGAAATAAAAATTGAAAAAAATGGTCCATATGCGTTTCTTTCTGAAGATCTTCCAAAAGACATTGTAAAAGTTGATCACACAGATGGTGTTGGAACCAAAGGAACACTTCATTGGGAAATGAAAACTTTTGATAGAGCTGTTCAAGATGGTTTTGCTATGAATGCTAATGATATGTTAATAATGGGTGTAGAACCTTATCGAATACAAGATCATATTATTTTAGAAAAAGACGACCATGAAGCAATTGTTAAAATTGTTGAGGAAATGTCTAAACTTTGTAAGAAACATAATGTAGTTATCTCTGGTGGAGAAACTGCTATATTAAACACAGTAAAAGGTCTTGAAATTGGAATGACTATGATTGGAATTGTAAATAAAAATAATATAATTCTTCCAGATGTTAAAGAAGGAAATGTTGTTATTGGAATTGAAAGTAATGGATTACATTCAAATGGATTTACATTTATTCGAGGTTTATTTCTTGAAGATTTAAAGATGAAACTTAGTGATGAAATGTATGAAGGTGTTTCTGTTGGTGAAGAATTAACTAAACCAACGCACATATATGTTAATGCTATGAAAGAAGTTTTTGAAAACAATCGTAAAAACATTACAGGAATGATGCACATGACTGGTGGCGCATTTACAAAACTTCTAGACATTATTCCAAAAAATGTTGATATAAAAATTAACAAAACACATTCACTGGATATTCACAAAATATTCCACATTGTTAAAGAAAAAGCTGAATGGACTGATGCGCAGATGTATAAAAACTTCAACTGTGGCGTTGGATTTTCAATAATTGTAAACAAAGATTCTGCTCAAGAAATCCTTAATATAATTCGCAAAGAATTTAAGGCAGATATTATTGGAGAAGTTGTTTCTGGTTCTGGAAAAGTTATAATTGATTCAAAATTCTCAGATAATATTGTAACTTATTGATTATCTTGAGGTTTATAATGAATTGTAATTGAATATCTTTTATTTTTAGATAAGTCTTTATTAAATGTAATTTTATTTTCTTCTTCACTTTTAATTCTATTAATTGTCCATCCATTTGCAATTAAATTAAATTTCTGAACCCAAACATCATCAATACCTTGTTTAGTATCAATATCTAAACTCCATAAATTAATATAATTACCTTTACCTTGGTTAATATTAAAATCCGAATCTGCTTTTGCATGTAAATTTTCAGCAGTTATAGCTTGAATACTTGCCTCAGGTAATTCATTTAGGATACTCCAACCAATACTTCTATTTCCTTTCATATTTTCATCTTTTATATCTTCTAATCTCATTGTAAATTCTCCTGAGCATAATCAACTGCGTTTTTGAATATTTGAATTCCTAAACCTAATTTATTTAATTTTCTATTTTGGCGTCTTGCTTGTTCTCTAATTGCTGTCCAATTAGGATGATTGCAAACATGATTAAATGCTTCTGGATGTGGCATCAAACCAAATATTCTTCCCGTTTTGTCGCACATAGCTGCAACATCATAAACAGAACCATTTGGATTTTCTGGATAAGAACCATTTGCAACTTTTCCGTTCTTTGCATACTGACCAACAACTAAATTTGAATTAATGATGTTTTGCATAGTTGCATTGTCTGTGTAAAACTTTCCTTCGCCATGTCGCACTGGCAAGTCAAGTAAATCTAATCCTTTTGTCCAGATGCATGGAGAGTTTTTGTTGAACTTAATTGTAACCCATCTATCTTCAAACTTTCCTTGGTCATTAAATGTTACTGTAACTGTTTGTTTTTCATGGCTATCTAAAGCAGGTAATAAACCAGATTTAACTAATGCTTGGAATCCATTGCAAATTCCAATTATTAATTTTTTATCTGCGATAAATTTCTCAAGCTGTTCCCAAAAATTATTTTTTAATTTATTTGCAAGAACTTTTCCTGCTGCAATATCATCACCATATGTAAATCCTCCAATAATTGCAAGAATTTGATAATCTTCTAATTTTTTCATTCCGAAAATTATTTCATTAACATGAACAATATCGGCTTCAGCTCCTGCTAATTCAAATGCATATTTTGTTTCATAATCGCAATTGAATCCATATCCTGTCAATACTAAAACTTTTGGTTTCATTATCTAAATGGTGTTTGCCATGCCTCCTTTAATTCTGTGATTGATGAATCTAAAATTTTATCTCCATTAACGCCTTTAATGCGCAATCTTCCTGAATCTGCAACAGCACCAATTTGTGCAAAAGGAACTTTTGCTGTGCTCATTAAATTCTCAAATGTTTGTTTGTTCTTTGGGTCAATAGTTATTACAAATCTTGTTTGTGATTCTGAATAAAGAATTTTACTATCTTGCTCAACATTTGATGGAACTGCTTTAAGGTCGATATCTGCTCCAATCTCTCCTGCAAAAGCAGCTTGTGCTAATGTAGTTGCTAATCCTCCTCGATATATACCTACACATGAAGCAAGTAATTCTTTTTCTGTTGCTGAACTAACTGAATTATAAATTTTAATTGATGATTTTGCATTAACTTTTGGAACATTAAGTCCAACATAACCTAACATTTCATAATATTCAGAAGCACCTAATTCATCTTTAGTGTCTCCAACAACGTAAATTAAATCTCCTGCTTGTTTGAAATCTAATGTATTACATTTATTTATATCATCAATAATTCCTACACCTGTAAATTGTAAAGTTGGTTGTGCAGATATTCTTTTTGTCTGACCATAATCGCTATTGATATTACCATCAACATACATGCTATCTTTACCAGATAAGCACGGTGTTTCAAATGCCATTACATAATCATAAAGTGCTTGATTTGCTCTAACTAATTGTGCTGCTTTGTATCTTCCATCAGGATTTTTCTTAGGATTGTAAATAACAGATGGCCAACAAAAGTTATCAATCATTCCAATTTCTTTCAAACTTCCACCAACAGCAACCACTCTTCTAATTGCTTCGTCAATTGCACAAGCAGTCATATGATAAGTATCAATTCTACTATATTTCATAGGAGTTGCTGCAGTAATTGCAACGCCCTTATCTGAACCTAAAACAGGTCTTAGCACACAAGCATCACTATGAACATCGCGATTTTTTCCAGAAAGAGGTTTAATTATAGAACCTCCTTGAACTTCATGGTCATACATTCTAATTATTTCTTCTCTACTTGAGATATTTGGTCTTGCTAAAATATCTTTCAAAATTTGATTATGATTTTTTGGCTCACTAAGCACGGGCTCAGTTAAACGCATTTCTGGAGGAACCCAATGCGCATCAATTTGCCATTGTGGAAATCCAGAGTGAATAAAATCCATATCTAAATAACCTACAGTTTTATCATCATACACTAAGCGAAGTTTTCCTGTATTTTCATATTTACCAATTATAGTAACTTCAACATCATGCAATTTTGCTAAATTCATTATTTTATCGACATTACTTGGACTTACTGCAAGCAGCATCCTTTCTTGTGATTCTGAAATTAAAATTTCCCATGGATCTAAGCCAGGATATTTTAATGGAACCTTAGATAAATCTAATGTGCATCCATTACTAAATGTTGCAGTCTCACCAACTGAAGAAGAAATTCCTCCTCCACCCATGTCTTGTATAAAATTAATCCATCCATTATCTCTAACTTGAAGTAAGAAATCATGTGCTTTTTTCTGAGTATAAGGATCTCCGATTTGAACATGTCCTGCAGGTATACCTTCATGATAAATTTCTGAAGCAGCAGTAACGCCATGAACACCATCTCTACCAACGCGGTTTCCAACCATTATCATTGTATCGCCATCATATACTGTCTTTTTTTCAGATGGCTTACCCTTAACCAAACTAGGCATTATGCCAAATGCAGCTACATAAACCAAACACTTTCCAAGATAATCTTTATCAAATATTACACTTCCAAATGGTGTTGGAATTCCACTCTTATTTCCACCATCTTCTACGCCCTTTCTTACACCTTCAAGTAAACGATGTGGGTGTAATCGAGGTTTAAGTGGACCATTATAAAACTGTGGACCAACACAGTAACCATATGTCCCACAAAAGATTTTTGAACCTAATCCCGTTCCCATTGGGTCTCTATAAACACCAACGATTCCTGTAATTGAACCTCCATATGCTTCCATATTTGATGGTGAATTATGTGTCTCGCCCTTAATACAAATATTATTTTTATCATCAAACTTCATAACACCGGCATTATCCCAAAGCGTTGAAACAACCCAATCATTTTTCTTTTGCAATGCTTTTGTAGAAGCAGTTATGAATGTCTTAAATAAACTATTAAATTTATCTTTCTTACCTGTTGCTAAATCTGTATAATGAAACATGCCACCAAAAGTTTTATGCTTGCAATGGTCGCTCTGCGTCTGCGCAACAAGCTCTAATTCCACATCTGTTGCTTTAGCACTAAGACCTACTTTCTCTCGCTCAGCAATAACGGTTGATTTCTTATAATAATCCCTAACAGTCTTCATATCTTGTAAATTAAGAGCTAAGCAACCCTCATCACTGATACGAACAAGCTCATCATCAGAAACATCTAATTCAACCTCTTTTGCAGTAGGTTTATGTGTTAACATAACTTTTGGAACTTTTTCACCAATTCCAATGTGAGAATCCCAATTTTTTCTATCAATTATTTTCCATTGTTGAATTAAATCATTTGCTAGTAATTCTGAAGCAATTTTATCGCACTGCTCGTGAGTTAGCTTACCTTTTAGAAGATATTGAGTAGAATAATAAATTGCCTCATTTTCCTTGAACTTTATTTTAAGCAAATCTTCTACTGCTTCTTGAGAAGTTCGTCCTGTATTATCTTTCATACCAGGTAACAAGCCCACAACAATTATCCAATCAAAATCCTTTGCTAATGGTTCAAAAGAAGACGTCTGCGTCAAAGGGTCTGTAAAAATCGTTGATTTTAATTGTTCAAGTTGCTCTTTTGCTAGAGCTGCATCAATTACATATGTATTAATGGTCTTAACAGAATCAACCTTAATCTTTAAATCATGAATAATTTGTTTTTTAGTGCTTTCTCCACGTGCGTCTTGGAATTCTGGCTTAAAAGCTACTTCTAATCTAACCATATGTTGAGCAAGGAAGTAAATTTTAAAAAGATTTGTTTTCCATAGCAAGGAAATAATATAAAAATAAAGTAGCCCCACCAGGATTTTCGTATTCCCAAAAAATGTTCTTTGGGATTGTAAAACCTTTCTTACAAGAAAGGGATTACTTTCGAACCTGAGTCCCGAGGTCCAAAGCCTCGGATGATTAATCCGGAATTCCCATTTTCTAACGAAAACTGCGTTTGACCGCTACACCATGGGGCTATAATAATAGAATAGAACTTCAGTTTAAAAATCTAACGGCGCTTCTTAGTTGGCTTCTTTTTGACAGGTTTTTTAACAATTTTTTTCTTAATTGGTTTCTTTGCTACTTTCTTCTTAACAGGTGCTTTTTTCTTGATTGGTTTCTTTGCTACTTTCTTCTTAGCGGGTGCTTTTTTCTTAGCAGGTTTCTTCTTTGCAGGCTTTTTATTAACTACTTTCTTCTTTGGAGCGTTTTTAGCTGCTAATTTTTTAGTTGCTTCACGTGTAGCTGCTCTTTTTGCTCTAGCATCTGCTAATTTCTTTTCTTTTACTTTTGCTTCCTCTGCTTCTTCTTTTGCAAGTAGCTCTTCGTAAGCCTTTTTCTGAGTAGCTTGATTTTTACGAACAATTTCTTCTTCTTCTTTAACTTGTTCAAGAAGCAATTTAATATCCTTAGTAAGTTGAGATATTAACCTTGAATTTGTAACATTTTTAAGAATTCCATTACATTCTCCACAATAAAATCCTTGCTCTAGTGCACTATCATAAGTATATTTTAGTTTACATTTGTTACATTGAAAAGCATATTTCTCCTCAGATAACAAATCTTGCTCTTTTCTATGTAAAATCGCGCGCAGATGCTGCATATATTTATAGTGTATTTTAGCTTTATCTAACTGCCAATTATAAATATACCACCATTTTTTCTCAATATCTTTCTCTTTTGTATAACTCACAAAGCCAAAATTACCTAGTTTGTATAGCGCTTTTCTAACATCATTAACGCGCATTTCTAATGCGTCAGCAATGTCATTCTCATTAACAATAGACTTCTTCTCTAAAATTTCTAAAACCTTTAGAGCATCGTCATCTATGATTATGCCTATTTCCCTTAATATGTTTAAAATCGATTCACTCATACAAATATTATGCAAGACTATATAATAAAGCTAACGGTATCAAGAATATTTGATTTTCGGGGTATCTACATAATAACTGGTCCGAAAATATTAATTAAAAGTAAAGCTAACGCTCCTGTAGATATAATTAACCATAAAACATTAGATTTTCTATTATTTTTCATAGTTTTATCAAGTGTAGCTCTTACCATACGTCCACCATCTACTGGACCCATAGGCAACAAATTAACTAAAGCAATTCCAATATTAAGTAACGCTAACCATGAAAATAAATTAACTAAATAAAACACTACATCGCCTACAAAAGACCCAATTGGTGTGCTTGATTTTGGCTCAAAATTCTGCTTAAAACTTACACCCAAATAAGGTTTATCTTGTTCTTGTGGATTTTCTATAACATTTAAGGACACATCTCTATTTTTTAGAGATATTTTAACTAAATCTCCTGGCGCTATATCTTCCATTTCTAAAATAAATGCATCTACACTCAAAGTATCTACATCATTTACAGCAAGGATTGTATCTCCAGAAATAATTCCGGCATTTTCAGCAGGGAAATCTGATACAGTATCTGTAATATCTAAACCTGCTGGTGCAAGTAAATTTCCTGCTGCAGGGACTAAAATAAATGCTGAAATTAACATAACAATCGCTGCGGTGCATATATTAGCAAAAGGTCCTGCTGCGAAAATAGATAATTGTTTCTTTAATTTTGCTTTCTCCAGTTGTTTTTCATCTGGCTCAACAAAAGCTAAAGGAATTATTGTAAAAATTCCAAGACCCGTTGAATTAACTTTTAAGTTATGCACTCTTGACATAACTCCATGTGCTCCTTCATGAACAAGAATAATAATTGTAATACAAATTATAAATGTCCAAAAAGGCATAAACATAAATGGCCCTACTGAACCCACACTTACTCCTGGAAGAAGTAGTTGAACACTTTTATCAACAACAGGTTTCGTTAACATCTCAATAAATTTAGAAAGTAACATCCAAGTTATTGCTATCATACCAATAAAACCAATAGGCACTCCAGCATATCCCCAGAATTTCCAAAAACGCCACTTAGCAATACGATCAATGAGCTTTATGCCTGCTTTTGTTCGATAAAGTAAATAAATTTTATGAAATTCGATTTTTGATCGATTTTTATATATAAAATATGCAATTATAAGATAAAAAGCAACAATGGATATGTGATTTAAACCTATTTGCATTAATAAATTAATATGCGCAAGTTAATAAAAGTAACGCAAAAAAATAGCAAAACAGTGATTATGCTTTTTTGAATTGTGCAATGCTGTGCATTAAATCAACATGACCCATAAATAATGCTCTGCAACAGAATCGTTTTAGTCCTAAATTGTCCATGATTTCTTTTGGTTTTTCACCTGCTTTTACACGCTTATCAAATTCTTCCCATAGCTGTGCTACAGGTTTTCCGCAACTGAAACATCTTATTGGTATTATCATTTTATTTATCTCTTACTTAACTGTCTCTTTTTACGAGCATGACTGTGAGTTCCTGGTTTTTTAGTTTCTTTAAATCTTGTATCTGCAACAAGTAAGTGTCTATCATATTCTAAATATTTTTTTCTTAAATCTGCTGAACCAGTATATTCAACAAGTGCTTTTGCAATAGCTAATCTTACAGCTTCTGCTTGACTTGACCAGCCACCACCTTTAACATTTACTTGAATATTAAGTCCAGAAATATCTGTAAGTAAAATTGGTTCTTGTATTCTTAATCTTGCAATTTCTGGTTGATAAATATTAATTGGAGTGCTATTTATTTTAACTAAGCCCTTACCTTTTTTTATTGTTGCTCTTGCTACAGAAAGCTTACGTTTTCCAGCAACATGAACTACTTTCTCTTTTGCTTTTACTGTTGTTTTTGCTTTTCTTTCAACCATTTTATATTCTCTCTGAAATTGTTGCAATTGTTATTGTTTTAATATTAGCGATTTTTTCTTTTGATGCCTTTGGAAATGAAATCATATCTTTAACTTCAATACCTTCTGGCTGACCAATATAACATTTAATTCGTTCAAATGCATTTCTTCCTCTTTGTTGCTTGTATGGAAGCATACCTCTTATTGCTCGTTTAACAATTCGGTCTGCTGCCTTTGGGTAAAAAGGTCCTTTGAAAGGAGATCCCATTTCTCTTAATTTATGACGCTTGTCAATTTTTGACTGTGATCCTGAAACAACTGCTTTTTCGCAATTGATTATATTAATTTGCTCTCCAGCTAATGCTAATTTAGCTACGTGTGTAGCCATTCTTCCTAATATTAATCCTTCTGCATCAACAGTTTTCATGCCAAAACCTCCGTTTTTGCAGGCTGTTCAAAATGTTTCATTTTTAACATCATCCAATTATCCTCACTTTTTTCCCGTTTGGGTTTGATTTCATTAATTCTTCTATTGATATTGCTTTTCCAACTTTGTTTATTTTATCAAAAGCAGTATCTGAAAATCGCCATCCTGCGACAGTAATTTTCTTTGATAATTCACCTGTTCCTAAAACTTTTCCTGGAACAACTACTGTTTCGCCATTACTAGCATATGATTCTAAACGAGTTAAATTAACATGTCTACGAGATCTTGCTGGCTTACTTAAATTACTTGCTACAGCATCCCAAATATTTACTTTCTTATCATTTGAAAGTTTCTTTAGACTAGCAATTAATCTTCTAAAATTAATATTTGTAGATTTTATATTTCTCATTTTAATTTTAATTCCTTAGTTTTTTCACTTAATATTTTAGTTGCATTAGTTAGCAGTTCAGTGACATTAAGTTGTCCCCATGGTTCAAGTGTAAATATAAATTTATTATCTTCACCATCAACTTTTATTGAATTATCAGAATTTTCTTGGCAAGAACCACAAAGATTACAATTTGTTATCTCTGCAACTTTTTCTCCTTTGAAAACATTATTTGGACAGTAAGATATTCCTTCTTTTGTCTTCTTGCCTGAACCAACTATTATTTTTGGATATCTTTGATAATATGAATGTCCTGCGCTCCATTTTGCGTGCTCTTTACCTTTTCCTAATGTTGCGATTGCTTCAAATTCAATTTCATGTCCTTCAAGTAATTCAACAATAGGCATTTCTGGAAATATAGGTTTAATTGCAGAATCTTGAATTTTAAAATCCTTTGCTCTAACCATACATGGTCCTGCAATTTTTAGTGTAATTTTAACTTGACATCTTGCACAACCTTCGCCCTTACATTTACAATTTTCAGTCATAATGTATGACTTTAAATCGGTCTTTAATGGAACTAATCCAAGTCTGTGTGCTAATATCTCATCATATAATGCTGATGAGTTCTTTACAAAATAAACATCTTCAATAGCTAAAACTGGAACTTCAAAAGTACAAGCTCTACGTAATGCATTCATAAAAGCTGCATTAGTATCATCAACAATGAATCGTGTTACTCCTTTAGAATCTGATTTTATTTTTTGAATTTTCATTTACTGTCTCCTTCCTCGTCTACCACCTTTCTTACGACATCCGCCATGTGGTATAGGTGTTACATCTTCTATACCTAAAAGCTTTATGCCAGACCTAGTTAAAGCACGTATTGCTGGTTGTGCTCCAGGTCCAGGATATTTTGAACCGTTTTGACCACCTTTTGCACGAACTTTAACAAATACTTTATCTACACCCTTTTCTTTAGCGATTATTGCTGCTTTTTTAGCTGCCATAATTGCTGCAGTTGGGCTTGATTCTAAACGATCTGCTCTTACCATCTGTCCGCCAGATGCTAATGCAATTGTTTCTGAACCAGTTAGATCAGTAATATGAACAATAGTATTATTGTAAGAAGCGTAAATATTAACAATTCCTTTTATTCCTTTTGCCATTATGCGCTTGC
Organism: Candidatus Woesearchaeota archaeon; assembly: GCA_018692915.1. Classification (GTDB taxonomy): domain Archaea; phylum Nanobdellota; class Nanobdellia; order UBA10117; family JABICX01; genus JABICX01. The sequence continues at coordinate 12,935 of JABHLG010000012.1, read as the reverse complement.
CTCCTTAGTTGCTTTCTTAGCAACTTCTTCAACTACTTGCTTGTCGGTCTTTGGCGCTGCAGGAACTTGTTCTTTATTTTCTGGAGATTTAATAGCTTCGATTAATTTTTCATCCTTACGAACAATCCTAGTAATAACTGGAATAAATCCTGGTTTTAATCTTAATTTATCATCTCTTTTAACTAAATAAGATGGTGCTGTAATTATTTTATCATTAACATCAATTTTTCCATGAAGAATAAATTGACGTGCTTGCTTTATTGAATTTACAAGACCTAACTTGTAAATCTGAGATTGTAATCTTCTATCTAAAATAGTTCGAACATCTAGTGCTAAAATATCATCAATTTTATTATCTTTTTCAAGAACACCTAATCGATTAAGTTTAGTAACAAGTGCTTTTTCCATTTCATCTCTTTGCTCTTCAGGTAAACTAACAATATGACGTGCTTGACTTCTCCAATCTCTAAGTTTTGAAGAAGTTTTCCAAATTTCTTTTTTATTTGATAGGCCGTATTCCTTTTTCAGACCAATCTCTTCCTTGATTCGCTCTGCTTCCCAAGGATGCCCTGGTTTCTTATACAATTTCTTTGGTTTTTTTGGATCGCCCATTTTAAATTACTTATTTACCTCGTTTCTTAACTACTCCAACAGTTTTTCCTGTTCGTCCTGTACTTCTTGTTCTTTGTCCATGCACTCTTACTTTCAGCTTTTTATCGCCTCTAGCATGTCGCATGCCAATATAACATTTAATACGTCTTAATCTTCGGACATCAAACTTCTTTGCAAGTTCTAAATCAGAAGATACAATATGTCTATCTTCGCCAGAATCTAAGTCTTTTCGTCTATTGAAAAGCCATTTTGGAATATTAAATTTAGCTGGATTTTTCATAGCCTCTTCAATTTTCTCTATTTCAGGTGTGCTTAAACTACCAACTTGCTTTTTTTCATCAAGCTTAAGAACTTTAACAATTGCATTAGCGAACATAAAACCTGCGCCGCTAGCTCTTGAAATTGCGTGAAATAATGGGACTTCTCCCTTTACTTCTTTATCAGCAAGTCTAAGTATTGCTTTAAATTCTGATTTCTCTTGTTTTGGTTTTTCTTCCATATTAAAATATTTCTTAGCTCAAAGGATCTTCGCCGAGAACATTAATGTAAACGGACTCCCCCTCAAGGTTTTGGGTCTTTGATTGTTAATTAGCTCTATTTTGTTGCATTTTTAAAGGTTGTGTTTAATTAAAATCAATATTTCCATCCTTTTTTCTCAAATAAAACAAAGGTAAACAAGGCAACCAGTATCCCTGTAGATGACCACACTACAAAAATAGATGCCAATGAAGGACCAAAATTATCTGGAATTACAAATAAAATTTGTGTAATCCAACTAATTATACCTACAACACTAGCACCAATTTGAAAACTAGCATATATTTGCCGCAATAAACCTTTTAGAATTGAAAACAAAAATAATAAGATAATTAAACATAATATCATCAATAAAAACATGCCAGTAAAATTATTTGTAAACATCCGCGCAATCAAATGTCCTTCTTGACCATAACCAAAAATTATACCAATATTGGTTATAATTAAATCAAATAATACAAATAAAGTAACTAACTGAAAATCTTTACTCTTAATAATTTTTATGAATTTCATAAATATAAGCGCCGGGAGCCGGATTCGAACCAGCATATCCAAAGGAAACTGGCTATATTGGAATCATCCAACCGATGTTCTTTGGGGTTGGAAGACCTTTCTTACAAGAAAGGGATTCTCTCAAGGCCAGCGCAGTACCAGATTGTGCCACCCCGGCATTTTTTTCGCTAATACGCTGCTAAAAATAAAGCTAATCTATTATTTATAAGTTAATCGCTCTGAAAACTCTATAGCCGCTGCCCTTCTTTATTGTCTCGCAGTTTCCAAATTCTTCCTGAATTTTTGCTTCATAGCTCTTTGCGCCAAGCTTTGTCTTACATACCAAATAAAATGCTCCTTTTGGCGCTAGATAGCTCTTTATTTGCTCAATCCAGCTAAAAATAAGCTTTTTTCCGGCATGTGTAGGTGGATTTGTAGCAATTACATCGAACTTCTTTCCTTCAACTGCTGAGAACCCATCTGATTGAAGAACTATGCAATTTTTGCACTTATTTCGCTTCTTGTTTCGCTTTGAAACAGCTACAGCGCGCTCATTAACATCTACCATATATACTTCATCAAAAAATACAGATAGTGTAACTCCAACTGCACCATATCCACAGCCTAAATCGAGAAGCTTGCCACCTTTTGAATCAATTGATTTTATTAGCAATTCTGTTCCCCTATCAAGCTTTCCAACTGCAAAAACACCACTCGCAGTATCAAAAGTAAAATCCATATCAAGTAAGTTCAACTCAATTGGCTTTATCCTTAGCGCAGATGTTGGCTTTTTAGAGAAGTAATGATCTACCATATATTAACTTAAGTTCAAGAATTAAGAAGTTTTTGCCTCAAAGAAAGGTTTTTAAGTTTTTACTATTAGTAAGTGTATGGTAGAATTTAGTGTAAGAACTGGTGACTCTGTTATTGAAGCAAAAGGTGATTTAATCGAGGCTATAACTTTTACAAAAAATCCAAATGTAGCCGAGAGAATTTCATTGTCTAAAAAAATATTTGGTGAAATATTATGGAAATATGCACACGCCTCACTTGAAAAAATTCCTGTCGGAGGAACTGATAGGGAATATGAGATATTATTTGATAAGCAAATAGAAGCTACAAATTATGCGGGTGATGATGCTATTGAAATTAGATTAAAAAACTTAGATGATATTGAAGAAGTAAAAAATCCTGAAATTAGTGAAGATTTTACATATAAATTAAGAATTAGTAACTTTAATGGGGACGTAAAAACATATACACTCGGTTGGAGAGAATTTAAAGCATAACAACATCAGTTTTAACAGCCATTCCTTTCTTTTCTTTTATCATTTGTTTTGAATCCATTTCAGCAAAACCAACAGATGCTAACTTGCTTTTTGTTGTATAACATGCTACAATATCTCCAACTTTGATATCATTATCAACTTGCACAATTCCTGGTGCAAAAATAGGAGAGCCATTCTTTAATCTTGGTAAAACATCATCATCAACCCAAACTTTTGGTAGAAAATTCACTGCTTCTTCAATAGGTCTTATTAATTTCTGGATTAATTTATCGTCCTTGCTCTTCATATATTTTCTATATAATTCAAAAACATCTTCCCATTTAATTGAATCTTTAAGCTTGAAAGGTCCTGCTTTTGTCCGAATAAGTTTTGCCATATGTCCGCCTGTTCCGAGATATTCTCCAATATCGTGGCAATATTTTCGTATGTATGTGCCTGCTTGACACCCAATTATAAATTCATATGTATTACGGTCCTTCTTTATGTAATCAACATAATATATTTCTCTAACTCGCTCAACTCTCTTTACAGCAGATATTTTTGGAGGTAATTGAGTTATTTTTCCTGTAAATTTTTTTAAAGCAGCTTTTACTTTAGCTTCAGGAATATCCTCATGAATTCGCATCCAACAGCGATATTCCTTGCCTGCATTTGTAAGAATTCCAGATAGCTTCCTTGCTTTTGCTAGAAAAATTGGTAAAACTCCTGTAACTGCGGGGTCAAGAGTGCCTGCATGGCCTGCTTTCCAAATTTCCATATTATTTTTTATCTTACGCGCAGCTACTTTTGATAGCATTGGTGCAGGCTTATCAAGATTAACAATTCCACATCGAAGCAATTCTTCAGCACTACGCGTCTTAAACTTAGATATCTTTATGTCCTTATGTCTAACTAAAATTCCAGGCTTTCGATTCTCAAATGGAAGTTTTCCCATAAAACAAAGCGAACCTTGAGGTTAAGAATGTTTTGGGAAAATTTTTATGCTCCAAGTTCCAAAGATATTATGCAGTTTATATTAATCGTTTTGTTAGTTACGGCAGTCTTCTGGGCTTTGAGCAGCATGGGTATAATAAAAAAGAAATCTTTGGAACTAATATTAATCGCAGATGATCATACATCTACAGATTTAATTAAAAAAGAAGCTAAGTTAATAGAAGAAAAACAGCCGGAATATGTTTTACTTGAAAGTCTTAATGATCTACCTCCTGAGCAGGCTCAAAAATTTATCGATATATATAAAATAGCCACATTAAACGAGCTCGCAAATCATGTTGGCATCAATTTAAACGATTTAAACATAGCGCCCAACGTTATCCCCTCAATAAACCGTGCCTTAGCATGGAAAGTTGCTGAGGCAAAACGCGACGTATACTCCCTAGGAGGCTCTCAAAAAGATAAAAAAGCTACCTTTTCTGCAATAAAAGAAGAAATGTACTCCGGAGTCCCAAAAGACTTCAATTCTCTACTTAATACTCCACTATATACGTTCTCCTCAGAAATCCTGGAGGTTATAAAAACCCGAATTAATACGTCACAAGCAGATCCTAGTGCGGTCGATTGGGTATACCATAAAATTAAGTTTTTTGGTAAGGATCTTGGATCTATGCACCAAATAGGATACCTGCTAAGAGCAATTGGTACAGCAGGTGCAACGCCGGCAGGTTGTGACATAGATAAAAGCGGGCTTAGAAAAAATTTGCTACGCGGAGATCCAGATAAACTATTTGATCGATTAAAAGAGCACCAAGATAAGGTGGAGTCAAAAGATACCGAACGAGAGATTAAGATGGGGAATACTTTCGTGGAATATGTTAAAAAAAGAACGCATGAAAAACCAATTATTGGAATCGTAGGTAAGTTACACTTAAAAAAAACGTCTCCGATACATTCGATACTTGATAATGCTGGCATAAATTACAAAGTTGAAAAGTTTGGGCATAAACCCAAACGTAATTTACGTGGGTTATTATATGGGCTAGAACATTAGGTTTTCTTTTCTCAAAAGGAAAACCAAAAACTTTATAAACATCTTATGTCACTTCCAAGTAATAAGGTAAATAAAATGCCAATTAAATACACACCGCACAAAGGCGGAAAAACAATTGAAATTAATTCAAGTACAACTGTAAGCGACTTTTTTCAAGGTCTTAAGGATAGCAAAGTTGTACCGATTTATCAACATCTTGGTTTAATGCCTCAAACATTTGAAGCTCCGGGACAAAGAGAGCAATTAGAACAAATTTGTATAGCCTCAAGAGGATGTGAAAACGGCGACCTTCAATTAAAAATTCATAATCTAAACAGTGAAGCTAACGAACCAGCAATATGGTATTCAATACCTCGTGCTAAAGATGAACGAACAAGTATTGGAAGTACTTTCCGTGGTGCAAAACCAGAAACAAAAATTCTTGACTATGTTGGCCAAATACTATTATATGAAAAGATTCGAATACCTGAAGCACAATGGCAAGCACATCTTCACAGAAAAGATCCCGTAAGAGATTCAGTAATTGAAGACTATGCTGTTGCGATTTTTAAAAATGCACAGGGTGAGCAAGTTGAAGAAAATGACGTTGTTGAAATGATTAGAGACAGATTACATGAAGATGATCTAACTGTATACATAACTAATAACGAATTTGACGCAATTATAGAAAAAGTAGAAGAAATTAATGTTACACACCAGGCATATCTGCGTCGTGAGAGAGAAACAGAGCGACGGGAACAAATACAAAGTCAGCAACAGAGACGGAGACAGGAACCTCGACAAAGAGAAAGACAATTGTTACATTGTTAAATTAATAACATGATAACTAAAAACCCTAGCTTAAACGAAGGATGGACTCCGGAAGATACGTACAAACCTGCGCAATTAACTGGAGCACTTGCAGTTAGTGATTTTGGTATTGACGTAATGGGTGAGACAACTATCCAAGGCGCGGGAAGTCTAGAATTTATTGCTGGCGAGGTTTTACCTGAAGTAGTAGAACCACTTAACCAAGTTTCGCCAATGTTGGGTTCTATGATACTTTCAGCAATGGTTATTTATCATTATTTACATCGTAATCGATCTAACAAATAAAATGGAAGTACTTATTGAATTTGAAGAACCGCAATACATGGCAAAAACTGGTTGGGACGTTCTTAAAAAACGCCAGGATGTGTTCATAAAACGATCCATACCTAGTGACACCTTAACTGTAGAACGACGTGGCAAGCATAGTTTCAAGGTTAACGGTCAAAGTATTTCAGACATTAACCAATTTATAGAAGGTTATGCTAGAAAATTCGCACAGGTACCTACAAATGTTCTTTCAGAACCGGGTATCGATTTAGCCGGTCTTGTAAGCCCAACAGAAACTACTGTGTTAGTAGAAGAAACCGATATATGGTATAGATTTGCTGAAGTTGAGCATGCCAGAACAAGCAACAAGATGCGAGAGATGGTACATTTAACCAATTCTAATGGTCGCACAACAAACATTGTTGAATACAATTTAGCAAATGACGCGGCATACTTACTGACTTGGGAGATTGCCGGTGAAGGTGAATTTGGTCGGTATGATCCAGTTACAGTAAAAATTGAAATTAAAGGTTTTGATGAAGGTAAAGTTAACGCTTTAGCTAAAGGATTACGTGAAAATCTTCATGACATTCATGACGTTTGTACGATGGATGACGAAGAATATTGGATGTCTAGACCTTACTTAAATGATAAAACTAGGGCACTGCAACAAAAAGCATTTGATAACGAACGAGCAGCTGAATCTGCCTAACTTATTTCTTTTTGATGAATATTCCGCCAGGTCCTGATCGGGTAGTTTCACCGGATTTAAGACTTTTGTGCTGAGAATACCAACCAATTATTACTCCGAGTGCAACCATTGCCAATCCCAGTAACGTAAGTTCTACGCCAAGTTTTAGGAAAAACAATATTCCGCCAGGAACAATCAAAAGAAGTGGTAATATCTTTGCGATAAACTCTACCATAAAAATAATACGAGAAACAAGTATAAATACTTATTTCTTCTTTGTATCAGATTTAGTTGATTTAACCTTAGCTGCGACCTTTTCTTTGATTGTTTTCTTAGCCGGTGCTGCTTTTTTCTTAGCAACTTTTGCTCGTGTTTCTTTTACTTCAAAACCAAGGTCTTTAAGTGCTTTAGCAACATCTGCTGAGGCTGCGCCTTTCTTGATCTTTGCAACTTTCGGTAATAACTCTAAGTGATCAATATTACACTTTCTTCGTCGAGTACTACCATCAATCATTACATAATTAGCATCAATTACATCTACAATCAAACATTCTTTGCCAGCATCTCTTCCAGCCAGTTTTACACATAATCTACCTACTTCAATTACCATTTTCCACGCTCCTATTTGAAAAATCTCCTGCATAATCTACAGTGCAACTTACGTCCTGAACTTCAAAATCTCCTACTGTTGAGTGTCTTTCTTGTAGTTCAAAAAATGACTTATTACATTTGTTGCCAGGTATGGTTATTGGACAAGTTTCACACTTTTGTGCAATTATTCGGGTTAAGCTATCAAATGTTTCGAAAACACCGGGTTCTACTTGGTGTAATTTAGATATATTCCATCTAGTTGGGACGTCTTTTTTAGCGTAATCCGCATCAGTTTTTTTATTAAACTCCATTTACATACCCCCGTAAGCTAATGGGAACATCTTCAGGTTTGATTATTTCACCCTTTAACTGAGCTCTAAAACTCATTACTTTTCTAGTGCACTTACTGCATAGCTGGCCACCGAAAGGTCTTGTTGGCCTACGCTCTGATTTCTTCATTTTTCTAATCTGCACAACAGTTCCACGAGGTGTCCCGTGTAAAATTCCATGACATAAAGCACATTCATGATATCCTGTTTTCTTTGGCTTTGTGTGTGTCACGGTCCTGTTGCCAGGTGTCCGTCTTTGTTTTTTTGGTAACATTCTGCTTTTTCCAAAAAGCAAGTTGCAAAAAATGTTGCTTTTCCAGTTCTTCGAAGTCAAAGCAACTGCTTCGCAATTACGTTTCTGGTCTCCTTTAATTCCTCTGTGAGGTCGATAGAATGATTAAAAAATTGAGTTTATAAGGTTTATTCTTCTATTATTCTCTGTAAATAATTCTTACCATTTTCTAGTTTTATAATTATTTGATTTAAAGTATTATCACGAGATTGAACAGATAAATAATAAGGTTCTATATCGTTTTTTCCATACTCTTGAGACAAAATAAATAATTTATTCTGATGTGGTCCTTTTGCTAAACTTCCTTCATATATAATTTCACCAGATACGTTTTTCTGCAAATAAATCAATTCATCAACATCCATAGAAATCGTTGTATTTACTCCCGTAAATATAGAAAACTGTGTATTACTTCTACCTGCCCTGCCAAAGTATTCTGCCAATTGTGGTAAAAAATAACCTTGATATATATCTATTTCAATAATCTCTTCAATTAATTTATTTATATTAAACCAAAAAGTATTATTTATTTTTTTTAAATTTCTATCCCTTTCTGCCATTTTATAAAAATTAAAACAATAAATATATTAAAAACATTACTAAACAACATCCAGTATCTTTCTAAAGGCTGTAGTGAAAATCATTGAGAAAATTATGTAAGTTCCAATCCAACCTAAATCTCCTGGCCAAAAAGGTAAACCTAATGGGAAAATAATTGTGCTATCAAAAGCGCCTCGCAGATATTGGAAAATTAATAGGAAAGGTAACATTGTAATAAGCATTGGCTTCATGGTCTGGCGCATGTATTTCATGTTTGTTTCCATTGATTTCTTTGAAAGCTCGCTCATCTTTGTAGCATCTTTTCTATGCTCTTTCATATGCTTCTGATGCTTTTTCAAATCTTTTTTTAGTTCCTTCATTAGAATTTGATCGGTCATAAATTTGTAAATAAGTGTTACAAATAAAGATAAAACAATTGAAAGTAATCCTATTGCTTTTAGTGGTTCAAATCCAAAAACTATTGGAGTTGCTGGACCTTGATACATAAAAATAACTCCTATCGCCATAATTGATACAATTACAGAAAGAATTATTCCACCTTTTCGAGTCTTATGAAACTTTGGCTTTCCTTCTTCTTTCTTTACTTCAGGTTTTTCTTCTTGAGTTTCTTCAGTTTGCTCTTCTTCTGTCTGTTTTTCTTCAATTTGTTCTTCTTGTATTTCTTTAATATGTTTAGCCATTTTTATTAGTTTCTCCAAATCTTCGATTTATAGCTCCTCAGAATCAAAAATTCTCAGGTTATCCGAAGTATTCTGGTGCCTTTACAGTCTTTTGTTTTTTAGTTGTCCTTTTTAACTTTTTCTCATGTTTAAGCGATGCTTTCGACTTTTCAATACTTCCAAAATCTTTTTCATATTTTTTAACAACTTCATTTAAAATTTCTGCGAGCTTTTTTGCATGCATCGGGTCTAAAAGAACAACACTGTGACGTAAAAATAATATTGGATCTGGACCAGAACGAGGGTCAACTCTCGGAGTTATGCTCTTAAAATCTAACACAAATTGATTTGGGCTAAAATTAACACTTGTTTCATGTGCATAAAACTCCTTACCATTATCAATATTCATTGCAAGTTTCTTCTCAGCTACCATTTACATTACAAATAATATAAACTTATTAAGGTTTTGGAAAGAAAACCTAATTTGAAATTTCGTTGGATAATGCTTCAACTATAATTGATGCGATACTTTGGCCAAATTTAGCTGAATCTCTTAATAAGGGTACTTCTTTATCTTCAACAAGAACTCTATGATCAATACTATCTAAATCTAACCCTTCAATATGTGCTCTATCACTTAAATATTGATCTGCGGCAGTTTCGTAATCTACTACATTAATGGTGATTCGCGCCTTGCCTCGTTTCATCTTAACTACAACATATGGTGCTTCAGCAGATTCGAACACCTTTTGATATAATATATGAATACCTATTTTATCATCTCCCCAAACAGGTGTAATTGCCCCTTCAAGAAAACCAGAATGATGCAGATACTTTCCAGCAGTTCTTAGACCAAACTTTATGTCATCCATATCATAAATACTAAGTAAAACTTAAAAATCGTTCTATTGCTTATGGGCTATTTTCAGGGCTCATGAACTTTCTTAATGCAGGGTGCATGTCATAAGCGTGTTGCTTTGCAATGTCTTCATATAATTTGTATATAATCATAACTGTAAGCAAGATACCTGTTCCTCTGCTAAGTGCTCCAGATAAGTCTGCAAATGCAGCTAGGAATCCAACTGTTGCTCCACCCATTATAGTTAGAGCTGGAATATATCTATTTAATATTGATTCTAAAACTCTTGGGTCTCGTCTAAATCCTGGAATTTGTAAACCTGACGCAAGGATTTGTTTTGCTTGTGCATCTGCGCCCATATTAGATGTTTTTACCCACATCATTGAGAAAAAGACTGCTCCAATAACCATAACTGAAACATACATTACAGATTGTATAATCATTTCACCACTTATACTACCTGACCGAATCAAAGCATCTACAACATTTGGTGAATTTAACCATTTAACCATTCCTGATACAGGCACTCCGTTTTCAAAAGTTCCTAACAATGGGCGTCCCCAATTCTGAAGGAAACGTGCCATTAACTGTATATTCGCGAGCAGTGCTGCGATTAAAATAACTGGAATATTAGATGTATATATGAATTTAAGTGGCCATCGAATACCATATCCTCTAACTCTTCCAAAAGATAATGGAATTTCAACCTTCATAGCTTGGCCATAAACTGCCATCATAAATACAATAACTGTAGCAATTATTGCTGCTGAAGCGACTAATGCTCCTGCAATATTTGAGCTCTGAAGTGCGATTAATAATTGTGGAATCTTACCTGCTGGAGAACTGCCTCCAAGTGGAACAAGTGGAGATAATGCAGATATAAATATCTGACGAGATACTCCTGCCGCAATAAATATTCCAATACCTGAACCAAAACCCCATTTTTGAACAAGCTCATCCATGAGCACAATTAGATAACCTCCGATGAACAGCTGCGCTATGAGCGCAAACTGAAATACATTATATGCTGAAGTTCCAAGAAGTGCTGGTGCTGGTGCAAGTCCACCCATTAAAACATAGATGCCTGACTCCATTAATATAAATAATATTGTTACAATTCTTTGCATAGCTTGGAACTTTGACCGGTCATCTGGCTTTGTTAAATCCATGCCCAGTATTCCTGAACCTACTAACAACTGAAGAACAATGGATGCTGTTACAATTGGTCCAATACCTAAAGATATAACAGAACCAAAACTTGCTCCAAGAATTGTAGATAATTGGTCAAATTGGTCTAATGAATTTTGTCCAAGTCCATAAAGTGGAATATGAAGTAATATATAATAAAGAACTAAAGTTACACCTGTCCATTTAAGTTTTTCATTAAAGCCTAATTTTTTCTTAAGTGGCTTTGAAACTTCTGGAAGATATGAAGCTAATGCTTGCCAGTTAACCATTGTTCTTTTGCTTTTGCAACGTTCGGAGTCGCTCAATGGCTAACCGCCTTGAGCTCCTGTCCTTCTGTGCAAAAGTGAATATTAATTACTCTGCTTTGATGCCGAGTTTTTCAGCTGCTTTCTTAGATATTTTACCAACAGTAATATTTAATTTCTGTCTTACTGCACCACCACTAAGCAGCTTATCATAACCTAATTTTGTTAGGTTTACAACATATGTATCTTTTTCTTTCTTTACTTTGCCTTGTTTTACCCAAGTCTCTAATTTATCATAAATTGTAGCTAAATTAATTATATTATCTGAAGCACCTTTTTGAGTTGCAGGCATTCCTCTTTGTCCGTAAGGTTTTATACCTTTAGCTAAATAACGCGGTTTTCTAGCTCCGCCTCGCTTACCAATATTAGATTCACCACGACCACCTCTATGTCCAGCACCTCTGTGCTTTTTTCCAGCGCCCCATCCATGAGTTCTACTACCTCTTTGCTTTACAGATTTCTTTTGCTTTCTAATTACCATTTGGTTCTCCCCAAAATATTTTATATGAATTATCTTTTGTTTCTCCAACAAGATTATAATTCTCAGAATTAACTACATCACCCTTTTTATGTATCATAATTTTAGCCCATTCAAGCTCATCTTTTATATAACTCTTAACAATTACATCTGAAGGTATAAATCCCTTAGAACCAACAATATCTACTAATTCTGGATGCCAATCAAATGCTTTATCATACGTTGTAGCTTTTTCAATATCTTCATCCCAAACATTATTATCTCTAAATTCTTTTCCTCTAATTGCTGCATCTATTTTAGCTTGTTCTGATACAACACCATCACCATTTCCAGTTGTAACGCCCATTACATCATCCTCCGTAGTAATTTATTGATTTCAGGGCCTCGGTAGCCTAATGCTCCGTGCATTGAATATGGTTTCTTAATTCCGCCTCTTTCATATCCACCTTTTGGTGGGCTTAATTTGAAGAATTGTTTCACTCCTTCAACATCTTTGATTTTGATTTCACTATTTACTAATTTCTTTGCAAATGTTTCAGAAGTTAATTTATGTTGTTTAAGATATTCCGTAGTTAATTTATTATCTCCAACAACTCTGCCACGTTTTTCAATAAGATCTTTAACTGTTGCTGCATCAACTTCACCAAAAGTGCAATAGTCCTTTACTTTTGATATCATTCCCATATAATTATCGTTAGCTATAACAATTATACAGCGATGTTTTCTGCGAAGTCGTAATAGCTCCATAGTTGTTTCGATTTTTTCAGTTACACCTACTCCACCTCGGATTCGGATAACTGCCATTAGCTTTGGAGCTTCCTTTGTTTCTGTTTTCTTTCTAGTTTCTACCATTTTTAATATATTGAACCATATTTTAAGTTGCAATTAACAACACGTTGACGTGTTCCTTGTTTAAGTGCTTTCATTGTAGCAGAGACAAGATTTGTCTTTTGTGTTGATTGTCCTTTTGTTTTACACCAAACATCTT
>JABHLG010000001.1 GCA_018692915.1 Candidatus Woesearchaeota archaeon | reverse complement strand
TTACCTTTTTATGACAGGTCTAGTTTTGGAGAAATTCATGGAGTAAAAGAAAAACGAATCGAATTAGGTTTATCTGAATCGCTTTATTTAATGGAGCGTGGAAAGCTTTCGGTTTTTAGTGGAAAGAAAGTTCTTAATCTGGATGGATTTGTAAGACTTGCTAGAAAATCAGAAAAGAATTTCTGGACTAGATATCGTGTTTATAGAGAACTTAGAACTAGAGGTTATACTTTGAAAACTGCTTTGAAGTTTGGAGCAGATTTCCGTGTTTATAGACGAGGTGTAAAGCCTGGAGAAGATCATGCAAAATGGGTGCTTTTCTGCGCAGATGAAAATGCAGGACTTACATGGAGACAATTCTCTGCTATGAATAGAGTTGCACATTCAACAAGGAAAAGTTTGCTTGTTGGAGTTGTAGATGACGAAGGAGATGTAACTTACTACGAAGTTAGATGGAAGAAGCCTTAAACTTTAAATATAAGCTTGTTTAACTATTCTATGCGAAGGCTAAAAGAACGTATAAATAATTTTAAAGCAAAAAGAGCAGAAAGGAAAACCGAAGGACGACGTTTTAGTGGAAAAGTTACAAGAGAAGTTGCAGTTGGAGCATTTGTATTTATTATGCTAGCAGCAGTTGCAATTGGCGGTTCTGGCGAGATTACAGGTTTTGCAGTTTTAGATGACATACAAGAAGCTTTACAAAATATTGAAGCACCTACAGCAGATTTTGATATTGTGGATGAACCTGAAGAGTCACCTTCTGCGCCAGCAACTTGTGGTGAAAACTGTGGACTTGGAAATGTTCCTGTTAGAGAAGAAGGACGATTAACTTCATTAGATACTTCTGAAGATCAAGCTTCTTTATTTGTCAGCTCAAATCCATCACATGGATCAACAGTTGGTAGTCTTGGAGAAATTAGTGTTACAGCATCAACTAATATGATTGCAGGTTCTTACATTAAATTACACCAAGGTAATGAAAACAGAATGGTTGATCGTGGTTACACAACAGTTGATGGAACTAGTATGACAACAGCAGCTATTGTAAACACTGCAGGAAACTACAAAGCTGAATACAAAATCGTAACTGATGACGGACGAGAAGAAGACGGTCAATTTTCCTTTACAGTTGGATAATTGCTTTTTTATTTTATTGAAAATTAATAGATTTGCAATCCCGTAAATTATTCTAATTTACGTTATTTATGTTGGAAAACGCTGGTTGGAACACTTTTAATCCAACCCCTATTTTCTGCAATTTTTTGTAATTGATTGAAAATTATTATATCAATATCGTCATTTGTTAAATCTTTTAGAGATTTGTTCTGTTTGATCCTCTGTCTAAGGAATTCGTAACCAATTGACGGACTTTTAACTTTAGTTTTCATATTTTTCGCATCTATAGCGGTCGGAGTCGCGTAAAATATACAAACGAATCAAAGATTCGTTGTTCCGCAAATCTTCGATTTGTCGGTAACCTTTTTACGCTCCTGTCCTTCTCCGCGAAAATAGATAATGAGGTGAAAATGAGCGCGTCATAGTGGACGCGCGCAGGTGAGAGCAGCCAGCTTGACACTGACACGAATCCCTTTGAAAAAGGTCTTCACCCCAAATCAGCTTTACCCGAAGGGGTTCTCTTTCGTGAACGTTTCTCTTTGAAGAGAAAGGTTCGGTGAGAGCAGCCAGCTTGACACTGACAATTTAACTATATAGTTTGTTTAAAAAAGCATTATGAATATTTGAACTAGAGTGTTTTTCTGGAACTAAGTTCCATAATGCCTTTATTACTTGTATAGAATTTTATCTATTATGACAGTAGCTATTTCACATGTTTGGTATTGGGATTGTATTATTGAGCTAATTATGGTAGCAATTCTAGCTTTGATTAGTTTTCATAGTTATTCAATATATAAAATAATGAGAGAGAACAAATACAAATGGTTTAGCTATTCTTTTTTTGCAATTGCTTTAGCATTTGTAGGTAGAATTGCAATGAATTTTATTATATACACACATCAGATACGAAGAGTGGTTTCGGGGGCAGTTATAGCAACTTTTAGACAGACTAATGCTTCAGATGTTCTTTGGCATTATGGTTTATTTACATATCGTTCACTTATGCTTATAGGTTTATTAGGTATTTTCCTTATAATTACTGACTCTAAAGAAAAAAAGAATTGGATATTGATGTTTTATCTTGCAGCTTTAACAGCATTTACAAGCATGCAGATACCTTATATTTTTAACCTTAGCACAGCAGTTATTTTAGGACTTATATTTGTAAAATTTGCTCAGAATTACATAAAACACCCACGTAGAAGCACATTTGGAGTTACAGCAGCGTTTTTAACTATATTCTTCAGTCAAGTAACCTTTATATTTGTATCTTTTAACCACTCATTATACATAGCAGGCGAGATAATTCAACTATTGGGATATCTTTTGCTCTTGGCTGTATATGTAGCTATATTGAGGGTGAGATAAAAATCGCAAGAAGAACAAGGTTAGATGTTTTCAATGATATGCTTGTAGCTATTCAGAAAGCTCAAGGTAAAATTAAGCCAACGCATTTGATGTATAAAGCAAATCTTTCTCATAAGCTTCTTAATTCATATTTAGGTGATTTAATAAAGAGAGATATGGCTCAAGAGCTCCAAGTTGATAAAGTTCATAAGTTTATTATTCTCACAGACAAAGGCCGTGATTTTTTAATCCAATTTAGGAAGATTAAAGAGTTCCAAGAGAGCTTCGGTCTTTAAATTGTTATTGCACCTCAACAGTGCTCACGCAGTTTTTTATATATGCTGGAATATATAAAAGAGTGAGAGTAATGGCAAGGTATTTAGATAAAATTATATTATTAGCGATATTAGTTATTGCGCTAGCAGGTTTGTCTTTTTCAGTTCAAGCAGATACAGATGTTTGTAATGATACTGTAAATGCTGATTTGACTTTAAATGCTAGTATTTCAGATGATAGTGGAGATTGTTTTAATATAACTGCAAGCAATATTATATTTGATTGTGCAGGTTTTACAGTTGATGGTGATAGTGATACAGATGGTTTTGGATTTTTTGTAAATAATACAAATAATGTTACAATTAAAAATTGTAATATATCTCAATTTAATGTTGGAATATTTTTAGGAAATGGTAATAATCATACTGTAACTAATGTAACCTCAACATATAATGCTCGTGAAGGAATTTATTTATTGTCTAGTAATTTTAACACTCTCGCAAATTTGACATTAAGTTCAAATACTCAAGAAGGACTGCAACTTAATTTATCAGCTAATAACACATTTACTACAGCTACAGTAACTCAAAATGGTTTAGATGGTATTTATTTAATAGCAGATTCTGAGAATAATACCTTTTCAGATGTAGTTTCAAACTCAAATACATTATATGGAATTAAAATTAATTCTAATAATACACTTGTAAATAATGCTACAACAAATTCAAATAATCAATCTGGAATTTATTTTATTGGTGAGTATAATAATGTTACAAACACTTCAATTAGATTAAACAATGTTTCTGGATTGTATTTTGATGTTGAAAGTTATAATCGAATAGCAAACAATGCTCTTTGTTATAATACAGATACATATGTAGGTGAATATTCTATGACAGATGAATTTGGTAATAACACATTCTGCATTGATTTACAAACACTTGCAAATAATACTATATCAACAAATACAAGCTTTGAATTGCAAGGAAACATTACAAATATTATAAACAACACAAATACTAGTTGTTTATTGTATATGGGTAAAAATATAACTGCTAATAATACTCTGACAAACAATATAAGTATACAATTTGGAATAATTCCAATGATTATGAAGAACAACTGGAATATAACTTGTGTAGATGATGCTGGTAATGAAGGAACATCTGAAAGTTTTATTTTAGATACAAGACAGTCTGATGGCGAATCTTGCACAAATAGTTCATCTTGTTCTGGAGATTATTGTGTCCAATCTATATGTAGATCTGCAGCATATTATTGCGGAGATTCATATTGTGATGAAAATTATGAAAGTTCAACTAGTTGTTCAACAGATTGTGGAGGCGGCTCAGATAGTTCTGGCTCTGGAGGCGGCTCAAGTGCAGCATCTACATCAGTTTCTACTTCTTTTTCAGATGTAGCAGATGGAGATGAGCTAACTGTAGATATTAATCGTAATAATATTCCTGTTGAGGAAGTTATTATCGTTGCTGCAGAAGATTCAGATTCAGCAAGAGTTGTAGTTAAAGGATATTCATCTAAGCCAAGCACAGTTTTAGAACCAAGTAATAAAGAAATTTACAAATATATAGATGTATCTGCAACAATTGATATTGAAGAAGCAGAAATTAAATTTACTGTAAGTTCTGATTGGTTAACTTCCAACAATGTTGCTTCTAGCGATATTATATTAATGCATTATGATGCAGATGAAGAAGAATGGGTTGAATTACCAACTACATATATTTCAGGAGATAATTATAAGGCAACAACTACAAGTTTCTCTATCTTCGCAATTTCAGCTAAGGAAAACGTAGCAGTTGAAGAAGTTAAGGAAGAAACTGTTAAAGATAAAGTTACATCGGCAGTTGAAGATGTTAAAGATATTATTGAAGAACCAGTAAACAAAATTAATCTTGCTGGAATAATATTTATAGCAATTGTATTTATTATTGCAATATATTTTAATAAAGAAAAAATTCATAAAAAGGCTAAGCATGTGCATCATAAACATTTAAGACGAAGAAGACACTAAGCAAAACCCTTTTTTCTTTTTTCTTTAACTTTTATTTTATAATTTTTATTTATTGTAATCAAAATTCTTAATAAGTCTGCGTTTTTAGTAAATATATGAAAAGAGAGGATTACCAATACCCTTGCGAAGCAATTGTTTCGAGTGCGAAGCATTACGAGAAACAACGTTTCTTTGCGAACTTTCTTGGGAAGAAAGCTCTATGAAAGTAAAAAGTATCAAAACCGTATCTGATTTGGCAGCTTTTTGTAAAGAGATAGGATTGGTGTTTCCTAGTGGAGAGATTTATGGAGGTCTTGCAGGATTTTGGGATTATGGTCCTCTTGGAGTTGAATTAAGAAATAATATCAAAAAGCTTTGGTGGGATAAATTTGTTAAGTTTAGAGATGATGTTGTTGGTATTGATGGAGCGATTATTACACATTCAAAAGTTTGGAAAGCATCAGGTCATGTTGATGGATTTAGTGATTTAGTTACTAATTGTGAAAAATGTAAGCAACAGTTTAGAGCAGATCAACTAGTGGAAGAAGTTCTTAAGATTCCAGCAGATGGTTTTTCAGCTAAAAAAATAGATACATTGATTGCAAAACATAAGATAACTTGTCACTCTTGTAAAAAAGGAAAGCTTTCACCAACTAAGTCATTTAATTTAATGTTTAGAACACATATTGGACCAATTCAGAATGAAGATAATGTTGCTTATTTAAGACCTGAAACAGCACAATTGATATTTTCAAATTTCGCTAATGTCGTTGACACAAATAGATTAAAGCTTCCTTTTGGGATTGCTCAGATAGGTAGATCTTTTAGAAATGAAATATCTCCTAGAAATTTTATTTATCGAGATAGAGAAATAGAGCAAATGGAAATGGAGTATTTTGTTCACCCAGATAAAATAAAAGATTGTCCATATTTAAATGAAGTTTCAAAAATCAAAATGAATGTTCTTACTTCTAAAGCACAGAATAGTAAAAATAAATCTGTTAAGAAAATGACTGCACAGCAGTTAATTAAGCAAGGTCATTCTCCATGGCTTGTTTATTGGGTTTCTTCTACATACAAATGGTTTACTGAAGATCTAGGGATTTCTGAAAAGAACTTACGTCTTAGAGAGCACTTAGATGAAGAATTAGCACATTATGCTAGTGGTTGTTTTGATATTGAATATAATTATCCTTTTGGTTGGAAAGAGATGATTGGAGTTGCAGACCGAAGTGATTATGATTTGAATAAGCAAGCAAAATATTCTAAAAAACGAATGGCTATATTTGATGATGAAAAGAAGGCTTGGGTAACTCCTGTTGTTGCAGCAGAACCAAGTTTAGGTTTAGAGCGAGTATTTATGTCTATTATTTTAGATGCATTTACAACCGAGAAAACAAAGACAGAAGACAGAAGACTTTTGAAATTAAATTCAAAAATTGCTCCAGTTCAAGTAGCAATATTCCCTCTTATGAAGAAAGATAATCTTCCAAAAAAAGCAAAAAATGTTTATGATGTTTTGAAAGAAGCATATGCTTGCCAATATGATGAGAGTGGTTCAATTGGAAAGCGCTATCGAAGAATGGATGAGATTGGATGTTTGTATTGTATAACTATTGACCATCAAAGTCTTGAAGATGATACTGTTACAGTTAGAGAAAGAGATACAATGAAACAAAAAAGAATTAAGATTGCTAACTTACACAAAGCTCTGAAGTTTTAGTTTTTCATCGGAAGTCTAGGTTCTGAATATAAGTATTTCTGTAATGGAATTTCTAGGTTTTAATCTAGATTTTCGAATTTCGATTTTCGAATCTCGAGTTTGCAATTTCGAGATTGTAACTAATAAATTCTTATATATTGTTTATCGCTTTTCATTAGTAACATTCGTATTGGAGTATAATGATGAAAATAGCAAAAATAATATTTGTAGTAATGATTACATTATTTGTAGTCAGTTTAGGATTTAATTTAGCCGTAGCAGATTGTCCGGGCGATATAACTATTAATACACCAGAAGACGGTGATATTATAAGCGGAGATGATTATGAAATAACTTGGTCTGACCCACAATGTGATAGTGGAGAAGAAATTGAGTTATATTACTGTTATTATACCGCTAGCAGTATGTGTCGTTTGATAGATAGTGTTGATGCAAATGATATGGAATATGATTGGGATACAATATCTATGGATGAAACAAGAGAATATTGGCTTGAAGCTAATATTGGTGATGGATTGGTTTTATATGAATCTAATAATATGTTCAAAATAGATAACTCTGCTCCAGATAGAGTTCCATGGGTTACACATGATGGCCCTGATGAAAATAAATGGCATTATGATGAGAGCAATAATCCTGAAGTAACTTTTCAATGGGGTGCTGCAAGTGATGATGGTCCTGCTGAAATAGTAAAATATACTGCTTATTGTAGTGGTGAAGGTAGTACAATTCTACCTGCAACTGCTCGCGATCACACATGTAATTTTGATGATGGTCAGTTAAACTATTTCTGGGTTTTTGCTACAGATTCAGCAGGTAATATTGGAAACTTTATTATTTATGGTCCATATTGGTTTGATACGGTTAATCCATATCATACAAGTGATTCTGCTTTAGACTTATTTGATGGTGATACTTACATGAAAGTTGGAGATAAGATTGATTTTGTAACTATTGGTGCTACAGATGATTTATCAGGTATTTACTGAGTAAAATTTTATCCAGGTGGACAGCAATTATGGCCAGGTGCAGAAGATGTTAGAGTTAATAATCCTCCTTTTGAACATACAACAGACCCACTCCCAGCAAATATGAATGAAGGAACTTATCAAGTTTCATTTAGACTTATGGATAAAGCAGGAAATTCTGTTCTTATTCCATTTAGTAATTTAATCACTCTTGATAAGACAAATCCTGAAATTGTATATGTAAAATATACAGATGATAATAATGAAGGAACCTCTGATAGTAATGGTGCTGGACGAGTTGTTATGGATGGAGATAATATGACAATTACAGCAAAATTTAGTGATGCTTCAGGTATTGCTGAAACCACTCCTAAAATAACAATTGATTGTCCAACAGGTGTTGATGCTGATGTTACAGATAATCCTATGACCATGGTTAGTAATTTATTATGGACATATGATTATGTTGTAGGTGCATGGGGATTAAATGAAGATTGTTCAGTTACAATTGCAGTAGATGATAAAGCAGGAAATATCTTTGAAGAAACATATGAAAATGCATTTTCACATGATAATACATTACCTGTTGTAGATAGTATTGAAGCAAGTCCAGATTATTTAAATTCAGAAAGTAATACAGTTTACACAGGTTTTGATATTGATGAAGTAAGTGGGTATATTATTGGTGTTTCACTTCAAGACCATGAGGAAGCTGGAGTTCATAGTGGAGATTGGCACAATTCTGTTATGACTAATATAAATACTGGAACAGAAGATAATGGAGATGGAAGCTGTGGTGATTTAGTTGGAACTTTTGAGCATTGCTTTTCAAGACTTTTAGATGGAACTGAAGGTCAAGAAACTAGAGTAAGAGTTTTAGTTACAGATTATGCAGGAAATCAAGGTTCTATTTATGAACCAGAAGTTCATACTGATTTTATTGCACCAACGCAACCTAACATTGATCCAACAAATGAAGAGATTTATTATATAACTAGAACAACAGATGCCTTAATTATTCCATTTTTAGGAAGTTCTGATGTTGATCCAGATAATTTTTGGAAATATGAGCGTAAGACAAATAATGATTTTTGGTATCTTACAGATGAAACTGAAGTAGCAGGATTTGACTTTACATTGCTTACTAATTATTTGAATACATTATGTATTAGAGGTGTAGATAAAGCAACAAACCGTGGTGATGCAGATTGTGTTAAAGTAGCAAATGATATGATTTCCCCCGAGCAAGTTGATGATTTGCAAGTATTTGATGCTGTAGCTCCAGATACGGTCACACTTATGTGGGATGAAGTAAATGACCCTGCAGAGATTGGTCAATATGCAGTTGGTGTTGATTATTATAGAATATATGCATGGAAATATAGTGATTATGGCCGATGTTTTACAGATATAGGTGAAGATGGTGTTATAGAATTAGCAGATGTTGTAAGTATTCATGATGTAAATAAAATTGATGTAAGTGAATTAAGTCCAACTAAGAAAATACATGAAGGAAGAGATTATTGCTTTGCAGTTGTTGCATTTGATAAAGCAGGAAACTATAATACAGAAGTTCAGTATGAAATTGGAACAGCATATCCAAATGAAGAAATTGATTTAATTGATGATTGGAACTTTGTTTCAACACCAGTTATTTTACCTGACCCAAGTATGGATGTTGTATTTAATGATATCAAAGATGATGTAATAATTATTTGGTATTACGACGCAGCAAATGACGAATGGTTAAGTTGGACACCAGATGGTGGCGTAGATAATACATTAACAACTTTTGACCATGGAAAAGGATATCTAATTGATATGCGTAATGAACGCGAGTTAGTATTAGCTGGAAGATATTCAGGTATGCTTGGCGGAGGTAATTTGCTTCCAGATTATCCTGTATATGATAGCTGGAACATGGTCGGATATACAAAGAGTGGACTTGATACAACTTCTAGTGTAGAAAACTACTTTGTTACTCTGTTATGGGACCCAATTACAGTGCTTACACACTATCCAGAAATGGGATTAGTTGGTGTAGAAAACATGGATACAGGCAATGGATATTGGCTAAATGTTGATATGGATAGCAGTTTCGCACCAGGATATGATCCACGAGAGTAATTTAATTGAATATAGCAAATGTGAGAAATTTTCATATACATTTGCTATCTACTCAAAGCCATTTTAGTATGGATATTAATGCCTTTGACTATAGCACCTATTTGGTGCTTCTTTTTTATATTTTCATATATATATACTAGACCTGCATAATCTTTTTATTCCCTTTTTAGTTGTTATTACTATGAAAATTAAATGTATTTTTACAATCCTTATTATGTTAGTATTGCTTATTCCAATATCTATTGCAGAGGGACCTCCAGCAACTCCAGTTCGGTTTGATGGCACTGTTACTGTAAATGGAGAAGCTGTTGAAGATGGAACAGTTGTTTCAGTTAAAATTGGAGACGAAAATGTAGACACTCAGACAATTAATTCAAGATATTCTATTCAAGTTCCTTCAAATAATGAAGAAGAGTATATTTTTTATGTTTCAGGAGTTGAAACTGGAAGACATATAGTTCCAAATTCAGGTTCATATATTCCATTTGATTTAAGTGTTATTATAATTACCACAAGTGATTCTGGTTCTTCTGGAGATAACTCTGGAGGAGGTTCTGGTGGCGGAGGCGGTGGAGGTAGCTCGACTGTTACAAATGTATTAACTGAAGAATATCAATCTTTTCAAATTAGTATTAATAGAGGTAAGGCCTTCCAATTTGATGATGAAAAACATATAGTTACAGTTAATGGTGTATCTGGAAATACTGTTAAATTAAATTTAGATTCTGAAGATGCGATTTTTAGTATGTCTTCAGGTGAAACAAAAGAAGTTGATTTACAAGCAAATTCTGATTATTTGTTAAGTATAAATGTGGAAAGTGTTTCTGGTAGCACAGCTAATATTTTACTTAAATTAGTTTTAAGACCTGAATCAGTTATTGAAGATGAGAAAAAAGCAATAGGTGAAATAATAGAAACAGAGTCTGTTATTGAAGATAAAGATAATTCTTTTGCTGCAATTACAGGAGCATTTGCAGGATTACCTGATTTATCTATACTACAAAATATATATTTCATTATAGCAGTATTTATAATTGTAGTAGTGCTACTATTTATGTTTAATAAGAGTGCTAAATTATATATAAAGCAAGCTCTTAGGAAAGCGTTTAGTGGTGGTAATGATAAAACTAAGAAGTAGTTTAGTAGTTGTATTTATATTTACTTTTGTATTTTTATCTATTAATTCACAAGCTGTTGAAGTAAATGAACCATCAAATGCACAATGTTCTAATCCATGGCATTATAATGGTGAGTTAGGTAATTGTTCTCTTCTTTTCGATGAAAATCACACAACAGGATACATTTGGAGACAGAGTAGTACTTGGGTTGAAGTTACATATGATTGGTTTATGTTAGATGCTGAGATGCATGCTATTACATTAGATAATGGAGAACAAACAACAAATGTTCCTTCTATATGTTTGTTATCAGAAGGATTAAAAATTAATATATCAAATATGAATTCATTTACTTGTTGGGATGGTTCTGATTGGGTAAATTTTGGTTCAGGATTAGGTGGGTCGCAGCCAAATATATTTTATGAACTTTTTTTAGATCAAACACCCGGTGGAGATATTCCAAATAAACCAAATATTATTGGTCCATTAGATGGAGCAATAAATCAACCATTAAATCCTGTTTTACAAACAAGTGTTTCTGATGATAAATATGCTGTTCTTGATGTGATTTTTTATTCTGGCGATGGTACAATATTAACAACATTAGATGATGTTTCTGTTGAGTCAACTCTTGAATATCAGTGGACTGGACTTTCTTCAGCTACAACCTATTCTTGGTATGTTATAGCTACTAATGATGAAGGTTCAAGAAGGAGTGATACTTCTTATTTTACAACAGGAGCTAATAATGCACCATATTTAGATTTAAGACAGCCCGATAATAATTTAATAAATACAGAACTTAATGTGGATATTAGTTTTAATGTTTATGATGATGATGTGGGAGATTTAATTAATGTAACATTTTATGATGCATTCGATGATTCAGTTCTTATAAATTTAGATGATTTAGCAAGTGGAACAAGTGCAGGTTTTACATGGACTGGACTTTCTTATAGCACAAATTATATATGGTATGCAACATTAGATGACAGTAAAGATAAAATTCAAATTATTGACTGGAGTTTTACAACTATGGATGAGCCAGTATCACAACCAGTAACACCTCCATCTAATAATGGTGGTGGAGGTGGAGGTAGTTCAATTCCAAATATTTTAACTTCAAAAACATTTAGGAATTTAATAAATGGCGAAAAAGAATTATTTAAATTTGATAGTAAATTATATTCTTTTGAATTAATTGAAGTTGGAGAAAATTATATTAAAATAACTTTTTCTAACTCAGATAATATTCTAACAATAAATATTGATGAATATATTTTGATTGATTTGGATGCTGATGGTTTATATGATGTTAAAGTTACATTAAATCAAGTAAATGGAAATCAAGCAATAATTAAAATTGAAACAGATACAACTGAGCAAAGCCAAGCTGAACCCAGTGATACAATTGAAGATGAAATTATTATAGAAGAGCAACCAATAGAGCCTGAGATAGAAACTCCTGAAGAACCAACTGAATCAGAAACACAACCTGAAGAAGAGGAAAGTGTTTTTGCAAACCTAATAACTGGAGCAGCAGTTTTTACTGGAGCAGCAGAAGATTATGATAGTCCAATTAAAGTCGCTGTTATACTCGCAGCAATTTATTTATTACTTAGAAAAAGACTTAGACTTTTTAGAAAGATATTGAGAGCAGTTTTGTTTAGAATTCCAAGAGTTAAAGCAATAAGACAAAGAATAAAAAACACTATGGGTGGTTCTAAAAAATCTCTAGAAGATTACGGATTCCGAATAAAAGGCAAGTATGGTAAGTTTAAGTTAATGTGGAAGTAAATATATTATATTTTGCGACGAATATATTTTGAGTTTTGAGGAGCAAAGCCTTGTGAACTGAGGCAGTCAGTTCAGAAGATTACGGATTCCGAATAAAAGGCAAGTATGGTAAGTTTAAGTTACGATTTAAATAACTGCTAGAATTCCTCTTAATACCTTAGCACCATCACAAACTTTTGCGAAAAGTTTGATCAAAAATATCTCTTACCAACAAATTGTTTTACAATTTGTGGAACCACAAATCTCTGATTTGTTGGTATCGAGATTACTTAATATTTTTTAAATAAGTGCTAATATACCACGTAGCACTTTAGCGCCATCTAGAGGGCCAAATGGAATCATGTTGAATAAGAATAACCACATATTAATTGTTTTTGAGATGTGTAATGCTTTTGCATGCTTTCTGAATTTTCCAGATTCTAATGCTGCCCAGCTAGCTGCAAATAAAATTAAATTTACAAGCGGACCTGCAAACGCAATTATGGCCATTTCTGAAGCAGTTACATTTCCAGTTATATTTACAAAGCCAGGTGCAAATAATAAGAATCTTGAACCAATTAATCGCATAACTACGCCAAGACCTAAGCCTGTAGGCCATGCAGTAAAATAACTATGGTGTCCTAAAGCCATACCAACAAATTTATGCCCAAATTCGTGAAGAATAATTGCTGGCGCGACAATCATTGTTGAGAATTTAAAATCTTCCCAATTAAATAAATGGCTAAATCTGCCTCCACTGAAATAGCTTTCAATATCATCATATGTTTTTGGTTTCTTAATATAACCTGAGAAAATAAATCCAATTGCTAATACAGTTATTCCAATTTGAATTATCTCAGATAGACTAAATACCATTTTCTTTTGCCTTTGCAACGTTCGGAGTCGCTCATTATATACAAGAGAATCGTAAATTCTCTGTTCCGCAAATCTTCGATTTGTCGGTAACCTTAATGCGCTCCTGTCCTTATGTGCAAAAGGATATATTATCTAAATATTAACCTTTAATAATCTTATGATTAGAAAATCTGTTTTGTTGAGAAAACAATAGAGGGATTAGTAATCCATATACAGTAGTCAACAATTATTATATTTGAGTAATATATTATATTACATGGATAGCAAGGTGATAGCAGCTGTAGCCGGTGCCATAGGGCTTGTTTTCGTTATAATTGCATTTAGACCTGTTGATGTTTCAAATATTCCAGAACATTTGATTTGTTCTTCTGATGCTGACTGTGTTCCTGAAGGAGACTGCCACCCAACTAGTTGCATAAATAGGGATTTTATCGTAAGATACTCAGAGGCGTTTTGCACTGCTGAATGTGCACCGGGAACAATGGATTGTGGACAAGGAAGTTGTATCTGTCATGATAATGAATGTGTGGTGATGTGGGTTGAATAAAAAATTATTAATTATCTTGGCAGTATTAATTATTCTTATTCCACAAGTTACTTCTAATGATTTATCTGATAAAATTGATTCTGAAATTATTGAAGAATTTAAAACAGAAGATACAGTTAGTGTAATTGTTGTTCTTGATGAAAATGCAGGCATTGATATTAATGAACAGTCTGTTGAAATAAAAGATGCAGATTGGAAAACTTTTGATAATGAAATAGAAGCTGTTGATGTAACTTATGAATATTCTGCTGTTATGAATGGTTTTGCTGCAGAGGTAAATGAACAAGCACTAGAAGAACTTGAGCAAGATGAAAATGTTGAGAAAATACTTTATGATCATATTTATGAACTTGCTTTAGATACATCTGTTCCATTAGTTAGTGCAGATGATGTTCATGCATTACAGTTAAATGGTGTTGATTTAACTGGAGCAGGACAGACAATTTGTGTAATTGATACAGGTATAAATTATAATCACGCAGATTTAGGTGGCTGTTTAGGTGATGGTTGTAAAGTTGTTGGTGGGCAAGATATTTATAATAATGATATGGACCCTGTTGATGACCACGGTCATGGAAGTCATGTTGCAGGTATTGCTACAGCAAACGGAACTATTACAGGTATTGCTCCAGATGCTAATTTAATTGCTATGAAAGTTTTTGGTGCAGATAGAAGCACCGGCGCATCTCAAGTTTTGGCAGGTATTGATTGGTGTGTAAATAATGCAACTGAATTTAATATTTCAGTTATTACTATGAGTTTAAGTCTTGTAAGTGGTGGAAGTGAGATTATATTTACTTCAAGTTCTGCATGTGATGCTTATTCAGATGGAGGTGTAGTTAATGCATCTAATAGTGCTGCTGCTCAAGGACTTTTTGTTTCTGCTGCAGCAGGTAATGATGGAGATACAACAGGTATTGGTTCTCCTGCTTGTGGTTCAAATATTACATCAGTAGGTGGAGTTGATGATTCAGATACAGTTTATTATAATCGAGGTTCAATTCTTGATTTATTAGCACCGGGCGTAACTATAAATTCGACATATTATACAAATAGTGATTATGCTCAGATGAGTGGAACTTCAATGGCTACTCCACATGTTGCAGGTGCTGCAGCAATTCTTAATCAAATTGCAACTATTGAAGGTGTAACCATAACTACACAACAAATTGAAGATGCACTTAAAGAACAAGGAGATTTAATTGCAGATGCTAGTTCAGGTCTTTCTTATCCAAGAATTAATATTCTTGCAGCAGCAAATTATTTCATATATCCAAATTTAACTTACTCTGAAAATATTGCAGATGGTTCAGTATTAGAACCAAATACCACAACATTAACTTTTACTGCAACAGATATAAGTGGAATTAATACTTTTTGGTATAATAGTATTGCAGTAAATGTATATGATGCATATAATACATCAACAAATTGGTTTGTAGATGTTAATTGGACTGCAGGAGAGCATAATTTAACTTTCTATGCAAATGATTCAATTAATAATATTGCTAATACAACTTTAACTCTTTTTGTTGATAGCGCACCAACAATTGACGATTGGGTTTGGAATAATGGAACAGGTGTTTCTACAACTTTAGCAAACATAACAATTATTGAAAATGATACTCTTACTATTTTAGTTAATGTAAGTGATTCAGATGTTTATAATAATATAAGTTACAGTTGGTTAATAGATGATGTTGAAATAAATACAACTGAAGATTTAATTTATACTATGGGTTTGCAATCTGTTGGAATTCACACACTTTCTTTGAATGTTTCAGATGAACTTAATCAAAGTTCAACACAAAATTGGAATTTAACTGTTTCAGATGTTTCTGCACCAGTATGGTCTGTAATACCAAATACTACATCAGATGAAACTGATTGGTCTTATGATGTTTCTACATATATTAATAATTATGATGAAGATACTTTGTCTTATACAATGAGTATTAGTTTATCTGATTTTACTATTTCTTCTGTAGGACTTATTGAGGGAGATTTTAGTTGCTTAACTTCAGGAAATTATACAATTAATGTAACTGCTTCAGATGGAACTACATCTGTTCCTTCGGATTTTGTAGTTGCTGTTGCAGATAGTTGCACTTCTGGAGATGATGAAGATGATGACGATGATGATGAAGGCAGTGGAGGTGGAGGAGGTAGCTCAGGTGGCACCTTTGATGAAGATGAAGAAGAAACCACTACTGAAGAAACAGTAGAAGAAAATACAACAACTGAGGAAGAAGTTGAAGCTGAAACTAGTTCTGAAGAAACAACCGATGAAACTGTTTCAACTGAAGAAACAACAGATGAAAATACTTCAGATTATCCTCTTGGAGCATTTGGCGCAGGTTTAGGTGAATTTGATTTTAGTGCTCTTAGTGGTAATCAGAAAACAGCTAGTTCAATAGTTGTTATTGGAATTGTCTGTGCAGTATGTTTTGGATTACTTAATAATAATCATAAAAAGAAAGGATTTAAGATTAATTTTGGAAATTTTACTTTATCTCCAGCTAAAAAGAAGTAATTACTTTTGAGTGTTCAATAAGTGATATATAATATAAAAGAGTATTTTTAGATTAAAACTTTGTGAGCGTGTGTGAGAGCATTGAAATTTCAACCAAAAGTAGTGGCCTTAGCTATCTTCTCTATATTTACTGCTATATTTTTATTCACAATAGTTTCGGCAGATAATTGCTGGGATTATGATGAGACAAACCAATTAACTTGCGAAGCAGTTGATACTGATAGTGATGGTAGTGCAGATGACTGTTGGTGGGATGATTGGGGCTCTTGGTGTATGAGTAAAGGTTGCTGGGATATTAAAATCCAAGCAGACTGTACTTCTGCAAGCACAGATGGTTGTTTCTGGAAAACTGATTCAGATATGGGCTGGAGTACAGGATGGTGTCAGGAATCCGCTAATTGTCAGAATTATAATAATGAGTCAGGTTGTTATGATGCAAGTGTTGGTTGTCAATGGAAAAATACATCTTGTCAAGGTCCTTCAGGATGTTCTGATTTTTCAGCAAGTTCTGATTGTACAGGTTCTTATTTAGGTTGCTGGTGGGATTCTGGAGATTATTGTAACAAACCAGGTTGTTCAGATTATTATGGTAAAAGTAATTGTGAATTAGATTCTTCATGTTCATGGAATGTAAATACTTATTGTAGTCAATTAAGCACAAATTGCTGATCTAATACTAATGACACTTCTTGTGAAGCACAAACAGGATGTATATGGAATAGTTGGGGTTCTGGAGCAACTGAGGGAGATTGTTCTGTAAAAGGTTGCTGGTCATATTTTAGTAATAATACCACAAGTGGTTGTGAAACAGACCCATCGGGTGATTGTATATGGAATGGAGATAATAATTATTGTTATGAAAAAGGTTGTTCCTATTATTATAATACTACAACTTGTTCAAGTAATGCAGATAATGTATCAACGGGTTGTGAGTGGAAAGCTCAAGGTCAGTGTTCTAGTCCAGGTTGCCCAGATATAACTAATGAAACTGGATGTAATACAAGTGTTGGTTGTTTTTGGAGTGATAGTGGTTTGAATGGAACTAATGATAATTCATGTTTATATGAAGGTTGCTGGAATTATAACTCAGATGAAACATTATGTAATGCATCAACAAGCTGTTATTGGAAAAATCCAAGTTGTATGGGTTCTACAGGATGCGAAGATTTATTAACTTATTCTGCTTGCACATCAACAGCACTTTCGTGCTGGTGGGATTCTGGAGATCATTGTTATGAATATGGTTGTTGGGATACTCAATTTGATGCAAGTCAATCTGCTTGTGAAACTGATTCCGTTACATATGGTTTAGATTGTGAATGGAGTGAGTATTGGCAAAATTGTCAGAGTAAATCTTGTGGTAGTTATAATGGTGAGGCTAATTGTATAGCAAGTACTTCTGGAGAATGTTATTGGGATAACACTTCAAGCTGGTGTTATGAAGAAAACTGCTGGGGTTATGATAGCGAAAGCACTTGTGATGCTAAAGGATGTACTTGGAGTAGTGGTTGGGGCCAGTGTGATGTTCTTTCAACTGAAAATTGCTATGATTTAGATCAAACTGATTGTACAAATGATACATTTAGTTCAAAATGTAAATGGGAATCCTGGTGGGGCTCTGGTGGCTGTGTAGAAAGAGGTTGCTGGGATTATTCAACTAATGATAGTTGTTCTGCAGCAGACACCGATGGAGATTCAACTGTTGATTGTGAATGGACCCAAAGTTCTAGTGGTTGGTGTGAAGAAGGTGGTGTAAAATGTTGGGATGCTTATACAAATGATACGTGCCTTGCTAATAATTGCACATGGGATGCAATGTATGGAACTTGTTATGAGCAAACTTGCGCATCTCATTGGACTGAAAGTGAATGTGATATTTCAGCAGATTGTAATTGGACAACTTCAACTGACGCTGGTTGGGACTGGGGTTGGTGCGAAAAACGGTCTTGCTGGAATTACGATAATACAAATCAATCTGCTTGCGAAAGTAATGCTTATAATATGACTTGTACATGGGATCAAACTGCAGGTGGCTGGTGTATGGGTGGATATGGTTGTCAGAATTATGATTCATGGTCTGGTGGAAATGAAGCAGATTGTAATACTGCAAATTGTATGTGGCAGAATATGACGGGTTTTTGTTATGAATCTGCAAAAGGTATAGGCGATTTTACCACAGAAGGTACTTGTATTTCATCTGGTTGGGGTAAATGGAATGGAACAGATTGTGAATTAAAAGATTTAATTGAATTAGAAAATCCAGGGTGTTGGATATTTGATAATCAGCAAAAGGAATGTGATGCTGTAAGAGGTTGTATTTATGATAATAGCACTGCAGATTGTAATGATACTATTAGTTCTACTACAATCTCTTGTGAAAACATTACAAGTTATATGGTAAATAATGTAACTAATCAAACTCTTTGCGAAGCAATACCTATGCTTTCAACATGTTGTAAATGGCAAGGTTCAACATGTAACACAACTTATGATACAACTTGTTGGGATCAGATGTCTGAAACTCCAGAAGGTGCATCTCATTGTATGGATTATAATGCAATAGATAGTCCAACTCTTTGTGAGCAAATTTCTAGTGATCCATGGTATATGCCTTGTAAATGGGATAATACATCTAGCCAATGTGGATTTAAAGGAGATATGGCTACAGATGTTGATGAAATTAAAACAAAGAAAAATTGCGAATTCTTAGGTGGAATTTGGAAAACCGAAAGTATTTGTGGAACAGCAGATTGTCCAGAAGCACATTCTTGGTGTGAGATGCCAACAGGAGAATCTTTGTATGGTTGTGATTCTTCTTGTTGGGCATGTAATAATCAAACAGATTGTCGTGCTTCAAAGAAAGGATATTGTTTATGGGTAGTTGATGATGGTTTTGTACAAAATGGATATTGTGATATACCTTCTGAAATAGAACTACATGGTAACTGTGATAATTTCTGTCCATCTTGCGAATTTTACTCAGGTGGAGAATTTACTCCGGAAGAAGCTTGTGATGCTAGTACAGGTGGGTGTAAGTGGGATAATTCTACGGAAAATTGCCTTGAAATAAGTGCAAAAGGTTGTTTAGATGATTGTTTCTTCTGTTATGATAAAACAGATTGTAATATGGATGGTGGTGGTGCACAAGGAACTTGTAAGTGGGATGAATATGATGGAATGTGTAAGCCAACTAATTTTGATGCAGAAATTTGTTTTGATGGTAGTGATAATGATAATAATGGTTTAAGTGATTGTGATGATCCAAATTGTATATTTGATCCATTCTGCGGTGGCGGAGAAATGGCTAATTGTTGGAAGTATTTAGATACAACAACTTGTACTGATGATGGAAATTGTACATGGTTCCAAGACCCGTGGACACAAATAGAACGATGTGGAATGAAAGGTGAAAGTTGCTGGACATATGATACAAATCAAACAGGATGTGCAGATGAAGCAAATTGTAAATGGTTTTCAGAAAGTTTCTGCGAGATAAATTTCACGAAATCAGATGATTGTTTTTCAAAATCAACTCAAACTGGTTGCGAAGCAGTTAATGGAAGTTATTGTGTATGGAATGCTGACCAATATAGTCCTCAAGGTGGATGGTGTGATTATGGTATGTTCTCATGTCGTTGGAATGAGACACTTCAAAGAGGGCAGGCAGATTGTGAAGGTAATTCTTGGTGTAGTTGGGTTGCAGATCCTTGGAGTGGTAATGGAGTGTGTGAACCAAAATGTTTTGCAAAGTATTCTAATGGATCAAATGTTTATGAAACACAAGCTTCTTGTGATGCTGCTGTGACGGGCGGCTTATGTGAATGGGGTGCTGGATGGTGTGAACCAAATACAACGGTAACAGGTGCAGTATCGGGTGGTGATTGTGCTGCTTATGATGATAATAGCACTGAATGTGGTGAACAACCTGGATGTGCTTGGTTTGATCAGATGATGATTGGACATGATGCTGGGCCAGGAATGGGTGGATTCTTTATGCATCAGTGTGAGGCTAAGAGAGAAATTAATTGTCAGGATTTTAACAATGTAAGTGCTTGTAATACTTCATATCAAAATGGAACGTTTTCAGCAGATGCTACTGATGGAGATGCTTGTGTATGGGTTTCAGAAGGTAGTTGGTCTTGGTGCTCTTCTTTAGGAGAACATTGCGGACCTGCATATGCGCCATGGAATTCAACTACATTCCAACCAGATATAGATGCGACTTCTTGTGATGCAGACCCATATTGCGAAATTAAAGTTGATTCATATAATGATAATATGCAAATATGTGTACCTACTTGTTTTAATGAAACTATAACTAATGTTACAGCTTGTGAAGCAATTAATACATCATTAAATACACAGTTCTGCGAATGGGGTGGAACGGGTGCAGGAACAGTAGATGGAACTGCAAATGATACAGGTCTTTTATCAACAATGGAACAAGGTGGATGGTGTGAAGGAGTTGGTTCTCATAATACATTTAAAGATATGGAAAGCGGAATGCCACAAATGCTTTCTTCAGATAATTGCTCAGAAACAGGTCTAAATGAATGGGTTGATGCTTGTATGCTCGGAATTAAAGAAATGGATGATGATTATGGAATTGGTATTGAATTAAGAGGTATGACTTATGCTGCTGCATGTAATGGTGAAACTTTATGGGATGGAAGTGATGGTTCAGGACGTCAAGCAACAAAAGGATATTGGTATTTAGATACGGATGGAGATGAAACAAATAATTGTAATTCAGA
Source organism: Candidatus Woesearchaeota archaeon (assembly GCA_018692915.1). GTDB lineage: Archaea > Nanobdellota > Nanobdellia > UBA10117 > JABICX01 > JABICX01. The sequence continues at coordinate 15,506 of JABHLG010000001.1, read as the reverse complement.
TAATGGTGCAAATGCTGGTTTTGAATTTAAATTAATTGCAGAATGGCAATGGTCTAATGATGGCCTTCAAGAAACTCTTACTGCAAAAAGATGTGTAAATAGTAATTGGACAGCAGCTAGTATTAGGTTAGAAGCACATACAAAGAAAATGTGTGGTGAATTGCAAGGTATGATGGCAACTGTAAAGAAAACAGATTTGATGAATTTCCCAAGTTTATATATTCCATCTAATGATATGAGGATTTATGCAGTAACTGCTGGTGAAAATACAACTGCAACTAGCCCAGAAGATACAGTGGGACCAGGGTATTATTCACCTGGAAAAGTTGATTTTAGATTAGAAGATTGTAATTCAATTGGAAAAATTGATTTAGATAATGATGGATTTTATGCATTTGAAGACCCAGATTGTAAGAGCATATATCTTGATGAAGATAGAGGATTTAAATCAATTGAGGATTGTAATACACCACAAGATGATGATATGAATGGATTTACAAATTGTGCAGATTCTGCTTGTATAGATGAGGTTGTTTGTTCTGGAACTCTTGAAGAAGATTCAACAGACCATACAGCACCTACAATTAAAAAACAAAAAGAGCTTGAGCATCAATATAGTGCTGATATACAATATTCAACAGATGAACGTTCAAATGGAACACTGTATTTCTACTTTACAGATAGCTCATGTAGTGTATTAAATTCAACAATTAGAGATAGAGGTATTTGGAATGATAATAATGCAAACAGAACAAAATACAATTTCAAACACACAGCAGAGATTAATAATTTAACACATACAGATGCACTTGAATATGGATTAAATAATTCGACAAGTTATTATTACAAGCTTGAAGTCTGTGACATATCTGGAAACTGTGCAAAAACAGGTTGTTTGAACTTTACAACAAAAGCAACTGCGGGAAGAAAAACTATGAAGTTTACTGACCCTGATTCTGACCAGTCTTGGTTAGTTGATACAGGTTCTGGATTTAATGCACAAGGTTCTGCATGTTCTACAGCAGGTAGTAGTAATTCAAGTTTAGGAGAATCACTTAATCCTGAAGATACACCTGAAATTGATATTTCTCAAAATCAGACTACTTCTGGAGGAAATATTATGGGTGTAGAGATTGGTGGTATTGATACTTCAGCTTCCCAAGCAATAGATAATCTTGATATGGATATTGGAACAGCAACAGGACAGTCTTCAGGTTCAACAGAAGATTATCTGTGGATGAATGATAGTGCATGGGCAGGTAATGATGGTATATTCACAAATGGCGCTCCAGATAATGTAACTTTTGAAATGCCTGGAAGTGATGAAGATTTATGGGATTGTGAAGCAATTGCTAGTGGTGCGTTTGTTAATTGCACAAACATAACAATTTATGCAAATAGAACTTATGATACTGATGCAGATACCACTACTTGGATAATAACTGACCCAACAGCAGAATTATTTTCTTATATTGTAGCGCAGAATCCAACAGTTAGTAGTGGAGATGATGATTCTAGCTCTGGCTCCGGCGGAGGAGGCGGAGGCGGTGGAGGAGGCGGAGGCGCCCTTAATACCACAACAGATGATGAAGAAGAAGATACTACCACAACAGATGATGATGACACAACCACAACAACTACTGACAATGATGACGAGGATGATACTCCAACAGCAGACTTTGGAGCAGCAATTTCAAAGAAATTTGAAAATATTAACGTATCTGGAAAGACTGGATGGTATATTGTAGTAATTATTTTAGTAATTGCAGTAGCAGTGATTTATCTACTTGGAAAGCAAGGAAAGTTTGGTGGAAGCTCTAAAAGTTACCATCGACCAAAACCAAGATTTAATAAATCAAGTTTTAGCAGACCAAAACTCAACTTTAGCAAAAGACAGAAAATAAATATACCTAAACTAAATTTTAATTCTAGCAGACGTAGAAAGAGAAAGCCTTCTTTTAAACATAATGATTTATCTGCTTACGGCTTTAAAATCAAACGAAAATAAGTAAAATTATAAAAAATAAAAAATAAGATGTTTTTTAATCAGTTGCACCGATTGCTGCTACTAATAATCCTATAAACATTATACCTATTCCAAATCCACCCTTAATTAGGCGAATTAAATCCCAATACCAAGGATATCCACCAATACATGTGAATGTATAGCTATATAGTCCTGCAACGATTATGAGTAACCCTAGCACAATTTTCAAATATTTTCCAGCATTTATTTTATTTGCCATTTTTTCTTTTGCTTTCGCAACAATCGGAGTCGTGCGTTATATAACCTTAACGCACTCCTGTCCTTATGAGCAAAAGCCTCCTTTTCTGAATATGCTACACCAAAAAGCTTTTTAATGGTTATTATACCCCACTATATACGTAATCCCTTTCTTAGAAAGGTTTTACACCGACAAATCGAAGATTTGCGGTTCCGCGAATTTAAAATTCGTCGGCAATCCCAAAGAACATTTATAAAAAGGGAATATGAATAGGAAGTACAATGTATAAACAAATACAAAATTTATGGAAAAACCCGCTCAAAAATATGAAGAAAGAGTATAAGGAGCACCTAATAGACTGGAGAAAAGACTCTGCAGTTGTTAGAATTGCTAAACCTACTCGACTTGATAGAGCACGAAGATTGGGCTATAAAGCAAAACAAGGTATAATTGTAGTTAGAGCCAGAGTTAAGAAGGGAACTGCAAAAAAACCTGTTGTAAATCACGCTAGAAGACCAAAAAGACATGTTATGCTTAACCTTCCTGTTGCAAAAAGCAAGCAACGGATTGCTGAAGAACGGTCTGCTAGAAAATATCCAAATCTTGAAGTTTTAAATTCATATTGGGTTGGAGATGATTCAAAGAGCGAATTTTATGAAATAATTATGGTTGACCCAAACCACGCACGTATATTTAGCGACCGTAAGCTGAATTTCCTTTGTAAGAAACCATCTACTGGAAGGGTTTATAGGGGACTTACATCTGCTGGAAAGAAATCCAGAGGCATAAGATAACTCTTTTAACTTTTTTTATTTACTATTACTATGGGAAAATCTAAAATAATAACTATGCAGGTAGACTTTCCTTATGATTTTGAATTACTAAAAGCGTGTGCTGAACCTTATGTTGATATACGTGCAAATAATGAAATGTTTTCTCGAACATTGTATGATTATTTAGTTAAGTCGAGTTTTATTGTTATGACACCTTCTGCAGTAGCTAAAGATATACATCGGATTGCATGTGTTGAAGGGTCTGAGGGCTATCTCGGGCATTATAATGATAGTTTAATTGGAAAGGCGCTTCGTAAATGGAGTAGTTCAATAACTTTAGTTTCTGCAAAAAAAGCGCTTGAGAATTGGGGTCTTGGATTGAAAGTTGAATGTCGTATGCTTAAAGACATACTAAAAGAAATACATCCTGACGAAGATTTTAGTGACATCAATATCACACCAAAAAATAAGCACGTTACATACAATGCTTATTTAGCATTTTTACCTTCTAACGAGCAAGAAGTAGTAGAACTTGTTAGAAATGGCTCTACTCTTGCTGACTTATAGAATTTTAGAACCTTTTTAAGTACAATCAAATATCTTTTAAACTTATTTTATTATATATTTTATGACAAAAAAGCCACAGCGATTAAATTTCCAAATAGAATTTCCTTATGATTTAGAGTTATTTAAAGAATGTGCTGAGGGCTATGCAAATGAAGACAAGCGCACGGCATTATTTACTAAATCATTACATAGTTATTTATCTAAATCAGATACGTTGGCTATAGCTCCATGGAAAATAAAAAATGATATCAGAGATAAGCAAGGTGATTCTACAAATAGTTTAGTGCTTCATAGATGGAGTTGGGCAATTGGTATGGGTCGTTCTCCAAAGGCAGCAACTGCACAGTTAGGTCCAAATATGGGAATAGAATGTTGCATGTTTAAAGATTTAGTCCAAGAGGCGTATCCAGATAAAGATTTTAATAATATTGCAATTGAACCAGCAGGTTCGCATATTCAACAGAATAGTTATTTAGTATTCTTATCATATAAGAAGACAGAATTAATTGATTATATCCGAGAAAATTCTGAATTAATTAATCATATCTAGAACCTTTTTAAATTATTATTTCTACGTATTTAATGCAAGATATAGTTCTACCTAAGAAAAATGAGAAAAAACTGTTAGCTAGAGCTAAAGAATTAGGTGCAGATATTATGTTTGCATATGAAAAGCCAAATCCTGGCGAAGGTATGTTTATTCTTGCATCTAAGCCAAAAGAGCTTGATTCAGTCAGAAAAAAGGCCAAACAAGCACGGTTTGTAGTGGCTAGTTCAACAGATGAGACAACAATTCGGTTGATAATGGAAGCTAAATGGGTCAAATACTTCACTAACATCGAGACTTCTACTGGTCGAAACCATACACACTACCGCAGAAGCAATTTTAATCAAGTTTTAGCAAAGTTAGCTAGGGACACTGGAAAAACTTACTTGGTAGACTTTTCTCACATTCTGAAAGTTGAAGGCAAAAAGCGAGACCTTTTGCTAGGTCGAATTAAACAAAATATAAAAATCTGCAAGAAATTCAAAGTCCCTGTCCAGATAGCTACATTTGCAGAAGACGAATATGGACTAAGAAACCCTTCTGATTTGAAAGCATTTTTACGATATTTAACATGAAAATTAAAGAAATACAATCTAAATCAATATTAGTGAAGAGCGGGCTTAGTGCAGATTATGTTGTAAATCCCTATATTGGTTGTATGCATGGTTGTATATACTGCTATGCTAGATTTATGAAGCGGTTTACAGGTCACAAAGAAGAATGGGGCAAGTTTGTAGATGCAAAGATTAATGCTCCTGATTTAGTAAAAAATGGTGAAAAATTCCGAGGTAAAGAAGTCTACTTTTCTTCAACTACTGATCCATATCACCCTCCAGAAGCTCGCTATAAGCTAACTCGCCAGGTTCTTGAGAAATTAATTCCTTTTCAACCAAATATTACAATTCAATCAAAGTCTGATTTAATTGTAAGAGATATTGATTTGTTTAAGCAATTTAAGAAAATAATTGTAGGTATATCTATATCAACTTTAGATGAGAATGTTCAGAAGAAAATTGAACCAATTGGTTCATCTCCACAACGAAGAATTGTAGCACTAAAGAAAATGAAAAAAGCAAGTTTGAAAACCTATTGTTTTATTTCACCTATCTTGCCAGAAATCACTGATTGGAAAGCAATTATAAGCAAAACAAAAAACTTTGTTGATGAGTATTGGTTTGAGAATCTTAATCTTTATCCATCTATTCGCGGAAATATTTTAAATTTTCTGAAGAGCCATGATCCAAAATTAGTTAAGAAATACCAAGATATTTATTCAAAAGAAAATCCTTACTGGCACGAGGTTGAGAAAGAGATCGCAACTTACTGCAAGAAAAACAAAATCTTAGGAAAGATTTATTTCCATCACAAAGTTTTAAAGAAATAAGATTTTAATATATAATGACTAAATACGATGAGTTAGTTAAAGAAGCTATTAATGCTCTGAAAAAGTGTAACGTGCCCACTAAAGGACCGCTTTTTAGTTGCGTAGTTCTAACTAAAAATGGTAATGTGTATAGTTCAGGTCGTTATTTTTCAGATAGTTATTCACTTACATTACATGCAGAGCAGGCAGCATTAGCTCATGCTGCTGATCATGGCGAACATGAAGTTGTTGCGATGGCAGCAGTTGGTAAAGATAAACATCCTGTAATTCCTTGTTCTATGTGTAGACAACTTATCTGGGAGCACAGTAAACGTTCAGGTATTGATATTGGAATAGTTGTAGCTGATAAAAACAATCAATATAAAATCATTAAAATTTCTAAATTAGTCCCATATCCTTGGCCTTAAATAACTCCATAGATTTTATATGCAACATATGCAATGTATGAAATTACTAAAACTGCAGCTTCCCATTTTTCTAATCTCTTTGTTCTATGGAAGAATAATAATGCGAGTGCAGAGATAAAGAACCAGAACGGTATGTCAAACCACTGAATTGATTGGCTAACTTTGTAGCCAGAGATTGCTGCTCCAATTCCAAGAGCTAGCATAGGATTTGTAATATTCGAACCAATTAAAACTCCGAGAGACATTTGTTTTGCTCCTTTCATAACTCCACGAACTGCAGTTGTTAGTTCTGGCAAGGCCGTACTAACTCCAATTACAACAAGTCCAAAAAATGTTTGTTCAATTCCAAAATGATTTGCAAAGAAAAGTGTGTTGTCAACAACCCACATTGATGCAACGCCAAGTAACGCTAAACCAAATAAAACATGTCCTATATCTATGAAAATATGTCGTTCTTTTTTCTTACTAAGTGGCTTATGATGTGGATCAATTAATTCTTTAATTGATTTCTCACTTCTTGAAATCCAGTAAATATAAATTACATAAAGTGTTGCAAGTGCAAGTCCTTCTATTTGTGATATTACTCCATTTAATCCAAATAACCAAAGTAATGCAATTGAACCAAGCATAATTAGTCCATCACGCTTTTGAATTTGTTTTGATGATTTAATAACTGCAAACAAACCAAGCATACCCATAATTAATGTAATCTGAATAATGTTTGAGCCAATGTTAGTTCCAACTGCAACACCTGATGCTTCAATACCATTTAGAATTTTCCAACTAGATGCAATATGTGTAAAAATCTCTGGAAGTGAAGTTCCAATTGATAAAATTGTAAGTCCAACAAAAAGATAAGATATTTTAAATTTCTTAGCAATCTCTACTGCACCATTAATTGTTATACCTGCACCTAACCATAATCCAATTACTCCAATGATAAACAAGATTATTTCTTGTTGCATGATTATATTTCGATAATTTCTCCAGGTTTAGGAGCAAGACCTTCGATGCTGAAACGACTTTTTAATTCTGTTGCAAATCTATGACATTGGTCTCCATGCATACAAACAACTTTCTTTGGTCGGATATTTTTTACAAACCGAAGTAGTTCACTTCTGCCTGCGTGACCTGAGAAACTAAGTTGAAAAAGTTGCATTCCAAGTTTTAAGTCAAGTTCATCTGTTACATATCTACCTGTATCAACAAGATATCTTCCAGCTGTTTTTGGAATCTGAAATCCTGTTAAAACTAGTGCACAATCTTTTCTTGCATAAAGATGTTTTAGATAATGAACAATTGGTCCACCATCCATGCAACCACCAGTTGTTACAATTACACAAGGTTTGTTAAGTATACTTGTTCTTTCTGTGTGCATTCTAATTTTGTGAACTGCAGTTAAAGATTTTCTAAGTTCGATTGAGTTTCGCAAAAAGCGTGGGTGTTTCAGAGCAATGTCTGTTGCAGCTCTTGCCATTCCATCTAGATAAATTGGAACTTTAATTTTCAATTTGTTTAGAACCATTATAATTTCTGAAGCTCTTAATGCAAATGTTGGCAAAACTGCAATTCCATCTTTTGAAACAGTTTGATGTATTATTTTTCCAAGTTCTTTTTCTGCAACACTTCTCTGAATTTGATCTCGTGCAGAATATGTTGTTTCCATAAAAATAGCATCAATATTTTTCAAATCAATTTTTGCACCATCAACAGTTCTTGTTGCGTCAAGTTTGAAATCTCCTGTATAAAGAATTCGTTTGCCATCCATATTCAAAACAAACATTGCAGAGCCAGGAACATGTCCTGCATCATAAACTTCAACAGTTGATTTTCCAATTTTTATTTTTTGATTGTATTTGACATTGTGCCAATTGTTTAACATTTTTCTACTATCTGCTGGACCAAATTCTCGAGGAGTTTTGTTAATTTTAGCAATCTTTAAACTATCTCTAAGAAGCATTTCAGCATCATCTCTTGTAGGTGCTGTTCCATAAATAGGAAAGTTCCATTTTTTATATAAAATTGGAATTGACCCAAGATGGTCTAAATGACCGTGACTAAGGAACATTGCATCTGGTTTAATTTTAAGTGGTAGTGGAGCCATGCTCCCTTCAATCTTAAAACCATATTCAAATAGGATTTTTTCAGTTTTACCTTCAAATAAGACTGCGTTTCTTCCTACTTCTCTAAATCCACCTAAACAGTGGACTTTAATTTTATTATTATTTTGTTTTTTCATTTTAATCTTTGGTATGAGGGTTTAAAAAGCACTATCTATCGTTGTATGTGTGTAGGTTTAGTAAAGAATTCATGTAAACATTTTCTAAAATATGTTCCTAACATAAATATACCAATTATTTGGATAATATCTGAAAATGGATAAAGTTTTCCAAATGAGCTCATTGCAAAAGCAAAAACCGTTAGGAATATACCCATAGTTAGTGTACCGACATATTTTGTCATTACTTGACCTAGTGCTTTGTATCGCCGATGAAGAAATAGAACGTCATAGCTGTATATTAAAGTGTAAAGTGATACACATATCTTAATAATAAGCAAAGTGCCTTCTAGCCCTTCAAATGCTACCATAATTATAGTATTGCTTTGACTATATAAATTTTAGTATAAGGGTCAAAGTTGGGTAATATATGTGATTAGACCCAATACTAAATACAATAATGCGTTTAGTATCTATAATTTTTTATAGGATTATTTGATTTTATACAATGGTTAGCTGTCAAAGATGCAAATCAAAGTCCTTGGATGATAGTAATTATTGTTATTTTTGTGGTGCGCCTCTGAAACTTGAGATTCTTGAAATGGTACGGGAAGATTATGAGAAAAAGAGACGCGAAGCAGTTCATAATGTTCTTGATGTTCTTGTAAAACAAGGCTGCATAAACCAAGATAAGTTAGAAGGACTTATGAAAAAATTAGAAAACGTTTTTGACAAGTTAAAAAGAAAATCGGTCTCTGAATGATACTGGCTTTTCTTTGAGAGTTCCTTTTGGTAATTCTATTATATATCTAGCAAATTTAGATGGATTAGTTATTGTATTTGGTTTAACATCTTCTGCAGTGTCAACAACAAGCTTTTCAGAGTTGAGCCAGATTACATCAATAGGAAATCCAACAAGAAACATATGAATGCTAGCATTTTTGTTTTTGTGTAAGTCAATCAACAGCGCTTCTCCTTTCTTAAGCTCATCTCTTAACATTAATCCTCGCATAGATGACCATAAATTATCACATAATCTAATCTTTTTTGCTAGAACTTTAGCTTTAGTTTCATTAGTAATATACATAAAATAATAATTAGTTAAAGAATAAAAACTATTCTACAAATTCTTCAACAGGAATAGCAATATCTTTTGTCTTTGGAAGGTCTCCACGGTTGTGTAAGTATTCATTTGCTAATATCCAGTAAACTAAACCAAGTGATTTAGCTCCTTTATTGTTACAAGGAATAATAATATCAACTGCTCTAGTTGTGTTATTTGAGTCGCACAGAGCAACTATTGGCACTCCAATTTTTACTGCATCATTTATTGCGTTTTTGTCTGGCCATGGGTCGGTTATAACTATGACCTTTGGTTCAGTAAATGTTTCAAGATTAGGATTTGTTAAAATACCTGCAGGATATCGACCTGTAAAATATTTTGCACCAATTATTTTTGAAAATTGTTTAACTGCTTTCCAACTGTTTTCTCGTCTACCTATTACAAGAATCTCTTTTGGATTGTATTTTGATAAGAATTTTGCAGCGATTTTAATTCGCTCATCAATCTTTTGAACATTCATAATAGTTAATCCAGCAGGATTTACTTTGTAGATAAATGGAGCCATGCTCTTTGTTTTTATCTTAGTTCCAATGTGGACTCCTGCAGATAAATACTTATCAATTTCAACAAGATTTTCAGATACCATTTTATATTTTAATATTCAGCTTCACTGGTTTTGGTCTTTTTACAGTGATTGGTAGTACTCCTTTTTTGAATTCTATACCTGCCATTTGAACAGTATCTATGTTATTTGAAGTAGGTTTTATTAATAATGGCGCACCCATAGCTAGTTGTAGTGCTCTAGCACCAATAATTCTTGCTTTTTCATACTTCGTATATTCCATTCTATTGCTCCTTTTTTTACATTTATAAGGCTTTCTCTGTGAGAAAACGTTACTCGCAAAACATATTTTGCTTAGTAAGGTTTCTGATAAAGCACGACTTATAAGTTTTTTCGTAAGTCCTTGCTTAATTCTTGTGCTTCCAACGGACAGCGCCCGTTGGGTCGGCGCTCTGCTCCTCAACAGATATGTCAGGTCGTCGCAGATTTTTCGACGAACTTATCGTATTCTGAGGAGAAAAGCGCAATGAACTCGCGCTGTGAGTTCACTATAGATTCTTTCGTAAGTCCTTGCTTAATTCTTGTGCTTTTTTAATCATATCCATCATTTCAGATGAAGTGATTGTTCCTTCTCCACCTTTCTGCATTGCACAAATATTACCTTTTTTTGTTATACCTATAGACAACCTTGAATCCATAACTAATTCTTCTCTTTCAGTTGAATCTACAAATATTTCGCCATCTAACTTTCCAAAAGTGCACATTACAGGCTCTTCATTGATAGGTAATTTATCTTTTGTTAGCTCACGATGGTTTACTTGTTCTGTTTTTTCATCATATTTAGGCATTCTTGCATTTTTTAGAGCAGCCATTGCAGCTATTAATCCAATATCAAATAAGTTACCATCATCATTTATAGGATATACATCAACAAATACCATCCAAACTTTTTCACCAGATTTAATACATAATTTGCTTACATCAATTGTTCCAGATTCTCTAATAGCTCTATCAATAACTCTTGATAATTCTATAGAAGCAGGACTTGGTGGTCCGCTTTCAAATCTATCTGATGCTATTGGTGATAATTCGCTATTTACCATTAAAGTTCCGTCTGCAGGACCGTCTGGATAAGGTGTTCCTGCACCAATTTTTACTCCAGCTAAAACTTCAGTATCTCCAAGTTTTACTCTTGCAGAACCATTAGCTTGAGATAGTATGCCCGTCTCAACACTAATTTTACGATAATCAAATGGTTTTCTACCATCTTCTCGTATTTTCTTTTTTAGTAGTTTGGATAAATAATCCTTCAAATTTGAGTTTTCTTTATTATTCATTGTTCTTTACCTCGTTGTTTTTGTACTCATCAATAATTGCTTTTCTTTGTACTTTTGCAATTTTTAAACAAGCTTTTTCACACATATCAATAGCTTTTTTGATTTCAGCAGCAGTCATATCACCATCCATTTGAACTAATGTTATTTCACCAGTTCTTGGCATCATTGCAATTGGTAAGTCTGCTTGTCCAAAGTTATCTTCGTCTTGGAATAAGTCTAAAATAACTTGGTCTTCTACTTTTCCAGCAGCTATTGAAGCTACAACATCACGCATTTCAATTCCAGCATCAATAAGAGCTACAGTTGCAGCATTTATTGCAGATGTTCTTGTTCCAGCGTTCGCGTTTGTAATTTCTATATGTATGTCGATACATGTTTGAGGATATTTTTCTAAGTTTATTGCAGGAGCTAATGCGTCCTTAATCACTTTAGATATTTCTTTACTTCTTCTGCTTGGTCCTGGTCGATTTCTTTCTGATGTTGAGAAAGGAATCATTGAGTAAGTTACTTTTAGAAAAGCTCTTGTATTTTCTTCAAGATGCTTTGGAAGAACCTTTTTAGGACCATATACACCAGCAATTACTTTTGTTTCTCCAAATTCAAGTTCACATGAACCATCTGCTTGTTTTATAATTCCTGCTTTGATTTTAAATGGTCTTAATTCCTCAGCAGTTCTACCGTCGAGTCTTTTACCTTTAACAATTAAAGGTTTGTCTGATTTGCCTCCCATTTTATTTCTTGCCTCCTTTTGTATTTAGCATTTTTTTGATTTTGTCAGTAAGTCCTGTAGTGTGGCTTTCTGTCTCTATTTTTCGAATAGCTTTTGACATAAGCATTTGTTTTTCAGGGTCATCGTTTTTTATCCATACCCAACCATTTTGTCCAACTAATATGTCGCATCCAGAATTTTCTTTCAGCATTTTAATCATACTGCCTTGTTTTCCAATTATTCTAGGAATTTTAGTTGGTGAAACTTCTATAATAATTCCATTATGAAGTTTACGATATGGTCTGTTTTTTGTGCTTAATTTTATAAATCTGTTTTCTGAAATATCAAAAATACTTGCAAATATATAATCACCGACATCAAAGTATTTACTCATCGGATATCTGTTAGTGTCTATATAACTTTGTGATGCTTCACTAATTGGTAAATCTGCATCAAATGGGCATCTTATATCAACACGCCATCCATGTCTTGCAATACCAGTAATCTTTCCAATTACTGCGTCACCTCTTTTTGGAATATATCTTCCAGCTAGAGGTATAATTTTTATTACATGTCCTTTTATATTGGTTAATCCCAATGATGTAGCAATTATTTTATTGTCTTCGCGCATTGCTCTACCACTTGGTAAATAACTCATACCTTCTGCTAATACATCTCCAGGGATAACAATTTCCCTATCAGATACATACAGCTTTTCTATTTTTTTTTCTGTCATTTTTTATTTCTCCTTTTGAATATTATTTTACTTTTGGTACTAAATTGTAAGGTAAGTAAACAGGTTTTCCGTCAGACCAGTCGTTAGTTGCTATTTCAATACCATTTTCATCTTTTTTAAATCTAAAGTGTGCTATACTTCCTTCCTTATCATTAGTTCGTACTATTTTTTCTAGAAGGGTATTGTTGATATTATATCTCACATCATCTTCACATATTAATTGATAAACTGCCATATGTGTTGTAATTTTTTCTACATTTCTCCGAGCGATTACTTCTTCTTGTGTGTTTATCATTTTAATTCCTCTATCTGAACTTCTCCATTTGTTAATTTGTTAAGTAATGAAAATAAGTCATTACGGTCTCCAGCTACAATATCTAAATCAACTTGAACTGAACCATTTGTTAGCCATTTTTCAGCAATTACTTTGAATCTGCTTTTAACTGAGCTATATGCTCTACCTGCATGTGTAGCAGGAATAATAGCTCTTAGTTTTATGTGCTCAAAAGACATTGCTAGAACTGGCTGAAGTTTTGATACAATTTTTTCTATTTGAAAATCAACTTTATCTGCAGGGTCTACATGAATTTTTGCTTCTTTCATAGCTAGCTCAATTCTCTGAGCAGGTATTGGCAATTTTGTTTTTGGATCACATGCATTTCTCTGAATATAATTAAGAATCTTTTGAGTTTTTTGCTCAAGCAGTCTTTTTCGTTGGTCTGCAGTTAGTTGTATTTCACCATTTTTAATTATAGTTTTTGCAGCTTCAAAATGGTCTTCTGTTCCAAGCCATTGTTTCATAGCAGTTTCATTAACTTTTTCAGCACTATGAGCATTCTTAAAAATCAAATCACCATTCATTATATCTCTTATATCAACATTTGCACCAGATTTTAATTCTAGTGCTTTGTCAATATCATCGAGAATTACTTCAAAGTTTTCTCCACCTTTCTTTAGCCTTGCAATGTTAAGGTGTATTTTTTCTCTGTCGTATGTTTGTTGTAATACCATTCTATTTAATATTTAGTTAATACTTCTGATGCAATTTCTTCAGTTCCTTTTACTGTAATTGCAGAAGTTTCTAATCTATTCATAGTAAATTCTTTGCCAAGCACTTTTTTGAATATTGATACAGCTAATTTGATTGCAGATTTTCTATCCATGTTTTCTTTGTATCCTTTTTCTAACATTTTGTCTGCGTCTTCAGAATGCATACCAACTGCTTTTGCTTTATATTGGAAATAAATTCCACTAGGTTCGATTAGATATAATGAAGGTCCTTTTTTTATTTCAGTTCCACCAATTAAAAGTGAGACTCCAAAAGGCCGGATTCCACCATATTGAGTATATGTTTGTTCTAAATCTGCAATATATTTAACTAATCCTTCTACATCAATTGGTTCTCCATATGTTACTTTATGCTGTTGTGCTCTTAGTCTAGAGCGTTTTACTATAACTCGAGCATCTGAGATAAAACCTGCAGAAGTTAAATTTAAGTGATTATCTATCTTAAACACTTTTTTAACAGATTTTGGTATTAATAACTTATCAGTTCTATGACGATCAGCCATTAATAAAACTCCATCCTTGAATGCGATACCTATTGCTAACGCGCCAAGGCTAACTGCTTTTTTTGCATATTCTACTTGCAATAGTCTTCCGTCTGGTGAGAACACCGTGATTGCACGGTCGTATCCCATTACTTGATTTGGCATAAATTGCATTTTTTTACCTCTATTTTTTAAGTTTATTTAGTGATCCTGATGTTAGGATTGTTGAAACAGTTACTTTTTTTCCATTGATTTCTTTTATTAGTGCTAAAGCCGATTTAGTTTTGTCTACCCATTTGTGACCGGTTCTTATTATTCCAGTTTGTTCTTTTTGGTCCCATGTTTCAGGTAGGAACTGAACGCCTGCCTCAGCGCAGCCGAATTCTCCAAGAAAACGCAAACAAGCTTCAGTGCATTGCTTTGCAACGATTTCCTTTTTTAATATGTTATCTGAATGTATTTTAAACAGTATATAACGCTTTCGTTCTTTTAAAGTTGGACTAAGTACCTTCACCGTTTTCACCTTTTACGTTATAATTTTTTAATTCCTTAATCTATTTAAACTCCTCGGTTAGAAGATATAATGGATATAGTAAGAGCTGAAATATGGGTTTCTGGAAGAGTTCAAGGCGTATTTTTCAGAGCTTTTGTAAAAGCACAAGCAGTTTTGCTTAAAGTAAGTGGTTTTGTAGAGAATCTAAAAGATGGCCGTGTGCATGCTGTTTTTGAAGGTGATAAAACTAACGTTGAAAAGCTAGTTAAATTATGTAGAAAGGGCCCACCTACATCCAAAGTTACAAATCTAGAAGTTAAATATTCAGACAAAACCGAAGGTCTTTCTGGTTTCCTTAAAGTTAAAGGATTAGGCTTATTTGGCAAGTAATTATTTCTTAAGAACTGTCTTAACTGCTTTAATAGCTCGAGACCATTTTTTCTTAGCAGGGTTTCTCTTTAAGAGGGTCATGTTTTTCTCGCACTTTCGTCCACAAAACCAAAGAACTTTACCATTATTTTTAACTAGCATCTTGCCAGTTCCTTTCTCAACGTTTGATTTACAAAAAGAACAATTAGGCATTTTAGTTGTACCTCTCCTGTTTTGCAACTGAAATAAGCAAATCTATGATTTGTGGCATTATTTTCTGCCTCCTTTAAGTGGTTGTGCTTCGATTTCAGTTTGCTTAAGCATTAGAATATCACCTATTCTTATAGCGCCGTAGACGTTTCTTCTCATAACTTTTCCAACATCTCTACCATCAAGAATTTTACAACGGACTTGTTTTCCACCTTGTCGTGTTCCAAGTCCACCAATAATTTCAACAACTTCTGCAGGTGTTGCAATTTCAGATTGCTCAACTGCTGTTACGCCACCTTTTCCTTCTTTTGTCTTTTTACCTTGTTTATTTGACATGGTTATTCAGACTTTTTTTC
>JABHLG010000011.1 GCA_018692915.1 Candidatus Woesearchaeota archaeon | reverse complement strand
TATTTACTTTAGAGCAGAAGGTTCTGATTCAGATGGTAACATAACTGCTTATTTATGGGATTTTGATGATAGAACCGAGCCATGGGGTTATCTTGAAACTAATGAATATGATGAAATCGTTTGCGAAGCTGTAAAAGGAAGCAAATCTTGTGGTGAAGAAGAAGCGGTTTCTCTAGATGATTATGATGATGAAGAGCAAATTCCATGTTCTTGTAATCTAAAATATAGTGAGGATATTCTTAATATATATCCAGAATCTGTATCAACAAAGCAAAAGACTGTTCATACATATGAAAATAAATATGCTTGTTCTGAATATGATGAAGAAAAAGAATCAGAGTGTGAAGTTACTCTTTGGGTATTTGATAACGAAGATGCTGTTGGAAAAACCAAGATAACAATTGAGCTTACTGATGAATCTTCTGGTGATGGAATTGATGGTGATTTAGATATTGATTTCTACTGTGGTGATGGATTAGTTACTGGAACTGAAGAGTGTGATATTGGTGAAGTAAGTGCTTGTGATGGTGGGGACTGCGCAAGTGACTGTACTTGTGTAGATGAAGGAGATTCTAGTGGAGATATAGAGCTGATTGATTATAAAGATTCAAATCAAGAAAGAGACGATACCGTTTGTGGTAATAGTATATGTGAATTTGGGGAAAATGCAGTAACTTGCTTAACTGATTGTCATTGTGGAGACGGTAAATGTCAGGAAAGCATGGAGAATAAAGATAGCTGCTCAAGTGATTGTAAGTCAGGTTCAAATACAACAATTATTTTATTAGTTATTATATTAGCTGCAGCAGGAATTATATTTTTACTTTACAAACAAGGCTTTGACTTTTCTAAAATAACTGATTTATTTGGTGGAATTAAATCAAAGTTTGGCAAAGGAGCAAAAGAAATAAACAGAGATACAACAATGCCTGAAATGCCTTCAGCTAGAACTCCAGAGTCCAGTCTTGAAGAGTATATTCGGTCTACTAGAAGAGGTGGATTTTCATACTCACAAATCAAAGATGCTCTAGAGAAAAAGGGCTGGAAAGAAGATAAAATCAATGATATTTTCCGCAGAGTCGGTCTTCCTTAGTAAAACAAAATACTTTTAAACTCAATTCTTCTAATTTAGATAGCAAGAAGATAAATGTTCAACAAAAAAACAGATAACATAAAAGAAATCATAAATCAACTTAATAATCAAGACGCGATAATTGTCGTCGAAGGTAAGAAAGATAAAATAGCTTTACAAAAGCTTGGAATTGATTCTAAAATCTTCTTGTTACAAGCAAATTGTAGACAATTTGCTGAACCGCGAAGGAAAGCTTCGTCGGTAAATCGTGACAAAAAAAGCTTAATAGAAACTTCAGAAACATTAGCTCAAAAATCGCATCAGGTAATACTGATGTTGGATTCAGACCCAAAAGGTCTGGAATTGACTAAGAAAATGAAAAATCATCTTCAATCTCAAGGTGTTCATGTGAACACCAAAATTGGAAAAACGCTGCTTAGGCTAGCGAATTCTCAAGTAGTTGAGAGTCTAGATAAGATATTTCTGAAGTAAATTAAGCAAAAAATAAAAAAATGGAGAACTTTTGCACATAAGGACAGGAGCTCATTAAGGTTATATAATGAGCGACTCCGAACGTTGCAAAGGCAAAAGAACATGGGAAAAATAAGTCCAGTATCAATAAAATATAATGTATTAGCGAAGATTTCGCTTACAAGTATTGCAGATAGACCTGATGTTATAGGTGCCATATTTGGCCAAACAGAGGGACTATTAGGCTCAGAATTAGAGCTTAGAGAACTGCAAAAAACAGGCAAAATAGGCCGTATAGAAGTTAATCTAAAGAATCAAGGTGGAAAATCTGAAGGAGAAATCATAATTCCATCTAGTATGGGAAAATCTGAAACTGCTATTATAGCAGCAGCTATAGAGACAATTGACAGAGTAGGACCATGTAATTCTAGAATTACTGTTCAGGATATTCAAGACGTAAGAGTATCAAAGAGAGACTTTATACTTAAGAGAGCAGAAGAGCTGCTTAAGAATTTAGTTGAAACTTTACCAGATTCAACAGAATTTACAAATAAAGTAACTCAAACAGTTCGTTCTATGGAGGTTAGTGATTATGGTAAAGATAAGCTTCCTGCAGGACCAATGATAGATGGCTCTGATGAAATAATTATTGTTGAAGGCAGAGCAGATGTTGTAACATTACTTAAATATGGTATGCGAAATTGTATTGCTTTAAATGGTAAGGAATCAACAGATACTTTAACTAATTTAATGCGCCAGAAAGTTGTAACGCTTTTTGTTGATGGTGATAGAGGCGGAGATTTAGTTATTAAAAAATTATCTAGCTTAGCAGATATTGATTTTGTAACAAAAGCTCCAGATGGAAAAGAAGTAGAAGAACTAACATTAAAAGAGATACAAAAAGCACTTAGAGCAAAACAAAATTGGGAAGAATTTACAAATGACTCTGGTTCAGATAAAGAATCTAAACCTACAAGAACAACTCGTTCAACAACAAGTAGAAGTTCAACATCTAGAACAACAACAAGTAGAAGTTCAACAAGCAGAGAACGACCAACTAGACCAAGAAGTTATTCTAGAGATTCAAGAGACTCTCGTGAATCACGAGAATCAAGACCAAGAAGTTCTTCAACGGGAAAAGATTCATTTATTGAAAAGAATAAAGATACCTTAAAAGAATTAGCAGACGATTTAATTGGAACTCGTGGAGCTTATGTTCTTGATGATGGTTTAAACATTCTTGGAAAAGTTCCAGTAAAAGAACTTGAAGAGACATTATCAGATATAAGTGAAAATGTATTTGCAATTATTATGGACGGCTCTGTTGATAAAGGTCTAGCTGAAGTAATTGACAAAAAGCGAGTTAAGTTTGTAATAACAAAATCAGATAAAAACGCAGACATACGAGCAAGAGTAATTTTATTTAAGGAACTTAAGTAGTTCCTTATTTATTTTTTAATTTTAATTATATAATTTTTATGTGTAGTTTTTGAATGTAATAATATTTTATATTCTTTAAATCCAACTTTATCTAAGAGTTCTTTTAACTCTTTTTTGGAGAACATATGATAATATCTTTTGTATTTAACACCCCATATCATTAAAGTATCTCCTTTATATTTAGAATGCCAAACTGTAAGCATTGCTTCACCCTCTTTAGCGAGTAATCTTTTTACTTCTTTCAAAAATGCAATTCGATCCTTTTCTGTTGGTAAATGATGTAACATACCAATGGATACTATATACTTAAATTTACGTTTGAGTGGAATTTTAGTAGCATCAGCCTCAATAGTAATAACACCTTTTGGAGTATGTTTTAGAATATCTTTAGAAAAATCAACACCATATAGTTTTACACCTTTTTTCAAAACAACACCTGTTGCACTACAATTTCCACAGCCAATATCAAGCAAATCCGAATCAACATTATCTAAAAAATTTTCAAGAAGAGGCCATGGTTTTCTTCGGTATCCACCATATTCTTTAGCAATTTTATTCCAGGTTTCTTTAATTTGTTTTTTAGTTTTTAACATAATATTTTAACATTCAAATCTTTATCTTTTTTAAGTTCAACTAAGAAATCATTTGTAGTTCTTACTTTTCTTGGGAAATCAACATAAAGTTTACCTTTGGATTGTTTTACTTTGTATTTCTTCCACTCTTTTCTAAATGCAATAACATGCTGAACTAAGTTTGTTGGTGGACCCCTGTGTCTAAATTCAGGAGATAGTTTTTTTGGATTAATATAAAACCATAATAATGCATTATTTTTTTTATCCCAGTGCCAATCTTTTTTTATAATTTTGAAATCAAATTTTTCTAGAATTTCTGTAATATATTCAAACTGTTTTAATATCTTGCAACCAGCAACATCAATTGTTACAGTCTTATCTGGAGTTGCTGAGAAAAGAAGTAAATTGTTCTTTGTTTTTCGACTTTTGATTTTATCTACAGTAATTGTTTTTTCTTTGAAAGCTGCAGTGCTTGGATTAGCTAAGAATTTCTTAGCTAGCTTTTTTAGTTCATTGAACTTTTCTTTTGAAAGAGCTGCAGAGGCATTTCTTTCTGGCTGAATTGGGTCAACAACAATTAAAGGACTCATTGTTTTAGATTCATTCATTAAAAGCATCATTTGCTTTTCATTTACATATTTATTTTCAGGGTCAACTGTTGCCCTATCTTGCCATTTACTAATTGCTTTTAGTAAGTTTACAAATCCACCATAATTAATCGTTAAGACCTCAATTACATGTCCAGAGATACCTCGAATAAATGATTCAGCACCATACAAATTATTTGCTTTAAAGAATTTTTTACCAATTCTTATTTCATTACCAAGATTTAATTGTCTTGTTCTTTTTCTAAGCCATATAAAATGAAGTGGAGAAACATCTGTTATGTTCTTCATCATATCTGGCTTATTTATCTTTAATACAGGTATTATTTCAATATCGAATCCAGAATAATTTGTTTGAAAATAATCTCTAGAGCCATGTAATTTTATGTAATTCTTAAAACAACTTTTAATTATTTTTTCTGCAAATTCAGGAAGCTGATCACTTTTGTCTTTGTATTGAATATGATCAAATCTTAGGAAACAATCAATATCACTTATACCTGGAAGCCAAGTTCCTTTTGCAACAGAGCCACCAATAACTAATTCTGCTTTAAATTTCTCAGCTTTTTCATTAATTATTTGCACAACTTCATTAGCTGCTTCAATAACTTTGTTGTGCTCATTGGAAGATGGAATAATACTTTTACTAACTTCTTTTAAAATTAAGTTATATTTATTAGACATTGTCTCTAAATTTTAATAAATGTGGAACATGCTTTTCAAGCAATTCTCTACTCCTTGTTTTCTCAAGATCTGTAATTTGTTTTAATCTTAAAACATCAATTATTTTAGGATTGTTAAAGTTTTGAAGAATATCTGTTAGTTTTTCTCCAGCCAACATTGCAGGTAAGATAACATAATCAGCACCATCATCATATAATTTTAATGCTTCTTCACTATTTTCTGCAACACTTAAGAAAATCGCATGATGATTTCTTCGTTTAAGGTTGCGTATTATTGCACGATTTACTGAATGACTTGGTATTGTAGATATAATTGCATAAGCCTTGCTAAGTTCAAGTCTATCTAGTATTTCTGTATCTTCAGCATCACCACAAATACAATTAATTTTTCTAGATATTAATCCATGAATAATATCAGGATTATAATCAACAACAACAACTTGATTTGTGAATTCTCTTAATGAGTCAACAATTTTTCTACCAGTTCTATCTGCACCAAAAATTACAATATGTCTATTAAGTTCATGTTGAATGTGTGTAATTTCATGGTCTGTGTGTCTGTTAAAGAAAAGCAAATGTCCAACAACACTATATATTTTATTGCTATATTTAATTAAATATGTTGTTAGCAACATTGTTACTGCAGTTATTATTATTGTAACAGAAAGCAAACTTTCAGAAATATGACCAATTAAAACTCCTTGCATTACAAGTATTATTGAGAATTCACTAACTTGTGCAAGTCCAAATCCTGATAAAAATGCAGTTCTACGTGCATAACCTTGCATACTTACAATAAATGCAATAATTAGCGGTTTTAGTAAAATAATTGTTAATGTAAAAACAACTATTGGAATTAAAAGTGCTTTATCTAATATTGGAACAATCTGTATTCCAATTGCTACAAAGAAAATTGTGACAAAGAAATCTCTTATAGGTTTTACTCTACCAATTATTTCAATATTATACGGGAAATTTGCTAGAGCAACTCCTGCAATAAATGCACCAATTACAATTGAGAATCCAAGATATGTTGCAGCTCCTGCAAATAAGAAACACCATGCTAACGCAAATAAGAATAAAAGCTCTTGAGACTCAGCAACTTTGCTAAAGAAAAGCGGTAAGATAAATTTAGCACCAATCGCAGCAGCAGCAAGTATACTCAAACCCATTAAAATTAATTCTACAAAATCCATTGCAGAAACATTTGTGTTAAGAAGCAGAGTCATAGCAATAATAACAATTACATCCTGAACTAATAGAACTCCAAGCATAATACGTCCATGAAGTGTGTCTAGCTCTTTTTTATCTGAGAGCATTTTAATTACAACAAGTGTAGAACTGAAAGCAAGAATTAAACCAATGTAAATACTTTCCATTTGATTAAATCCAAAAAATCCTGCAACAAGATAACCTAAAAGTGTAACTGCTCCAACTTCTGCTAAACCAATTATTCCCGCACTAACTCCAACTTTTTTTAATCTATCTGCACTAAGTTCTAAACCCACAACAAACAAAAGAAGTGCAATTCCAAGCTCACCAATTGTTTTTACAAACTCAACATTTTGAATTAATTTGAAACCAAAAGGACCAATAATTATTCCACCAATAATATATGCAAGTATAGCAGGTTGCTTTAGATACTTTGCAATAATGCCAATACTAGCAGCTATAATAATTATAATAGATAAATCTAATAATATTGCATCCATTCTAAACTATATGCTTCGGTGTATAAATAATTTACTCAAAGAATTAATTATGATATATACCAGATATGTTTTCTTCTAATCTATCTAGGAAAGTTTCATAAGGTGTATCTGGAGATATTTTATTCATTATATCACACGCATTAACTAGTATAGTTGTTGTAATTGAATTCTGACCTTCATCTACATAATCTGTATCTCTTGGTCTATAATCCATTAAAACATATTTTCTAAATTTCTCAATAAATGGTTTAACTTGACCTATTGTTCGTCCTTCAAAAACATCTAAACTATATACAATATCTTGTAATGAATTTATATTTAATACAGGATAAACTTCTTCTTCAGATAATTCATTAACCCATATTATAAAATTAAAACTGTAAACACTTTTTTCTTTATGAATATCGCTATATTTGAATGAGCCAACTTCATCTGCATTTAATATGGTCTCTCCCGTGTAAACTGTAATATCTTCTTGATTTTCATTAACTCTGAGATATATATTTGGAGGCAATTTTTTGTTCTTCTTCATTATTTTTGAAGGATTAAGTAGTAATTCTTTATATCCAAAGCGTTGTATGTCGAATAAATCTTCTTCTTTTATAGCATCCTTACCTTTTCCCGTAAATATCCAATTAAATCCATTCATCTACTAAATATATCTGTATCTTAAAAAGAATTATCCTTCTGTAAGATACTATTTACTCAATTAAACTATCTATTAAAAATCTAAAACCATAGCCACTATATGAAGCAAAAAATATTAGATTTAATTAAGCAAATTGGTCCCATGTTACCTGTTGAAATAAGTAGCAAAATAGGTGTTGATAGTTTTATGGCTAAAGCATTTCTAATGGAACTAGTTGAAGAAGGAAAAATTAGCCAGAGTAAGGAGAAGCTAGCAGAATCTCCTATGTATTATTTACCAGGTCAAGAGCGACAAGTTGTTATGAAAATGGAAAATATCAAACAACAGCATAGCAAGACTGCTAGAACTTATGCACCCACATCTGTAAGTGAAAATCCTGAAATCCAAGCAAAAAGAGAAGCATTTGCTAAAAGATTAGCTGAGATTCAAGCAAAAGAGCAACAGAGAAAAACTATGCCTGCAATACAACCAAGACCTTTAGCTAAAATTGCTAATAGACCTGTTTACAAACCACGACCATTACCTCCTCCAACACATATACCGGTTTCTAAACCCATTACACCTCCACCAACCATGCCAAGTAATTTACCTGATTTTCAATCAGAACCTGAACCAGAATATAAGCCAGAAGCTGAAAGAACATTTATTGACAAAGCAATGGATTGGCTGAAAATGGAAGGATATGAAATTGTAGAAGAAATTAGTGCAAAGAAAACTGAAATGGAGCTTTTAGTAAAAGTTTACACGGACTTTGGCAAAGTCAATTTTTACGCAAAAATCAAACAAAAAAAGATAATTACTGAAGCAGATTTAATGGCGGTTTATGCTGGAGCAATGGAGCAAAAGTGCCCCGCAGTCCTCCTAACAAACGGCAAATTAGCTAAATCAGCAGAGAATTTCTTAAATGAAAAAGGCTGGATTGTTAAAGTTAAACAACTCTGATGAATTGCGAGACTGATTGCATCAGTAAGCAACTCTAACCTAAATTTTTTTATATAAGCAAGAATATAATTTATTGAAATGCCAAAGAGATATAATACGATTTTTATGGTTGAGATTAATCTTGAAGAAGATTTAGTTAAAGAACTCGGAGGGGCTGCAAAACTTCTCACTATGTCAGATGATCGTTTTAAAAATCTCGATTTTAAGTATTGTTAAGCTCTTTCAATATCTCGATTAGGTGAAGCACGAGCAATTTTAAGGTTATTGCATAGAAATGGAAAAAATTTACATGTACCCAGTGGAAAGGGTAAATTTCAGTTGTTTGATGCATATGAATTTAATAAGATTGCAGAAATTATAACTAACGCAATTCAATCTATTAGACATATTAAGCTTGAACGGCCGTACAAGTATTCGAATTCATATAATGTTGATAAAAATGATTTAAGAGATTCTTTGAAAATTATTGCTAAAGCAATCCGGGAATCTAAAAAACTTATTAAATTCGATTTAAGACAAGTAGAATAATTTTCTGTTATAGTTACTTTTTTAAAAGCGAGTTCTGAGTTCTAATTGTGGTAGCGCGGCTAGACGCCATAGCGGGAACTGTTAATAAAAACAGCCGTATTAGGGCAGTCTGGAACTGGTGGTAAGCCAGCAGCATGTGCCCGTCGAAAATTCGTTTAAAGTAAGCGATTTTGCGGAAGGCTCATATGCTCTGTTAGAGCCGAGACACCCGAAAAAATAAGAGTTTATTCTTGTTTCAGGAGGGTCGTTGGTTCAAATCCATCTCCCGCTACTCTACCACATTTCCATCTTCTTATTTTTTCTAAATGTTTTGGACTTCTAAATCCAATGTTATTTAGCCAAATTAATATACTTTTTTTGCTACCGATTTCAATACGATTTGTTATACAGAATCCTTTTTTGAGTCTATCATCTTTAATTTTATAATCAAAACCTTTCCACATTTTGATTCCTAATTCTTCTACTTCTTTACTTATTTCCTCCATGAATTGCCTTGTTTTAGAAGCACCTACAATTACAGTTCGACCACATTTTTTAAGATTAAAACAAAAATCTGTATCTGCAACACCTTGTATAAATGCTAATTTTAGCTCTTTCGTATCAAATATTTTTGGTATTCGAAGTGAAGGGTGCTTTGCACCACTTGGTAAACCAATAGTTTCTGTTAAGAATTTAACAAGTGCTTTAGACCATAAAGTTATTCCAAATGTAGTGTTTTTGTCAAGTAATTTTGGTATAATTTTTAATCCGAAAATTTTCTTAAATAGTGGACAAATGACAATATAATAAAATTCTTGCTCATCTTTTGGATTCCCAACACATTTTATTGCATAATCATATTTGTTTTTTCTAATATGAATATTACCATCTCCAGCCAAGACTCCACACAAGTAAGCTAAGTCAATACTTGTTTTAGTAGGGAGTTTAAATCCTTTAATAATATCTTCTCTGCTAAATGTAATATTGGAAATATCTAATTTCATAAATATTATCACAATTTGCTTATAAAACCCTTACAGGTACTTGTCCCGTGTCCAATACTCACCTATCAATATGTTTTTAAGTCTGCTTTTTAATCAGTTAAAATGGCAATAATCTGTGGATGTGATGAAGCTGGTAAAGGCCCAGTCCTTGGTCCACTTGTTTTAGCGGGCGTAGCAATCTCAGAAGACAAACTACCACAACTTAAAGAAATGGGTGTGAAAGATTCCAAACTTTTAACTCCAAAAAAGCGCCTAGAGTTATATGATAAAATAATTGAATTAGTTGATAATTATTGTATACTTGAAGTCTCACCAAATGAGATTGACCAATGCAATAAAGATGGCACAAATCTAAATCAGTTAGAAGCGATTAAAATTGCACATATCTTAACTGAACTAAAGCCAAACAAAGCTATTTTAGATTCTCCAGAACCCACTGCAGAAAAGTTTGGTATAATGGTAAATGCATTACTTAATGGCGAGGATATAAATATTATTTCAGAACATAAAGCAGATGTTACCTTCCCAATTTGTTCAGCAGCGTCAATTTTAGCAAAAGTAACTCGCGATAATACCATCAAGTGCATTGCTAAAGAGATTGGCCATGACATTGGCAGCGGCTATCCTGCAGACCCAAAATGTAAAGAATTCTTAGAAAAGCACTATTCTGATGATAAGCATATTAATCATATTCGAACTTGCTGGTCTACTTATAAAAAACTCAAGAAGAAAAAATCCCAAGCTAATCTAGACAATTGGTAAGCCTTAAATACATATTTCTTTATGTTTAGTATGATAAAACTTAATGATAGAGTTAGCACAGAAACAGCTCAGAAAGAGAAAGTAGGAAATCCCGTAGTTCTAGCTGGATGGGTTCAAGATATCAAAGTTTTAGGTAAGCTTGCATTTGCAAGATTGAGAGATAGAGAAGGTGATATTCAAGTTGTATTTTTTCCAGACAAGTTCAAGAAATTTAATGAGCTAAAGAAAATCACTCGCGAATCTGTTGTTTCAATTAAAGGAACTGTCCAAAAATCAAAGCTCAAAGCAGGTGGAAATGAAATCCTTGCAACTGAGCTAGATGAAATATCGATTGCTCAGACACCAATTCCAATAGAATTTTTAGGAAAAGGCATTGAAACAGATTTGAGCAAAAGATTAGATGCTAGATATTTAGATTTAAGAAACCCAAAGACTGCAGCAATTTTTAAGATTAAAGAAAAAGCAATTATTGCAATTAGAGAATTCCTTAGTAAAGAAGGATTTATTGAAGTAATTGCTTCAAAATTCTCAGGAGCAGGTGCAGAAGGTGGAGCAACAATGTTTGAATTTAATTACTTTGGACAAAAAGCATATCTTAATCAAAGTCAGCAACTTTACAAGCAAGCAATGA
Organism: Candidatus Woesearchaeota archaeon; assembly: GCA_018692915.1. Classification (GTDB taxonomy): domain Archaea; phylum Nanobdellota; class Nanobdellia; order UBA10117; family JABICX01; genus JABICX01. The sequence goes on along the minus strand of JABHLG010000011.1, from coordinate 11,416 downwards.
TGGCATGTGGCTTTGAAAAAATATATGAAATTGGCCCAAGTTTCAGAGCTGAAAAGAGCCATACTCAAAGACATGTTACAGAATTTACACAATTAGATTTAGAAATGTCTTTTATTGATTCAGAAGAGGATATTTTCAAATTAGAAGAAAACTTGCTTAAATATGTTTTAGATTACGTTCGAAATAATTGTAAAAAAGAATTAGTATTATTAGAAAAAGAAATCCCTACTTTGAAAATTCCATTACCTCGAGTTACTCATGAAGAAGCAATTAAACTTCTTCAGAAAGCAGGAATTAAAATAAAACAAGGAGAGGATATTGGAACTGCAGAAGAAAAAGTCCTTGGTAAAGAAGTTGAAAAGAAATACAAAAATAAAGCATTTTTCATAACAAAGTTTCCTTGGAAACTTGAAGTTTGTAAGTTCTATTGGATGCGTGATGGAAAATATGGCAGAGGTGGAGACTTTGAGTTCATGGGACAAGAGCTAACTACTGGCGCACAAAGAGAGCACAGATATGATATGTTAGTCAAACAAATTATTGAGAAAGGATATAGTCCAAAGAATTTCAAACCATATTTAGATACTTTTAAATTTGGAATGCCGCCACATGGTGGATTTGGATGGGGCATTGACAGAATGATTAGTTATATGCTTCAGATTGAAAATATTCGAGAAGTTGTTCTTTTCCCAAGAGACCCAGACAGACTTAATCCATAAGTTCTGAAATTAGTTTTGTAACTTGAGTAGATATTCCCCAGTTTGTATAACCTTTGCCTTCGATGATTTTTGAGCCAGATAATTTTGTAGCTAGAATAATTTTACCTCTTTGCTCATCAGTTAAATCATCATCAATTACAAAATCCATATTTTCTCCATGTTCGCCAGTTACATAAGATTTAATTTCTTTCAATCTCGCTTCTTTTCGTATATTATATTTTAGGCGAGTAGTATCTAATTGGTTATCCATTGCAACTACTTTACTACAATATTGTTTTGCAACTTCAGCCATTTGTGTTGATGGATTTGTAATTACAATAACTGTAGCCCGTGGAGATATTTGAGAAATTTTACTACATAAAGATTCCATTAATTTTTTATTACTTTGAAAAAGCTCATCACGTGTTTCTTTATAATTACGTGCTTTTCCCGCAGTTATTATAATGAAGTCTGAGCTAACTGTATCAGATATATTTACACTACCTAATATTTTTGTTTGAGGAGATAAAACAAATCCAGCATGTCCTAAATCAAGTTCTTCTGCTTTTACTAGTTTTTCAACAACATCTATTAAAACTAATTTATTAGGTTTAATTGCACCAAGCACAGAAAATGCAATTGAACTTCCAACTTTACCTGCACCTATTATTGAAATCTTCATAATCTTTCTTAGATAGTAACATTAATAAAATAATCGCACTTCCACCGATTGTATTATATACAACTAATTCTTTTATTTTTTATGGTGCAGACACACGTATCTAGCTTGCATATGCGCGGTTTTAAGTCGTTCAACAACAAAGCTAGTCTTGAACTTGGACCTGGATTAAATTGTATTGTTGGACCAAATGGGTCAGGAAAATCAAATATTTTAGATTCAATTTGCTTTGTTTTAGGTAGAAGTTCAACAAAATCTATTCGTGCAGAAAATATCCAAGATTTGATTCACAAGAAAACAGATTCTCATGTTGGTTCTGCTGATGTTGTGTTTAAATTAAATAATGAAAGCAAAGTATTTCCATTTGATTCAAAACATATTGAAATTGTAAGAAGAATAACAAAAGAAGGGCAGACAAAATATTATATTAATGGCAAGAAAGCAAGTAGAAGACAAATTCTTGAGTTACTTTCAATCGCAAGAATTCATCCAGAAGGTCATAATATTATTCTACAAGGAGATATTGATAAATTTATTTCAATGTCCCCAATTGAGAAGCGAGGAATAATCGAAGAGATTGCAGGTATTGCAATTTATGAGCAAAGAAAGAATGATGCACTTAGAGAATTAGGTAAGGTTGAAGATAAATTAAAAGAAGCAAAAATTATTCTTACAGAAAAAGAAGTTTATTTGAAGGGATTAGAATCTGAAAAGCAACAAGCAGAGAAATTCAGAAGTTTCAATAATGAATTAGAAAGTGCAAAAGCAACTGGATTAAATCTTAGGATAACTGGAATTAAAAAGAAAAAGCTTGAAATTACATCCCGGTTCGAAAAAATTGAAAAGTCACAAAAAATATTTACAAATCAAATAAAAGAACACGAGAAGAAAATCGATTTTCTACAAATTAAAATAAATTCTATCGAAGAAAAGATTGAGAAAAAAGGTGGAGAAGACCAACTAGAATTAGAACATGCAATTTCAGATTTAAAACTCGCAGTGGATAATTCTAATAATATCATTTTAAGTTCAAAAAATGAAATAAGTAGAATTGAACAACGGAAAAAGCAGCTAGAAGGAAGTTTTTTAGATATTAATAAAAAAGTTTCAGAAAAAAATAAAGAGCTAAATGTCTTACAAAAAGAAAAATATGGTTATGAAAAAAGAGAGCAACAGTTAACAGGTTTTGCAAAAAGCTCTGCAAAAAGCATAGATGATTTAGATGAATTGTTTAATAGAAAAGAAAAAGAGCTAGAACAATTAAAATTAGCAAAAGAAAAAATAAAGGAACAAATTACAAATATTGAATCAGATTTTAAAATCACTGAATATAAATTAGAAGAAATAAAAAACAAGCTTGAAGAGATAAATAAGAATCAAGCACATCTGAAAAATATACATAAGGGCAAGGATTTTTATAAATCACTTTTAGATAAAATAAGCAAATTTACATCTGAAGATTCTAATCTCGCAATTAAACTTCAGGACCTTAGGCAGAAAGTTGATATTAAAGATGAATTAGTAGCAAAATTAAAAATAGATTCAAGAGCAACACAAGAGCTTCTTATGCGAGATAGAGCAATTTCTCAAGTTTTAAGTTCCAAAAAAGATATCAAAGGAATAATTGGAACAGTAGCTAGCTTAGGAACATCAAAAAAAGAATTTCAGCAAGCTCTTGCTGTAGCAGCAGGTAGTAAGATGCGTAATGTTGTTGTTGATAATGAAAATGTTGCAATTCAAGCACTTAATCTTCTAAAGCGCACAAAATCAGGTGTAGCAACGTTCTTACCAATTACAAAATTAAATACGCGAGATTTGTCAGCGCTTTCAAGCCAAGCATCTCGCCAACCAGGTGTATTTGGGTTAGCATCAGAATTAATTAATTGCGATTCAAAATACAAGAAAGTTTTCCAACATGTTTTTAGGGACACTATGATTGTTCAGGACTCAAATACTGCAAAATCTTTGGGAATTGGAAAGTTTAATATGGTTACAGTTGATGGTGATGTATTTTCTTCATCTGGAGCAATAACTGGCGGATTTAGACGTAGGGAGTTAGGTATTAAATTTGCTGAGAGAGATATTTCTGCAAGAGTTAATAAAGAAGAAGCTGAGCTTTCAACCTTAAAGAGAGAACTTTCTAGGTCTGAAAAATCAAGAAATGAACTTCAGGAAAGGATAATTAAATTGCGACACGAGAAAGCTGAAATTGAAGGTAAGCTAGGTTCTGCAAGTATCTCAGAAACAGACCCATCAAAAGTTTTACAAGAACATAAAGATTTAGTTGCAAAGAAAAAGGAAATCGAACATGAAAAAATCAAGTTCGATAAAGAAGAAAAATCAATCGCAGATAAAATCAATCGAGCAACAATCGAGAAAAATGCTGTTTCTGTAAAAATCAAAGACTTGCGCTTTGGTGCACAAAGTGCAGAAATAAAGAAGTTAGAATCAAGTAAACGAAATGTTGATACACGAATCGCTACAATTAGGTCTGTTTTAGAAAACTCACTTGAACCTGAGCAAGAAAATATTAAGAAGTTAATTATTCATCTTGAGAAAGAAAAATTGGAATTTGATGAGCAAATAAATGTAGAGCAAACGAACACAAAAGAAAATCGTGCAAACTTAGATAAGAAGAAAAAAGAAGAAAAAGCATTTTACGGTGCTCTTAAGGTTTTGTTTACAGACAAAAAGAAATTTTTAGAATTATTAGAAAGAGAAAATGAGCGAGTAAAGAAAATCGAAAATGAAATGACTGGAGATGATGAGGAGCGAAATGCACTAACAATTGCAAAAGCAAAAATTGAAGCAGAGTTTGCAGCAATTTCAGAAGAATTTGAACCATATAAAAAAGCAAAAATATTATCGCACATAAAGAATCAAACTCAAGCAAAGAGCAGACAAGAAGAATTAAGAAAGAAAATCGAAGCTCTTGGTAGCGTTAATATGCGAGCTCTTGAGATTTATGATGGTGTAAAAAAAGAATATGATAATCTCAATTGGAGACTTAATAAATTAGGTTCAGAAAGAGATTCAGTAATTGGAGTTATAAATCAAATAGAGCATAGGAAAAAAGATTCTTTCTCAAGAACTTTTGATGGAGTAAACAAACACTTTAATGAAATTTTTAGTAAGATATCACATAAAATGCAAGCACAATTAATTTTACAAAATCCTGAAAAGCCATTTGATGGAGGTCTAAATATACGAGTTCGTGATAAAAATGGAAAGGGAATGTATCTTGGCGCACTTTCAGGTGGAGAGAAAACTCTTGTTGCATTAGCATTCATTTTTGCAGTTCAAGAACACAGTCCCGCACCATTTTATTTGTTAGATGAAATTGATGCAGCACTAGACCGGCTCAACTCAGACAAAGTTGCAAAGCTTCTTCAAGAGTACAGCAAGAGAGCTCAAGTTATAATCATAAGCCATAATGATTCAATTATCTCAGCAGCAGATAATCTCTATGGAATTTGGATGAATAAAAAAGGAGAATCTTTTGTAAACAGTTTGAAAATATGAAAATAACTAATGAACAAAAAGAAAAAATAATTAATTTCGCAACAAAGCAACTAGATAATGAAGTGGCTGCAGGTATTGATCATTTTAAACGTGATTATCATCTTGCACAAGTTCTAGCAAAGAAAGAAAGTTTGAAGTTTAATGAGAAAATATTATTTGCAGCAACATTTTTACATGATGTTTCTGAAGATGAGCCACACTGGACTGGTGCTGCAAAGCTAGCAGGAAAGTTTCTAAAAAAAATTGATTTCTCATATGTAGAAATTAAAGAAGTTCAGCATGCAATATTGGAACATACTCCAAATGGAAAACCAAAATCTGTTGAAGCAAAACTTCTTCATGATGCAGATTTATTAGATTTCTTAGGTGCAACAGGAATTGTACGACTTTCAATTGGTGCATGGGACTGGATGGGCAAAAGTTCATTACAAGAATTCCTCGAAGTTTTCAAAAAGTTCAGAAAGATCGCAAGTGAAGGTTTGGTTCTAAAAGCAAGTAAAGATTTAGCAAAAGACAAAATAAAATTTATGGATTTAGCAATCAAACAACTGGAGAAAGAACTAAAGATATGACAGAACATAACCAAATATATAATATGATTTTTGAAGAGGATGACCTTAAATGGCAGTCTTTGATTTATGAGATGATTCGGACAGGGAAAGTTAATCCTTGGGATATTGATGTTTCTTTGTTTGCTAATGAATATCTTGGAATGATAAATAAATTAAAAGAATTAAACTTCCGTATCTCTGGAAAGGTGGTTCTAACTGCAGCAATTTTGCTGCGAATGAAAACAAATCGATTAGGATTACAAGAGTTCTTAGGTATGATTGAAGAGCCAGAGCCAGAAGAACTTGAACCTGGATTAGATGACTTTGATCAAGATCCAAATGCTGTGGAGCAGAGAATTGAGCAGTTAGCTAATCAGATTAAAGAAACTCAAACAAAAAAAATTACACTTGACCCTCGTCTTGATAGAATGCGAGAAAGAAAAGTTACAATTTTTGAATTAATGGGTGCATTAAAGAAAGCAATGGAAGTTGATGAGCGCAGAGATTTAAGACGAACAACTGCTCTTAAAGAAAAAGAAGAAACTCGCCCTGATTTCAAATATGAGAAGTTTGATGTTCTTGGAAAAATCAAAAGTGTTTACGATGTATTGAAAATGTTTTTTAAGAAATCAAAACACAGTACTGTTGAATTTACACAAATTATTCCTAGTAAAAAAAAGGAAGACATTATTTGGACATTTGTTCCACTTCTTCATCTAGCAAACCAAGGTAAGATTGAACTTTTGCAAGACAAGCCATTTGATAAAATATATGTTGAATTAAAAGCTAAAGATTTAATAAATCCAAATAATAAAGAATAATATGGATATATTAGCTGTTTTCGTAATTGGTATTAATGTGATAGTATCTCTATCTTGGTTTTTACAGGCATATAAGATTCATAAAAATCGAAGTTCAAAAGACATATCCATTCCATTTGTTTCAATAGTATGTGTTGGGTTGATTTTTTTTGCATTGTATGCTTGGCGAGAAAAAGATTTTGTGATGTTTATTCCATTTGTAGTATGTTTAGCTGGAGTAGGTGCAGTCCTAGCAGTTTCTATAATATATAGAAAGAAGGTGAAAAAATGAAAGAACTCAAAAGTAAAATAGAAGCAGTATTGTTCTGCATACCTGAGGGAGTTGATACTAAGAAACTAGCTCGAGTTTGTGGAATTGGCTCTGCAGGTCATGTTAAAACTGCGCTTCAAGAAATGCGAAAAGAGTTTGAAGAAAGCGAGCGTGGAGTTCGTTTAATGGAAAAAGAAGGTATTTGGAAGTTTGCAATTCCAGACTTGCACGTTCCTCTTGTTAAAGAAGCTGCAAAGCCAGAGATTGAAAAAGCAATCCTTGAGACTCTAGCATTTATCGCTTACAAAAAAAGTGCAAAGCAGAGCGAGGTTGTCAAAGTCCGCTCAAACAAAGCATATAATCACATTAAACATTTAGAAGACCATGGTTTTATTACAGCTAAACAAAAAGGAAAGACTAGACTTCTATCACCAACAAAGAAATTCTATGAATACTTTAATCTTCGCGAGGACGAAGACATCAAAGTAGAAGATTAATGTTAGCGAATCTTGATTCGTGCAACTTTAAACTTAAAGGAAAATGAAGAAATAAAGCCCGAAGAATAACCCTTTAAATCCTTATTTCTTACATTTTATATACATCAAATCAGTAGATTTGTTGTCTCTTCACTCCTATTGTAATAAGGGTGACTGGAGCAAAAATGACAAAAGTCCTAACAAGTTTAGAGCTATCTGTGGTTGTAAGAGAATTACAGCAGCTAATTGGAAGTAAAGTAAATAAGATTCATCAGCCTAGCTCTCGCATTCTGATGCTTGATTTGTTCAAAACAGGAGGGCATAAATTCCTTGTTAAAGTTGATTCTGGCGTTGGAATGTTTGCAACATCTTATTCTGTTAAAAATCCATTAACACCTTTTGGTTTTTGCTTGTTTCTTAGAAAGCACTTAAATGGTTCTAAATTAGTTGCGATTATTCAAAACAAATTAGAAAGAATAATTGAATTTCATTTTGATACCCGAGACGGACTTCGGATTTTAGTTTGTGAGCTGTTTAGCAAAGGAAATTTTATTCTTTGTGATAGTGCTTACAAAATTATAAATTGCGCATCAGTTCAACAATGGAAAGACCGAACAATAAAACGTGGAGAAATTTACAAATACCCTCCAGAGGGATTTAATTTACTTACAATTGATAAAATTACTTTCCAGAGTTATCTAAGTAAATACCCACAGCACGAGATTGTGAGATTAATTGCAACACTTGGTTTCGGTGGAACTTATTCTGAAGAAATCTGCTTAAGAGCAAAAATACAGAAAAATACAGTTGTTCAAATGCTTAAGGCAGCAGAAGTTGAGCGTATTTATACACAAGTTGCAAAAGTTCTTTTACAATTTAGTTCTTCAAATTCATCTGAAATAATTTATGATGAAGGAAAGCCAGTAGATGCTACAGCATTTCCAATTAATTTTTATACAGATAAAGAGAAAAAGCAAATTGATAGTTTTAATCAGGCATTAGATATTCTTTATACTTCAGAAGTTGCAAGCAAGGCAAAGCAAGCATCTGATTCAAAATACCAGCAAGAAAAGCAAAGATTAGATAATATATACAATGCGCAAAAAAAGAGTTATAATCAATATGAAGAAGAAGCAAAAAATAGTCAGAGAATTGCAGATATGATTTACAGTCAATACAATACAATTTATACAATTTTTTCAAAAATCAAAGCAGCAGTTGATGCAGGTTATGATTGGTATGATGTTCATCAAGTTCTTCAGCGAGAAAAAGATTCAGGTATATATGAAGCAAATTTAGTAAAAGAAATCAAGCCAGAAACAAGACAAATAATTATTGATATTGGTGAGGAACTTGCTTTAGACCTTACAAAATCTCTTGAAGAAAATGCTGGAGATTATTATGATAAATCAAAAAAAGCAAAAGCAAAACTTGAAGGAGCGCATCGAACTTTAGAAGATGCTAGATTTAAATTAGAACAGCTAGAGCAAAATAGAGAAAGTATGCAGCAAGCTTCAAGTTCAAGAGCTCCAAAACTTATTGAGAGAAAAAAGCAAGAATGGTTTGAAAAATTCCATTGGTTTTTAACAAGCTCTGGATTGCTTGCAATTGGTGGTAGAGATGCAACCTCAAATGAGATTTTAGTTAAGAAACATACAGAGTTTAATGATTTTATTTTCCACACAGATATAGCAGGTTCGCCATTTTTTATTTTGAAAGAGGGCAGAAGTAAATCAACTGAACAAGATTTGAAAGAAGTTGCTCAAACAACAGCATCATATTCTGCTGCTTGGAAACTTGGTGTTGGTTCAACAGATGTATATCAAGTTAAGCCTGAGCAAGTTACAAAAGAAGCACAAACAGGAGAGTATTTGGGTAAGGGCTCTTTTATGGTTCGTGGAAAGAAGAATTATTTTAGAAACACTGAGCTCGAAGTTGCAATTGGTGTTGATAAGCAAGGAAGAATTATGGCTGGAGCACTTTCAGCAATTCAAAAGCATTGTAAGCAATATGCTGTTGTAAAGCAAGGAGATCAAAAGAAGTCAGATATTGCTAAACAACTATCACATAAGTTTGGTATCGATAGTAATACAATAATGCCAACAATCCCAACTGGAGATTCTACAATTACCAGCGTGCATGGTTAGACCAAAAGATTTATATAGTTTATATATAATTGATATATAAGTGATTATATATGAGTGAAGCTTCAACAATTCAATTAAATAAAAATGTCATCGAACAGCTAAAAGCAGCTAAAGAATTTCCTCGTCAGACATACACCGAACTCTTAAAAAAAATGATAAACATATTTATTGCAGTAAAAGAAAGAAACCAATATGATGAATTCTTGCATAAAATCCAGCAACCTAAGATGAAAGAGCTCTGGGATAATAAAGAAGACGAGGCGTGGGAAAATGCTTAAGTTTGGTGATATTGTCCTTACGGAAGTCCAGTTCACAGATACTTTCGAAACTAAAAAAAGACCTGTGTTAGTTCTTTTTGAAGAATACGGCAATATAGTTGTTGCAGGAATTACAAGCAACACAAAAATGAAAGGTGTTCCTCTTCTAAAGAAAGAGGGAGCTATTAAAGATAGTATAATTAAAATTAATTATATATTTACAATATCTGAAAAAATGGTTAAAAAGTTTCTTTTTTCTATATCTCAAAATAAAAAAGAATTGATTGCATCAGAATTTATAAATAAATTAAAATCTTAAAATAGTTAATTACCAGCGTGCATGATTAGACCAAATATAGAACATAAATAGACCTGAAATTATAGCAATCATAAATGCATTAACATAAAATATTTGTTTTTCTTGAGCAGCAATATCTTCATTTGTTTCTATTTCATCACAAGGTTCTTCTTCACACTCCAGCGATGTTGATGCCCCTTGAATTGATACAAGATTATGAAAACTAATAATTAGTGTTAAAATAAAAGCAACAATAACGAGCATTTTTTCTATTTCCATTATTTCCTTTTTCTAATTCTTCGTTTCTTTATTTTTGAAGGTCTTACTTTGATAACTTTCGCTCTGTCTGCCGTTTCAAATGCAGCATATAATACTTCTTGGTCCCATCCAACTCTTAGTAAACTGTGCATTATTTTGTTATTTGGAACACCAAATTCTTTTTGTTCTTTAATATATTGTCTTAGTCTTTGCATATCTGATTTTGGGTTGTATAATTTTCTAAATTTTTTGCTTGCTGTTGAGAAGTCAGGTTTCGAACCAAAGAATAACCAAAACATTCCAATTACTGAAACCAATAATATACTTAGTAATGTAAAATCATTTGCACTAACTCCAGCAACAGTAACTGTGCTACCGATTAAATTCTGCGATATTTTTGGGATAGTTATGATTAATATTAAAAGTAAGAAAATAGCATAACCAAATTTCTCGAACCTTTCCATTTTTAATTAAAGATTATATTATTAATGCTCCAGCTATGAGCATAGTTACCATAACTAACCAAAATAATTCAATCTCTTGTTTATTTAAACCTACACCAGTTGGCATTCAATTAATGTGTTTGCTCTAATAAATAGTTTACTGCTGAAAGTTGTAAAAATTAGCGTCGTTCTCTATCTCTAGCATATATAGAAAAGTCAATTATTTCATCACCTTTCTTATCAAATACAAAAGCAGCTCTAACAAACATTCCTTTTAGAACCGCAGGTAGCCAATAGACATCATCTTTCCACATTTGATCATAAGGTATTTGATCAAAACTAAATACTTTGGGAGCCATTTCTTCTGATTCTTTAACTTCAAATTCGAAATTTCTAATTACAAAAACATGAACTGTTTGATTCCAACCTTCTTCTTGTGGTACATCATGGAAATGAAAATCTATTACACCAACTTTTTCTAATTCTTTCATAAGCTTTTGAATATTTTTTTCTGAAGGATCGTTTTCTGTTTCTTCTAATACTTCTCGAGCAGCACCATGTTCAATACTTTCTCCAGGATCTACTTTTCCACCAAATCCATTGAATTTACCTTCCCCAAAGCCTCTCTTTTTCATACCTAGAATAATTGAAGAAATTGTTTCTTGCTTAATAATCAAACATAAAGTTACATCACGCATTAAATCTAAAATAATATTAAGTTAAAAATAATTGTATAATTAAGTTCTTTTTCGAGAACGTTTTTCTTACAAGAAAAAGGTTCAGTGCTGGGGACAAGCCCAGTCTGATTTGTTCTTGTTTGTACGGATATATCTAATGTATATGGACTTTGGATAATAAAAGACTTTTTATTCTTTCATTAATTGATCTAACATGCAAGAAAATCGAATAACTGTTGTGATAAATAAGCCACTTGGTGAAGTATTTGAATTTACTACAAACCCAAAGAACACACATACGTGGATCCCTTCAATTGAAGAAGAGAAATCGGAACAATA
>JABHLG010000005.1 GCA_018692915.1 Candidatus Woesearchaeota archaeon | reverse complement strand
TAATATTATTACTAGCTGTATCAGAAGTTTCAATTAGCAAGTGTGCCATCTCTGACGCATTAACAAGTGTTGCTTCTTCCATAACTCCATCTATCACTTCCTCAACAATTTCTTCTGTAACTTCTTCAGTTAATTCTCCAGAAGTCTCATCAAGTGTTCCTTCGACAACATCTACAATCTCTCCTGTATCAACATTAATTGTATCAATGTCAGAAATCAACATACCAACAATTTCTTTTGTCTCATCAGTTTGATAATAAAGCAGCATAACTAAAAGTAATAAAACAATTATAAACAACGTCTTTACAAATCCACGATTATTCATATCTTACAATACACTTTAGGTATATATATTTTATCAAACTTAAAACTAAATAATGTATATTTTATCTATTTAATCAGAGAAAAAATTACCTTTAATCAATTTATCTATTGTACGCATTTGTCTTAAGCGGAACAGTTCTATCTTTTCATCTTTTCCCTTTATTCCCATTTTATTTAATTCGTCAAAGATTTGCTCAAGATGTATTGTAACTTGCTCTTTATCAATATTTTTCAAAGTATAATTTTTATGATTACTAAAAGGACCTTTACTCATGTAGCAAAATACACTATAAGGTATATTTTCAAATTGCATATTATCTATAGAATCTCTTGCGATAACAACGCCTTTTAATGTATCATTATCCCACATTTCATAGAAATTAGGACGGTCATCTAAACTTATCATACACTACTAATTAATAATTAATTTAAAAAGGTTTTGAATAACTAAATTGGTCTATTATCTCGTCTTAGCTCAAATATAGAAGGGTCCATTCCTAATTGCTCTCTCAACGTCTGTTGAAATGCCATTAAATCTTGTTCGCTTAGTTTTGCTCGGGCATCTGCTTCAATTAAAACTGAAGGATATGCATAAGTTCTGCTCTGCCGCGAAATAAGATTCACAATTGCTGCGATTTTGTCTGATTGAAGTTTAGGATTACTTGCTAAAAAATCTAATCTAAGTGGTCTGTCAAACTCTGAAGGTTTTATATACATTCCAAAAATTTTACTGCGCCATTCACCCATATCTGCAAGTGCAGGTAAGTCTTCACTTACTGAATAAGAAAAATGTGGTGTTCGCTCTCCAGTTTTAAGCAAGTAATATAAAAAAGTTGTATCATTTGCTGTATCTAAAATCCGAGCTTCGGGCTTTCCAGATAATAATTGATTAATAATAATATTACAAAATTTTCTACCACGCGAATCTTCGCAAGCTCCTGCTAACATAATTTCATTATCAGAACAAAATTTGTAGAGCTCTCTTATCTGCGTAATTACTTCTTTGTAAACTTCATAAGCGCCACTATTTTTATTTGGTATACTTGATGGGTGCAAAACAATTGAACCATCAAGAATTAATAAATCTGGAGAAAATTTCTTTACACAATCTAATGCAGTTTTAATTTCTAACTCAACACGTTTTAAGTTAGCAAAAATTTTTGCTTCTTCTGGTGAAAAATCTGAAGTTATAATAAAAGATTCAGGTTGTGGATTTTTTGATGGAGTATATTGTGCATTAACAACACCATTAGAAAACTCAAAACAAACACCTACTGCTCGTCGTATAACTAAAGTTATACCATGAAATTCTTTTCTCAAAAAGCCACCATCTACGCCACATATTTTAAGACCATCTAATTTTCCATCAGGGATTTCAGGTGTTAGTTCTGGAGAAGATTTTCTGATTTGCTCAGCTAATTCTTTTCTAGCTAAAGAAGTTTTACCAATATGCTCTGCAATTTTTATAGCTGCATCCATATAATAAATTAAACAATTGATTTATAAGAATCTATTTACGTCAGTATATGCTTTAGGACATCTAAAAGATTACTTGTAACTGTATCACCAAGAGCTACTGCTGCACCAATAGCAGGTCTAGCAGTTGCAGGAGAATAATACAAACCTATAGCAACAACTGCAAATACTAGAGTTAGTATCCATCCAACTTTTCGTGATAAATAAAGCATCATCGTATCAATACAAAACAAGTATACAATTTATAGTTTTTGATTGTAGCGAAAGACTTTAAAATTAACTAATCGGAAGTAGTATATGGTATATGAAGATCAGAGTGCCAAAAAAGAAGAATTTCTTAAATGGGCAAAAAGTTCTAGAGACATTGATGAAAGTAATCTTTATTATCAAATAATGAAATGTTTCTATATATCTAATCTCATTACTATAAAATCAAGAGGTATATCTGTTCAATTAAAAAAACTAAATTTAATTGTTAATGGTAGTTCTCTCGGTAAAAAATTAGATTTCTTAGTAGAACATGAATTTCTTAATCGCGATATGAATAGTCAAATAAGTCGTTATTCATTATCAGATAAATATAAACAACTTGAAAATCGATTTTAAAATCATACTTAAAAACACTTAAATATAGTCTTAAACAAAACATATTAAGGTGATAAAACTAAAAAAGAAATTTTACATAACAACTGCAATAGCATATGTTAATTCTAGTCCACATATTGGTTTTGCCTTAGAAGTAATCCAAGCAGATGTTTTAGCTAGGTGGCATCGCCAAGCAGGTTATGATGTTTTTTACTTAACTGGAACAGACGAGCACGGAGTTAAAAATTATACAACTGCTAAAAAACAAGGCATTCCAACAAAGAAATTTGTCGGCATACATGCTGCTGAATTTCAAAAATTAACTAAATCACTAAATATATCTAATAATTATTTTATAAGAACTTCTGATCAAAAAGTCCACTGGCCTGGTGTCATCAAAATGTGGAAACTTCTTGAGAAAAAAGGTGATATATACAAAAAAAGTTACAAAGGAAATTATTGTTCTGGATGTGAACGATTTGTAACTGAAAAAGATTTAGTTAATAAATTATGTCAATATCACCCAAATAGAAAAATAGAAATTGTAGAAGAAGAAAACTATTTTTTCAGACTTTCAAAATATCAGAACAAAATTCAAAAATTAATTGAAAGTGATAAATATAAAATATATCCAAAGTCGCGCAAAAATGAAGTTCTATCTTTTATACGAGAAGGATTACAAGATATTTCTTTCTCACGTACTAAGAAAAACTTACCTTGGGGTGTTCCAGTTCCAGGAGACTCAAATCAAACAATGTATGTATGGTGCGATGCACTTACTAATTATTTAACAGGTATTGGTTTTCCTAAAAAAAGTGCTGAAAAGTGGTGGCCTGCAGATGTTCATGTTGTTGGAAAAGATATAATTCGTTTCCATGCAATTTACTGGCCTGCAATGCTAATTTCTGCAGGAATCCCTGTTCCAAAAGAACTATTTGTTCATGGTTTCATAACATCAGAAGGTCAGAAGATGTCAAAATCTATTGGAAATGTTGTTGATCCATTTGAAGAAGTTAAAAAATATGGTATTGATGCAGTTAGATATTTCCTATTAAGGGAAATTCCTAGCACTGCAGATGGAGATTATTCTCAGAAAGCAATTGTATCTAGAATCAACAACGAATTAGCAAATGAATTAGGTAATCTTGTATCTCGTTCACTTACTTTAATTGAAAGAAATGGTGGTAAAGTTCCATCTGGAAAATTCCAACTAAATTTCAATGTCAATAAAGTTCAAAATTGGGTTAGTAAAGGAGAGCTTCACAAAGCACTTGAAGAAATATGGAGTTTTATCTCAAAAACAAATGAATACATTGCAAAAAAACAGCCTTGGACAAAGCCAAAAGATTTAGACAATATTTTATTTAATCTAGCAGAAGCACTTCGCTGGATTTCTGCGCTAACTTATTCATTTATTCCAGAAACTTCTGAGAAAATTGCAAAGCAACTTGGTCTGAAAAAAGTTCCAACTTTTGCTGAGCTAAAAAAACCAATTACAGTAGGAACGAAAATCAAGAAATCTGGAATTCTTTTTACAAAGATTGAGGAAACCAAAGAAATTAAAAAGAAAGGATTAGATACTAAACCAATGATAAATTTCAAAGACTTTGAAAAACTTGACTTACGAGTTGGTAAAATAATCAAAGTAGAGAACCACCCAAATGCAGACAAACTCTACAAAATGCAAGTTGATTTTGGTGCAGAAAAAAGACAAGTTCTTGCAGGAATTAGACAATGGTATAAGCCAGCAGATTTAACTGGCAAGTCTGCAGTATTCATAGTAAATCTTGAACCTCGAAAAATCCGTGGTGAAGAATCTCAAGCAATGATACTTGCTGCAGAATCAGGTAAAGATGTTGCATTTATCGCACCAACTAATAAAAATATCAAACCAGGCTCTAAAATTCACTAACAATCTCTTTAGCGTACTCTTTTTCTATAGTTGTTCCTTTCTCGCTAAATCTTTTTTTATCTTCTAAAAACAATTTTGCTGCAGTTGCTACAAATGCATCAATACGTTGGTATGCCTCAGTACGTTCGGGGAAATCTCTATCAATTTCATACTGTAGTTCAAACTTTTTACGAACATCTTCAATACTTTCTCCGATTTTGATATGAAAATTAACTACTGGCGGTTCAGAATCAGAACATTTTGATACAATGCCGATTAAAGAATCATTGATTTTAGCATAGATAATTCCATTAGGGGGATGTTTATTTACACAGGCTTTGTTCAGATATCTTTTCCAAACAATTATATCTAAACCCTCTTTTGTAAAATCGATATTATCTGATTCAGGTTTATTTTTCATAAGTTCTTCATTTATCATATTACTAATTAATAATAAAACTTAAAAGAACTTCTATATTTAATCACTAACTACAACAACGTCTTTTGCATCTGGCCAAGATGTCTTAATTCTTCGAACACATTCCTTACATACACCAAGATGCTGTCCTTTTTGCTTGACTTTACCTTTATAATCGCAAATCATACACTCGAAATTGTCTGCCATAAATATTCTGAACTTTTCCCCTTATAAAATTTATTGAAAAGAATTTACATAAAGCTTAAAAACAAAAGTGTATGGGCTACGCAGCTATTGTTTAATATACGATAATACTTTGGCATCTTTTCTTTTTACATACCACATCATAACATATATTGCTAAAATAATAGCTCCTGCTGAAGCAATACTTGCGATTATACTTACTAAAAAACTATTCTCTTCAAAATCTTGGCCAGTATTAGTATTAATCTGATTTTGATTAGAATCATCTATTGCATATGCAAATGGCGTTGTAAATACTACAATAATTAATATCCAAATTATTCGACTAACCATTCAGTATTTTATATTTAAAGATTATAAATTTATCTAATCATATTAAAAATAGTATGCGGGGGCTGGGATTCGAACCCAAGTCGCAGCGTTGGCAACGCCAAGTGATAGACCAGACTACACTACCCCCGCACATTTTGGTTTTTTGCGAACTTTCTTAATAAGTTCTAGTGGGGCTGCGAGAATTTGAATCCCGGTCGCGCGGTCCCAAACCACGAGTGATAATTGTTTCAAACACAATCTCGCAAACTGAAAGTTTGTGTTGACCAAACTACACTACAGCCCCAATATAAAAGAGCACTAGTTTTGATTTAAAAGCTTTATTAGTGATATGTAATCACTAATTCTAAGTTAATTAATTATAAATCAAAATCCGTGATTTTGCTAATAATTTTTCTAACCTCTACGGGGTTAAAAAAACTATATAAACAAGTATACACATTAATTATTAAGAGGTGTAAAATGCAACATAATATGAGAAAACATGAGCACGTGGGTCTTTTGTTAGTATTCTTGGGAGCTACATGGTTAGGAATTGGTCTATATGATACACTATTAGTAGCAAACAAAATATTGCTTGAGAACGCAACACTAATTGGAGGACGCGAGATGTTTATTTTCCCACTATTCTATGGTATTGGAGCAGTGTTATTTATGATGGGTATTATAGAACTAAGAGAACTACAACCTGGAAAAAATCGTCTTTAAACTAAAATGGCAAAATTATCAAAAGCTGAAGTAGAATATGGAATAAAAGAGCTAATACAAGGACTTTTAATCGGTCTTATCTTAGGATTCCTAATCGCAACCTATCTAGTTCCATAACTAGATTAGGTAGTTTTTTATTTACTCTTTTTTATATTTCTAGATGGAACCAGAAGTAATTATATTAAAACCTGGAGAATTAATCCTTAAAAGCAAGGGTGTTCGAAGGGAATTTGAAAAAAGGTTAATATTTAATGTCAAAGATTGTCTGAAAAAGAAAGAAATTGAATTTGACCATATAATCAGAGGACAAGGACGATATTTCATATATACTCCTGAGCCAGAAGAGGTTATATCTGCTGTGAAAAATATTTTTGGTATTGCTAATCTATGTGCTGCAGCTCAAGTTGGTGCAAAACTCACTGCAATTCAAGGAGCAATCCTTGATTTAGCAAAGGACCTTGGAGTAAATTCAAAAAAATCTTTTGGTATCAGAGCAACTACAATTAGCACAGATTTAAAATCGCGCGACTTAGAGAAAGAAATCGGTGCATTTATTCAACAGAAAACCAAAGCAAAAGTTAATTTAACAAAACCCGATTTCTGGCTACGTGTTGAAGTTGTAAATAATAAAGCATTTGTCTATTCTGAAATTATTACTGGATTAAATGGTCTACCTTTGGGAACTAGTGGCAAAGTAATTGCTATGATATCTGAAAAAGAGAAGGACGTACTTGCTGCTTGGATGATAATGCGCAGAGGTGCTGAAATAATCCCTATTCACATAAGAAATGATGAAAAAAAGCTTACTCTGTCTCAAAAAAACGTCAAGAAGCTTAATAAATTCGCGTATGGGTCAAGAATTAAGCCAATTTCAATTAAGTCTAAGGTAGAAATCAATAAGATAATAAAGGAGAAAAATGTCAAAGCATTAGTTTTTGGAAGCACAAAATTTCATGCTCGCAAAGAAAATCTTCCGGTTTTTGAGCCATTAATCGGTCTAGATAAGAAACAGTTAAAAGTTCTCGAGAAAATTGTTCTTTAATGGGCCAGTGGCGCAGCATGGTAGCGCGCCTGGTTGGCAATCAGGAGGTCCTGTGTTCAAAGAGCCTTTCTCTTTAAAAAAGAGAAACGTTCGCGAAAGAGAAACTACTTTTGCGACTGGCTTAGAAAATCACAGCTGGTCCATTTCTTAAAAATTCACAATTACATCCCTTTATATACTCTATAAAACAATATACTTATGAAAAAAGTAACATTTAGGTCATTGGGCGTTATTAAACCTATTTTAGATTCTCTAGAAAAACAGAATATAATCACACCCACAGAAATCCAAGCAAAAACAATTCCATTAATACTTGAAGGTAAAGATATTATTGGTGGGTCAAAAACAGGCTCTGGAAAAACTCTTGCATTTAGTTGTGGAATAATTAAAAAAACAACGCACCGAAAAGGTATACAATCATTAGTATTAGTGCCTACTCGAGAGCTTGCTGAACAAGTTGGAAATGCCATAAGAAAATTTTCAAAGTTTGAGAAAATGGATACGGTCAAGGTATATGGTGGTGTTTCAATTGAGCGACAAATACGAGATTTGAAATCAGCAGATATTGTTGTAGCAACACCTGGACGATTACTTGACCACATTAATCGAAATACGATTCGGCTTGATAGAGTAAGATTACTTGTATTAGATGAAGCAGATATGATGTTAGATATGGGATTTTTACGAGATGTTGAAAAAATTATTCAAGCAATTCCGAAGAGGCGTCAGACCTTATTATTTTCAGCAACAGTAGATGGAGATATAGAACACTTAGAAGAAAAATATATGCGTAATCCTGTAACTGTATCTGTAGAGCAATTTGTTGATTCTTCAAAATTATCACAAAGATATATGGATGTTACTAGCAAGGAAAAATTCTCATTACTAGTTCACTTACTTAAAAAAGAAAAAACAGGATTAATTATGGTATTTTGTAATACTCGTAGAAACACTGACTTTGTTGCTAAAAATCTACAATCTAACGGCATTCAAAGCGTCGCTATACATGGTGGGCTTACACAGAGCAAACGAAAACAAATTCTAGATGATTTTCATAAAGGCAAAACATATGCATTAATTTGCACAGATGTTGCTGCACGAGGTCTAGATATTAAAGATGTTTCTCATGTATACAATTACGATGTTTGCAAAGATGCTAAACAATATATTCATCGAATCGGAAGAACTGCACGAGCAGGAAAAGATGGTAAAGCCATTACATTACTATCTGAAAGAGATCATGAAGATTTCTCTAAAATTATGAGAGTAAACGAAGACCTTGAATTTGAAGAACGTCCACATTTTAAACAAGCTGAGATTACATTTAGACCTTCTGGACGTCGTGGTGGGAGATTTAATCACTCTCGTAGTGGTAGACCTTCTAGGCGATCAAATGCACAACGACCAAGATCAAACTCAAATCACTCACATATATCTAATTCTTCAAGACATCAAAGAAGATAATGTCGGGAGCGGGGATTGAACCCGCGACCTCCGGCTTACACAAGCTCTCACAAAAATATTTTCTTTTTTGCAAGATTTTTTCTTTTAAAAGAAAAAAGCTTCATGAGACCGGCACTCTACCAGCTGAGCTACCTCGACAAGCTTTCTATCAGTCGAGCAAAGCAGAGCTTTGCTAGACCAAGCGAAACGACGTTTCGCTCTGGAAAGCTTCCAAAGACGTCCTATCTTCGCTAACTCGATAGAACACCACTTTCTAAATATATGCCCTGAAACGTGCTTATAAATATTTCTGATTACGTTTCGTTAGGTTTTTAAGACTTTACTACTAATATAATTATGAATGAAAATATTTTACATAATGATTTCGTAGAACGTTTTAGCGAAAGCATTAATTCATCAATAGCCGCAACTCTTGATTTTATATATTGTGCTAATTTTGCAATAGAGCCTGATTTTCTTAAAAAGGATATAAATAACTTAATACAAAAATATGAAAAAACAATAAATACCCTTGACGATTTCGAAAAACAAATTAAAAATGAAATTAAAAATGAAAAAGTTGCTGAAATTCATAATCCAAATAGTGTAAGATTATCTGGAAATGGTCTTGTTAAAAAAATAGAAAATGGAGAATTTCCATTAATAGAAGATAATTTTTATATAAGACTAGAAAAACCATATGCTAGTCAAGAACTAATTAAAGATAATCGTTACAGCAAAACAAATCGAATTAAGAGATTTATCAAATATACTTTTGAACTTCCAATTCAAATAAAAATAAACAAAAAGCATAGAAATTGGTATCACAGACAAGTTTTAGTTACTGAATAAACCGAAAACTTTTTAAACAATATTTGCCACTTCTAAGTGAAATGGGTAAAATAAAGTTAGGTGTTAATGATAATGATATTTCAAGCTTTGCTGAACTTCGGCAAACAATAAGAAAATTACATCCAAAAGAAGAGAAAAAAGAACCTCTTGATTTACATTTAAATGGCGAGCCTCTTGAACAATACTTAGCTAATAATAATCCTAAATCAAACTTCGATAAAATCAATAAATTTAGTGAAATTATACCAGATAATGCTGAACAAAAAAGAATAGATAGATATATGCATAAAGTAGAAGATGCTACACCCATTGATTTAACAAAAACACCAGAAAAGACTTACGAAAAAGGTTTAGATATTGTTGGAATTGGTAGTATGCCTGTAAAAGACGTAACACCCTTAGCACATAAATTACACATTAACAAAAAACTTGGACTGTAATATATTTATACTCCTGAGTTTGAGTTTCGGCTCAAGCTCTTAATATTTATTTTTAAAATTAGTTCTTTTGCGAACTTTCTTTTTTCTAAAAATAAAAGAGGGCTCGACAGGATTTTCTTCGAACGTAGTTCGCATCAAGCAAACCAGGTTCGCTTTGAACCCGCGACCCCTTGGTGTCTTTAGTTGTCCGGAAAATGTTCTTTCTTTTTCCGAAGTTTTTCTTTCTTACAAGAAAGAAAAAGCTCTAAGAGCCAAGTACTCTAGCCAGACTGAGCTACGAGCCCCTATGTTATTTATCTATATTAAATAGATATGGACCCAAGCGGACTCGAACCGCTGATCTTCGCCGTGTAAGGGCGACGTCATAACCAACTAGACCATGGGTCCATTAGAAGAACCAATCGTTTTGGTTTTTAAGGTTTACTAAGAAAAAATAATAAGCCCCTGACCGGATCCGAACCGGTGACCTGCAGCTTACATGTTTCCCCACAAGATGTTCTTTTGGGGTTGAAAGACCTTTTCTTACAAGAAAAGGGATTTCTTACAAGGCTGCCGCTCTAGCCAGACTGAGCTACAGAGGCTTGATTAGATGGTCTAATTAGAGTTTATAAGATTTGCTAGAACTATTCAATTACTTGAATTTCTATGTTTACGTCTTGTGGAATTGAAACTCTCATAACTTGGTGTAGAGCTCTTTCATCAGCTGCAATATCAATCATTCGCTTGTGGATTCGCATTTCCCATCGCTCGTAGGTTTCAGAACCTTCGCCATCTGGGCTTCTTCTAGTTGCAACTTTTAAGAATTTAGTAGGTAAATTAATTGGACCTGCAGTTTTGACTTTAACTTTTTCTGCAATATCTATGATTTGAGAACTAACTTTATTCAGCTTATCTAAATCTGTACTATATAGTTTTATTCTTGCTTTTGGCATGCTTAAAGCTATTATGTGAGTTTATAAAGTTTTTGAACAGACTAATAAAAAATTAAAATAAAAGGAAAAAAGAGAGTAAGCCTAAGCTTACTTCTTAACTAAATCTATACACATTCCAGCTGCTACAGTTCTACCCATGTCTCGGATAGCGAACTTAGATAACTGTGGAACATCTGTGTTCTTTTCAATGCAAAGAGGTCTTGTTGGTTCAACAATAATTTCTGCAGCTTCTCCATTCTTCAAGAAGTCTGGATTTTCTGCTGTAACCTGTCCTGTCTTTGGATCGATTTTCTTTGTAATTTTAATAACCTTACAAGATACCTGTGATGTGTTTATGTGGAATACAGGTGTGTAACCGACTGTAAAAACAGTTGGGTGGTTTAATACAATAATCCTTCCAGTAAATTGCTTTGCAACTGTTGGTGGACTTGATGCGTCACCAAGAACGTCTCCCCGTCTTAAATCTTCTTTACCAACGCCTCGGATGTTAATTCCAACGTTTGAACCTGGTCCTGCTTCTTTCATTTGTTCATGGTGCATCTCTATAGATTTTAATTCTCCAGTTTTACCTGAAGGCATTGCAATAATCTTTTGACCAACTTTCATTACGCCAGTTTCAACTCTTCCAACTGGAACAGTTCCGATACCTGTAATTGTATATACATCCTGTACAGGCATTCTTAATGGAAGGCCTGTTGGTAATTCAACTGGTTTTAAATTATTAAGTTCATCTAATAGACATCCGCCTTTATACCAAGCTACTTTATCAGATTTCTTAGCTATATTTTCTCCTTGTAGAGAAGAAATTGGAATAAATGGAACTTCATCTGTTTTGTATCCAATTTGACTTAATAGCTTTGAAACATCAGCTTTTACTGCAGTATACTTAGCTTCGTCATAATTAACCATATCCATTTTGTTAATAGCTATAATTATTTGACCTACACCAAGTGTTTTTGCAAGGTATGCGTGTTCTTTTGTTTGTTCCATAACAGAATCATTTGCAGCAACTACTAAAACAGCAGCATCTGCTTGTGATGTTCCTGTAATCATGTTTTTAATAAAGTCCTTGTGTCCTGGAGCGTCAATGATTGTAAAGTAATATTTTTGAGTTTCAAATTTCTTATAAGCTAAGTCAATTGTAACTCCGCGTTCTTGTTCTTCCTTAACACTATCCATTACAAAAGCAAACTCAAATCCAGCTTTGCCTAGCTCAGCTGCTTTTTCCTTAAGTTTCTTAAGGGTTTGCTCGTCGATTGCACCGGTATCATATAATAGTCGACCGACTGTGGTAGACTTACCGTGGTCGACGTGACCGATAAATACTAAGTTTAAATGTGGTTTGTTTGCCATAAGTTTTCACCTGATTTACTATACGTAAACTGAAAATGATGTATTTTATAACGTTTATAAGTATTGCGGTCAGATAGCCAATGTTGGCTAATTTCCCCTTAAAATTACAATCCAAAAGCCCATCTAACTAAGAAATAAGCCATAAGAATAATTAAAATAATTAATCCAACTCTTGCTGCATCCATAAAATATAAATAAATAAAAACTTAAAAAACGTTCTATACTGAATAAAAAAGTTATTCGTCTTCTTCTGGTGTTGGAATTTCTTCTTTCAAGCCTTTACGTTTTCTAATACGTAAAACTATATCGTTTTGTAATTCTCTTGGTAATTTCTCAAAGACTTGGTCTACTAAGAACCATACGCCTCGGCCGCTAGTTGCGCTTCGCAAACTAGATGTAAAACCAAACATTTCTGCGACAGGTAATTTTGCCTTAACAACTAATTGCTCACCAACTTGTTCTGTTTCTAATAGCTGGCCTCTTCGACTATTAACTAATTTTGAAATTGCTCCTAAAAAGTCTACAGGAGAATCTATTCTAATTGTTTGCTTTGGTTCATAAAGAACGTCACCAGCAGCAAGCATTGAATTAAAAACAGCTTGTCTCATACATGGAATTATCTGTGCAGGACCTCTGTGAATTGAATCTTCATGTAATTTTGCATCAACTAATCGAACTTTCATTCCAAATCCTGGTTCTCTTGCTAACGGAGCTGCGTCCATAGCTTCTTCAAATGATTGAACTACAAGCTCTTGGATTTCTCCAATTTGAACAATACCTCTTGTTTCATCAACAAGCATATTTCCTTTGTAAACATCCCAAGTTCGCTTTGCATCGTCTCGATTAATACCTACAGCAGTCATTGCTTCTAAGGTGTGTTCTTTGATTTTTTTGATTTTACCTTCAGGTATATCGCCATTTTTGATTGCTTTTGTGACTACAGGGTCTAATGGTTCAACAATAACAAATAATTTATTGTGCTTATTTGGAGATTTTCCCATAACTTGTGCACTTTGCTTATCAACGGTCTCTCTATAAACAACAATTGGTGGAGAAACAACAACGTTTAATCCCATATCTCTTTGAATAATATGTTCTTTAATTTCTAAGTGTAATTCACCAAGACCTGCAATTAAGTTCTCTCCAGTTTCTTCATTAATTTCTACCTTAATTGTAGGATCTTCTTTTGCTATTTGTCTTAGAGCGGAAATTAATTTTGCTAAATCTTGTGGATTTTTTGCTTCAATTGCTTTTGTAACAACTGGATCAAAAATATGTTTTATTCCCTCAAAAGTATCTATTGGTTCTTCTGAAACAGTTTCACCAGAACTAGCTGCTCTTAAGCCAACTACTGCCGCAACATTTCCAGCTGGAACTTCAGGAATAACAATTCTACTAGTTCCGCCTCCCTTGAAAAGCATAGTTTGCTGTATTCTTCCAGCAGATTTTGCTCCATTCAAATAAACTTCTTTTCCTTTCTCAAGTTTACCTGAAAAAATTCTACCAAAAGCAATTTCTCCAGCTTGTGGATCAACTTTCATTTTTGTAACAATAAACATTAATTGGCCTTTTGGATCGCAAGCAACCATTTGCTTTCCAGCTTCTGAGTCAATATCTCCTTTCCATAAGTGTGGAATTCGATATTTTTGTGATTCTAATGGACTTGGACAGTGTTTTGTTACCATATCTAAAGCAACTTCAGATAATGGTGCTTTGTCTGCTAGCGCTTTCCAGTCTTCTTCTTTTCCAGTATTATATGCATCAATAATCGCTTTGAAACTAAGTCCTTTTTTCTTCATTAAAGGAACACTAAGAGCCCAATTGTGGTATGCTGAACCAAAAGCAACTGAACCATCTGCGACATTAACCTGCCACGTTTCTTTGTATTCAGCAGGTGCAATATCTCTAATTAATTTATTAACATGAGTTATGATTGCTACGAATTTCTCTTGCATAGCTTCAGGAGTTAATTTAACTTCTCTGATTAATCTATCAACTTTATTTATGAAAAGAACAGGCTTTACTCTTTCTTTTAGAGCTTGTTTAAGAACTGTTTCTGTCTGAGGCATTACACCTTCAACTGCGCAAGCTAAAACAACTGCGCCATCAACTGCTCTCATAGCACGAGTTACGTCTCCACCAAAATCAACGTGTCCTGGAGTATCTAGAAGATTAACTAAAATATCTTTACCATCATATTCGTGAACCATAGAAACAGCAGCAGTCTGGATTGTAATTCCTCTTTCTTGCTCTTCTTGCATATCATCTGTGACTCTAACGTCTCCAGCTAGCTCTTTTGAAAGCATTCCTGCTCCAGCAATAATATTATCTGAGAATGTAGATTTACCATGGTCAATGTGTGCTACGATTCCAATATTTCTAATTTGCTCTGGAAAATTCATAGCTTTTAATATTTTTTCTGTATGCTTGTCTATTGCCATAATCTTAGAAATCTGTTGACTATTTTATAAGCTTTGCGGATAATTCAATTTTTTGGTATTGTTCTTGAGTTGGATATTTTTCAAGATGTTCTTTCACATAAGCTTCGCGTTCTTTTGCAAGATAATCATTCAATGCACATAAATACTTCATATCAGATATTGCAAAATCCGATATTGCAAATTCCTCGCATTTTGTTCCCCTAAAAGCAGAAACAAAGTCTAAGGCAATATTTCTAGCATCATATAATAATTTAACTTTTAACCGAAGTGAATCCAAACTCTGTGAGTCAATTTTATTAAAATATGTTTCAGCCTCTTTCGCACGAGCTTCTCGACTTTGAGTTAGATAATCTTCTACATTTTGCGCTTTTTCGATAGTAGTTGGAGCTTTTTCTGGAGCTTTTTCTAGTGGCATTAATTTTTGCATTTCTATTAAAAAGTGAAAAAATTCTATTAAAAGCTTATTGGTTGAGCAGTTTTAGGATTTTTTGGATATCTGCCTTACCTCTAAGTCTTCCAATCATAACACCTTTTAGCTTTTCTGCCGGGACTTTTGAAAACTCTTTTTTTAGTTTATCAAATTCTTTCTTTAGCTCTGCGTCAGACATTAATTTAAAATTATTTGCTGCATTTTCAATTTTTTCGCCTGTCGCAACTAATACTAAAATATCAAGAATTGCTTCTTTTGCAATATCGCATTTGATTAGTAATTTGAAAATATACTCAAAATGTTCTAGTGTAAATTCTCCTCGCTCTTGTCCTGCTTTTTTTCTAGCTTCTTTTTGTGTTGATATTAATGTTGTTGCAATTAATTTTGGATCAAGCTTTGGAAATTTTTTATGTAAAACTGAGAATTTTTTATCAAACAAAACTTGATTAGCTAAATCATCATTTAGACCTGCTGCCATCAATCTTTCTAACTTCTTTTCTGGAACTTCTGGCAAATCTTTCTTAATATTTGCTAGGTTTTTTTGTGTAATTTCAATAAGCGGTGTATCTGTTTCTGGATACATTCTAGCTGCACCAGACATTGGACGTAAGAATTTCGTAGTTCCATCTTGCTTTACATTTCGAACATGTGACTCAGGTTTTTCTTTCTTGTATAAAATATCGCTTTGACGATTAATCTCTCCTTTAATTATTCCAGGCATTGATTTTAAATCTTGAAATCCTTTTAGTTCAACTCTTTGGTGGCCTTTAATTGAAACATTAACATCTTGACGAATTGTTCCGATGCCACGCATTGCTTTTCCAGTTGCTCTTAAAAGTCTGCCAATTGAAAGTGCAACTTCTTTTGCTTGCTCCGGTGTTTTAATATCTGGACCTGTTACAATTTCAATTAAGGGTATACCAAGCCTATCGAGTCGATACGTAACAGATACTTTGTCTTCTGCAGTTCTTCGTGCAGCATCTTCTTCAATTGAAATACTCATAATTGTAACCTTGCCGCTAGGTGTTTCTAACTCGCCATTCAGACCAACAAGTGCAGTTCTCTGAAAGCCAGATGTGTTGCTTCCATCAACAACAGTTTTTCGCATAACTTGAACATAATTTGGAATCTCACAATGCAAAAGAGTAGCAATTGTTAGTGCTGCATCTAGTGCTTGTTGATTAATTGTATGTGGTGGCTCTTCATCTAGTTCTACTAAACATGTCGAACTATTATATCCCTCATAAATATAACTCAAACCTTTTGCTTGTGCATGCGCAGCTGCTACATCAATCTGACCTGTTTCTCCAGCCATAGCTCGTAGCTTTCTACAAACATTAAAATCGGGTTTATCTTTCCTAAGAACTGCAGGACATTCACAAAATAATTTTCCTACATCCAACTGGCCATGAATCTCTAATCCACATTTAAATCCCACTTTAGCATAATCCATTATAAAATAAGGTCTCGTTCTAACTTTAATAATTTATCCTTAAACAACTTTTTCGCAGTCTTAGTGCGAAGTCTCTTTGGCAACTTATTCTTAAAAACATCTAAAACATTATGCCAGTCATCTCTAGAATATTTTTCTTTAATATGATTAACATCTAATTTACTAAGATTATCTGCATCAGCAATCATAAATTCATCATGTTCAGTTATGCTATCCCATTTATCATGAATTGAAACTAAATGAACAATTTGGTTTTTCTGAATTTCTGGATAATTAAGTTCAGTTAATATCTGTTCTGCAAGTTTAGCTCCACGTAACATATGTTCTTCTTTATATTTTTTAGTCATCTCTTTTATTTTCAAATTATCCCGTTCAGATTTTGGTATAAGTTTGTAATAACCAATTTCATGTAAATATGCTGCAGGCATAAGTATTTCAGAATTACCTTTTTCAGTCTTAAGTAAAAGTTTCATCAAACTTACAACTCTTAAGGTATGCTCATAATCACCATTCCTACATTCTTCTAAATAGGGTTTAACTCTCTCTCTAAGTTCAGAATAATCCATTCTAAATATTAATGTAAAACTAATTAAGCTTTTCCAACTCTTCTATTTCTTCTTCAGATACACTACAGTAAGGCAATTTTTCTTTCAATCGCTTATGTTCTTGCTCAAAGTGTTTTCTGCAAAGATAACTCCAACCTTTATCTTCATCACCTTTTGAGATTGGATAAACTTCCACATATGATTTATTTGTGCAAGTTCCATGATAATCGCAGACTGGAACTTTTCTTCCATTTAGAACTTTATACATTGGACTAATGCGCTTATCTTTTTTCATATATATCAGGAACACAATAGAATACATTAATGTTATGGTCAAAGATTTTCCAACTTGCTCATTGCATCTTCATACATCGGTCTTGCTATCTCTTTTGCTTTCTCCGAGGTTATTCTATTGAACATCCATTCAAACTTATCTTTAACCATATCATATCCATACGCATCAATTTTATTAATAAATCTCTCAGCATTTTTCTCAAAATAAGATAAACTATCTGCATCTTTTAGAAGATTAGCATCATCATCTCCACCAAATTCATGATGACTTACTAAATAACCCACTCTTTTAATTAATTTTTTATCATCAGTTTTTGTTTTCAAAAATTTAATCATAATCTTAGCACCTTCTTTCTGGTGGTGCTCGTAAAAACTTTGAGTATCTAAATGTTTAAGCTGAAGATAACCTATACCAAATCCCCTAAGAATATCATGAGAATAAGCAGCTATCTGTAAAGCTTCATCTGCATCAGGTTTTAATTTTTTAACCCAATACAATGTTCTCTCAAAATGAGGTAATTGATCGGGTCTAAATTTAGGATTAACAAATTTCTTAGTTTCTTCTAGTAAATTCATATCATCCTAAAACGCGAAATATATTTAATGTTTCCTTTCTATAGAAATATATGAAAATCACTAAATATGCTCAGTCTTGCGTCTTACTTGAAACAAAAGATAAGAAAATTCTAATTGATCCAGGATATTTGCTTTTAGATGATGTTACACTAAAAAGCTGGTTAGACGTTGATATAATTTTAGTCACACATAAACATGGAGATCACTGTGATGATAAATCCATAAATGAAATTATGAAAAATAAAAAAGTTAAATTATATACAACAAACGAAGTTGTAAAAAATCATCCAGATATTTCTCCAACAAAAATAATCAAACAAGGTGATATTATAAAATTAGCAGATATTAAAATTGAAGTTGTAAAAGCAGTTCATGGATATGTTCCACTTCTCAAAGGTCGTTCAGTTATTGAAAATGTTGGTTATATTGTAGATGATGGTGAAAATAGAGCTTATCAAACTAGCGATACACTTTGCTTTGAGAACGATTACAAATGTGATATTCTTTTTATTCCCGTTTGCAATCATGGATTAGTTATGGGTGCTTTTGATGCATCTTTATTTGCTAAAGAAACTGACGCTAAATTAGTTATTCCAATACATTATGATAATCCACGGTTTCCAACTAATTTAAAAGACGTTGAGAAAGAATTTAAGAAACAAGAATTAAAATATAAATTTCTAAAAACCAAAGAAAGCATTGATGTTTAGTAAAGAAAAGATTTCTTCATAATTAGTTCTTTAACTATTTTAGCGTCAGCTCGACCTTTGCTTTCCCGAATAACTTGACCAATCAAGAACGCTAGAACTTTTGTTTTACCTTTTTTGTATTGATCTACAGAATCTTTATTTTTCTTTAGCACGATATTAATTAATTTAGAAAGTTCATCTTCAGTTAAATTTAACAAATTAAGTTTTTCTGCTAACTTTTTGGGGTTCTGAGGTTTTAGAACTAGCTCTCTAAGTAAAAGATCTGCTGCACGATCACTTATTTCTTTAGCTTGAATAAGCTTCAAAAAAGAAATAAATTGCTGTGATGTAAGATTTATTTCACTAAAATAAATATTATTATAATTCAAAACCTTTAGCAATTGTGTGGAAATCCAACCTGCAGCAAATTTCGGTTCGATATGTTTTACAACTTTTTCATAGAAATCTGCTAACTCTTTCTCAGATACAATTGCTAATGCTTGGTGCTTATTTATTTTATATTGATTAAACATACGCTTAGCTCGTTGATAGGGTAATTCAGGTAATTTCTTTTTTATCTGATTTATATGCAATGCAGTCAAAACAATTGGTGGCAAGTCTGGATCAATAATATGTCCGTATTCTTCTTCGGTTTCTTTCTCACGCATTGCTTCAGTTGTTGATCCAGCGAATCTACGTGTCTGTTGTGTTATTTTCTTACCACTTTCTAACACAAATTTCTGACGATAAATCTCATATTCGATTGCAGAAACAACATCTTTTATGCTCCCAATATTTTTAATTTCAACACGAGGATTTCTACCAATACTCACATTTGTATCCACTCTAAAACTATTATTTGATGAGTATATTCCCAAATGCTTAATCATAGAAATAAACATTTTTAAGAATTTTTTAACTTCCTTTGATGAAGAAAAATCTGGCTCAGTAACAACTTCGCATAGTGGAAATCCAGAACGATTATAATCAATCAAAGAGTATTTTGATACATCGATATGATATGGATATGTAATTGCTCCGGGATCTTCTTCTATCTGGATTCTCCGTATTTGAATTTTTTTATTAAGAATTTGTAAGTAACCTTTTTGAGCGATTGGAAAATTATATTGTGTAATCTGATAATTCTTAGGTAAATCTGGATAAAAATATGTCTTGCGATCAAATCTGCTAA
Organism: Candidatus Woesearchaeota archaeon; assembly: GCA_018692915.1. Lineage (GTDB taxonomy): Archaea > Nanobdellota > Nanobdellia > UBA10117 > JABICX01 > JABICX01. The sequence continues at coordinate 10,557 of JABHLG010000005.1, read as the reverse complement.
TTTTTGGCACTTTGCAATTTAAAGCTAATGCTAACATAACTGAAAAATCTACAGCTTTCTTGTTTAGAACGGGCTTTGAGCCAGGCATTCCTAAACAAACTTCACAAACATGAGAGTTAGGTTTAGCTAAATTTGTAGAACAAGTGCAGAATAATTTACTTTTTGTGTTCAATTGAACATGTATTTCTAAACCAATTTTAGCGTTCAAATGCATCACCTACTTGAATTATTTTACCTTCTTCAAAATAATTTGATATCAAATGAAGACCTACGGGCATTTTATTAACAAAACCTGCTGGAACACTTAAATGAGGTAGTTCTGCTAAACTAACTGGAGCAGTAAGTGCATCTGCTTTATAACAATCAATTGGTTTCAGTTTTTCTATTTCTGAGAATTTTGGTGCAATAGTTGGCATTGTTGGTGCCATAATAACATCAACTTTTTTGAATGCTTCTTGAAAATCTTTGACTACAAGAGTTTTTACTTTCAATGCCTTTATGTAATATTCTTCCTTAAAACCTGCCATCCTAGCAAAAGTTCCTAACAAAATCCTTCGCTTTGCTTCTCTACCAAAACCCTGGGACCTAATTCTTGAAAAATATTCATTAAAATTACCTTTAAATTCTTCTTGCAATCCCTGGCGCATTCCGCAGAACTTAGCTAAATTTGTTGAAGCTTCTGAAAGTGCAATTATATAATATGCCGGAATTGCTGCATCAGTATATTTTAGAGATATTTTTGAAACTTTAGCTCCTTTTTTCTCTAATTTTTTAATTGCTTCTAAAATCTTATCTCTAACAGGTTTTGTAGCTTTGTTTAAGTATTCTACAGGAACACCGATTTTTAATCCATTTATAGATTTTCCACAAAATTTAGTATAGTCTTGTGGTTTCGTTTTTATTGATGTTGAATCTTTTGAATCATATTTCGCTATTTTTGAAAGCAGCCATGCTACTTCCTTGACGGTTTTTGCCATAGGTCCAATTCGATCTAAAGAACTTGCATAATCAATAAGTCCGTAACGAGATACTAAACCGTATGTTGGTGTTAATCCAACAATTCCACAAAAACTAGCAGGACATGAAATAGAACCTCCTGTAGACTGACCCAATCCCAAAATACGTGTTTTTGAAGCTGAAATATAACCTGCAACGCCACCACTTGAACCCCCACAACTTCTTGTTAGATCATGAGGGTTTTTAGGCACACCATAAGCACAGTTAGTTGAAAAAGTTCCAAATCCAAATTCATCCATTGTGGATTTACCAACAATCACACATCCTGCTTTTTTTACTTGTTTTATGACGGTTGCATCATATGTAGGTACAAAACCTTCAAGTATCTTTGATCCGGCTGTTGTCTGAATTCCTTTTGTGCAAATATTATCTTTTACAACAATAGGAATTCCTTTCTTTGTTTTGACTTTAGTTATTAAGTAAGTCATATTGTTTTAGGACCTTTGAAAAATCCATTCTCCTTACTTTTTGTATTTGACAATGCATCTGAATTTGATAAACATCTTTCAACATTATCTAAACGTAATACATTTTGTATTGCAATTGGATCAAAACTAGGTTCAACATTATCTGTATTTATTTTTTTTAATTTAGAAAAATCTTGCAAAATATCATTAAAATCTTCACTAAACTGCTTGACTTCTTGTTCACTAAGCGTTAATCTCGCAATCTTAGCTACTTTCTTTACAAGTTCCTTATTAATTTTCATAAGCGTCCGAGGGTGGACTCGAACCACCAACACTGGAGTAACAGTCCAGTATCTTACCTATTAGACTACTCAGACATTGCTTGAATAATAAGTTTGTGTAAAACAAAAAAGTGGTGATTAGCTATAGCTATCACTCACAGATTAATATTTAAGAAAAATATGACTAGACCTAAGCTTCTATATATTGGGATAACCAGCTCGTTTTGCCATTTTATCTAATAATATGTGCTTTTCCAGCCTTTTAAGGCTTTCGAATAATGAATTTAGAAAAGGAAACTCTTTTTCTCAATGCGTTCATTAATCTCTCCAGCTAGGTTTTGAGTCATCATTTGTTTAACTTCTTGCAAGTTTTTATGTTGTCCTAGAAGAATCATTAGCTTAACATAAGCTGTCTCTGGCAAAGTATCTTTGCAATAAATAACTCCTGCTTTGTGTAACTTAACACCTGCTGAATAAATATGATTGTTTGTTGTTCCGTAAATTGTCTGAGTTGTCATACAAACAACTGCGTGCTTTGTTGCTCGCTCAATTTGTTTCATCCAAGTTTCAGTAGAAACATGTCCAAAACCTGTTCCTTCTAATACAATTCCTTTGTAACCTTTGTCGATATAATAATCTAATACATTTGGTTGCAAACCTGGTGAGTATTTTATTAACACAACTTTTGGTTCGAGCTTTGTATTAACAATTACTTTCTTTCCTACTTTTTTATTATAATTTTTATCCAAATGTTCTACTCCTTTTTTTGGGTCAATCTTAGCTAAAGGTAAACAATTAATTGGTCTAAATGCATCTCTTCGTGAGCTATGCATCTTCCTAACTTTTGTTCCACGAAGTGCATAGCAAAAATCATCATCTGAATTTGCGTGCATAATAATTGCAACTTCTGCAATATTTGATAAACAATACTGAACTGCACAAATTAAGTTCTGATGTCCATCAAAGCTTCCTCTATCAGAACTTCTCTGACCACCGACAACAGCAACAGGTTTTGGCAAATCTTTTAACATAAATGAAAGTGCTGCTGATGTAAAATGTAACGTGTCTGTTCCATGTGTTACAATTACACCATCTGCTCCTTTATTGATTTCAAGTGCGACACTGCTTGCAATTTTCTGTAAATCTACTGAAGTCAAATCTTCAGAAAGTTTTGAAAATGGAGAAATTATTTTTATGTTAGCTAGCTCTGCCAACTCAGGAATATTTGCAATTAATTCTTCAGGCTTTGTAAGTGGATGAACTGCACCTGTTCGATAATCTATTTTTGACGTAATTGTTCCACCCGTTGTTACAATTGAAATATTTGGTAAACCTGCCTTAGATTTAATTTTTGGAGTATTTTTAACTGGCGGTCTTGCTTGCCTTACAATACTAATATTTTGAATTTTACTTTTTGAAACACCTACATTATACCCATTTTCCAATTTTAAAATTACAATATCTTCATCTTTAGATGGCATAATTATTCCTGTATATGTAAACTCTTTTCCAAAAACTTTAGCTAAATCACCAATAGATGGTTCTTTCATATTGTTCTAAGAACTCAAACATATTTAAGTTTTCAGTTTTCTAAACAATTAAATAGTTAAAACAATTATTTATTATATGTCAATATTCCCTAATTATTTTAAGGAAGCAATTTTAGAGAAAGATATCAAAAAAGTTGAATCTGCTACAGAAAAAATGGTAGATGACATACCTAAAATATATGATGGATACAATATATGGGCAAAATTTAATAGAGAAGATATTAATTTATTCCGAAAGCTAAAGAAAATATACAATGAAACATCAACACCTAAAGAAAAAGTTGTAGCTAGAAAACTATTATTTCTTATAAAAAATATAAGCATAAATATCCAATTGCATACGCATCCTAACGCTAAAAATTCTCCAGATAAATTTCATAAATATAAACAATTGCACAAAGAAATTCAAGATCTCTTAGATACTGAATTATCATTTGATAAAATGATTCAGAAAAACGTTAAATGGATTACATTAGAGCAAATGGAAGAGCAAACAAAATATAAAGGCCTCGCATATGCAGATGGTCGTGGAGTAGTATATTTAGTTAAAAAATTAAATGAATTGCCACCCAAACTAAAAAAACATTATGCTAGATACTTAAAAATACATGAAATTATGGAACATAGAGCTACAAGTATACCTCGAATAATCGATAAGTATGGTCCATTACTTGATTATGTTTTTGCAAAATTAGATGCCAATGAAATTCATCGCTACAGAGAAGATATGGATGGTGATGAATTAATTCATTACTTTGCATGCCATACTCTTGCTACATATGAGGAGTTTTTAGCAGCCAAGAAAGATGGATTATTAGATCAGTATAATCAATATAACATATCTCATTTTAGAGAAATGGGCTACAATCATAATAAACGAGGTAAATTATGGTTTGCTCATAGAGAAGCAACATATAAATTTGTTAAGATAACTCCATAAGAAGTAGAACTTTGTTCTATTAAACATATAAAATTATTTTAAACCCTGTTCCATATTTTAAACAGTTTATGTTCATACAACTTAGTATTACAAATAATGCAGGTTGTTTGGAGGTGTAATATAATGGAATTCGTAGTACAAAACGCGCTAAAATCTTCTGAAAATATGAAGACAAATTTTGAAGGAATTGTAGGACAAGCAACTATAAAAGTAATCGGCGCAGGTGGAGCTGGCAATAATATGGTGGATTGGCTTTATAAGAAAGGCGTATCTGGCGCTGAAATCATCGCATGCAATACAGATAAACAGCATCTTGATTTCAGAGAGGCAGATAAAAAAATATTAATTGGCCGTGACCTGACACGTGGATTAGGAACAGGCGGAATACCTGAAAAGGGTATGGAGTCTGCAAGAGAACAAATACATGAAATCAAAGACAGTATGAGAGGAACAGATATGATATTCATAACTGCTGGTATGGGTGGAGGAACTGGAACAGGTTCAGCTCCAGTTGTTGCTCAAGCAGCAAAAGAAATGGGTGCAATCGTTATTGGTGTTGTAACAATGCCTTTCACAATTGAGAAAGCTCGAATTGATAAGGCTGAATGGGGTCTTAAGCAATTAAGAAATGTTTGCGACACAGTTATTGTAATTGATAATAATCGATTAGCAACAATTGCAGGTAATTTACCAATACAACAAGCATTTGCAGTTGCAAACGAATTGATTTCAACAATGATAAAAGGTATTGTAGAAATTATAGCAGTTCCAAGTTTAATTAACATGGACTTTGCAGACGTTCGAAACATAATGTCTGATGGTGGAGTTTCAGTTATTGGAATTGGTGAATCTGATTCAGATAAAAGAGTTGATGAATCTGTAAAAAGAGCACTATCAAATCCACTTCTGGATGTAAATTACACAGGTGCAAGCGGTGCCTTAATACACATAACAGGTGGTCCAGATATGCTTCTAGATGAAGCTGAAAGAATTGGTAAACTTGTAACAGATAGCCTTGATGCTGACGCAAATGTCATGTGGGGAGCTAGAATTGAAGATGAAATGAAAGGAAAGCTTCGTGTAATGACTATCATAACTGGAGTCAAGTCACCGTTTGTTTTAGGTAAACCAACAATGGGTCAACCTAGTGCACAAACAGTCCAAATAAATGAAGAACTCGGTATTTCAATGATTAAGTAATTCTTTTAGAATTACTATTATAATCCACATCGCACCTCCGAAGAAGTTTTCGTTTGGAGTATGCCTTCGGGCATACTTCTTTTGTTTTTTTAAAATAATTTTAGAATTATTTCATATGTTTTTCAACAAAATCTTTCGGTGATGTTGGATAAGCTTGAGTTCTATCTCCTGACTTTCCTTTTTCGACCAGTCCATGTTTTTCAAATAAGTGAACAAATAACCCATTAAGTCTAAGATGATCTTTATAATAATCATCACTATCTTCAGATTCAGTTCTCATATCTATAATATCTACATCGCCATAAAATCCTTTATCATCACAATCTGGAACTGGACAATCATGGGTATATCCTCTTCGCATATGTAATTTATAATCAGGTAATAATTCTGAATTACCTGCATTAATAATAAAATTCATTCTATCAATAATATCTTGTTTAGGAATTCCTTGTTCTTCTAATTCTGCAAGTTCTTGTGTATCTTTATCAATATATTGTTGCACAACTTCCATTGGTAAAAAATCCCATTGATTATAAGTATCATTATTAATTATCTTTTTTTCACCATCACCTATAGTATTAATCATAAATTTCGTTAAATCGATTCCATATTTTTTACAAAGTTGTGTGGCATATTTTGTAGCTTCAGTTGTGTCTCCAACACACATATCTAATGCTTTCACAGCACTTGGTTCTGCTGCTCGTTTTAATAATGTAACAAGTGGACGATCATACAAATTTACTGCTCTTTCAGATATAAAACCCACACCCGTCTCCGCAGTAAGAATTTTGCCAATCATATCTAATCTTTTTTGATAGTCGCTCTCACTTTGTGCATTCTTAACTACCTTCTCTATATTCTTACCATTATTTAAATAACAATCAACACATCTAGAAACATTACTAGAAACATATTCTCCAATAAGCATATGTCTAAGTGTGTCTACTTCTTCTTGACTTACTCCCAAGTTAGCATCTAATGAGTCAAATTGATTCTTCATTTTCACTTTTAAGTGAAATTAAGGGTTTTTAAGCTTTATTATTTCTTTTTTCTTGAGAATTTAGCCTTAAGGTTCTTTGCTTTTGCTTTAAGATTTTTTACTACTTTTTTTTCCATTAAAGGACCATCATCACTTCCATGAACGCCCAATACATAATCAACTTCGATTGATTTCCATTTTTCGAAAAATATCAAATCAGATAAATGTATTCGTGGTGGTGCGGTCTCGTGATGAATTGGATATCCAATTGATAAAACTGCATGAATATCAACATTATCATCAATAACTAATGTATTTTGTATTTTTTTCTCAGAAGACACACCTGACCAGCAAGCTGCTAACTTCTTTTCCTCTGCTGCAAGTAAAATATTTTGAATTGCTGCAGCTACACTTTGCTTTGCAAACAGTTTACCTTTTCCGGGAAACTGTCGCTCAACTTTTTTTGTAAGTGAACAAACTACAACAAGAACTGGAACTCTTGCCATCCATTCTTGATCATAACATGCTTTTGCAATCTTTTTCTTATTTTCAGCTTCTCTAACAACAATAAATCGCCATGGTTGAATATTATTAGCAGAAGGTGCCCATCTACCTGCATCTAGAATATAATACAAATCTTGCTCAGGCACATTCTTAACTCTAAATCCTCGAATAGAACGCCTTCTTCTAGCTAAATCAAGAAATTTCATTAAGTAATTTACATTAGAATTATATATAATTTCTCATTAGAATTCTTTTTAATATGTAAATTCATCACATAATATATGAAATATTCTATATTAGTAGACATATATCAAGAAATTGAAAGCACCACTAAAACTCTTGAAAAAACAGCAATATTAGCTAAATTTCTAAAGAAAATAAGCGTTACTGAATTAGAAGAAATTATATTATTACTTCAAGGCCGTGCTTTTCCTGAATATGATGTTCGAGACCTTGGACTGGGAACTCAATTAGCTATCAAAGCAATTTCTTCGTCCAGTGGGTCTAATGTGGATAAAGTAAAACAAATGTGGAAAAAAACAGGCGACTTAGGTGAAACTGCTTCTCAATTAATTGGTAATAAAAAACAAGCTACACTTTTTTCTAAATCAATAACAACATCTAAGGTGCTTCAGAACCTTCAGAAACTTGCAGAACTTGAAGGTGCTGGAACTGTTGACAAAAAAGTCTCTTTGCTTAAAGAATTATTATCATCAGCTAGCGGCAATGAAGCTAAATATATTATTCGAACCTGCTTAAATGATCTAAGAGTTGGTATTGGTCAAGGCACTTTACGTGATGCAATATCTGAAGCATTTGAAGTAGATAAAACTGAAGTTCAAAAAGCATATAATCAAATCGTGGATTTTGGAGAAGTTGCTCAATTAGCAAAAGAAGGTGGAGATAAATCACTTCGCACAGCTAAAATAACAATTGGAAAACCTATCAAAGCTATGCTTTACCAAAAAGCTGCAGATATTGAAAATGCATTTGAAAGAGTTGGTTCGCCTGCTGCATTTGAATACAAATTTGATGGATTTATGTGTCAGATTCATAAAAAAGGAGATAAAGTTCAATTATTTACGAGAAACCAAGAAGAAGTTACAAAACAGTTCCCTGATGTTGTTGAAAGAGTAAAAAAACACGTAACTGAAAATAATGTTATTCTTGACTCTGAAATTGTAGGTATTGACTTCAAAACAGGTAACTGGCTTCCATTCCAAAGTATTTCTCAAAGAATTAAACGTAAATATGATATTGAAGAAACAATTCGAAAAATACCTGTTGTAATACAAGTATTTGATATTATGTTTTATAAAAATACAAGCACAATAGACTTGCCATTTAATGAAAGAAGAAAATTAGTCAAATCTATCATAAAAACAGTTAAAGATAAATTAGAAATTGCAAAACAAATTATTACTTCTTCTGAAAAAGAGGTTGAAAAATTCTACAATGAATCTCTTGCAAAAGGTAATGAGGGAGTTATGGCAAAAAACCTTGAAGCAGAATACAAACCAGGTTCCAGAGTAGGTTATGGTGTTAAAATTAAACCAATTATGGAGCCACTAGATTTAGTTATTGTTGGTGCTGAGTGGGGTTCTGGAAAAAGGGCGGGATGGTTATCTAGTTTTATTTTAGCTTGTCGCAATTCAGAAGGTAAATTCTTAGAGATAGGTAAGATGGGAACAGGAATTAAAGAAAAAGAAGAAATGGGAACTAGTTTTGAAGAACTAACTAAATTACTAAAACCTTTAATTATATCTGAATCTGGCAAAATCGTTAAAGTAAAACCAAAAATTATTGTTGAGGTTGCTTATGAAGAAATCCAAAAATCACCAACATATATGTCGGGATTTGCACTTAGATTTCCAAGATTAATCAAACTAAGAACTGACCGAAATATTAAAAATATGAATGATTTAGCTAAGATCAATTTATTATATTCGCTGCAGCGCGGACGGATTTAATTTTAAAACACTTGTTTTATTTTTGCTACAGTATTTATTATATATGATACAAGTGTTCTATAAATAATATTTATATTACGAATAAGGAACAAAGTTTCGTTATAGAAACACTTAAATCATTTAATCACTTATCAAACAATATGATTGATCAGAAGCTATTAGAAACAGTATTTGATGAAAAAATTATTGGAGTTATTAATGCCTTATTAAATCAAGATACAGACTTCTTTTCTATAAGAGAAATATCTGAAAAAGCAGATGTAACGGTATCAACCACATTTAGAATAGTTCAATCTCTAGAAGCAGTTGGATTTGTAAAAAAAATAAAACGTGGAAGAATCAAATTCTTTCAAATCCAAAAAGCAAGTAAATCATATAAACAACTTGCTGAATTGCTAGGACAAAAGATTGACATATATAGTATAATCAGAAACAAAATAGGGGAAGAAGTAGAGCTTTTTACACCAAAGAAAGACAAAAATAAGATATTCATAATAACGGAAGAAGATATTGATGATTCTGAATTATCAAAAGAAATTACTGCAACATCTAATAAAAAAATCAAATTAATGAGCATAAGTCCTCAACAGTTTCAGAAAATGAAAACAATGGGTTTAATCCAATAGAAACCCTTTTAAATGTTCTTTCTAATTAGTAATTAATATAAAACTGACGTGCGTAGTTATATTGCTGCTCCAAGCGAAGACAGCAATTGTCGATGCTACTAAACAAATAGTTAAATAAAGAACAAGTAATATATGTTGAGTAGTAAACGTAACACAACAACGACACTGTTTGGTGAGAAATATGATAGTAAATGAAGAGTTTTTAAGCAAACTAAGAAGGGCGTTTAACCTTAATCTATATGAGGTTAAACTATGGACAGCGCTTTTATCTCGCGGTGTATCAACTGCAGGTGAGCTAAGTGATATTGCTGACGTCCCACGATCAAGAACTTATGATGTTCTAGAAAGCCTTGAAAGAAAGGGCTTTGTAATTGTAAAACCAGAAAAGCCAATTAAATATATGGCAATCTCTCCTGGAGAAGTTCTGGCAAGAGTTAAAAATAGAATTAGCATAATTGCTAAAGAAAGAAGTGAACGACTTGAAAAATTATCTACTTCAGACATTCTAAAAGAATTAGAAATGTTATTTAAGCAAGGTATAGAACCAATGCAGCCAACTGATTTTAGTGGTGCTCTTAAAGGTAGACATAATTTATATGATCATTTAGCAATGCTTTGTAAAGAAGCACAAAATAGCATACATATTATGACTACAGAAGAAGGATTTATAAGAAAAGTCAGAACAATAAAACCACTTTTAGAAAAAGCAAAAGCACGTGGAGTTAATATTAAAATTGCTGCACCAATTACTTCAAAAACAAAAGAAATGGTTGATAGACTTAATGGAATTGCAGAAGTAAAGAACATATCAAATATTAGCGCAAGATTTTGTATTGTTGATAGAAAACAATTAATGTTTATGTTAATCGATGATAAAGAAGTGCACCCAACATATGATATTGGCTTATGGGTAAACACACCATTCTTCGCAAAAGCAATTAGTAATATGTTTGATACAAATTGGGAAACTGGATCAGTAGAAGTTACACAATCAACTTCACCAGACACACCAAAAGAATCTGGAATTATTTTACCTGAAGAAGCTCAGAACTTATTAGATTAAGCTTCTTTTTATTTAATTTT
>JABHLG010000002.1 GCA_018692915.1 Candidatus Woesearchaeota archaeon | reverse complement strand
CATCTCGCAAGTAAGTGTAAGGGTTAAGGACAAGGATTTCTATTTCAAAAGTCTCATTTGAAAGGTGTGGTGTAATCCATTCAAGGTAATCTATTTGTGTGTCATTATCTGTATCAAGCATCCATAAGTCAATACTTTCATTATTAGTTACATCAACTCTTTCTGTTGTGTATGTGGTCTCATTTGTTTCATTATCAAAGTGCTCTACTTCTTGTATTTGGTATAATTTGATTGCTGATTCAGGAACTTGCTGTTCAAGTGTGGTGTATGTAAGGATATTTTCATAGTGGACATCTGAAGAAACAACTACTCTCTTTCCAAAGTCAGTATTTTCTTCAGTTGTGACTGGCGCAGGAGTTTCATATTCAATTATAATTTCTTCTTGCTGTGTGATTGTTTCATTGATTGTGATTGTTTTATTTGGAACTTCAAGTGATTCTGATTGTGGTTCAGATACTGCAAATCCAGTTATTCCACCACTAAAGAAGTCTAGGAACCAGTTCCAAAATGCAATTACTTGTTCTCGAAGTAATTCTGATGTTACTGCGCCTGTAATTGAGAACTCATCTGCTGAAGAAGGTAATTCATTCTCAGGATTAGCTGCAATAGTAAATTCATCAAAATCTTCTAAATCAATACCTTCTATATGCTCATCAGGAATTAGCTCTTCTTCACCAGTTTCTCTGATTTTTGTTACTTTAATCTTAGTTGCTGGCTCTGGAACTTCAAACTCCAAAGTTTCTGTATCTTGATCTAGTTCAATTACTTGTTGCCAAATAACTGGCTGGAAAATAGTTACATTTGATTGAATCGTTCGAACTCGAGCAGTTACATTTGATGTTGGTTCAACAGTCTCATTTAGGGTCTCGTTAACTGTTTTATTTGTCTCATTTATTGGCTGTATTGTATTGTTTAGGGTATCATTTACAGGAGATATTGTGTCATTAATTGTCTCATTTGTTGGAAGAGGAATTTCAAACTCTGGTTCTGTAGGAGTTTCGGGTGTTGGTTCTTCTATTTCCTCTTCTGTTTCGTTAGTTGGTTCTTCAGGTGTTGGTTCGTCAGGAATTGCACCATAGAAAATATGGTAAGTTATTGCTTCTTCGCCTTCAGGGAATGCTGAAACTGCACCAGTTACTTCAAATGATGGTTCGGGTGTTGGTTCTGGTTCACTTTCAGGTTCTGGTGCTTCTTCTTCTGGTGCTTCTGATTCAGGTATTGTATCTGAAGATTCAGAAGAATCTACTTCGTTAGGAGTAGATTCCTCTGTTGAGGGTATGTCTTCAGATGGTTCGGAGGATGATGGTAATTCTTCTTCAGATGGTTCAGGTATTTCAAATTCAGGTTCAGGTGTCTCTTCAGTTTCATTTACAGGTTCTTCAGGTGTTGGCTCTTCTTCAGGAGCTTCGTAAATCAAATTATCAAAAACAATATCTACTTGTGTGCAAAGATTATTTTCGTAAACTTCGTTCTGAGTTTCAAACTGAATTTGTGTTGCATCTGAGGTATAAACTGCAATTCCTTCTGAACAAGTTTCTGACTTGTATTCACCAAAGGTGACTGTTTCAACGATTGTTTCAGCACTAGTTCCAGCAGTGATTGTGATTGAGTTCTCCCATTCAGATTCAATATCTGAGAAGGTAAAACCTGTAACACTGGTTGAAGTTGGCATATAGGGTATTGCGATGATAACTGCTAGCAGGAGTGCAACATAAATCACTATGCTATGGTTATATTTCATTTTTAACCAAAGCCTCCATACCTTTTTGGGTAATCTCAAAAATTCGGACTTGGGGACTGCTAAAGACCTCTCTAGCATAACCCATGCCCAAGAAAAATATCATATGATCGCGCGTAGTGCGCCAATTAACTTTAGAAGTAGTTGCTAGCTCGCGTATGTTTTTTTGACTAAGAGCCAGATTCTTCAGCAGAGCATATCTAATTTTTGAAAATGTCCTTCGCTTACTCTGTTTCTTATGACTACTAACTCTCACCCGTACCATCTGCTAGACTACCCTCTATAACTTATCCACAAAACTGCATCCCGAAGAAGATATTATAGTTAGATATAGATGTATATAAATGTTGCGTAAATAGTTATATGTTATGACTAAAATAGACATAGGTTATATCTATAATAGTGTTAAGTTAACACTATGAATAACGTTATAGTAATATGTTATGACTAAAATAGACATAAGATAGTATTATAATATTATATAGAATATACTAACGTTGTTAATATCAATTTACTACGGCGCTACGCGTAACAACGTTAATACTGTTAAAACTAGTTGAAATTTGCTCCAAACCCTTTTATATTTCTAGGGTGGTGTATATACACTATGGCAAAATCAAAGACAATAGAATTCAAAAAAATTGATGTAATGTCGCTAGCAAAAATAGGTAGCATATTTGGAGTAATATTAGGATTATTGGCAGGAATTGGAATTGCATTTATTAGTCAATTTAATTTGCCTAATATGCCAATGATAATGCCTGAAAACTTTGGATTTATGGCAATAATTGTATTTCCAATAATATATGGTATATTCTACTTCATAATTGGAGCTATCGCTGCGTTAGTCTATAATATATTAGCTAAAAAAATTGGTGGCATAAAAGTAAATATATAAATTATTTTTTATATTATTTTAATTTTTTAATTTCGATTCCAAATTTACTAATATCTTTAGATAAAGATGTTAAAGTATCATTCCAAACCTTCTTTGCATCTTTACCTTTAGTTCGTAATGTAAATACTAATTCTCCTGACTCGGGGTGTGTTATCTTAAAACCAGCGATTTCAGTAGATTTATCTTCCCATAGCTTAGATTTAACTAAATTAATAAATCCTTGATCCATTTCCTTGAAAGACAGCTTAAGCAAGTCTTTTTTTGATTCAATAATTGTTGGTTCCATTATAATAAACTAAGAAAAGAGTTTAAAAGCCTTACTATATCCAATCCGCATTTACAAAAGTCTTAGGCCAAGAGTCTTCTATTAATCTAGGGCATGCTGTATTTATCCAGCAGTCAATATCTGGAAAGTTTAGTAAATCTGATGCAGTAATCATATCAGATATAAAAACATAAGAATTTTTGAACTTTTTATTTAGTTTTTCAGCAAGCTTTGGCTTATATTGACCAGGCTTTGTTGATAAGATTATACCTATCTTCTTTGAGTGATTTAGCTTATCTAACCTAGCTGCTTTTCTAGCTAAGAATTTCCGCTTATCTTGCTGGCTAATTTGCTCTAATCTCCTTGTAATAGGATTTAATTTAAACACCGACTTATCAGTTTCAAGAGCAATTGCAATAGGATGGAATTCACCTGTTCCAATATATACATAAGAGTCTACATTTAGGTTCTTTGCAGCACTAGCATCACAACCAAGTATCTGACTGGTGTAGAATGAACAAGGACCTTGACAACTTACAGATTTCTTAGACTTTCCAGTAAGAATTTTGACATTATTTTTCTCTAGAAAATCCTTAGCTTTCTCAAACTCTCCAATATGCTGAACAGTTGTAAATAAACCAATAGTCTTAAACTTCTTCAAAGTTGATAGATTAGCTCTTATTGCAGGAATCAAATCCTGACTTGATCGAGCTTCTATGAATAGAGTTTGCATATTATATGATATAAGAAACACTTTTAAAGGGTTTTTGTCACCTAAAAGTAACATGGTATCAAAGACAGCTAAAGTCAGTGCACTATCGTATTTTATAGGTGGGTACATTACTACAAAAGAATTTAGAAGAGTTGCTAGTGGTGAAAGTAGTGGGCCATTTATAGGAAACAATGTTAGCTTGGAATTCAAATTAATGCTCGGCACAGCACTTGGTGGATTCGGTGTTGGAACTGCTGCAGCAATGAATTGTAATGAACTTTCAGAAGATAAAACTGGTTCTAGTGGAAATACCTACAGAGCACCAAAGAATATAATGCTTATTCCTTATGCGATAGGATTAGGAATTGGTTTAGTATTTTAATTTTAGATTTTTAATATCTAAACCTCTTTTCATAATCTTTGTGGTTAAACCATTCAAGAATTATACTAATTATTTGAACTTTATCTGTTTCAATTGTATATACTAAACGCCAAGCATTTGGCAAATCATATTTATACAAATTTGTAATATCATATTTTTGTATATATTCTTTAGGCCATAATTTTTTAGGTATTTTTGTGCCACAATTTGGATTCTGCTTCATATCATCAATAGCTCTTTTTATGAACTCATAAAGTTGATTATCTTCAAATTTATTATCTTTTAAAAACTCAAATTCATCTTTTAATTTCTGTGATATAAATACTACAAATATCTCTTTCATATTACTTAACAATTAAACCTTCCTTAATTAATTGCTTCACTCTTTTAGGATTATATGTCCAGATTACAATCCCCTCTTCATCAATCATTATCTTTCCAGATTCTTGTAAGTAATCAAGAATTATAAGATATGTCTGATACATCATTTTCTTAGGTAATTTTTTCCAAAGCTGATATTTTCCAAACTCTTGGCTATATTTTCGAATAGATTCTTCTACCATTCTTACAGATTCTAATGTTGGACTATGCAAAATTGTTGATTGTTTCATCTTATATATAGTTATATAATAATGTATAAAAGTGTTACGGTTTAAAAGATTACTCTATCAGTTTTTTAAAACTAAGCTAAGCTTTGCGTGGCCACGCTGAAAATAAATTCAGCTTGGAAAATTTAACAAAAACCTTAGCTACGCTAAAAGAATAAAAAAATTAAAAAGAAAAAAACAACAGATCTCTTATTTATTTTATTTTTGAAAAGATCTGAAATGCCATTGTGATGGCTCCGATTAGCACTAAAATGAATGCAATGACCACGAAGATTAATTCAATCCATGTTACGGCTGCGCCTATACCAGGAATACCTGAAGCTGTTGTAACAACAGATCCCAGCAATAGGAAAATTGCTCCTGACGCAATGTAACTTAGTTCTTTTTTGATTAAATCTACATAACCACTGTACTTCAAAAATGCTAATCCCAATAGTAGGCCGATGCCCACACCAAGACTTCCTTCAAAACCTAGCATATCCGCTCACCTAAGTTGAATAAGTATATAGTCAATACTATATAAAACTGATTTATTACTGTGTAAAAATGAAAACTATATTTTAGAGTGTCCGAAGTTAATAATTAAATCAAATTTTAGATTTTTAAGATGCAAAGGAACGTCACAAGCGCCAAAATTACTTCC
This sequence comes from Candidatus Woesearchaeota archaeon, assembly GCA_018692915.1. Classification (GTDB taxonomy): domain Archaea; phylum Nanobdellota; class Nanobdellia; order UBA10117; family JABICX01; genus JABICX01. Next base: position 39,520 of record JABHLG010000002.1, on the reverse strand, counting down.
TAGCCAAATATAAATTTCTGAACCTGTTTTCTTTTTTAATTCATCAGAAAGTTTAGTTGCTTTTGGCTTAAGTCCATCAGGTAGTTGAATACATACTTTCTTTGCTTTAGACTTCTTAATGTATTTAATTATTTTATCTACTTCGAGATTATATTTCAAAACATTCACCTCTACGCAATAAGTATATCAAAAACATTGTTGTCTTCATTTGATTCAGCAATTTGTGACCTATCAATTTTAATTCCATCAACAGGTAACACATCATCTACTATTACTCTAATTGTATAAGGTTTATCTGGTGCTACAAATGGGATATTAAATGTTTCTGATGCTCCAAATGAACTTAATGAACGGCTTTTAATCAAAGTTACTTCATCATTAATAAGATATGTATTTATTACAAATTCTTTTTCAAAATCAGAGCCTGTGTTTGAAACTTGAAGTAATATCTCATTATCCACTATGTCTAAATAAGATATATATAAATCCGGAGCAATTATTCTAGACGCATATGATATAATCTTTTCATTATTGCTTTCATCTACTTCTCTAATATAATCTTCGGGGTCTAATATAGCTATAACTTCGCCATTTCTTGCAATACTTGTTTTCCATCCAATTGTAAATGTAACAGGGTCTTTATCATTTAAACCATCTTTAAAAAATTGCCTACCAATAAATGCTTCTTCACCTACTGTATCTTTTTCTCGCTCATAAAAATTTACTGCAAAGCGGTGTTTTGTCCCTTGTCCAATATTCTGTATAGTTGTAGTTATATCCGTAGTAGACGTTTCAACACTAACAATTTCTAATTCAGGTAGAACAGATAATTTACTTCCAACTGCACCTGTAGTATAATATTGCGAAAATAATGCAAAAGATGCGATTACAAGAACAATTACAATTGCTAAATATCCATCTCTACTTTTTTGCATAAATATTAAAAGGTATGATTTTATTTAAGGTTTATGAACAATTCAAAAGTTACAAACAATAATATAACAAAAGCAAAACTTGACAAGTATTTTGCTTTGACTAATGCTGCGTTTAAAATGGCTAAAGTTAAGAAGGATTTATCTAAAAAAGAACAGAAAAAATGTGAGCAATTCCTTGATTTTTGTATACGATATGTTACTGATGCTGAGCACTTTAAAGAGAAAGGTGATTATGTAACTGCTTTTGCAGCACTTAATTATGCTCATGCTTGGCTTGATGCAGCTGCTGTTGCTGGCTGGCTAACAATTACTCACAAAGACCGAAATAAGTATTTTACAATAGATTAGAAATATTTCTTTAGCGTTGGTTACTCTTTGCTAAATCTTGAAATTCCATATTATAATTGATTAGAACTATCTAGTTTTTTTCTAAGATTACGGATTTGCCATTCAAGTTCAGATACTAATTGAGAACGTTTGAAATCTTCTTCAGAAATATGTTCTCCAGCAGCTCTACGCTGAGCTTCTTTTGATACATTTTCACTAAGGCTTCTTTCTAATTGCTCAAATTGTGATTTAATTGTAGCAAAATCATCTTGCTCTGATGTTGCATAGCCCATAGATTGTGCTGGTTGTTGCTGCTCTGAATAACTCTGGTGATTTTGGGGGAATGGGGGAGCATAACTTGGTTGTGCTATTTGTGGTGGTGCAATTGGCTGAACAATCTCACAATTTTGTCCATTAAATTTAATTTCTTGACCTTCTGCAACTCTATCAAAGTCATCTTTTGCCTGAAACAGTGCAGGTATTGAAAAATCTCTGCAAATCTGTGATATTGGGGAAGTTAATCCATTTGCTTTATTAACAAAACCTGTAGATTGAACTAAATATGGAAATATATTTCGCTCAGTGCTACTTGTAATTATAATACTCTCGGAGGTTATTTTTGAATAATCTTCTTTTGATAAAACATGGAGTGCTTTTCCAGAAGAAGTTAATGAATTCAATAGAATTCCAGTTTCAGATGAAATTAATGGCTTTTCAAATATTCGAGTTATTGGTCTAGTTTGAATAACAAGTATCGCATTTCGCTCTACAGCCCACTCAATATGTTGTGGAAAATTCATAATATGCTCTACTTTAGCTGCTAAATCTGCTAAAACTGTAAGCTCTCTTTCAGTGAGAACAGACATATTTTTCATATTGTCCGGAAGTGGTTCCAAAAGAAGTTCTCCAAACTGAGCATTTCTTGTATAATATTTATCTTGCTCTGTTTCGCGTTTATCTAAAATCTTCTTTGCATGCTTATCAAAAATATATGAACTTGGATTACTCATAAGGTTATTATTAATACCCCAAACTGCTTGAGCGTAAATCTCTGATTTTGAATTTTTAATTGGATTTATTGTAAACATATCTCCTGATTTTACTGCATGAGCCATTTTCTGAACAATTATTGCTATGGAGAAATCAAAATGACCTATATTATGTTTATATCTATAATATATTGCTTGTGGGGAAAATGTAGCTAAAATAATTTTCTTAATTGCATCTGAAATCTGTTCAATTCCATATGCATTTAAAATAGGTTTAAATTGAAATGGCATATTCTTAGTTGGAGATGCTCTAACTGCTACAAATGGCAAATCTCTACCAGAGGTCACTAATTGTTTTGTTAGCTCGCTCATTCTCTCATGCTCAACATAATCGGGAATTTTCTTATATTGGTCAAGCAAAGTATCTCTTGATTCTTGAGTTAATGAGAATTTTGATAAAATATCCCTAATTTTTGTTGCTGCATTATATGCTGATTGTAAATCTGAAACAGAACTCAAAGCATCTTCAATCTCGGTTCTAAAATTTGCTATAACTTTATCATAAAATTCTGTGCTAATCACAAATGCATTTGGCACAGGTATTTGTTTATTATGTAATTCTGCTAAATATGCTGCCTTTTCACCAACTTGACTTGAATCTGCTACAGATAGGTTTTTCAGCCAGTAAATAAATGAATGGTCCATAATAAATACAAGGCACTAGTTGATTAAAAAGTTTGTATAGTTTATAGAAGATAATTACTCAGATTTCTTTGGTTTTTCTACTTTCTTTACTTTCTTAACAATTGGTTCTATTTTTTCTACACTACATTTAATTGGGAATTTGCTTGAGGATTTTCTAAGAGCTTCTCTTGCAAAATGAGCCCCATTCTCAGGAACTCCGACAGTCATTATGACTTTTCCTTTCTTAACTTGTGCAGATTTTCCAACAGATTTTCCAAAAGCATTTCTCATACCTGTCTGCATTCTATCTGCTCCAGCTCCTGTTGCTAATGCATTTTCTCGCATAATATGATGTGGAAAAGCGTGAATATGAAGTGTAAAACCTTTCTTACCAAATTGTCTTCCAAGTAAGTGTGTTGCAGCCATTCTTCCAGCTTCTAACGCATTGTGTCTTAAATTAATATCTTTAGTTGCGACTAACTTATATTTTATTGGAAAATCAGTAGTAAGATCACCCATATCAAATAATTGAATTCTAGACCCTGGAACTCCCTTAATGTAAGCCCTTCGCTTATATTTTGATATTCGTGTATAAGGTCTTTTAATTCTTCGATATGCATTGGCATTTCTTAGCTTTGCCATTAAGTTAGACGGTTTGAGTGATTTTTAAAGGTTGCTATAGAGAAAAAAATTAATTTACTGTGCGAAGCTCATCGCCGATAGGCGCTCGGTCGCAACGCGCCGAGCAAATGGTCAAACTTTTTGAAGTTTGTTTTAAAGGTTGCTATAGAGAAAAAACGTTAAATAGAAGTATCTGCTTTCTTAAATATGGTTGAAAAAGAAGCTTATACTGAAGTAAGTTACAGTCTACTTATTTTTTCACTGGGATTTGTTGCTTTCGGAATAAGTAAACTTTTAGCACTAGAAACATTAATATCTTATTGGATGGCGGGCGTTTTAGTTTTCTTATCAGTTATGACTTGTGTGGCAGGATTAGTCCATTATTGGAGATATGGTCAATTTAAGTGATTTCTAGAGGATTGAAACCCTTAAAATTGTTTCGTTTATAGTATAATATGTATCACAGGCAAGTGAATAAATCACATAATAATTTTATCCAATATAATCCTAAAGAAGTTGCTAGAAAAGCCAATTTTAATCAAGATATATGTCAAGCTAAAAAACAAGGTGGAACTTCTTCTGAAGACCTTGAAGTTAGAGTAATTAAACCAGAAGGTTTTGGTGAAATTGACCCTTTTACAGCAATATTACTTGCAGGCGCATTTATTGGCGCTGCAGCATCTGTAGGTCTTGCTAATTCAGGTGGAGTTAATCAAGATACTAAAAATAATTATAATTCAGATAACTCTCCGGTCGTCAAAGGTGTGCGATTAGATGACGTTAAAATTCTAAAAACAATTGGCGTAAGTGATAATGAGCATGGTAAATCTCTAAATATGGATTTATATTCCAAAGGAACGAATAATTATGTGGTTTCAGGAAATTTAGAGGGGGACGTTGCTATTACAAATATTACAGATACTGCTAAACCTACGCTTAAGAATATATATGGTGGAGCTGAAACAATTCATGATGTTGAAGTTAAGGGCGATGCTGCTTTTGTTCTTGAAGACAGAGAAGGAGCTAATTATATTACAAAAATTGACTTAAAAAATCCAGATAATCCAAAAATTGATGAAAGAAAAGAACTTGATGAAAAACATACTGAAATCATTGATATAAATAAAGGACTTTACTTAAGGAATAATATCATAACGAATGATCATGTTATTGTTAATGAAAATTTAGATGAGGTTGAAGAACTTTCTGATATTTTAACAGAAGGTGCTATAAAGCAGGACGAGAATCCGATTTGTAGAATTAAGGGCGCTATTGAAGGACTTTATTTGGCTCTTTTAGATAGCGATCTAAATGAAAAAGCGTCTACAACAGTGGATTTTGAACCAGAGGGGTCTTTCTTCTGGTCTGTTGCAAAGAAAGATGATAAATTATATCTTGGAATTTCAGACACAAAACATCTTAGTGAAAACACAAAACTAATAACATATAAGATAAATGGTGAAAATCTCGAGAAAATCAATGAAATAAATCACATAGGTGAACCATTAATTTTAGGAGATCACTTACTCACAGAACATGCTCCTAAAACAGGCGTTTGGAATTTTGTTAAATCGATGCTAAATATGGAAAAAGGTAACACTTATGTTGCTGGTGAGCAGACATCTAAAGATATTGTCTTCTGTAAATTTGGTGATTTATACATTGGTAGTGATGATAAGAATCTTAAAACCTTTGAGATGAATAAGCCAGAAAAAATCAAGCCACAAAATGCAACAATTACTGCAATTAAACCAAATCCAGTTAATGATTTGGTAAATTTATTTGAAAATCCAAAGCGAGTTGTTGATGTTCATGTTGAAGGGATTTCTCAGTATGACAATACACAGGTTGTTATAAAATCCGATAGTGGTGAAGAAATTGTATCTACAGTTAGTCCTAATGCAAATGGAAGTTTTGAGACAGATATGGCTGGAGGAATAATAAATATATTTCCTGCAGACGTAGTCACACATGGATTAGCAGATGCACTTATGACTGCAGCAAATCAGCATGGAAATTTCAAAGTATTTATGTATATTACAGATGATAATGGATTTGCTCAAAGAAAAGATATTGGCTTGCATGCACCTACAATTGAAGAGCAAAGAGGTAGTTTAGAAGGCAAGATAAGCAATAGTTACTATGGACAAGTTTTATCGCCTGTTGCATGGATAATCACAGACAAAGAAGGTAGAATAATTGGTTATAATAATGGAAAAATAATAAACCAGCTAGGTAAAGATGGTTATATCTCTAAAGATGGAGAATTTGTATATATTAAACCTCATGTCAACTTAAAAGAAGTTAAATTAATAGGCACTGAAAGAGGTCATCATACATCAGTATTTTCAAATAAAAATAATTCAGAAAAAATATCTGGTAGCGTTCACAAGGGAGATATTATTTACTTTATGCAATCTTCAGAATCAAGTAAGGGTTGGAGTGTGAATCCACTCTGGTTTTTGTCTGCATTGATAGCAAGTGGCTGGTTTGCTAAGAGAAAACTCAAGAAAAAGAAGAATAAGTAATCTTTTAAGGTTTTTTAGTGTAATTTAGTATGACAACATTTGCACATAGAGGCATATATCAAGCCCCGAAAGTAAATCCAAAGCAATATATGAATAATATTAATCTAAAAAATGAAAAAAATGTAGCTAAAAAGCAAGGTATAACTTCTGCTGAAGATCTTGAAGTTAAAGTAATTCAATCTTCTGGATTTGGAGAGATTGATCCTTTTACAGCAATATTACTTGCTTTAACATTTGCTGGGGCATCAATATTTACTGGTTGCATTGGACAGGAGAGTAATAATAACAAAAATAATGATACATATGATTATAATTTTGATGGAATAATTGTGAATAATGGAACACAATTTAAGAATACTATAATATCATCTAGTATTTATATGCAGACCATAAATAATGGAACACACAATGTAACTGCTGCAAATAATTTCTTCAAATATGGTAGAAATATTCCAATACTTGTAGATGGTGTAGATTCAGAAGTAAATGAAGTAAAAAAAGATGGTGAAAAAATAACTGAATTAATAGTTAAGCTAGTAAGTCCTGATTGGGAAAGAAAATGGTGGGAAATATTACGTACTTCATATAAAGGTTGGGGTTTAGGATTTAAAAATAATTCTCGAGTAATTCAAGTATATGAAAGAGGATATCATGAAGTTGTAGATACACATGAAGACAATCCATATAATGTTACAATAGATGTAAGTCGCGATTCTGGTTGGAAAATAAGAGATATTTTAAAAAATAAGTAAATCAACAAAGCTCACTTATATCAAATTCTAAATCTGCTGAAATTTCAGTTTTAATTTTAAAATCAGTATTGTCATTTGTTACAATTAAATTATAAGGCATATCAATTTCTAAAATATTTCCTGTTATATCATATTCTGGTTGATGTAATATATCAAAAGGAAATTCTATATTTAATCCCATATTTTCAGTGGGTAAATTATTTTTATATATATATTTCCTAAAAGGAACATCAAATTTATCTATAAAATCTTCTTTGTTTCCATCTGTGCAATAAGTGCTTTCATCAATTGCGTAATCTACAGAATACTCTGCGCTTTTTTCAATATACATCTTAGCTCCTTCTGCAACAGTATAGCTATTTAGAATCTGATTCTGATCTTTCCCCATATCGTCAATATATGTTGAATCTTGCTGACTTAGTGCAAAAATCCCAACTAAAACAGTTACAACTAGGAAAACTATTGCAAAAAACTCTACTTGCGCTTTATTTTGTTTCATCAACTAAACTTACCTCCACATAAGAAAGCTCTCCTTGTTCAGGTTTATATTTTGGAACAATTTGCGAGCAGCACTTGCTTAAATCTGCAGTAGCACAGGATGTATCTTTAAATACCACTGTTTTGTCTTTGAAAATCGGCTCAACTAATTCTTCAATATTTAATTTAACAGAAGATACACCATTTCTGCCAATTGCTTCTGCATAATCATAACCTAAACTATTTCCATTTACATCTGTAACTTCTGCACGTAGAACATTCAAAAGAGTTACATCACAGCCCTCAAAGCGAGTTACTTCTTCAACATCAAAGAACAGCTCTACATCTGCTTTGAAAAATAAGACACTTATTGCTAAAATCCCTAAAATAAGAAGCGAAAATACAAATGCAAAAAACCCTTCAAATCCCTGTTTGTTCATCGTGTAGTTACCTCCAGCACAGCAAGATTAAGTTCACAATTAGAATAACAACCTTCTTCCACATAATTAACTAAAAAAGTATATGTTTGTGGTTCTTTAATATTATTTGGTAAATTCTCCTCTGTCTCAATAGGTGTTCCACCATCATAATCATCATAATTATATAATTTAAGTATAAATGGTTCATCATCTAAACAATTATTTGCATTAGAAATTTTATCTAAATCAATAACTCCTGCGTGCGTTACTCCTGGTGCATCTTCAAAAGCAAGACAGTCAGGTGATGTCATAAAGCGAGAAGTTAAAATATCATTTTGCAATTGATTAACTGAAAAATCAGTCATAACATAATATTCTCCAATAGCTGGCATAATAACTGCAAAAACTCCAAATGCTAGCAATGCAAGTGCAAGTAACAAATTCCAAACCTTTTCAAAACTTGAAAATCCCTTTTTACCTATTCGCATTTAGTCTTCACTCCCTCAACAGTTATTTTATCTCCAGTTTTTCCTATAATAAGTTTTTCTGGATTTATATAAGCAGGATCTCCAAAAAACCCTGCAACTAATGCGTCACAATCGCTAATCTTATCAATATTTGTCCAATCACAAACTAGACCAGTTATATCTCCATATATAGGAATTGGATTTTCGCAGAAATAAATACTAATCATTGCTTGAGTTGCTGCTTCTCCAAATTCTATATCATCTGCACAATGATCAAATTCATATTCAATATGTGATTTTTTATAATCTGCAGTTTTAATTTGATCTTTAACTGCTTCATAATGATTTTCATCATCCCAGTCTTTTGGATTTTGAAAGTATTTTGTAATACCTCCTACTTGATGTCCAGTTATAGGTGGTTCTGCAACAGCAAAGCCAAATAAATTTCTAACGGTAACGCCTGTTTCCCATACTCCATCTAAAAACATACCAATACTTGCTTCGCCTCCTTCCTTGAGCAGTCTTTTAACATAATTACATATATCATATCTAGAAACATGAACTCTTCCTTTTGGTTCCTCAAACCAGACCATTGAAACATCTTTATCAGAAATATCATACTCAACTGAAACTTCTCCTGGTGCTGCAGCAACAGTATCTAATGTAAATGCTGTTTTTTTCGCAACATAACCTGGTCCTCTATCTGCCATTGGAAGTAAATTCATACCAACAACTAAAATCATAATTGTAGCAATAAGTATTCCAATATACAGAATTATTTCATTTACTTCTGTCATTTATATATCCTTATAGACCTGCAACTAGGGGTCTTATAATAGCAATTGCAACAATTGTTGTAATTATGATCATAATCATTGCTAAAATAACTCTTAATTCAATGCGCCCTTTTTTATTTAGCTTCTTCTGTATCATATAACCCAATACACAGGTTTAATATAAATTCTTCTAATATCTTACAATTTATTCTTTCCAAACACAGTCTTTGTTTGCTTCTGCTATATTACACCCTGTTTTAGTTTTAATATCGCTACACTTACTTACTCCCTTACAAGTCCAAGATCCATCATTATACCAAATACATCCAATAACATTACATAATGCTGCATTACCTCTATATTCCCCACAAATAATTCTATCTTCAGATTTAGTTGGATAAACTTCACAAGTTCCTGCATCAGGTTCTGGTTCATTTATTATACATTTTATTTTTGTAACTGCTGAACCACCACCAGCTAATTTAGTTCCTTTAATAATATTACAATCATCATCAATTGACCATGTATATCTATATTCATATCTAGAAGGAACTTTTGTTTCTTTATTACAAGAATCTCCTGGTGCTACATCATCATAACCATTGCATATACAAAATTTTTTTGCTGCATCTATTCCATCATCTATTGTTTCGCAAGTATCCCATCCCATTGCTCCAGAAGCATCAACATTAAATGGGGTGCTAATTGTTCCTGCTGGACAGTCTTGTGGGCAATTACTTGGATTTTCTTTATCTTCGCAACGCCCATTTCCACATTTATCATCAATATAATTTATATCAGCAAGTTCTTCACAATAATGAATCTTTCTACATCCTCTATCTTTATAATCTACTCCAGCTTGTTGATTATCTTCCAGGTCATATGCATCACAAAGCGCATCACATAGGAATTCTTTAGTACTAATAACAATGCGACCTGGATCACCACCAAAGAACTCGTCTTCTTTCCAATCAATAACTATTTTAGAATCAGCAGGGATAATACTAGCATCAAAATTAAACCAAATCCGATGAGATAAATCTCTATTTGATAATTTTGATTCTCCTTTATAATATGATTTTGATATAGTTCTTGCTTCAGTTATATCTGCCATAGTTATTCCTTCATTAATACCTGTAAAATTAAATTCAAAACAATCAACATTTACTTCATCATTTCGTCCAGACATGTAAATACATCTTTCAAGAAGATGCATGATTTGCTGAGAAACATATTTTTTCTTCCACTCCGCTGTTTCCTTATTTTTCTCGCAGAGATCTTTATAATTTTCACCACCTTCAAAATTAATAAAAGAATTACAATCAACTTTATTATCTACAGTAATTTCAATCATCTCTTCATACTGATGACAAAAAGGGATCTTAGCACCTACGCCATCTATAGTTACAAGAGTAGCAAACTGAACATTATAATTACAAACTGCATCTGGAATTACTCCAATAATTCCAAATATAATTCCAGGTACTATAACAAGAATAACTCCAATAACTATAAGAGATATAGCTATTTCTAAACCATAATCTTTTATTCCTGCTTTTTTATTTAATTTCATCTGAACTTATCCAAAGACCCAAATACAATATCTGTGATTGCTGTCTGACTTCCTTCTGAAAAATATACATATAGAACATAAATAATCATAAACCCAATTACTGCAAGAAGGATAGCCATCATTTTAGTAAATGTAAAACTACCTTGTCCTTTTGCCATTAAATAATTCCTCCACCAATATTTAATTCACATGTTGAGAAAACCTCGCAATAATTATTACTAAGATATTCACAATACCCTGTATCATCTTCGCCATGAGATGGATCATTATAGCACCCTGCCTCTTCACCGCTACCGCGCCATATACAGACAGATTTAGATCTAACAGCATCACATTCAGGTTCACTTAATGCTGAGCAGAAATATCTTCCTGCTGGATATACACCAATACATGTTCTTTCGTCTTTACAGTCAGCTGAACAGCCATCTCCTGATACAACATTACCATCATCACAATCTTCACCTTCTTCGTTTATAGTATTACCACACGCACTTATCTGCACACAATACAAATGCAAATCACTATTACATGCTTTTGATCCAAATTTATATATCCAATTACCTGTTGTTCCACATTCACCAAGTGCTCCTCTTACTGATGAACTAGACGATTTCCAATCTGAACATGCATAATTATTACCATAAGAAGTTACTAACTTTCCACTTTTATCTGTTCCACTCCAAACATAGCAATTTTCAGTACTGTCTTGATCTCCGTCAGCATAATGATCTATACCTGTATATACACTATTAAACAAACGATTTTTATCATTTGCAAGCAGAGTATCTAAAACATCATAAAAATTCCCATCTTTTATTCTATCAATTATATTTACATTAGAATCAGACAAAATTGCTATATATTTTCCATTTAACTCTGCTGCTTCTGCTTCTGCTTGACAAATTGCATCTGCTTCTTCAATTCCATTTAAATTCCCTGAGTAAGTATTTTCTGTAAGGAATATATAATAATTAGGATAAATTTCTAATACGCCATCTTCATTACAATAATCTCCATTATCATTATATTCTCCTGGGCGGGTACCATCTTCACAGAAGAAGCAATCATCAGTTAGAGCACAATCTGGATCTTCACAATTTCTTAAACCATCTCCATCATTATCATAATAATCTCTACAAAGAGTTTCTGTTTTCTGACCTTCAGAACACATACATCCACCAAGATTTGAATTACATTCTTGCTGTTCACAACTATCATCTAAACAATCAATTACACCATTACAATTATTATCTATTTCATCCCAACAATTATTTTCAAAAACAGTTACACAATCTGGATCTTCACAATCAGCTAATCCATCAAAATCATCATCAATTCCATTATGACAAATTTCTCCAATAACTTCATTTTCACATCTTAGAGAAATAGCATCATATCTTATTATTACGTCTTTTATGGACATTTCTTGCTCATTGGTACTAATTCCATCTGTTGGCGGAGCAGCTAAAATAAATACATTTCTTAAATATTCAGCACCATTTGGAACTACAAAATTCCATTCTAAGTGCTTCCAAGTTTCAAAAGTTAGATCTTCTGCAATAAATGCATAATACTGGTTATGTTCACATACAGCTAATGTATTTTCTGAAGTAATTATTCTACATTCATCAGATTCATAGCTCTGCTCGCCTTCTTCTCCTGTTGAACTAACTTGCACAGAATTACCTTCTGCATCATTAAATCCAATTGCAAATAAGTAAATTGGTTGCTTTGTTGAGGATTTTACCCAAGCAGATAATGTGCAACCACGTTCATTATCACTAAAACGCGGTTTCCAATCAATACTATCTAGCGATAACCTGTTTGAATTTATATTTTCAGGCATAATCTGAATAGCTCTTACACCATGAACTGCTGCAGATGTTGTTGAAACACTATCTTGATCTCCACCTAACCAATAAGATATATCATGTCCTATAATATCTTCAAAAGAAGGATTTGGCAAAAGATTACCTTCATCTTCTCTCCAATCATCAAAAAACAGCCTATTTTCTTGTTTTTCTTTTAGTTCTTCTATATCTTTCTCTATGTCAGAAGATAAATTTTCTGGAGCATTTACTCCAATTTCAGTTTTATCTATAAATGTGATTGCTACAAATAATAAAGCTAATATTACTATAATAATACCTGCAATCATGGCGATTGGGTGGCTTAATCCCGTTTTAGATTTCATATTATTAATTATGGTGTAGATGTACTTGGCGTTGGTATACTACTTGTATCTGCTAATCCAAGTATATCTGTAAATGAAGATTTTATACTAACTCCAAAATCAGTAAACATACCAAGTATGAAAAGAGCAACAATTAGAACAATAATTATTCCAATTATAATCCAATACCATTCAACAGCTCCTTTTTTATCCATATTTTTTTTGCATTCGCAACGTATCGGTCTCGGCTATTCGCTCGACCTCAGATGCAAAAACCTCCTTTCATTTTATGTTTCACAAATTACATTTTCACAAACAATTTTATTATTATCTAGCAAACCCTTACATTCTGGTTCACAGAACTCGCTGTTTGGTTGATTTAATTCAGCTAATTCTTGTGCTTCTCCACAAAGACGTTTGCATTTAACTTTAAGCACAGCATCATTAGTTACGCCTGCACTTTCTTTAATATCATCTGTTTCACCAGCAGTTCCTGAAAAAGCAGGTAAGAACCACACTATAACTGCAATTAAAACCACTGCAACAATAATAATTTCAACAATTGTTGTAAAAGCTAATTCTCCTTTATTGTTTTTCATAACTATATAATCTACTAGACATATATATAATTTACTTAATCTCCTTTCTTTATGCTATTTGTATCTTCATACATCGAAAATCTGATTGCGTAAACCTCGCGCTTCAGCGCGTTAGGAAAGCAATCGATTTTCGTGTGCTCAATAATTGACCAACGTTAACACGCCCTCGGCTTTAGCCGAGGGTTATTGACATAAATGCAATCTCATGCTGAACTGTAAATTAAAATATAATATAGCAAAGCGTAACCAACCTAGAAGTTAAAAATTACTTAGACATATATAATGATTACGTCAAATTATATAAAATTAATCACTAAAATTTAAATAAAAAATTTAAAAATAGAAATATAAAAAAATTCTCTGTTTGATTTGGTTCTAAAATCCGTGACCTTTACACTTAGTTCCGCCCGTATTTGCTGCAGTACATGTGACTTCAGACGTGATTACACAATCCTCTTCACTACAGAAAGATGTAGTTAAAATATCTGCTTCAACAGTCGTGTTTATTTTTCCACAAAGAGTTTCACATTTTGCAACGATTACATCTGTTGCTGTTGTACCTGCTGTGTCTCCAACATCAGTTAGTGTTTTTCCAGTATCTGCGAAAGAAGGTAAGAACCAAATAATTACTGCGATTAAAACTACGGCTGTTATTACTAACAGAGCGATAGTTGTAAATTGCATCTCACCTTTTGCCATGTTGATTATAATAAGAACACTGATATATATAAAGATTATTTGCTCTCACACAGTGATTATAACACTATTGGTCCCATTCGCCGTTGTTATCAAGGCAAGAATTATAATCATCTTCATCTGGGCAATCAATGCTCTCGCCAGCAGTATCCTTACAGTGTGAGCATTTTATCTCAGCACAGCCCCGATCACAGGTATCTTGACTACAAGTCCAGAAAGCATCATAGATATCGCTTCCAGATGTTTCACATTTAACACTAATTGGTGCTTCCCAACAATTTGTTGGATTACTTTCAAAAATATATGTTCTTGAGCAATAACTTTCTGCACCCCATGCTTCTGGAGAATCAACGGTTTTAGCATTAGAACAAAGATTCTTACAAGCAGCTTTTGCAATATCTACATCTGCATTTTCTGTAGATTGCTCACTAGCCTGAAAAATCTTTGTTAAAGACGCGCCTAAGCCTGTTGTTGTAAATGCTACAATTATAATCAAAACAAGAGCAGCTACAATTGCAATTACAATATAATTCAAACTTAAACCTTGTGCTTTTGAATTCATAATTTATATAGTAAAAGAAATATATAATGCTATTGGTCTATATCTAATATTAACATACTCCTTCAATCCAAATAATATTTTCTTTTGTTACACAATCATGACGATAACCTTTATCTGAAACACATATAATTAAAGGATAGATTGGGTCAGCAATTGGAATATCTTCAAAATTTACATCAAGATTTGATTTTCCAATAGGTATATCTTCTAAATCTATTTTTGTTAAATAATCTTCAGAAGTTCTAAATTCTAAATATGAATCCTTAGCAGTAGCCTTACCCTCATTAATAATATTTAATCCCAAATTTAATCCCTTACTTATATATATTCCATCTACTGTTCTTTTAGAAGAACCACATAATCCCACCTCTTCAATTTCTAATTTAACTTTAGATCTAAACACACTTAAAATTTGTTCATCTAATTCTTTAACAAAACCTCTACCTACACTAATTGTATTATTAGCTTCTTCTGAAACATCTGAAAAAAAGGGTTTTAGAATTACAATTAATAAAATTATTCCAATAATAACTAAAACAATTTTAAGAAAACTTGACCAATTCATTCCTTTTTTATTCATTTTAATTGCACACACTCCATTTTATAATTAATCTGCAAATGATTTATAATTTGTATAATTTGTATCATGGTGGAACAAACCTCACACTATCTGCTAGAAAATTAAGCTCAGGAATAAAGTAAACTGCTAATATACTCAATATTATTACAAATAAAACTAAGAGAAATAATACACTACCATATGCAGACATTGTAAAACCACGCTTATTCATAACATTACAAACAGTTCTAATATAAAAACTTAATTTACTTAAACATATCAACAATTGCTGGCGCACTTTCAGTAATACGTATATTAAAATTACCCAATATTAAATATATAACTACTGCTATAATAATACCTAAAATCAGAGCCATAAATATATTCACATACATACTTGCTCCTTTTTTCATAAAAATCCTCCAATTTTTGCCCAGAAACCAATTATAATAAGTACAGCAATAATTCCCATAACAATGTATACAGCATAATTTTGCATATCCATTATACACCAATTCCTTTTGTTATCATTATAAACAAAGCACTCATTGCTAAAGTTACTATAATATAAATTGTTGTGCTAATAAATAAGTTTTTCTGAATAGTATTATTTCTTTCAACTTTTTGTGGACCATGAATTATTCCTGAAAGTAAATAAGACATCAGTATTGTAACTTGTATAAGATATACTCCAACAACAAGCTGGAAAGCCCATGAAGGAATCAAATAATCTACTTTGAATATGTCTAACAAGGTTGTTCCAAAACCTAATTGCTCGTCTCCACCAAGTCCGCCTAAATTTTTCACTTGTTCAGATAGATTTAACAAAATATTTGTTGTGAGAACTGCCATAGAAACAACAATACCAATTATAAGAGGGATAAATATCTTAACTTCTGACTCAAGAGATGCTACTGTTTCAGCTAGCAAATCATTAAGTCGTTCATTAACACTTTTTATAGAATTCAAGAACCGAGATATTGTAATTAAAGAAAAAGATACAATTTTTGAACCTTTTTTAGAACCCTCAACAATTATTCGCATAACTCCTCTAATTATTGATGAATTAATACGAGAAACTGCACCAATATTTGGGTCAAAAATTGCTTGCTTTAGATTCATGCGATTTGAAATCAAATTATTATATATATTATTAAACAAAACTGCTACAGATGATTTCGGCATAGTATCTGCAACTCGTTTAAATGCATTTTCAACAGGAATTCCTTCTTCCAATCGATTACCTAGTTGGAATATACTATTTGAAAATTCTTCATCTAATTTGTTTAAGTCGTCTTGTTGTTTTACTAAATCTTTAATTCTAAGTTTGAAATATGTTCCCAATCCAAATCCAAGTCCTGCAATACAAAGTAAACTAACAGTTAAACTTGTAAGCGTATTACTTGCACTTTCAATAAAATCTGGAGAAGAATAAAGGTTTGTAAAATATAAAACTGCAGGTACTATAAATAAAAGTGCTACTCCAAGACCTGCTAACTTAGGACTTATCTTTAATGTTTTGTTTCCAATTTTAATTGTTGCTTTGTAATTCTTACTAGAATAAAAATCATAAATATCACTTGTATCAACACCTGATGGTCTATTGTTGATTGTGTGTCTAGCTAATATATATACGGTAAGTGGTAAGAACACATTATATAATAGGATTATATACCCTATTTTTACAACATCGCCCATAAAAGATACGACCATTGGAAGCATTACTAACGTCATAACAGGTAAGATTATACCTAGCATGTGAACTGCTTGAACAGGATTTTGAGTTTCTCTTGCATACTTCATCATAGTGTGCTCTGTACTTTCTAAAATAGTATTAATTGTTCTTTCCAGAACTTCGTGCCTATGCTCATCTGTGCTAACATACAAAGAGGATTCAAGAAGATGAACTGATTCAACAAATCCAGGATTCCAATCTTTCCAAACTTTTGCATAATCTTCCAGAGCGTCTGAAATATTTGTATATTTGCCAGATTCAACTTGCCATAATATTTTAATAAAATCCAATGAAAGTGGTGGTGGCAAGTTCTTTGCTGCAAAATAAACTGCCTGCTCTAAGTTTGATGTATGTTCAAGATAAATTACCATATAAAGAACTGCTGTAACGAGCTGGTCTGACGCCTGAGCACGCCACATCTTAAATAACAACTCAGGCGCTTTGTATAAAACATAAAACACTACTGCTGAACCAATTATTCCTAAAATTAAAACATACATACTCATCGAAAGCACTGTAAATAACACTGAAATAATTCCAAGAACTGCTGTTGATAAATATGCTAAAGACCTTGTGCTTTCAGGTGAAACATTAATGTGAAGCAATTGTAAATATGAAGTTAATTTGCTTGCTTCTTCAGGATTTAAATGTGTAGGAACGATTTTACTAGAAAGTCTACAAGCTTTTGCATATAATTTATTCTTAGTATTTGCTTGCTCTGATAGAAACTGCCTATATTCAAGAGAGTAATTATGATTATCTTCTTTTGGATTAATCTCCTGTTCTAGCTCCCGCTCATATTTTGCCTCATCTATCATCTTAATCTCCGATTAAGGGGCAGCAAATTTGTAGTTTGCTTCATATAGTTTAAAACATATAGAATTAATATATCTTACTATGAATTATTTATTTTTGTATCCAAATAACTTATCGTACCCTTTGTGGTCAGCAATACTTAAGACAAAAAGGAAGATATCAATACGATTACTTTCTAATGTATATAACATACGCCAGTAATTTGATAATTCAACACGATACAAGTTCTTGATTCCAATTTTTACTAGTGATTTAGGAATTAGTTTTTTAGCAACAGGACTGCCGTACTGTGGATTATCCACAAGTATTGATTTTATTCTTTCGATTGAGTTCAAGATACTCTTTGCTTCTTTATCATTTCGCTTCTTCAATTTAATGTAACTTTCTTTAGCTTCATCTTTCAGAAATATTCGAACGTCTTTCCCAAAAAACATTTCAGAGCTCCAGACTACCTTTCAGCATTTTTTTAATATGCTCTGGCTCAGAATAAATCCACTGAATACCTCTTGGTCCATAAATAATTTTTCCGCCTCTGAATAAATATTCTAATATTATTTTTAATGTCTGGTGCATAACTTGTTTTGGCAATTTTTGTTTTAATTCAGATATTTTCATAGGTATATCACAGTTTTCTCGCAGAACATCTTCAACCATTAAAACAGTATTTAGGTTAGGGTAACGTTTTTGAGTATCGTCTTGCACTACAACCATTTCAGTATTTTTTAATTCAGTTTTTTGCATATTTATTGAAAATCGCTTATTGCGATTCCTCCACAGTAATTTTCAATTCCGCGAACAATAGTTCGCGTTATCACTTTTATATATCAATTGATACGTATTTCATATATAAAAAGTTTATGGTTTATTTCTTATTATATATTATGTACATTATTATTTGTAGACTTCTTCTGCTTCTGGAGAAAATATAACTTTAACTTGTTTCATAATTCAAGACCTTTTGCAATTGCAGCTCTTAGCTTTGGGTTTGTATTGTGTATCCAAGTAACTCCTTTCATACTTACTGCAATCTTATTGCTTTCCTCCAAATACTCCAGAATTACTTTCAAAGTATTGTGGTTAACTTGCTTTGGTAGCTTTCTTTTTAGCTCAGCTACAGTTACAACACTTTCTTCCATATTTTTTAGGGTTTTTTCTACCATTAGAACAGTATTCAAGGTTGGCGCATGAACTAATATTTGTTTTTGCATACATATATCCTATTGTTATTAACTTATAACAATTTGTTACATTTATATATAAATGTTTTGGTCTTATTTAATATTCAACTGAACTTCTAAAGTTGGATTTGAGAAATATGCACGGACATCAAACTTATGGTCCATAAGCTCAATCATTACAAAATCAGGGCGTTTTATTAGCTTGAAACCACTTTTAGGTAGGTATTTCTTCTCAAATGCAGCAAAGTTAGATATAGTGAAATCTGCATCTCCTTGTTCAGGTCTAGTTGGATCATAAATACGGATTTTTAGCAGTTTTAGGTCTCCTGCTACAGTTTTTAGCGGCTTAATCTGAAAGAGTAATCCAGTTGGAGTTTCTTTAACAACAGTTCCCATCTTTTTCGCAGCTTCAAGCAATTCATCATACTCATCTTTACTCTGAGAAAATATACAAGCATAATTCACCAGAGCATCTTTGTTCTCAATATGCTTCCTCTTCAGCTCATCAGCTCTCCCAACAATTTCTTTTACTAACTTTTTCAGATTTAATGTATTCATTTTAGTCAATCTTAGAAATCTTTTGTTTGAACCAGGCTAGCCATTCATTATAGATAAGTTTTGTATCAGTTTTACCTTCGCTCTCTTTGATTTGATCCATTATTGTGTGAAGAACGTCATTTGATTGAACAACAAAATCTGCTTCTAAAATTTGTGGTTTGTTTTGATTTTCAGCAGCATCCAAAATATCTTGAACAATCTTTGCTCTAAGTTCGATATTCTGCCAGATTGCTTCAAAATCTCCCGCCCATTCTCTAACTCGAGAGCCAATTGACTTTAATACATCGCTCTCTCCCTGAAGCAAAGCATCTGTTGCTTCAAGCTGGTCTGTTTTTGGATTATAGACCATTAAATCAACAAAACCATGTTCTTTTAGAGGGTCTTCATCCCAATCCTTTCTAACCTCTGTAATCTGAACAACTCTTCTTTGTTGTTTTAAGCCAGATGCAGATTTAACTGGATTACAAACAACAATAATATCTGTTGCTTTAAAACTGGTCTTTGGCACTTTCAGATCATTTACAACTCTATCAAAAACACCATAAGGACTATCACCATGGATTGTTCCTGCAACAACATTTGCTAAAGCTCCAACTCTCATTGCTTCATAAAGAGCTATTGCTTCTTCAGAACGAACTTCCCCAACAATTAAACTAGAATCTCCCATTCTAAGACTTGTTCTAATACCTTCTGCAGCAGTGATTTCCTGCTCGCCTTTTGTTATAACAGACTGAACCTTAAGTGACTGAATATCATAATTTAATTTCTTAAATTCATAAACTGGAATTTCAAGTGTATCTTCAACAGTAATTATACGAACAGTTCTAGGAATTTGAACCATAAGTGATGCTAAAACACTGGTTTTTCCAGCAGAACGTGTTCCTGCAACCAACATTGTTCTTCCACCTTGAATTATAAAATCTAAAAGTCCTGCAGCTAAATGTGTAAGCATTCTATTCTTAACAAAAAGTGGAAGTGTCCACGGTCTATCTCTATGCCTTCTAAATGAAAATGCTAATCCACTTGGACTAAGTGGTGGTTGTATAACTGCAACTCTAGACCTTGAGCCAGGAACTAATAATTCTGCATCTAAAACGGGATTTGATTCATCAAGCGGTCTGCCAGACATTAATCTAAGTTTTGTTGCCCATGCATCAACATCCATAGGTGTAATTGTTATATTTGTAACACATTCGCCATAATCTGCATGTATAATTGTAATTTGAGTCATTGAAGCAGGAGAATTTATAGAAATGTCCTGAACTTTTGGGTCTTTTAATATTAACTCAATTAAGCCAAAGCCAATTGTATATCTAACAAGAATATCTGCAAGCTTGTCAATTAAATCATAATCTACGTTCATTCCTTTTGACCGAACAAGATCTGAAATAAGGTCTTTTCCAACTTTTTTGAAAACTTCTCTTGTATGTTCTGGATCAACAAACTCTGCTTTAGTTGGCTTATGTTTTGCTAAAATATCTTTTGCTCTACCTAAAATCAAATAATGCTCTTCTAAAAGATCATATTCAGGGGGAACTAAATGATATATGGGTCGAATATCTTCTTTCTTTTTAAGAATAATAATTCTATTCCCACTAACATCATATGCACTAAGTTCTTTTGCGCCAATTGGAAGAGTCTTTGCAACTTTTGCAAATAAGAAATTTGGCTTAATTTCAGGATTAAAAATAATTTTGTATATATCTCTATTACTTGGATCATAATTTTTCAAATGAGGAATTACTTGTTTTATTATAGCAAGTTTTGACATTTTATTAAATATATTCTCAAGTAATTTAGCAAATGTATCATTGCTTCGCTTACAATTAGTGCAAACTCTCTTTGTAGATTTCTCTTCTTGGAGACGTTTAGTAAGATGAACATATGCGCCAATAGGGTCTTCCCTAAGTTCAGACATAACAAATATTTCCATAAAATTTCTGCGCGCAGGTAAGCAAACAGAACATCCTCCAAAAGATGCACTACCTAAAACATGATCATTTTCTAATAAACCTTTAATAAATTCAGCTAATTCTGAGAGTGCTTCTGCCTGAGCACCATCATAAATAAAATCTTCTCGTTGTCTAAATGCTACTTGTGTTACAGAACCAACATCAAGTAGGAGATTTATTACTTGTGCCATACAAAAAGGTCTATCTTCAATACTCGGAACAATTGCGTAGCCTTCATAATTAATAAGTAATGTTTTTTGATTGCCTTCAGATATAATTCTATAGTTTTTCTGAGTTTTTTCGTTAGTTTTTACCATTGCTAAGGATTAAGTAACATTTATAGTTATATAAAATTACATATGTATAAGATATATAGTTTTTGGAGCTAAAATGAAACCTGAACAAGATGGACAAAGAATGATTGTAAGTGCGCTATCTCAAATGGATAGAAAAATTAAGTTAGTAGAAGAAAGAGTAACTGGCTTAAGAAATCATATTGAACTTATTGAAAACAATCTAATAGAAACAAATCAAAAACTTGTGCAAGAAGCAGAAGATTTTAACAAAACTGCACAGGATTTAAGAAAACAAATGCAAGAGAATTTAGATCAATTAAATAAAATTTCTGAACATATTAATAATTTTGCTAGTAAAGATAGTGTAAAGGTTATTGAAAGATATATGGAAATAATAAATCCTCTAAGTATTATGAATAAAGAAGATGTTGAAGAATTAATTGAAGAAAAAATTAGTAACAAAGAAGAGTAGAGGAAAATTATATATATTTGAAACTATATATTAGAAGATATAACGGATATTAAAATGGCATTACTTGATTTTCTAAAAAAGAAGGAACCTGTAGAAGACTTATCACATGATACTTTTGGAGAAGGAAACGATTTTTTCCCACCTCCACCAGGGGGCGGTCCTATGCCTGAACCAAACATTTCTCCCGCATTAAAGCAACAAATGAATGCACCACCACAAATGCCTCCTCCAAATATGAATCCTAATCAATTTGGCTCAGCAGCACCACAATTTGGACCTGCTCCAATGGATGCACCACCACAAATGCCTCCTCCACAACAACAATTACCACCTCCAAGTATGCCAAAAATGAATATTCCTCAAATAGATAATAATATACCTGAACCACCAATGCCTCCAGCAAAAGAAAATATTCCTATAGAACATGAAGAACACAAAGACCATGTTACACTTATGACTGATGATATTGAACAAATTGCTGAAACAATAATTGATGAGAAATTTGAAAAACTAACTGCAAAAATAGATAATCTTGATGCTTGGAAAAAAGATATTGACACAAAGATTACCACCATGACTAAAACTGTAACTGATATGCAAACTAGATTAAATGAAACTCAAAAATCAATTATGAATAAAGTTTCAGAATATAATAAAAGTATAACAAATGTTGATTCTGAAATCAAAGCACTTACACAAGTCTTTGGTAAAATAATGCCTACATTCACGCAAAACGTAAAAGAACTTTCTAAAGTTGTTGGTAAGGTAAAGAAAAAACCTATTTCATCAACAACTTCTACAAGTAAACGTGGAAGACCTAAGAAAAAATAAATAATTATTTTAAAATTTAAGCTACTTTAACTACCGTAACCATGTATGTAGCAGTTCCGAATACAATAAACATTACTAATAAAGATAATATTGTTGGATGAAAAATCGTATTTCTAAGCAAATCCTGACGCTCATCAAAACTACTCTCGGGGAGAACTGTTGTTGTTCCATCATTAGTTTCAGTTATTAATACAGTATTTGTTCCAGAATCTCCTCCTCCACTTCCAGTATTAATTCCAGATAATACATTTCCTGAACTACTTTCTTGATTTGAAACACTTAACTCGGGAAAACTCTCACTAAGGAAAATAAATACACCAATTAAAAGAACGGCAATTATTACACCATAAACACCTGGATGAGTAACAGCACTTTGCATAGTATCATCTTTAACTCCAATAAATCTAAACAAAATAAGAATCATAATCATAACTAAAAATAATCCAAACAAATAAGGAACAATTAATTGAATAAATATTAAAATGGGCATAAATTGAATTGATAAAAATGCGATTATGAATGCTAAAATTGAATTTATGAACTTATCATCTCCAAAAGGTTTTACATAAGATAAAACACCATATGTTAATGTAAATACAAGCATAAAAGGCATAATAATTGTAAATATACCAAATTCCTTTAGAAACTGAACTCCAGATAGTAATGATACCATTATTATTTTGCCTTTACTATGAAATATATTGTCGCGAGTGGCAAACCAACCATTAACGCGAGCACTATTGCAAAGTTAACCATAATACTTATTTGTTCGCTAGATAAACCACTAGGTCCTGAACTGCCTCCAGAACCACCTGAGCTACTTCCAGAACCACCATCATCTGCAAATCCGCTCGCTACATCATGAATAACGGGAATTTCAACACTTTCAAGAGACATATCAACAACGCCTAAAAATATAAGTATTAAAATTAAAACAATAAATTTTGCAGTCCATGTGCTATTCTCAAAATAATCTTTTTTTGCAGGTCTAATGCCGAGCATTCCTAAAACCATAAGTAAAAACACAACGAGTATTAACATAAAAGATGCTGCAGGTATTATTTCATTTATCATTTTAACAACATCTGTTGATGCAATTACAAAAAATGCTGCAATAAATGAGATTATCGCATAAAGCGGTCTTGTTTTGTCATCAGGCTCACCAAATATATGTGTAAATATAAGAACGCCATAAAATATTGCAAATACTAAAATAAGTGGAAGAACAACCTCAAAAAATCCAAAGTCTTTCATAAACTGCAAAGATTCTGATAATGGTGCTATCTGTGTATTTGCTAAGGTAGCGTTTGCCATATTAGTTACATACTCCTAATTTTATAAATAAGATTAGCGAATCTTTGATTCGTGCCATTTAAACTGTAGTCTATAGTTTAATATAAATGTTTCTAAGATACCTAACTAATAATGATCATATTGTAATTTATGCTCTAATGTTTTTTCAGCATTTTCAATTAATTTTAATACATTACCAAGAAGTTTTTCATGATTTACAACGATTTTTCCATGTACATCAATTTGTAATTCTATCATCTCAAAATATTCTTTAGGTTTATTTATAAATCCAACGCCATCTCGTTCAATTATTTCATCTAGAATAACAATAAATTTAGAAACTTTTATTTCTTCTTTCTCTAATTCTACAGCCATATTAAAAGCAGCAGTTAATTCTTGTAATACTATCTCTCTTTTTTTAAGATTAAAATCCTTTAGCGCTTTTATTTTTATAATAGAATCTTTCAGTAATATAACTAATTGTTTGCCTAATCTTTCTTCAACATTATCTTCGCGATTTATTTGCTTTAATTTTTTAAGCATATTTTTAATCATAGCTATATTACTAGAAGCATCTTTATCAACAAGCTTAATAATATTTTTTCTAAAGTTTTTTATTTCTGCATATACTTTACGATCAAAATTAAACATAACTTTAATATCGGTAAGTTCTCTTTTAATCTCATAAAGAACTTCTTCTACCTGGTGATTAACTCCCGCAATTATTGCTCTATCTCTTTCAGACATGCCCTCTTCTAATTTTTCCTTTGCTTGCAAAAGTTCTTTGTTCCTCTCCACTAACGGCATAAACGTTGCTTTAATTATATTCAAAGCATTTCTTCTTGTTAATTGATATGTTGGTGAACGGGATAATTTTTTAATTCTTCCGGCTTTACCAAAACCTGTTGAAGATATTTTTGACATTAATGCTAAATAACCAATAAATGATGGATTTATTGCAGATTTTCCAAAAGATTTTACTGCTAAATTACGATAAGTCTGTAGTGACATCATTTTCCGAAGTCTATTTGAATTATCTCGCATATCATTAATTGTATTTAATTGAGCTTTTTTAACAGAATAATCTCTAATATTAGCAACTTCTTCATATTCTCGTTTCAAATTATCTCTAATTTTTATAATATCTCTTAATTCATTTGTAGCAATTGCAGAAGCTAAATTAAAATTCCAATTTTCAATTGCTTTGTACATTTTTACAAATCCTTTTTCTTCATCAATAATATCTCCAGCAACATCTTTATCATCATCTGCAATATCTGTAATTGTTTTTGGTTCTTTACCTAAATTACTATTATCTGCTGGATCTGGATTTTTATTTCCACCGAATAAACTATTACCAGAGCCTCCACCAGAGCTATCTCCAAACTTCCAGTCCTTCATAATGCCAATTATACCTATAATCAACATAATAAATCCAATAAATGTAATTACTGCGCCCCAACCTTTCATTCCAAGATGTTCAAAATAAAACATTGAAAGTCCGATGACTGCTGAACCTGCTCCATATAAAGCTAATTTAGCATATCCAGATTTATCTCCCTCTTTTAAATTTGATACAAATTGTAATAAAGTTACTGCCAACATAATTGTTATGAAAAACGCAAGATACCCCACAATAACTTCTGAATAATACCATGCACCTAATAATGCCCCTGCCAAAGAAAATATAGACATTGCAGCTTTACTCGACTCATCTCCATAACCACCTTTACCACCAAATGCTTTTGATGCTGCATAATTCATAATTGCAAAAGTCATAATAAACGATATAATAAAATTAATCAGAGGTGCATCAATGGATAACTTAACAATTTGAAAATAATCGCTGGCACTTGTAGCACCCTCAAAATCCCATGCCTCTCCGGTTGCTGCACCAGTTATATCTCCAGCGTACAACTGTCCTGCGAGAAATGCTCCCAGCATTAAGAGCATCGTGAATAGGAATACTGTTCGCTCTTTACGAGATTGCATAACTTGTATACCATAGGATATTTATATATATTTTGTAAAAAAACTGTAAAACTAATTAAACCAAAATGTATGATGATATTTTTTAAGTGGCTCAATATAACGCTTAAAGTTCCATTTGTAAGAACGTTTAGTAATATCGCCCTTAGCAACTCTTTCCTTAACTCTTATTTCAAATATTTCTAACTCACTTAGTAATATTTTAAACTGATTTTCAAGTTCTTTTTTCAAAGCTTTTTCCAAAGCAGGCGTGCTTTTATTTACTTCTCGTCTCAATTCATTTTCTTCGTCAACAAGAAGTCCATATTCTTTTGATAATAATCTCTTTTCATGAATAATATCTTGAAAATTAAGTTCTGCTTCTCGTCGTATTTTAACTTTATCAACAAGATTTTTTATTTTAGCTCTAATAATTTTCTGACGTGCTACTTTATGTTTTATATCATTTTTTAACTTAACAATATCTTTATTTTCAGTAAGCAATTGTTGAAGTAACGTTTCAGTTCTATGTAAATTATAAAAAAAGTGTCCACGCATATCTGCGTCCGTTTTCTTATACATTTTCCGATATGCTTTCCTAACTCTCTTAAGATATCTTTTAAGCTTCCATTTCTCCACACGAGACATTACTTTAAAGCCTCCATCTCATAATCTGCTAGCTTTCCCGGAATAATAAGACATGCAGGTGTTCCAAATCGCTTGCTCATTAATTCCTTAGCAGCTCCAGATTTTATAATTTGCTCAGAAGTTCCTAATTGAGAGCAGCCAATACAAAATGTGCTATTTGTGAACACTTTTGACTTTCGCTTTCTTGCAATCTTAATCAGGACATCAATTGCTTCTTTTACGGTCATGAATTTATTTAACTCAGGTCTTAAATCTAAAAGAAATAGTGTATGTGCTTGAATCTTTTGATTTTCTTCAAGAATATCAAAAAAGCTTTCTGGTTTGAAATTATTTTGCCAAAATGGAACTGAAGCAGCTTTGCCAAATTTATAAAGTGAAAGTCCTGTATCTGCAATAGCTGTCAGGATTGAAGGTCCATGTAAAATTTCAACTTTAATCTTTTTCTTCTTTGCAGATTGAAGAATTTCAGTATGTGTTGTGGCTGAAAGTGCATCTCCATAAACTAGAAGTGCTATGTTTCGCGTCTTTGCATTATTGAAAAAAGGTTTTACAATTTCAACATGGTCTCTATTTAAAACTACTACTTTCTTTCCAATTAACTTCTCAAGTTGCTTTAGTGAAAAATCACTGGCAGAGGTATAATTTTCAAGATAAACTTCAGAGCACTTTTTTAGAACTTCTAATGACCTAACTGACAAATCTTTAAAACTTAAACCTAAACTAACTAAATATAGCATATTTTGTTTAGTTAAAGATTTAATTTAACAGTTTAGACATTACTAGTTAGTTATAAACAAATTATAAATACTATATAAGCTATCTATTCTTAAAATGGTACTAAAAAAACCAGTTATGAATGCAACAGAAAAAAGACACCTTGTATCTATAGCTAAGCGGATAAATAGCATTGAAACACTATTAAAAAAAGAGCCAGCATTATTTCGTAAAACAAAAAAACCACTAGAAAGTGCTAGAAAAACTATATTAAGAGCATTGGGGGGTAAAAAATAATGGGATGGCTTGGAAGACTTAGAAAAAAAGAAGTACAAGTAGAACAACAAATAGAAAATCCCATGAAAAAAGGAAACCCTATGAATTTTGATCAGATATTAGTGGCATTTAAAAAAATGAGTACATTAATAGATGATGAATATACTTTAGAAAACAGTGAATTAAATATTGATGCTGCGAAAAAAGTGAAAATTAAAGAATTATTGGAACTAGGTAACAAAGAAAGAAAATTGTTATTAGACATACTAGCACGAGTTAATACAAAAAGAGTATATTACAAACAGGTAATGAGTGATTTAATGCGCGGTCACGAAACCATGGGTAAAACAACAAATCCTACACATCCAACAGTTATAGCTAATAGAAAAAGATATATGGAACAGATGCAAGGAATAATTGTTGAAACTGCTCAACTACAAAAACTCGCATATTCTGAAGCTAGAGAAGATAGTGTGCTGTCAGATATTCTTAAAGAAGAACGTGAATTGATGGTTTCTATTCTAAACATGAATCGTAAACAGGAAACAGAAGCTCTTAGTTTAAGAAAAGTTTTGAAAACAGAAGCATAATTTTTTATTTATTTTATAATTTTTATTATTAATAGGTATAGTTAAAAATATCGATTATATCATATAAAATGGTCAGATGTTTTAAAACTAAGAAGGAAAATACACAAGAACTAAAGAAGTTCTTACGAAGCAAGAGTTGGTTTAATGATCAATTTAAGATAGGGCACTCTGGAAAATATGTTCTACTTCCGATTATAGATAAAGCTAAACAAAAAGACATAGTAAACAAATTCATAGGAACTATTGAAGAACGGAATTTAATTAAAATAGATGATAAGAAAGTTGAAAACTTGAGAGACGCATTGAAGAAAGTTATTCCTGCAGACAAAGTTGAATCAATAAATCGTGGTTTTGAAGTTGTTGGAGATATTGCAGTTCTTGAAGTTCCTGAAGAAATTGTTCCTTTAGAAAAAAGCATTGCTTGGACACTAAAACGAATGAAACCAAGTATAAATATTGTAGCTAAAAAAGCTAATAAAACTAATGGCAAATATCGAATAAGAAAAATTAAGGTTTTAGTTGGAGAAAACCGAACTGAAACAATTCATAAGGAGTCAGGTGTTAAAATTAAAACTGATTTAAATAAAGCTTATTTCTCAGCTAGGCTAGGCACTGAAAGACTGCGAGTTCTAAAGTTAATCAAGCCAAAAGAAAATGTTTTAGTTGTATTTGCAGGAGTAGGTCCATATCCATTAGTAATTGCAAAACACAAACCACTATCAAAGATAACTGCAATTGAATGGAATCCTGCAGCAGTGCGATTCTTTAAAGAAAATTTAAAACTTAACAAATTTGAAAACAGAATAAATATAGTCAAGGGTGATGCACATATTGAAATACCTAATTTAAATGAAAAGTTTAACCGCATTATAATGGTGCTTCCTGGAGAATCACATAAATTTTTAAAAGAAACACTTAATGTTGCTAAAAAAGGTGCTGTAATTCATTTATATCAATTTGAGCACGTAGACAAAGTTAAAGAACGCGGTGCTGAAATCAAGCAGATGATTGAAAAATTAGGTAGAAAAGTTAAATCAATCAAGGGTGTCCGAAGTGGATATTTTGCACCTAAAATCAATCGATATAGTTATGATATTTTATTGGAATAATGTCAATTATATATCATAGATTTTTCAATAGAAATCTTTAAGAATGATTTAGTGGAGTTCTAAGTATGCTAACAGGTGAGTATCCCTGGACACTCTAAGAACATCTTGCTAGCTAGAACTCTCGAATTATTTGGTGATTATGCGTGGAAAAAGCGAGAGCAATCGAAATAGGGGTCGTAGCATAAAGCAAAACGAGGTCTTGCTAACAAGCAAACTTCATTTGCATGTAACCCGGCAGTGTGGCCGGCTCCAAATGCCTTTCTCTTATGTGAAGAGAATAATTCGAGAAACAATTTCTCGTGGCTATAGAACCCGGTTAATGGGGGTTCAAAGCGAATCCATTTGCTTGATGCGAACGTGTTCGAAGAAAATCCCTCCGACCCCACTCGCAATTCTTAATAATAACAAGGAATGTGTATATAATGGTTAATGAAAATAAAGTTGACGCCTTTGGAACTTCGGATATTAAAGATTATAATAAAATCATAAAGGAGTTTGGAGTATCGTCAATGGAATCTCTTGTTAAATACATGCCAAATCCTATTTCGTTATATCGAAGAGGTATTGTATTTGCACACAGAGATTTTGATATGATTATTGATGCTATGGAAAAGCAACTTCCATTTGTTATAATGACGGGAATTAAGCCATCAAATTTCTTTCACTATGGCTCAAAAATGATTGTTGATCAATTGGTTTACTTACAAAAGCATGGTGGAAATGTTGTATTTGCTGTTGCAGATATTGAGAGCTTAGCTGACAATGAAATGCCTCTAGAAAAAGCTAAAGAAATTGCAAGAGATAACATTATTGATTGTATTGCTTTAGGTCTAGATCCAGATCCAAAGAAAGCGATATTTTACAAGCAAAGTAAAGATTTAACGGTTCTAAAAGCTGCTCAAGTTTTTTCTAGCAATGTAACAAACAATATGATGAAAGCAATTTATGGTGAACATGAGCTTAAGATTTATAATGCGGCACTAACTCAAATGGGAGATATTCTAAAACCTCAGCTTGAGAATGGTAAGACAAGAACAGTTGTTCCTGTTGGATTTGACCAAGACCCCCATATTCGATTAGTTAGAGATATTGCGCGCAAACATAATTTTATTCCTCCTTCTGGAACATATAATAAATTTATTGGCTCTTTAACCGGTTCTGCAAAAATGAGTAAGCGAGAGCCGGAAGGAATAATTTTCTTAAATGAAAGTGCTGAACTAGCTTGTAAAAAAATTAAGAAAAAGGCATTTACAGGTGGAAGAGATACACTTGCAGAACAAAAACAACTTGGTGGACAGCCAGAAATTTGTAAAATATATGAACTTTATGAATATGGATTAATTGAAGATGATAAAGAACTTGAAGATATACAAAAACGCTGTAAGAGTGGAGATTTAATGTGTGGTGATTGTAAAGAAATTGCTTGTAATAAAATGACTGCATTCCTTAATGAACATCAAAAGAAACGTAAAGAAGCTCGCAAAATCGTTGATAAATTTCTTAAGTAGAAAAACTTAAAAGTAAGAAAATTCTTACATATATATATGAAAATTAAAACTGTAACAGTATCTGAAAAAGGGCAAATCGCATTACCTGTAGACTTCCGTAATATTATTGGAATAGAAAAAGGTAGTGAATTAATAATTTTGCAACAAGGTCAAGAATTAATTATTAAAAAAGTTGAAGCTTTTGCTGATTTATTAAAAAATGCAGAATCTACAGCTAAACAATTATGGGATAACAAATATGATGAAATCTGGAATGATATTTAAGCAAGGTGAAATTGTAATAATTCCGTTTCCATTTACAGATCTAAGTAGTATAAAACAAAGACCTGTTCTAATATTATCAAAAGAAAATTACAATAACAAAACAGAAGATATAATTATATGTGGAATTACATCTAATCCAAAAGCAATTGAATTTTCAGTTATAATTGATAACAATAATCTAAAAGAAGGACAAATACCTATTAAAAGTAAAGTAAAAGTTGATAAAATATTTACATTAAATCAACAATTAGTTATTAAAAAAGTTGCAACATTAGATAAAGAAACATTAAACCAAGTATTAACTAAATTAAATTATTTATTTTAAAGTAAAACTTATATTCTATAAATTATAATTAGAAGATGATATGGTTATATTTCCTGTTGATAATCATAATTGCTATTCTTGAATTTCTAGATGAGATTACAACTAAATTTGATTTAAATAAATTTGGAATTCAGCAAGAAAGTAATAAACTTATTCGCAGTCTTGAAGAAAAACAAGGTGAGAAAGGTGTTTTTCTTTACAAGCTAATCTCAACAATTGGCTTTGCAGTAATTGGTTATATAATATACACTGTTGACCCAATGTATTTCTATATTCTTTCAGGTATTGTAATTGCTCTATATACTGGAGTTGTTATCCATAATTACAAACTAGAGAAACAAAACTAATTCGAACAATTTATAACCTTATTTTTAGACACATAATATGAGAATAGTTAGTGCTTGTTTGCTTGGTTACACTTGTAGATATGATTGTAAAAGCAAACCTCATAAAAAAGTTATTGCTTTGTTTGAAAAAGAATATTTAACTCCGGTCTGTCCAGAACAACTAGGTGGGCTACCAACACCAAGAACGCCATCTGAACAACAAGGAGATAAAATAATTTCTAAAACAGGTGAGGATGTAACTGCACAGTTTACTGAAGGTGCACAGAGAACGCTTAATATTGCAAAAGCAAAAGGTATTGAAAAAGCTATTATGAAGCAAAAAAGTCCGTCTTGTGGTTGTGGAAAAATATATGATGGAACATTTACTGGAACATTAATTGATGGCGATGGAGTTACAACTACGCTTTTGAAGAAAAATGGAATTGAAGTTATAACTGAAGAAGATCTTTAAAAATCAGCTAAGCTCTTTTGGTTTTTATTTGTTTGAGATTTATTTAAACCTAAAGCAGAATCAATTCGAGATTCCTTAAAACCATGTCTCTGACAAAGAATTTCTTTGACTTTGTTTATATCCAATGGCTTCCACTCTAACGTATATCCTGTTGAGATAGC
Organism: Candidatus Woesearchaeota archaeon; assembly: GCA_018692915.1. Lineage (GTDB taxonomy): Archaea > Nanobdellota > Nanobdellia > UBA10117 > JABICX01 > JABICX01. The sequence goes on along the minus strand of JABHLG010000002.1, from coordinate 6,891 downwards.
AGGTTTTAGAAATATACCTTGAACTGCATCAAACTTTGGCATGTCTGCTTTGTATTTTTCAATGTTTCCTTCTTGGATAATCTTAACTGCAGTTTTTGGTCCAATTCCTTTTACACCTGAATTAAAATCTGTTCCAACAAGAATTGCTACATTAATCAAACCTTTATGGTCAATTTTTAGTTTATTTAGCGTGTCTGTTAAGCTAATTATTTCAGGAGTTATTATTTTAGTTCCTCGCTTTTTCTGAGAAATAGTTAAATTTCGGATAACTCTTTGTGCTCCAAAAAGTAAAGTATCATAATCTTGAGAAACTACTGCCCAAACTAAACCTTTTTGACACATATATGCTGCTTGTGCTTCTGCATCTCCAAGTGCTTGGATAACGGGCAGACCCATTGCTTGAATAAGTTCTTTTGATTCTTTAATCATTTCAGAATTCAGAGTTATTGATTGCTGACCATATTTTCTAGCAGTTTCAATGTCTCCTGCAGCAAGAGCTGCTTCATGTTTTACCTTAGCTGCTGCGCGAATCGCTCTTCTTGCAGCTTGTGTGTCTGCTTTTAGTTCAGGTGCATCACCATCAAATACAAAACAAGGCTGAACACCTGCTTGCATCAGCTTTAAAGTTCTGTGAAAAATTCCGCTTAAATGAGATGTTACATTTCCTTGCTCATCTTTCAATGGAGTTCCATCTCGCTGTCTAATTGCTGAAAGAAATTGAAAAAGAACATTATATGCATCAATAGCTACTTTTTTGCCTGCTAATTCATCTATAGAAATCGGTTCTTTTACAACTAAATCTTTAAACGGAACACCTATAATAATCACCTAAATAAATGTATAATTATAATATTTTAAGGTTTTAGCTAATTTACTTTAGTTTAGCTATTTTCTTTAATCCGAAAAATAAGTTTCCAATAAGTAATGCTTTTTTGCCATTTGGATAAACTAAAAATCGCTGTCCATGAAGATCTTCATCATGGAATTTTGCTATAATTGCTTGAAAACCTCCATTTGATAATGTAGATCTATTCTCATTTAGAATTTTACCTACACTAGAATTAACTTTATGGTAGCTTCCATCACATGATTTCGCACACAGGATTACCTTACTAACATCAAGAGATTTGTCTATTTCTTCTTCTGGAGCTAGCTTCGCTGCTCGGAATGAATTATCACTCATTTTTTGTAATACTGCTGTATTTACCATAGTGTTACTACTTAAATTAGTTTAAAAAAGTAACTATTTATCCAAAAGCTCTTCGGACATCAATTACATCTACAGATTGAACTCCAGCAATTTTAGCAAATTCTTTTTCCATTGGTTCTGTATCGCCTTTGCTTTCGTCACGCATAAATATGAATTCTAATGCTTTTAATCCAAATGCAATTGGAACAATTTCAGAAGTATGATATTTACTTCCATCTTTTTCAACAATTTTCTTTACTTCGGTTTCAATTTTACCTAAATCAACATCTGGAGATTCAGGCATTATTTTTGTTTTAACATATACTTTAGCCATAATTACCTCTAAGGACCTTCAAAACCACATTTACATATGTATTTTGTTCCTAATTTTCTACATTTTCCGCATCTTAAAACATCTTCTTTGCTACACTCAGGACATTTAAATCCAGTTGAGCTCATATCGTTAGTTAAGCTTGCGTTACAAGATGTGCATCTTCGTTCTGCCATTGTTGGAAGAACAAAAAGGCATTTAAAAGCGTTGCGCTGAATAAAATATGTTTGAATATTTGATGGTTTTTATTTTAGGAGGATTTCCTATTGCAGAGATTCGTGGTGCGATTATTTATGGTATGGCAATGAATCTCAATATGTATTATGTTTTTGCAATAGGTGCGCTAGGTAATATAATTGCTGTTCCAATAATATTTTTTGCTTTAGAAAAACTAAAATTTATTCACTTAGCGAAAAAGCTATTTGGTAATAAAACATATATTAAAATTGAGAAACATCAAAAAGCAATAGACAAATGGGGAGAACTTGCTTTATTAATTTTTACAGCTATTCCTGCGCCAATGACGGGTGCGTGGACAGCATCACTTATAGCAGTTTTACTTAAAATGAATAAGAAAAAATCATTTGTAGTAATCACATTAGGAATATTAATTGCAGGCACTGTAACTTGGGCAGTTGCAACAGGAATTATTACAGGTTTAAGTTCAATAATATAAAATGAAAATAAAAGACACACCAGAAGACTTTATTGTAGAAGAGATTTCTGAAGTAAAACCAAAAAAAACTGGAGAATACACATATGTTCAGCTAAAAAAAGAAAACTGGACAACACAAAGAGCTATTCAGCAGCTATCTCGAAGGCTTCGTGTATCAAGAAATAGAATTGGGTTTGCAGGTAATAAAGATAAATTTGCGATTACAACACAAGTTTGCTCTGTTTGGAAAATTGAGCCAGAACAAATAAAGCATATAAATATTAAAGATATTGAACTGAAAGTGCTGGGTAAGGGCGATGAACGAATAAATCTTGGTGACCTTAAATCAAATAAATTCAAAATAATTGTTAAAGAAGTTAGTAAATCTGAGCTAGAAAACTTAGAAAAGAACTTTCCAAAAATTAAAAAACAAGGGTTCGTAAATATATTTGGAAAACAACGCTTTGGAAGTGCAGGTAATTCTGGGAAAATTGGTGCTGAAATAATTGAAGGTAATCTTGAACATGCAGCTAAATTATTCATAACTGAACATGGTGATAATGAACGTGCTCAGGAATTTGGTAAATTTGCTAAGAAAAACTGGGGTAAATGGAAGGAAATCATCAAAGAATGTCCTGATTTTCTTGGTTTGGAAAAAGCAGTCTTAAATTGGTTAATAAGAGTATCTACTGATTTTGGTGGTGCAATAAGAGCAATTCCAAAGCCGACAAGGAGAATTTTCGTAAGTGCATATCAAAGCGAGATTTGGAATAAAGAAGCTCAGAAAAGTAAAGCTGAGATAATCAATATCGATCCAATTGAAATAAAAAGTATGCCTGAGCTAAATATGCGAGGCGCTGAAAGACGAAGAATTGTTAAAACAAAAAATCTGAAAAAGAAAGTTAAAGGTAAAACTGTTGAGCTTGAGTTCGAGCTTCCAAAGGGATGTTATGCTACAGTTTTAGTTGATAAATTATTTAGATAATATAAACGGTTCAAATAATAATATCTAATTCGCCTCTTGAAACCGTATAATCAAAAACAATATCATGATAAACAATTGATGGTTGTCTTGTGATATCCCATTTCTCAATAAGATTCTTGACGATTTTTGACTCGCTAAAAGCTGTATCAAATGAATAAATCATAGTATTTGGATTTTCTTTTTTATATTCTGTAAGGATTATACCTTGAATTTCGCAAGATGGACAATCTCTATTTGAATAAAAGAATAAAATCGTCGGGTAATCATAACCGCACTCTTCATTTACTCTCTGAACAAACAGCCAGTGCTTTATTTCCATAACAAAATACTGGCGTTTAATATTCTTAAGAATTATTTGGAGAGATTCATCCGTTATTTCTCGCTCTAGATAATTCATTTTATCACTCATCTCATTAAGGTCTCGATTCAATGTAATAAGTGACTCTGTATCACAAACATCACTATATGCTAGCTCATATTGAGCTTCAATTTCAAGATTATCTGTGTATAATTCCACCTCAATTTGTTGTAAAGCGTCGATTTTACTATTATAAATAGATGAAGAAAAGGCAAATCCTGCTAAGAAAATTAAAGTAGTTATAGAAAATGCTGCAATAAAGTTCAATTTATTTATTTCACGCATAGGTTAACCAATTAATTTAACTTATAAGAATTATGAAACTCTATTAGTAAGTTTACTAATTAAATTATTATTCCAAACAACTCCACCAAATCTTAAATCCTTACCTGCTAATTTGTATAATAATGTCTTAATCCACCAACTAGCAAACAAGAAAACATAAAGAGCGATATAAAAAAAGAAGCTAATTGCAAATTTCTCTTGGTCTTTTGAATATTTCCTAGCTGCAAAGAAAATAAATACACCTAATAAAAATAAAATAACTACAACAAAATCAACAATACTTGCTGAATAAAAAAATGAATCAAATTTTATATTATATAATGTAAATTTATACATATTATAAAAATCAGATACTGATGCTCTTGTAAAAAACTTAACAGTTTCGAAAATTAATTTTCCTATTGAAAATAAGAACAAAGCTAATGATAATGTAATTGATATTATTGCAGAAGGTAATATGAAAATGCCTAAATAACCATGTTTTACATGAAATAAGCTCTTATGAATTATTAAACAATCTATAAATCCCAAAAACCATCTAACTCTCTGTTTCATCAAATCACTGAAATTATCTGGAGAGTTTGTATAAACCATCGCATCAATAACATTTGCAATACGAAAATGTTGTTTTTGTATTCTCAACGTCATTTCAAAATCTTCAGTTATGTTGTTATCGTCAAAATATCCTACTTTCTTAAAAATAACTTTTCTATATGCTGTAAATGCTCCTGGCGTAACATAAACTGCATCAATCAAAGAGAAAACTTTTCTAAGAAAAATACCAAAGACATACTCGACATATTGTATTCGTTGTGCTAGTGTTTTTGGTGGTGCAGGTCTTATTGCAGGAGCAACTGAAAATATTTCTGGATTGGAAAAATATGAAAGAACTTTATGCAATATATCTTTATCTCGGATATACGTATCTGCATCCATAGTTATAATAATCTCTCCCTTTGCTTTTTTTATACCATAATTTAATGCGTGTCCTTTACCTGCTTTTTTCAATTGAAAGACCTTTACACCAAATTTCTCAAATTTCTTTGCGATTGCATAAGTTTTATCTTTTGACTCTCCATTTTCAATAACCATTATCTCTAAAAGTCTCTTTGGATAATTAATAGAAAGTGCAGATTTTATTGTAGCAGCAATACCTGCTTCCTCATTATGTGCGGGAATAATAATAGTTACAGAATATTTTTTAGGATTTTTTGGGTTTTTCATATGTTGAATATTCTGCAAAAATATGAGTATGAAAAACGTGCTACAAAATACACTAAAATATACAACAACAAATAATAAAGTCGCATGAAAACCTGTTATCAAACCAAACATAAAAGAATCACAAAATCATATTTAAATTAATTGTGCTACTGAGTTATACTTTAAGCCCTAAGAGATGCATGCTATATTTATCAGCTGTGGCAATTAAGCTCTCACTAGTTTTACCAGAAACAATTGTACAATCTCCTTGCATCTTAACTTCATCTTTTCCATCTAATGTAAAAAACAACACCGCTGTTGTGCTTGTAGAATCATTACATGATTTTATGGGAATTTTATCATCATATGTCTCATTTGGTATATCTGCAGTCAGAGCTGAACTTGGATATACACTATTAACATTAACAATAACAATAAGCCGACTAAGTTCTGCTAAAGCAAGCTGAATATTATTTTTTGTATCTTCAAAATCATCTGTATTTGGGTCAAAAACTAAGTATATTTTTTCAGAAGTTTGTATTTTATCAACAGCTGCTTCTTCTATTTTAATATGTGAGACATTTCGAGGGTCTGTTCTAAATGGGACCATAGTTCCAGCACCTAATTCATCTACAATAAGTGCTTCAAAGCTATCTTGATACGTGTCTTCATAAAAATAAAACCCATTCACATCAATTGGTTCTCTACCTGCAATTATTGCACCTGTTGGACCTGTTTCTTCGCCCTCATTATTATCATCATTATTAACTGCAATTCCCATAAGAGAGCCTAACATAATAAATACTACAAGCAAACCAAATATTCTATCATATCTCATAACTAATATAAAATCGATTTAATATAAAAGCTTAGCGCTAGTCAATAAAATTAAAAAAGAAAAAAGAAAAGGGATTAATCCCTTTATTCTACAACTTCGTCTTCTACGACTTCTTCTTCTACAGCGACAGTTTCAGTTACAGCAGTAACGCTTGTTCCTGAGACTTCAACAGCCATTTTACCATCTAAGTCTGCTGCGTATGTAGCATAGTCTTTTAAGATGTTTGCTGCGTCTCTTGTGTTTGCTGCTTCCCATCCAGCGACTACTAAAGCCATATTTGTTCCACCGAAAGCATTCTCATATAATTTGATAAGTGCTTTGTCTGCAGGGATTCCAGATGCTGCTCCATATGCAGGGTATGTTAAACCCATAGCTTCTGCTGCTAATGGATTGATAGCTGGTCCACCAACGATAATCATTGGTTTACTAGTCTTATCTGTTACTTCTGTATCTAATTTAACTAAGTCGACACCTGCAATTGAGTTAACTTGTACTGAACCACCTGTTGTTGCGATAGTTGAGGATTGTCCTTGTACAATTATATTAGCTCTAATCTGATCACTTGGAACACTAATCTTAATTTCATCTGAAGCACCATTGCTCTTTGGATCATATACCATTATACCATATTGTGTTAAGTGGTTCTCGTCTTTGGTACTGATATCTGTCATTGGGTGTCCCCATGCGATTTCTCCAGCTTCATTTGCACCTAGTGTTGCTCCAAGAGAAGCAAATTTATCTGAGGAAAGTGTCCAGTTAATTTCTAAATCATCTCCACCATTTACAAATTTTGTGTCATCATCAATTACATCAATGGTTATGTTTGCTACAGTATCTGAAATATTACTCATCATCATAGCTACATTACCTGCTTTTGTTGATCCGTAAACAACATCAAGGAATTTAACTACACCATCAGTTTTATCATGTGTTAAATTACCTGCTCCAACCAAATTATTGTTTGAATCAGTATAAAATACATCATATCTATCTGTTGCAGAGTCATTTATCCATATCCATACTTCATCAGTTTTTATTGCTGCACTT
>JABHLG010000003.1 GCA_018692915.1 Candidatus Woesearchaeota archaeon | reverse complement strand
TTGTTGTTGATACTGATGAAACTGCATCTCAATGTATTAAATATCTTAAAAGTAATAAGTTAGGTTCTGCATCATTTATTCCATTAAATAGAATTCGTTCTATGTCCATCACTCCAGAGAATAAGAAATTGTTAAACAAAAATGGTGTTCATGATTTTGCATTAAATTTAGTATCTTACGATAGTAGATTTGAGAAAGCGTTTTCATATGTGTTTGGAAATTCACTTGTTGTTGAAGATATTGATACAGCACGAAATGTTGGTGTAGGAACAATAAAGATGGCTACTCTTGATGGAAATTTATCAGAATCAAGTGGAGTAATGAAAGGTGGATTCCGTAAGCGTATGGGAAGCGGATTTAAAGAGAAAGATTCTTTAGAAGAAATTGAAAATTTAGAGGGAGAAATTGCAAATGCCCAGGGAGTTATTTCAAATATTGAATCAAAACGTGCTGCAAATGAAAAGGAAATAACATCTCTTCGAACATTAAAAGCAGAACTTGAAGGTGAAGTTATTAAATTAGAAAAAAGTCTTCATCTTAATACTGATGATTTAGATGCAAATACCACATTAAAGAAGGAATTACGAGAACAACTTTCTTTATGTGATGAAAAACTTCAAGCAGTGCAACGAAACATTACATCAATTAACACCAGTTTAGCACAATTAAAATCTCAGAAGCAAATGCTTCGATCAAAAGTAAATGAATTACGTAATCCACGTCTTCTGGCACAATTGAGTGCATTTGAAGAATCAAAACAAAAATGTCGTGAGGATATTTTACGTTTAGAGAATAATTTGACTAATAGTAAGAACCAAATGAGTCAACTTCTAGCTCCAGAAAGAGAAAAAATTCTTGAGATTATGAAGCAACAAGAAAAAGAAGATAAGACATTTAGTGAGGAGATTATAAGGTTACAAAAAGAGATTACTATTCAAGATAAAGAATTAACAGTTAAAGAAAAGCAAAGTAAAGTATTTTACTCAAAATATAGAGAATTATTTACAAAGAGGGAAGCTCTTAGTACTGCTGTTAATAAATCAGAAACAGATATTGAATCAGTTCGTCAGCAAACAAGAGATAGTGAAAGAGAAGTTAATTTAGTTTCATTAAAAAATGCTGAAATTAAAGCAAAGTTAGCTGGACTAACTGAAGAATTTGTAAAATATAAAAATGCTAAACTTCTTAAAAATAAACCCGTTGATGAATTAAAGAGAGAAATCAACAGATTTGAAGTTATGCTTGCTCAGATGTCTGCAGTTAATATGAAAGCTCTTGAAGTATATGACCAAGTCAATGAAGAATTTGAGAAATTAATTGAAAAGTAATTGTCTTTTATTTGACTTTGCCATAAATAATAATTTGCATAATATATATTTCCAACAATATTTGAATTTTGATAACTTGTCTTAAACTGCTCTTTATAAAGAATTATTTTATCAGTTAACATATTGCTATTTTTGAATTTACAATTTAGCAAGAGTTCGTTTTTATCTTTTTCATAATTATTATTTATATTATTACTTTTGGGGGCCATTCGATCCATTAACTGCTGAAGATAGCTTGGAAACGGCTCAACTTTTACCACTCCATGATCTATAATTCTAACCCATGTCGCATTAAGCGTTCCTTTCGCAATTAAGTATGGAGCCCTATCCTCATTTATTTTGTACCACTCATACATGATCTCCATAGTAGAGCCTTCGCTGCCAGATATTTTCGATAACCATGCGCGCCCCTCTAAGATATCAAGTGCTGTAATATCATCATATACAAAAATTTCTGAATTGTTTGTAATCATACCCCATTGCCCCGACAAAAACTGACGGTTGATTCTCTCTGCTTCTGATCTTAACGGTAGCTCTCTTAGCTTTCCCATAAGAAATGCATATTGTGAATAATCCATCGATCGCCTTAAATTTGAAGCATCGTTAAATGTTAACATTATTCTCTCAACAAACATTTCCTGCCCATCAGGCCCAACACCAATATACGAATATACATCCTCATCTTTTTCTATTAAATTTTTCCCCATGTGTTCCTTTTCGTTTTCACTCTCTATACTCGAAAAGTTTAATTGCTCGGAGTTTCCAACAACAAAAGAAACAACCCTCTTTTCCTGCCCTGAAAAATCTACCGGCAAAGAAACAATAAATTTCTCCACATCATCAACCTTAGCCAAAAACAAAACCGCCTGATCAGCTATTTTACTAATTTCAAGACCAACCTGATTACTATTCATAGCTTTTTTCATTGTTTCAACAGCACACCAAACACTAGTGCCCGCCAAATCTTTATCACCTAACTTTTTCGACAACTCCAAAAAGACCGCTCTGTTTCCTTGTGGCAATAAAGCTTCCCATTCACGTTCTTCTTTTTCTTT